>NZ_JAOZVR010000001.1 GCF_025869515.1 Ferrovibrio sp.
ATTTCAGCGACCTGCGGCCCCTTGGGGCCCTGACCGATGCGCACCCGCACCGACTGGCCGGGCTGCAGTTCATTGATGCCCTCGCGACGCAGAACTTCCATATGGACGAAGATGTCCTGCTGGCCATCGCCGCGCGACACGAAGCCATAGCCTTTCACGGCATTGAACCATTTGACCTTGGCTTCGAAGAAATCGCCCTGGGCAACCACCGAGGGGAAGCGGGGTGCACCGCCGCGGTCGCCACCGAAACCGCCCCGATCGCCGAAGCCGCCACGGTCACCGAAGCCACCCCGGTCGCCAAAACCGCCACCGCCGAAACGGGGCTGGCGCGGCGCCCGCGGGCCACGGTCGCCGAAACCGCCGCCGGGGCCGCCGGAAGACGGCTGGGCCGTGCTGGTATCGACTGACAGAACACGAACCGCCTGCATGCCCTTGGGCCGTTTGGCCACTTCGAGCAGCAGCGTCGACCCCTCTTCGATGCTTTCGTAACCGGCCTGCCGCAGGCAGGAGAGATGAAGAAATACGTCTCCGGAATTGTCGTCAGGACTGACGAAACCAAAGCCTTTGACCGCGTTGAACCACTTGACCTTGCCGGAAATCTTGACGATCTCGGCGTCGCCGAAGCCCCCTTGATCCACTCTTTTAGTCCTTCATTAGCCCCACTACGCAAATAACCGTAACACCTTTTATGGACGGTGCCAAAACGATTCTAACAAGGCTTGCGGAGGGTTAGGAGCTATTAGACCTAGATCGTAGGGCCTTCCACGCGGCGCTTCGGACGCCAGCGGGTGACCGACCGGCCATCGGCAGTAAAGCGGACTTCCTGGCTGTCCGGCGGCGCGGCACGCAGGTGGCCAGCCGCTTCCTGCACGGAGGCCGTTTTCGCGGCTGGCTGCTGCCCTGGCTGCTGCCCTGGCTGTCCGGGCCGCGCTGGCTGCGCTGTCCGCACCGCCCGGGTCAGCGGATGAGCGGCATCGATGGCGTGTTCGGCGATCTTGGCGCGGACCGCTTCCTCGAACGGCGGCAAGTCCACCGGAGCCGCAATCGGGCGGCGCGCACCGGAGGAGGCCGGATGGGTATTGGTCCGGTTGACCACTGCCTTGGGACTGTTGCGGTGGATGCCGACCGCGATTTCGCTCCCAGGGCCGTTTTCCTGCGCCTTGCGCCAGGCGGGATCGCCGACCACCAGTTTGTGCAGTGCAATCGCCGGCAGCGCGCCGAACCGCTTCCAGAAGCCTTCCAGGAAACCTTCTGCGGTCTCGCTCAGGGACGGCGTCCAGGGATTTTCGATTCCGGCCTGAAAGACCAGATCCAGTGTCGGCTCAATCGGACCATCATCGCCGACCAGAAAGGTGGTCGGCATCAGTTTGGCGCCCTCACGGGCAATCGCGTAATGGGCTTGCGCGAGGTAGAGCAGCCAGCGCAGTTTTGGCAGCGACATGGTAATGCGCTCGGCCGCAGCTTTTTCAAGCAGCCAGAAACTTACATCGATGCCGGAACGCGTCGCGGGGACCATAGCACCCCTACCCTTGCACTGGACCTGAACCTAGTTATGTCGACCCTAGGCGGCTAATCTTAACAGCTCGTGAATCGGTTTTCCCAGTTATTTACTGTTGTGATTTTGGAGGTTTGTCATGGAACTGACCGGCGAACAGCTCATTCCCGCCCCGCGCCAGGCGGTCTGGGATGCCCTCTATGACCCTGAAATCCTGCGCCAGTGCATTGCCGGCTGCGAGAGTATCGCCAAGACCTCGGATACCGACTTCGAGGCGACCGTCCAGGTCAAGGTCGGGCCGGTGAAAGCCCGCTTCAAAGGCAAGGTCTCGCTCGGCGATCTCGACCCGCCCAACAGCTGCACCATCTCAGGCGAGGCCCAGGGCGGCGTCGCCGCCGGCTTCGGCAAGGGCAGCGCCAAGGTGCAGTTGACCGATGCCGATGCAGGGGCAACCCGTCTCGCCTATGCCGTCAACGCCCAGGTCGGCGGCAAGCTGGCCCAGATCGGCGCACGGCTGATCGACGGGGTCGCCGCCAAGATGGCAGAAGATTTCTTTACCAAGTTCAATCAGCTCGTCGCGGTGCCCACAGACAACGCATCGGCAACAGCCGAAGCGGCCAAGGATCTCGCCATGGCAGAGCCGGTCGGCGCATCGGCCACACCGGAGGCACTCCCGAAGTCTGCTGCAGCGCAACCGTCGCCGCCGGTAACCGGCGGGATACCGAGCTGGCTCTGGATCACCGGCCTGATCGTGATCGTATGCGCAGCTACAGTCCTGATCCTGCGAGCCTGAAAATCATCCGCTGAAAAACTATCCACCGTTTTGCAACTTGACGCCCCTTGCGCGATGCGCCCAAAGTTACCGGGTGTGACGCGCGTATGCCCCAACACTCCGCGCTCCATGGGAGGAAAGCATGACGATTTCCGTGACGATCACCGTCAACGGCCAGCAGGAAACTCGTGACGTCGAGCCGCGCACACTGCTTGTGCAGTTTCTGCGCGAGCATCTGCAGCTCACCGGGACTCATGTGGGCTGCGATACCAGCCAGTGCGGCGCCTGCGTCGTCCATATCGACGGCAAGAGCGTGAAGTCCTGTACCATCCTCGCCGCGCAGGCGCAGGGTGCCAAGGTAATCACCATCGAAGGCCTCGCCCAGGACGGCAAGCTGCACCCGATGCAGGAAGCCTTCCGCGAACATCATGCCCTGCAATGCGGCTTCTGCACGCCGGGCATGATTATGAGTGCGGTCGACCTGGCTCAGCGCAATCCTAATCCGAGCGAAGAAACCGTTCGCCACGAGCTGGAAGGCAATCTGTGCCGCTGCACGGGCTATCACAACATCGTCAAGGCCGTGATGGCCGGGGCACAGGCAATGCGGGGGTAATGCATTATGGCAAACCAGGGCATCGGTCAGGCAGTCCGTCGCAAGGAAGATTTTCGCTTCATTACGGGTCAGGGCCATTACACAGATGACATCAACCGCCCTGGTCAGCTTTACGCCGTGTTCCTGCGGTCTCCGCATGCGTTCGCGAAAATCAGGTCGATCAACACCGATGCCGCGCGCAAGATGCCCGGTGTCGTCGCCGTCTACACCGGCAAGGATGTGGCTGCCGACAAGGTCGGCGGGCTGATCTGCGGCTGGACGGTCAAGGACAAGCAGGGCAATCCACACAAGGCACCGCGTCACGACATCATCGCCATCGACCATGTGCGACATGTCGGCGACCAGGTCGCCGTGGTGATCGCGCGCAGCACCAGCGAGGCCCGCGATGCCTGCGAGGCGATCGAGGTCGATTACGACGTGCTGGCACCTGTGACTGACGTTCGCTCCGCGCTCAAGCCCGGTGCACCGCAGGTGCATGCTGATGCGCCTGGCAATCTCTGCTATGACTGGGAGTTCGGCGACAAGGCTTCAACCGATCAGGCCTTTGCCAAGGCTGCCCATGTCACCAAGATCGAGCTGGTGAACAACCGCCTGTCGCCCAATCCGATGGAGCCGCGCAGCGCCATCGGCGAGTATGATTCCGGCACCGACAGCACAACGGTCTACACCACCTCGCAGAATCCGCACGTCATCCGGCTGATCCTCTGCGCTTTCGTCCTGGGCCTGCCCGAACACAAGGTGCGCGTGATCGCTCCCGATGTCGGCGGCGGTTTCGGATCCAAGATTTTCAACTATGCCGAAGAGACCGTCTGCGTCTGGGCGGCGCGCAAGCTGAAGAAGCCGGTGAAATGGACGTCGGATCGCACCGAGGCTTTTCTGACTGATGCCCATGGCCGCGACCATGTCACCCATGCCGAGCTGGCACTCGACAAGGATGGCAAGTTCCTCGGCCTGCGTGTCGCCACCATGGCGAATATGGGCGCCTACCTGTCCACCTTCGCCTCGGCAGTGCCGACCTATCTCTATGCCCTGCTGCTGGCCGGGCAATACACCACGCCGGCGATCTATGCCGAGGTGAAGGCGGTATTTACCAACACCACACCGGTGGATGCCTATCGCGGTGCCGGCCGGCCGGAAGCCACCTATGTGGTGGAGCGTATCGTCGAGGCGGCAGCGCGCGAGCTGAAAATGGATCCGGCTGAAATCCGCCGGCGCAACTTCGTGCCGGTAGATGCCTTCCCGTACCAGACGCCGGTCGCCTGCGTGTATGACTCGGGCCAGTATGCCAAGGCACTGGACGAGGCGATGAAAATGGCCGACTACGCCAACTTCGCCAAACGCAAGGCCGAGTCCGCGCGCAAGGGTAACCTGCGCGGCATCGGCATCTGTGCCTATATCGAAGCCTGCGGCATCGCGCCGTCCGCCGTGGTCGGTTCGCTCGGTGCCGGCGTCGGTCTGTGGGAGTCAGCGCAGATCCGTTTCAATGCCACGGGCAGCGTGTTCGTCTATACCGGCTCGCACAGCCATGGCCAGGGCCACGAAACCACCTTCGCCCAGATCGTCTCCGACAAGCTCGGCGTGCCGATGGAAAACATCGAAGTCGTGCACGGCGACACCGCACTGGTGCCGATGGGCATGGGCACCTACGGCTCGCGCTCGCTGGCGGTCGGCGGCTCGGCCATCATCCGCGCCACCGAGAAAATCATCGACAAGGGCAAGAAGATCGCCGCGCATCTGATGGAGGCGTCGGTCGATGACGTCGCCTACGACAAGGGCATCTTCTCGGTGAAGGGCACCGACAAGCAGGTGCCGATGGCGCAGATCGCCTTCACCGCCTATGTGCCGCACAATTATCCGGCCGATCTCGAACCAGGTCTGGAGGCCAGCGCCTTCTACGACCCGGCCAACTTCACCTTCCCGGCCGGCGTGCACATTGCCGAAGTGGAAATCGACTCCGCGACAGGTGTCACCACCATCGCCAACTGGGTAGCGGTGGACGACTTCGGCAACGTCATCAACCCGATGATCGTCGAAGGCCAGGTGCATGGCGGCATTGCCCAGGGCATCGGCCAGGCCATGCTGGAAGGCGTGGTTTACGACCCGAAAAGCGGTCAGCTGCTCACGGCGTCTTTTAACGATTATTGCATGCCGCGCGCCGACGATTTGCCGTCCTACAAGGTCGGTATGATCGAGACCCCCTGCCCGCATAATCCGCTGGGCGTGAAGGGCTGCGGCGAAGCCGGTGCGATCGCCGCCCCGGCTGCGCTGATGAATGCCATCACCGATGCTCTCGGCACCGAAGACATCAATATGCCGGCGACGCCGCAGAATGTCTGGCGCGTGATCCAGCGCCAGAATCTCGCGGCCGCCGCCGAATAGACTTAGTCAGGAGAAGCCCCATGTATGCGTTCAACTATCACCGTCCTGCCTCGCTCGCCGATGCCGCCAAGCTGCTCGGTGGCGCCAGCGACGGCAAGTTCATTGCCGGTGGCCAGACCCTGCTGCCGACCCTGAAAAATCGCCTCGCCTCGCCATCCGATCTGGTCGATCTCACCGGCATTGCAGAACTGGGCGGCATCAGTGCGTCGGGCGGTGCCGTCAGCATCGGCGCCATCACCAAACATGCCGCAGTGGCAACCTCGGCGGATGTGAAGAAAGCCATCCCGGCGCTGGCCAAGCTGGCCGGCGGCATCGGCGACCCGCAGGTGCGCAATATGGGCACCTGCGGCGGATCGGTGGCAAACAACGACCCGGCAGCCGATTATCCCGCGGCCGTGGTCGGACTGAATGCCACCGTACATACCAACAAGCGCAAGATCGCTGCCGACGCTTTCTTCACCGGCCTGTTTGAAACTGCGCTGGAGGAAGGCGAGATCATCACCAAGATCGAATTCCCGCAGCCCAAGCGCGCCGGCTACGAGAAGTTCCGCAATCCAGCCTCGCGCTATGCCATGGTCGGCGTTTTCGTCGCCGAAACGGCGAATGGCATTCGCGTTGCCGTCACCGGTGCCGGTCCCTGCGTGTTCCGCCATACCGAAATGGAAGCGGCACTGGGCAAGTCCTTCAGCCCCGATGCACTGAAGGGTATCAAGACCGATCCGGCGAAGATGAACAGCGACATCCATGGCAGCGGCGAATACCGCGCCCATCTGGTCGGTGTTGTCGCCAAACGGGCCGTGCAGAACGCGCTCGGCTGAGCCGCAATCGCAGTCGTACAAGACGGCGCGCCCTGCTTGCAGGCGCGCCGTTTTTTCATCGGACCCACCATGACGCAACGCTACGCCGCCACCACCCTCGTCTCCTTCGCCATCGACCTGCTCGTCAGGGCCGGACTGGAGAAGGACAAGGCCCGCGCCACTGCGGCCATCCTGGTCGAGGGCGACCTGATGGGACACAGCACCCATGGTCTGCAGCTGCTTGGCCCGTATCTGGGCGAACTCGAAGCCGGCCGCATGGCCAAAACCGGCGAGCCCACCGTGATCGCCGAACGGCCCGCTGTGCTGACCTGGGATGGTCACTACCTGCCCGGCCCCTGGCTGGTGCTGAAGGCGATCCACGCGGCGATCGACCGCGCCAGGACCTATGGCACCGGCACGGTGGTGATCAATCACGCACATCATATCGCCTGCCTGGCGGCCTATCCGATGCGCGCCATCGAACAGGGCATGGCGCTGCTGATTGCCAGTTCCGACCCGCATAGCGGCTCGGTGGCCCCCTTCGGTGCCATCGCCGGGCGCTACACACCGAACCCGATTGCCGGCGGCTGGCCGACCAAAACCACACCGGTGATATTCGATATCAGCGCGTCGACTACCACCAACGGCATGGTGGCGCGGCTCAACCGTACCGGCGGAAAGCTGGGCGGTCCCTGGCTGGTCGACAATCAGGGCAATGCCACCGACGATCCCGCCAGCTTCCTGACCGATCCGCCCGGCGCCGTGCTGCCGCTCGGCGGCATGGAACTCGGCCACAAGGGTTTCGCGCTCGGCCTGCTGGTCGAGATGCTGACCTCGGGCCTCGCCGGCTCCGGCCGCGCCGTCGGTTCCAAACAGTGGGGCGCCCGTGTCTTTCTGCAGGTGATCGATCCGGCCGCTTTCGGCGGCGTCGACGCTTTCCGGAAAGAGACCGAATGGCTGGCCCAGGCCTGCCGCACCGCGCCGGTCAGGCCGGGCAATCCGCCGGTCCGTATGCCGGGCGAACGCGGCCTGAAACTGCGGGCACAGCAGCAGGCCGACGGCGTGGCACTGCATCCGGAAATCATGCCCGGCCTGCAGCCCTGGGCCGACAAGCTCGGCGTGACTGTGCCGAAGGCACTCTAAAGGATAATCGGCTGGCCGTGCGGCGTGGCGCGGGCGGCACGGTCCCAGGCCGCGGCCTTGTCCTGCAGGGCGGCCGGCGTGGCCGCGCCCTTCTCGACCGTCAGGCGCTCCAGCGCCCTCAGCCAGTGCTGATAGTAGGTCGCGCCGGTATCGGGATCGCCGGCGGCCTGTGCCGCCCTGATCTCGGCACTCAGCACGGCGGCCCATTCCGTCCAGGTGAACAGGCCCTTCTGGTGCAGGCTCACCGCCATGGCAAAGGCCTGCGCCTCCCACGGCGCATGGAAAACCGGCGCCGCCGTTTCATCGCAGGGCAACTCCGGCAGGATATCGCTGAGCGATACGTTCATACCACCGGCTCCAGGTAGCTGTCCCAGGCATCGACCGAGACTGAGAGCGTCGGATCGGCATCCGAGCCCCAGAGCTCTCGGCCTTCGAAGCGCACGGTATAGAGCCACTGCGGCTGTTCGCCCTGCCCTTTGGCATTGCTGTCCGGGAAGACATGCACGCCATGCAGCAGTTCGATGGTGCCGACATGGCCACGCACGTAACGCGGCAGCCTTGTATGCCCGGTCGGATGCATGTTCCTGGCGCGCACGCGATCACCAGTTTTGAAGCGCGCCGGCTGGTCGCCCGGACGTTCGGTCGGGCCGCCCTTGGCCAGAACCGCGGGCACCGCCTCGGCGGTCAGGATGCGCGGCAGTTTTTTCGGTGGCGCCAGCACGCGCCCGGCTTCGACTTCTTCGGCTGAAATCATGCCGCGCTCGATCATCAGTTTCTCGAGGCCGGACAGCCAGATTTCATAATAGCTCTTGGCGAAATATTGCGGCGGCGGCAGGCTTTCACGCGCCGAGCGTGACATGTCGATATTCCACTGGCCGGTAGCGCCGACCGCCAGCGTCATCGCCAGCACGCGCTTTTCCCACGCGGCGTGGAATTTCGGCTCGTTCTCACCCTCATGGCGCACCGGGCCGAAGCCTTGCATGCCGCCCATATCGGCACCACCGTTCATGCCGGCACCCTGGCTATGCCGGTGCCGATCATGCTGTCGCGCGTCACCAGCGTTGCCAGCCGTTCCTCGCTCCAGCCCTCGGTGCCGGCCGGCCGTTCAGGCAGCACGAGGTAGCGTACCTCGGCGGTGGAATCCCAGACCTTGATCTGCTTGCCGTCCGGCAGCGTCACACCGAAATCCTGCAGCACGCCGCGCGGATCCATGACTGCGCGCGAGCGATAGGGTGCCGACTTGTACCAGACCGGCGGCAGGCCCAGCACCGGCCACGGATAGCAGGAGCACAGCGTGCAGACGACCATGTTATGGAGGGTTGGCGTATTCTCCACCGCCACCATATGCTCGCCCTGGCGACCGATGTAGCCGAGCGACTGGATCGCTGCCGTCGCATCCTTCAGCAGCCAGTCGCGATAGGCCGGATCGCTCCAGGCCCTGGCCACCACATGGGCGCCGTTATGCGGCCCCACCTTGGTTTCGTAGGTCTCGATCAGCAGATCGAGCGCCGCCGGATCGACATAACCCTTCTCGACCAGCACGCTTTCCAGTGCGCGAACGCGCAGCTCGACGTCGCTCAGAATTGTGCCGTGATCGTGGTCGTGATGATGATGGTCGTGGTCATGTGCCATGACCAATCCTATCAAGCGGATGGCGGCAATGCCAAGACCGCCAGCAGGCCGGGATTGTTAGCCTCCAATCGCAGCTCGCCGCCATGCAGCCGCGCCACGGCATCCACCAGGCTGAGGCCCAGCCCCACCCCCTCGGCATGCCGGCTGGCATCGCCGCGGTAGAACCTCTGAATGGCCTTGCCCCGCTCAGCCTCCGGAATCCCGGGCCCGCTGTCGGCCACGGTAATGGCGATCCCGCCATCCTCGGCCGGCCCGGCAGTCAGGTGGATGCTGCCACCGGCGGGCGTGTATTTCACCGCGTTGTCCAATAGGTTTCCCACCGCCTGCGCGAGCAGGTGGCGGTCGCCGGTGATCGACAGGCCCGGCGATGCCGCACTGGTCAGAGCAATACCCCGGGCCTCGGCGGCAGGGGCATACAGCTCGACCGCGTCCTCCACCAGCGCTGTCAGGTCGATCCGTGCGAAGCCGGCACGCCGCAAGCCGGTATCCAGCTCGGCCAGTCGCAGCAGGGCGTTGAACACACCGATCAGCCGGTCGATATCGGCGATGGCGCCGGCGATACCGTCCAGTGATGCTTCGGCACCGGCGGGCTGGCGCAGCAGGCCTTCCAGCCGCGCCCGCGTCTCGGCCAGAGGCGTGCGCAGATCATGGGCAATGGCATTGGACACGTTGCGCACGCCTTCGATCAGCTGCTGCATCTGGTCGAGCATGCGGTTGATGGTCGCCACCAGCTGATCGAACTCGTCATCGGTATTGCGCAATGGCACGCGCCGCGCCAGATCGCCCTGCACGATGGCCGTCGCGGTGCGATTGATGCCTTCGATGCGGCGTTCGACCGCACGCCGGATCAGCCAGGCGCCGAACAGGGCAAAAGCCACGGCCGCCAGCCCGGCCCAGGCCAGGCCGCGCAGGAACAGGTTGCGGATTTCGACGCGGTCCTGCACATCGCGGCCGACCAGCAGCTGGTAATTGCCAGGCAGTATCACATGCAGCAGGCGGCTGACATGCAGGCGGTCGCGATGCACCAGCTCGATTTCATACCAGCCCGGCCTGGCACCAACCTTCAGCGGCCAGGCATCGACATTGCCGCCCAGCGGTCGCAGGCGCGGATCGGTCAGCAGGTAAATCGCGCGCTGATCGGCATCGGCGGCAATGCGTTCGTTCATCGTCTGCACGGCACCGGCAAGACCGAAATCGCTCAACCGGTCGCCGATGGCGCGTGTATCGGCGGCGATCACGGCATCGGTCTCGCGATCCAGATAGCCGGCCGTGCTCCACCACAGCAGGCCGGCGAGCAGCAGGGCGGCCACCATGAACAGGCTGGCGAAGACCAGCGCCAGCCGCATCGCCGTCGAGCGCAGCACCCTAGGCATCTTCACTCAGCCGGTAACCGGCGCCGCGCACGGTATGCAGCAGCGGCCGCTCGAAACCCGCATCGATCTTCTGGCGCAGATTGCTGATATGCACGTCGATCACATTGGTCTGAGGGTCGAAATGATAGTCCCAGACATTCTCCAGCAGCATCGTGCGGGTCACCACCTGTCCGGCATGGCGCATCAGGTATTCCAGCAATTTGTATTCACGCGGCTTCAGCGCGATTGCCTTGCCGGCCCGGCTGGCCTTGCGGCTGAGAATATCTAGGCTGAGATCGCCGGCTTTCAGCACGGTATCCTGGCTGGCGGACTGGCCGCGGCGCGCCAGGGCAACCAACCGCGCTTCCAGTTCGCCAAAGGCAAAGGGCTTGGTCAGATAGTCGTCGCCGCCGGCTTTCAGGCCGCGGATACGCTCGTCCACATCGGCCAGCGCACTCAGGATCAGGATCGGTGTCGTATTGCCGGTGCGGCGCAGGGCTTCGATGATCCCGAGACCATCGATACCGCCGGGCAGCATGCGGTCGAGCACCAGAACGTCGTAGGTTTCGCTGCTGGCCAGAAACAGCCCGTCGCGGCCGTTATCGGCGTGATCGACGGCATGCCCTGCTTCCGTCAGCCCCTTGCGGACGAACTGGGCGACCTGCGGATTGTCCTCGACGAGCAGAATTTTCATGGATCGACGGAGAGAGAAAGGCCGGAGCGGATATCCCGCTCCGGCCCATGCTTGAGATACGCCGGGTTCAGGCGAGTTGCAGGGCCAGATAATAGGTCGTGCCATTCCGCATGACCAGCAGGGTAACGGCCTCCTTCTTCTCATGCTGGGCCGCCTTGATCGCATCGACCGCCTGGGACGGGCTGGCCACACTCTTGCCGGCAACGCCAACGATGATATCACCCGGCTGCACGCCGCTCTCCTCGGCTTTGCTGTCGGAGGCGACCTCGGCCACCACCGCACCCTTGGCACTGTTTTCCAGACCGAGACGGTTGCGCAATTCCGGTGTCAGCGGCGCCAGGCTCAGGCCCACCTTGCCTTCTTCGTTCGCCGTATCGTTCAGGGCCGCGGTCTGATCGCTCGGCTGGCTGCCGATGGTGACGCTGATGGTCTTTTCCCGACCGTCGCGCCAGACGCCGAGCTTGGTCGTGTCGCCAGCCTTCAGTCCGGCCACCTGGGTGGCCAGATCGCGCGGATCGCGCACGGCCTGCCCGTTCACCGTAGTGACCACATCGCCCTGTTTCAGGCCGGCCCTGGCCGCCGGTGCATCGGGCATCACTTCGGCCACCAGAACGCCATCGGCAGACTTGCGGCCGACCGCCTTGGCCAGGCCTTCGGTCATCGGCTGCATACTGACGCCGAGCCAGCCGCGTTCGACCTTGCCGCCATCCTTCAGCTGGGCCGCGATGGTGCTGGCCAGGTTCGACGGCACACCGAAGCCGATACCGACGCTGCCGCCACTCGGCGAATAAATCGCCGTCGAGATGCCGATCACGCGGCCGGTGGCATCGAAGATCGGACCGCCGGAATTGCCCGGATTGATCGGCGCGTCGATCTGCAGGAAATTATCGTAAGGCCCGTTATTGAGGTTGCGGCCACGTGCCGACAGGATGCCGGCCGATACGCTGCCGCCCAGGCCGAAAGGATTGCCCACCGCGACCACCCAGTCGCCGATCCGTGCCTTGTCGGAATCGCCGAAGGCGACATAGGGCAGCGGCGCCTTGCTCTCGATCTTCAGCAGCGCCACATCAGTCTTGGGATCGCGCCCCTTCACCACGGCAGGATGCTCGCTGCCGTCATCCAGCGTCACCACCACCTTGGCGGCATCTTCCACCACGTGGTTGTTGGTGACGATATAGCCGCTCGGATCGATGATGAAACCCGAGCCGAGCGCATGCTGCGGGCCACGCTTGCGCTGGCCCTGCTGCTCCATGAACTGCCGGAAAAAATCTTCCAGCGAACCGGACTGCATCTGCTGCTGGCGCTGGCGGGACTCGACCTTCTCGGTGGTGGAGATGTTGACCACCGCCGGCTTCACCTTCTCGACCAGGTCGGCGAAGGACGCGCGCGCGGCAACCGGCGCCGGCTGTTCGGCCGGGGCGACGGTGATCGGCGCGTCGGCAGCGAAAGCGCGGGCGGCAAGATAGCCGCCACCGCCGGACAGGACAGTGGTGGCGAGCAGGACGGCGACGATAGTGCGTTTCAGACGGGAGGCGGTCTTCATGGGGCTGCTCCTTAAGGCAGGGGAAACTCACCCCTGCAACATAGGAAGTCCCGGCTTCGCAGCACCTGAACGCCGCATTAAATCTTCTTAATCCAGGCGACCCGTCTCAGGACACGCGAAGATAGGCCATCATGCCGGTTTCCTGGTGTTCGATGATATGGCAGTGGAACATCCAGTCGCCCGGTTCGCCGGCCACGAAGGCGATGCGGATTCGTTCCTTGGGCCGCACCAGCACGGTATCGGCCCAGTGCGGCGGCAGGTCGCGCTCCGACGATCCCAGCACGCGGAAGGTATGGCCATGCAGATGCATCGGATGCTGGTGCGGCGTGCCGTTGAACAATTCGGCCACATAGCTGCGGCCGGATTTCAGCTCGAACAGCGGCGGCGGCAGCCTGTCATGCGCCATGCCCGGCCAGACCTGCCGGTTCAGCGACCAGAAAACCTTCTGCGTCAGGCAGATTTCATCGGGGCTGACGCCATTCTCCTTCGCCCAGGCCTCCAGCTTCGGATCGGCACTGCCGGAGAGCAGCTGTACATCCAGCCTGGTCGCAGTTTTCAGATCGGGCTGCGGCAGTTCGGCAGCCGGCAGGCGCAAGCTCGCCCTGGTCGACCGCAGTTCCTGTCCCGCCGTCACCAGTTTCGCCAGCGGCCGCGGTTTCGTGCCGAACACATCCTCGATAATGATCTCGGCGCCGGCTTTCGACGGCGCGATGAAAGCGACATCGGCGCGCATGGCGGGACCGAGGCGCCAGCCGTTCAGCGCGAAGGGATCGCAGGCATTGCCATCGGTGGCGATCACCACCGGCTTCGCTGCGCCGCGCAGGCTGAGCATCGGAATGCGGGTCGAATCGACATTCAGGATGCGCAGCCGGACCCGGGCGCCGGGCTGGACGGTCAGCGTCGGCAGCACCGCACCATTCACGGTACGCAGATCGCCGAAACTACCGGCCCGTGCCGCGCCGGCATCGGTGAGGAAATCCTCGAAACTGCCGTCATGCCGGCTGCGCCAGTCCTTCAGCACCAGAACATGCTCGATATCGAACAGGCCCTGGTCGCGCGGATCTTCGACGACCAGCACCCCGGCCAGCCCGCGTCCGAGTGCCTCGACCGTGTTGCAATGCGGATGGAAGAAGAAGGTCCCCGGATCGGGCGGCGCAAACTGGTAGGTAAAGCTTTCACCCGGTTGCACCGGATCCTGCGTGATAAACGGCACGCCGTCCATGGCATGCGGCACCCGCACGCCATGCCAGTGGATGGCGCTGTGTTCCGCCAGCTCATTGCGGAACACGGCCGTGAAGGCTTCATTGCGTCGGATGCGCAGGACGGGCGCAATCTTTTCGTTATACAGCCACAAAGTGGACGGTCCGACATTGCCGGGCAGCGTCTTGGCCACCACGCCGGCGGTGAGCGTGACCGCCTCAGGCGCCGCCAGTACAAGACGCGGTGCCAGCAGCGCGGCGGCGCCCGTCATAAGGGCTTCGCGTCGGGTCAGCAGGGATTTGGTCATGCCGTCATAGTCCATCCTGCTCCGGATGCGGTCAACTCTGCGTGCCGCGACGCGATGGCGCAGCGAAAAGGCTTGTAAGATGTAGCCGGCTTCCGCACGATGGGCCACAACAGGTGGGGGAGGCCAAGGTGGATTGGACTGAGGGATATGTCGACGTCGGCTACACCCATGACTTTTACCGTGAGCTGACCCCTGCCCTCCATCGTTTTGCGCTTCTGTCGCGCGGGATCGACGCCGGCGGCGACCTGGACAAGATCAGGTATTGCGAGCTCGGCTGCGGCCATGGCTTCAGCAGCGTGCTGCTGGCCGCCGCGCACCCCGATGGCGAATTTCACGCCAACGACTTCCTGCCCGGCCATATCGCCTATGCCCGCAAACTGGCCGAAGATACCGGCACCACGAACATCACGCTGTATGACGATGCCTTCGATGCCTTCGGACAGCGTGACCTGCCGGACTTCGACATCATCGCCCTGCACGGCGTCTACACCTGGGTATCGGAAGAAAATCGCCGCCATATCGTCGATTTCATCGCCCGTCGGCTGAAGGTCGGCGGCATCGTCTATATCAGCTACAACTGCCATCCCGGCTGGGCGACGGTCCGTCCGCTGCGCGATCTGATGATCATGTTTTCCGGCAACCCGACCGACCCGGTCCTGCCGCGTATCGACCAGGCGCTGGCCAAGATCCAGCTGCTGTTCGACACCAACAGCATGTATACCCGCCTCAATCCGATGCTGAAAGACCGCTTCGACAGCATCCGCAAGCAGGCGCGATCCTATGTGGCCCACGAATATTTCAATCGCGACTGGACCATCTTCTATCACAGCGACGTGGCGCGCGAGCTGCGCGACGCGAAACTGGATTTCGCCACCACGGTGCAGCTGTTCGATCACCTCGACAATTTCAATCTGACTCCCGAGCAGCAGAAACTGCTGAGTGAAACCGGCAATATCGACCACCGCGAGGTGCTGCGCGACTTCATCATGAACCGGCAGTTCCGCCGCGACCTCTATGCCAAAGGCGGCCTGCCGCTCAGTGCCGACGACCGCAATGCGCGCATTGCCGCCATGCGCTTTGTGCTGACCACCCTGCCGGCCGACATCTCGCGCAATGTCCTGACCACGCTGGGGTCGCTGGGCCTGAATGCCGCGGTGTTCGATCCGGTCATCGCGGCTTTCGCCAAAGGTCCGCGCACCATCGCTGACGTGATGGACGCCGACGAAACCCGCGCCCTGGGCCTGCCCGTCATCCTGGAAGCGGTCATCATCCTGGTTGGCAACAATCATATGCAGCCCTGCCTGCCCGCCGCCGGCGATGCCGCACGCGCCGAACGCACCGCTGTGTTCAACACGGCCATCCTGGAGCGCGCGCTGAACAGCAACGACCTGCTGTTCCTGGCCTCGCCGCTGACCGGCGGCGGCTTCCAGCTCAACCGCTTCGACCAGATGTTCCTGCTGGCGCAGCAGCGCAACCACAAGGATCCGGCTGCCTTCGTCTGCGACCGGCTGATCGCGCGCAATGAAGGCATGGTGCGCGACGGCAAGGCGCTGCGTACGGCGGAGGAGAACCTGGCTTACCTGCGCGAACGCTACGCCGATTTCCAGCGGCGCCTGCCGATCCTGCAACAGCTCGGCATCGCCTGACCGGCGACTACAGAAAAGGAAGTGGCGGAGGGGATGGGATTCGAACCCACGATACACCTTGACAGTGTATAACGGTTTAGCAAACCGCCGCCTTCAGCCACTCGGCCACCCCTCCGCACGCGAGTGGGTTTTGCATTACACGGCGTATGCGGGGCCTCTTCTAAGGGCCCGGGGGTAGCCTGTCAACGCTTAAGCCCTTGCCAGATCAGGCGCCGCGATGCCGCCGGTCCAGTCCAGCAACTCCTCGTAAGTCAACGGAAATACCGCATGCGGATGCCCGGCGGCGGCATGCAGCAGCGGGAAGCGCGCCAGGCTGCCGTCGACGGCAATCGGCAGCTGTTCCAGATGCCCCAGCGGCGCCACGCCGCCGATGGCAAATCCGGTCGCCCGCCGCACCAGATCGGCATCCGCCCGCCCTGGCGTGACGCCCAGGCCCAGCGCCCGGCCCAGTATCTCGACATTGCACTGGCGGTCGCCGGCCACCAGGGCCATCACGGCCTGCTTTTCGCCCTCCTCGGCCGGATAGGAAAACACCAGCGACTTGACGATGGCGCCGACCTCGCAGCCCAGCGCCGCCGCCGCCTCGGCCGCCGTCCGCGCAGCACCGTCCAGCGCGATCACCCGTTCACCCTCGGCGCCGCGCAGCCGCAGCGCCTCGCGCACACGCCTGACCGAGGCATTCTCCAGGATGGCGTCAGCCGACATGCCTCACGGCACCTCGAAGCCGCGCTGCACGCCCGGCCGCGCCATCAGCGCATCGTACCAGCGCTTCGCATTCGGATAGGTCGCCCAGTCGATGCCATGCCACTCCCAGCGCGCCGCCCAGGGCAGCGTGGCGAAATCGGCAATCGAAAGCTCCTTGCCGGCGAGATACTCGTTCTTCGCCAGATGGCCGTCGAGCACCTTGTAGAGCCGCGCCGTCTCGGTGGCGAAGCGGTCGATGGCGTAGGGCACCTTCTCCCTGGCGAAGCGGCTGAAGTGATGCAGCTGGCCCAGCATCGGGCCGAAGCCGCCCATCTGCCACATCAGCCATTGCAGCGCCTGCATGCGGGCCTTGGCATCCGCAGGCAGGAACTTGCCGCTCTTCTCGGCCAGATAGATCAGGATGGCGCCGGACTCGAACACGCTGACCGGTTCCGTGCCGTAGGCGGCCGGCGGCTCGTGATCGACGATCGCCGGAATCTTGTTGTTCGGATTGATCTTGAGAAAGTCCGGGGCGAACTGCTCGTCCTTGGAAATGTTGATCGGGAAGGCCTGATACTTCAGGCCGGTTTCCTCCAGCATGACGGAAATCTTGCGGCCGTTCGGCGTGCCCCAGGTGTAAAGATCGATCACAGGTCAAATCCTTTTCAGAAAATGGAAAGACGAAATGGCGTAACGCTGGCGGAAATAGAAGCGATGCGCCTCGGTGCGATGCGTACCGCTGTCGAGGTCGACGGCCTTGAAGCCTTCTTCTTTCGCCAGCCGCTCCAGCCAGTCGAGCAGGGCCGCGCCATAGCCGCGCGAACGGCCGGTCTCGCTGGTCACCAGATCGTCGACATAGATCACCTTGCCATGCACCAGGCGGTTCTGGCGGCGAAAACCGATGCAGGCGGCCGGCGTGCCGGAGGCATCGGCAGCATAGGCCAGCACATAGCCCTCCTTCTGCTGCAGCCGCACGCGCTCGACCAGTTCGGCGGCATCCTTCAGATGCGGCCGCAGGTCTTTCAGCACACCGAAGCAGGATGCGATCTGCGCATCGGTCTCGGCGATATGGATGTTATTGATCATTCTCTTTCCACCATGAAAACGTCATCCCCTCGAAAGCGGGGATCCAGTTGCAAGTCTGGGTTCCCGCTTTCGCGGGAACGACAATAAAAGTTTTTCACCCCTTCACCACCGCGGCGGTCTGGCCGAACAGCACCTTCTTGGCCTCGTCGGTCATCACCGGGATGCCCTGGTTGATCGCCTTGCCCTTTTCGTAAGCGACCTTGGTGGCGGGGCGGTCCCAGATGCTGTCGAACCAGCGCTTCAGATGCGGGAAATCCTCCAGCTTCTGGCCCTGACGCTCATGCGGCACGATCCAGGGATAGCTCATCATGTCGGCGATCGTGTAATCGTCGCCGCAGATGAAGGCGCGGCCTTCGAGCCGCTTGTTCAGCACGCCATACAGCCGGTTGGTCTCGTTGACATAGCGGTTGATCGCATACTCGATCTTCTCGGGCGCATACTGGCTGAAATGATGGTTCTGGCCGCACATCGGGCCGAGGCCGCCCATCTGCCACATCACCCATTCGGTGCAGGCGACCCGGCCGCGCAGGTCCTGCGGGATGAACTTTTTATACTTGTCGGCGAGGTAGAGCAGGATGGCGCCGGACTCGAATATGCTGATCGGCGCCCCCCCATCGGCAGGGTCGCTGTCGACAATCGCCGGCATGCGGTTGTTCGGGCTGATCTTCAGGAAGTCGGGCTTGAACTGCTCGCCCTTGCCGATGGCCACCGGCCTGATCGTATAGGGAATGCCGGCTTCTTCGAGAAACAGGGTGATCTTGTGGCCGTTCGGGGTGGGCCAGTAGTACAGGTCGATCATCGGGGCTGACTCCGCTCTTGCAGGGCGACAGGATGGGACAGGAAAACCGGCGCGGCAAGCCGCGGCGGCCCCTGCTGAACTAACGCGAAGCCAAAGCGGAACAAGCAGTTACCCACAGGTAGGTGGGGTCTGTGGATGCAGCATGCCGGGCCGGATCGCAGCCGGTTCGATCCCGTTCGCTGCCGGTTCGATCCCATTGGATGCCAATTCGATCCCGTTCGATCCGGCTGGATCCGGTTCGATCCCGTTTGATCCGGTTGAATCCCGCGGCTGCGCCGGGGTGGCGGCGCGTGGCCGGCGCCCGTGTTTCGGCCCGGGCACGGCCGCGACGGCTTCCAGCCAGTCGGCCAGCGTCGTCGCCTCGGCCGGCGCCTGCCCCAGCCGCAGCTTCTCGGCCAGCCAGTGCAGCGTCCTGGTATCCAGCTGACCGGTCCGCTGCCGCATCTGCAGCACGGTGTGGATATTCAGGTTGCGGAACTGCAGATCGGCCTGCAGCCGCAGACGTTCGGCGACAAGGTCGATGCGGGCGCGAAATTTGCGGCTGCGTCGCAGGTTGCGCCAGATGCGCTCCGGTTCGCAGTCGCACAGCGAGGCCGTGGTCACGACGCTGTGACCGCGGGCCAGCTGTTCCGCCGCATTGGCCCAGTTGACCCGCTGTCCCGGTCGCCGGTTGGTGATGCGGGGATAGTCCTGCACCCCCAGTTCTTCCAGCTCGAGCGGCGTATAACGCCGGCGCGGCGCGTCGGCCGGCGACGGCTCACCAGGGTCTTTCGCGGCGATCTGATCATCCTTGAACGGGTCGTATCCGGCCTTCGGCATGGCGCTCTCCATTTCTGGCAGGGAAACGCCCTTCAGATATGTTCCTGTATTGTTCTTTTCAAGGGCACGGAGAGTTACCGTTAAGGTTAATCAGCACTCGGATTAATACACAGGGACTTCTCCGAATCAGGATTCGGTTGCAGAAATATGTTTACTGCCCGTTAACCCTATGTCAGAAATCGGCGCTAAAGCGCGGCTAAAGCCGCGGGGGAAGCAAGGCGTGTCATGCCTTGGGGGCCAGAATGACGTCGATCAACACCAATGTGGGTGCGATGACGGCCATGTCGGCGCTGCGCGCGACCGACACACGGATCAACACAACCTCGAAACAACTGGAAACCGGTTTCAAGGTTGCCGATTCCTTTGACGACGCGTCCGTCTTCGCCGTCGCGCAGGGCATCCGCAGCAATTTCAAGGCGCATGTCGCCGTGCAGTCATCGCTGCAGCAGGGCCTGGGCCTGATCGACGTGTCGCTCGCCGCGCTCAACGGCCTGATGCAGCTTTCGGAAAACCTGCGCGCGACCCTGATCAAGGCATCCGACGGCTCGCTGCTCGCGACCCAGCGCGACATCTACAAAAGCGATGCACTGGCGCTCTACGAGCAGATCGCCGATATCATCAACCAGGGCAGCTACAACGGCCGCAACCAGTTGCTGACCAGTTCGACGACCGTGCAGTTCGTCGCGGATGTTGCCGGGCGGACCGTCACCGTGCCGACCTACAGTATCGAGCCCGCCTATGCCAATCTCGGTACCGGCATCAACGCCATCACGGATTCGACCACGGCCACCGCGGCCTATGGCCTGATCGACCCGCTGACCACGACGGCCAGCGCCTCGATTGCCGAATTCGCCACCACACGCCGGCAGATCACCCTGCAGATGTCGTTCAACGATTCCGTCATGGATGCAATGAAGATCGGTCTCGGTGCCCTGGTGGACAGCGACATCTCCGGCAACGATGCGCTGCTGGCCTCGCTGGCGGTACAGAAACAGCTGACGGTCAGCGCCCTCAGCATCTCGAACAACCGGCAGGCCACGCTGGTCGCGCTCTACGCCAATCCGGAGAACAGCTAGGCGGCTGTCGGACGCGCCAGCACCCGCGCCGCCGGCAGGCGCACCAGCACCGTCGTCCCCTTGCCCACCACACTGTGCAGATCGAGCCGGCCGTCATGCAGCTCGACCAGCTGCCGCGTCAGCGTCAGGCCGAGGCCGGTGCCCTGCTGACTGCGGTTGCGTTCGTTATCGATCTGCGCGAAAGGCTGCAGGGCGCGCTGACGCTCGGCATCCGACATGCCGATCCCGGTATCGGAGACGCTGAGCCGCAGGTCGCCGTCAGGTTCGAAACCTGCCGAAACCCGTACCTGGCCGCCGGCCGGCGTGTATTTGATCGCGTTGCTGAGCAGATTGAGCAGAATCTGCCGGATACGGCGCTCGTCGACAAACAGCCGGAGGCCAGGTTGCATATCGGCCTGCAGGACCAGCCCTGCCCGCTCGGCCTGCAGGGTCACCATATGGACAGCGAATTGCACGGCTTCCGACAGATCGATGCCATCTTCATGCATCTCGAACTCGCCGGCTTCGATTTTCGCATGATCGAGAATGTCGTTGATCAGTTGCAGCAGATGCTCGCCGCTGTCCCTGATATCCTGCACATAGCCGTCGTAACGGGTATTGCCGAGCGGACCGAACAGGCCGCGCGCCATCAGTTCGGAAAAACCGATGATGGCATTCAGCGGCGTACGCAGTTCGTGGCTCATGCCGGACAGGAAATTCGATTTGGCGCGGCTGGCGATTTCGGCCGCTTCCTTGGCGCGCGCCAGCTGCAGTTCGACCAGCTTGCGCGCACTGATGTCGCGTGTGCTGGCCATGATCTCGCGCAGCTTGCCGGTATCCGGATCCAGAATGGTGCGAAAGGCGATTTCCAGCCAGACATAATGCCCGTTGCGGTGCCGGCCGCGATAGATCACCGTGCTGCGCGGCGTGCCATTTTGCAATGCGGTCAGGGTCTGCTGCAGCACGACCAGATCGTCAGGGTGCACGATATCCTGCAGGTTGCTCCGCAACAGCTCGTCGGGTTCATATCCCAGCACGTCGCGACTGGCCGGCGAGACATATACCCGCCGGCCTTCGGGACTCAGCCGCACGATCACGTCGGTCGCGGTTTCGGCAATCATGGCGTATTGCCGGCCGGCTTCAGCTGCAGCGCTATCGGCCTGGATGCGACGGCGCAGCAGGACCACGGACAGGCCGCCAAGCAGAATGATGACGCAGGACGCCGCCACTGCAACGCCGATATCAATCTGCGCTGAACCGCGCCAGCCTGCCAGCACATCGGCTTCGGCGCGGCTGACCGTCATGATCAGCGGAAAATCCTCCAGCGTGCGCCAGGCGGCAAGACGCATGATGCCGTCGTAAACCGAAGGGCCATGAAAACGGCCGGATGGCTCGCGCCGGGTCGCTTCGAAGAAGGCCTGCGAACGATCCGACAGCAGGTACTCTGCCACGAAGGGCCGGCGCACCAGCAGCCGCGCATCGTCGCGATACAGGGCCACATGGCCCAGCGCGCCGATTTTCAGCGTGTCGTAAAAGGCCTGGAAATATTCGGCGCTGATGGAGGCCAGCGCGATGCCGGCGAAACCGCCATCGGCATCGTTGATGCGCCGGGTCAGCAGGATGGTCCATTTGCCGGTCAGGCGGCTGAGCAGCGGCGTGTTGATGCGCAGGCGCTCGTCGGTATTGTCGCGGTGATAGATGAAGTATTCGCGATCGGCATTGCTGTGCGTCGGCAGCTGCGGCAGCGATGAAACGCGCCAGTATCCCTGATCGCCCAGGATGCCGAGCTCGCGAATGACCCGCGAGGCCCTGACGTGATCGACCAGAATCCTGTGCAGGCGCTGCACCGCTGCCGGGCCGGAACCATCGGACTGCACATGCTCGATGGCATCCTGCAGGATCAGCCCGGGTTCGGCGAAGGTCCGCCCGGCATGCTGGCTGAGCACCTGCACCAGGTCTTCGGCCTCGGAGAAACCACGCTCCAGGGCGGCGGCGCGCGACTGCCAGGCGTGCCAGGTGACGAAACCGATCGGGATTAAACAGGCCAGCAGGGCAAACAGCACGATCAGCGCCGTCAACGATCGCCAGATCGCGCGCTGCGGCAAATCCAGCCTGCTCTCATATGCCCCCATGCCCAACTGTGGGATGAGTTTGTCCTCCTGTCATCTGCTGTTTTCCGATTTCTGCCGCAGGCCTACCCAGAAGGGCGTGTCCAGACGTTAGTGCAATTGCGGATATGAGCCTGCCTGCGCTGGGAAGACAGTGTCAGCATATGGCAGCAGTGATTCAGCGCTGGATTGCTCCCCGGCATTGCTCCTTATACGTTGCCGACGCAACCTCAGGGGATCGCCATGCCTCCGATTCATCTTTATTCCGGCCCGCTCAGCATGTTCGGCGCCAAGACCCAGATCGCCGCGCTGGAAAAGCAGCTCGATGTCGCGCTTACCATGGTACCCTTCAAGATGCAGACGCTGTATGAGCCGAAGCATGCGGAGGTGCTGCGCATCAACCCGAAGCGCCAGGTGCCGGTGCTGGTCCATGGCGATGTGGAGCTTTTCGATTCCACGCAGATCTTCGAATATTTCGAAGACCTGCAGCCCGAGCCGCCGCTCTGGCCGGCCGATATCGCCGCCCGCGCCCGCGCCCGCCTGCTGGAACTGAAATCCGATGAAGTCTATTTCCCGCATATCATCCGGCTGATGGGCCTGCAGGACAAAGCCGGCGATCCCGCCGCCGTGGCCGCGCGGGCCGGCGCCGCAGCCTTCTATGCCGAGCTCGAAACACTGTTCGGCGACGGCCGGCCCTGGCTGGCTGGCGCAGATTTCAGCTATGCCGATATCGCGTTTTACATGGCGCAGATTTTCGGCGACCGCATGGGCGCGCCGATCCCGGCGGCGCATGCCCGCCTGATGACATGGCGCGGACGAACGGGCGAGCGCCGCAGCGTGCGCCAGGTGGCCGGCGCGATGGCGCGCTATCTGCTGAGCCAGAACCGGCGCGTGCCGGATTTCATGCAGGCGCTGCTGAACTGAGCTTCAGTTGCCGTCGATCACCGCGCGCAGCTTGCGCTCGGCCGCCGCCGTGACCGGATCGACGCCTTTCAGCATCAGGCTGAGTGTCACCCGCGGCACGCCGACCTGGGTGGCGAGCGAGTCGAGCGTCAGGCCGCGCGCCGCGCACCAGCGCAGCACCTCAAGATCGGTGGCCTTCGGGAAATAGCGGGCATTCCCGTGAACGACGGTGTCGGGAAGAATCATTGTCTGCTCGGGAGGCGAATCCGTTTACGGAGCAATCAGTATAGAGGATATCGTTGCGGAAAAGGCAATCGGCTGACGCAACGGAAACCCCCGGAATACAACCAAAAATCCTGTTGCCTGTCTCCGCATACTGAGCAAGGCTGGGAGCATAACGAGCCGAACCGGAGGAAGCCGAACCATGACCACGCG
>NZ_JAOZVR010000002.1 GCF_025869515.1 Ferrovibrio sp.
CGGCCTGACGGAGACCGCCTGCAGCCTGATCGAGCAGAGCTGGCAGCGGCAGGATAAAAACCTCTACGGCCGTTTCGATTTCGCCTGGTGCGGCACACAACCGCCGAAGCTGCTGGAATACAATGCCGATACGCCGACGGCGCTGTTCGAGGCCAGCGTGGTGCAGTGGGAATGGCTCGACAGCTACCGCAATCACTGCGACCAGTTTAACAGCATCCACGAGACGCTGATCGAGGCCTGGAAGAATTTCGGCCTCTGGGGCCATCGCCTGCACTTCACCTGCGTGCGCGATCACGCCGAGGATTTCGGCACCACGGAATATCTGCGCGATACCGCCGTGCAGGCCGGTCTGGATACCGAGCGGCTGTTCATCGACGAGATCGGCTGGAATGGCACGCGCTTCGTCGACCGGGCCGCCAGGCCGATCACCGTGCTGTTCAAGCTGTATCCGTGGGAATGGCTGCTGCAGGAAGACTTCGCCGCCAATATCCAGCCGAGCGGCGTGAAGATGATCGAGCCGGCCTGGAAGATGCTGCTGTCCACCAAGTCGATCCTGCCGCTGCTGTGGCAGAACTACCCCGGGCATGAAAACCTGCTGCCGGCAAGCTTCGATGCGACCGCCATCCACGGCGCGAAAATCGCCAAACCCTTCTGGGGCCGCGAGGGCGGCGGCATCACGCAGTATGCCGCCGATGGCAGCATCGTGGCGCAGACCGCGCCCGGTGGCGATCCGGCCCCCGAACGCATGATCTACCAGCAGGCGGTCGCGATGCCGGAATTCGACGGCTTCTACCCCGTGCTGGGTGTCTGGGTGATCGCCTCGCGCGCCTGCGGCCTGGGGATTCGCGAGGATCGCAGCCCCATCACCCGCAACACCAGCCGCTTCGTGCCGCACCTGTTTGAATAGGACCTGTCATGATCAGTACCACGACACCGAATTTCAGCCGCTACCTGATCACCCTGCCCGACTTCGCGCTGTATTTCCTCTGCGCGATGATCCTGCTCGGCGCCTTCGTCGTGATCTACACGCGGATGACACCGCAGCATGAATGGCGCCTGATCCGCGATGGCAATGCTGCCGCCGCCGTCTCGCTGGGCGGTGCGCTGATCGGCTTTGTGTTGCCGCTGGGCAGCGCCATCATGAATTCGCTCAGCCTGATGGACATGGTGGTCTGGGGCGTGGTCGCGCTGGCGATCCAGCTGCTGGCCTTCGGCATCGCCCGCGCGCTGCTGACCCGCCTGCCCGAGCGCATCAGCAAGGGCGAGATGGCCGCCGGGATCACCGCAGCCGCCTTCAGCATCAGCATCGGCGTGCTGAATGCCGCCTGCATGACGTACTGAGTCAACGCAGCGCAAAAAAATCTACTTATCACTACTATTCTACAGTTTCAGAGGCTAAGGCTGAGTATGCGAAATGGGGCATGCTTTACAAACAGAGGCATAGCCTCAACAGTTTGTACCACTCATGCACAAATATGATTTCGACAATACATGTCTATGAGTAGAGTTAGAGATGAATTGAAAGCTACTAAAAGACTTTGACCACCAAGATTACCTACATTCGTCAAAATCGAATCAAGATAATAATGAATTAGAGATACGATCCAGAGAGCTATCGTTCATCGTTATAAAAAGACGGATGCTCGCCACATATCCGACATTCCAGCATCCCTCTCAGCTATCCGTTAGCAACCGCGCCAGCCTATCGATACGCCGTCGACAGGACACTGCTTCAGCAAGTCACGCATGAAGGCGGTGCCGGTTTCCGGGCGGTAGTGAAATGGATCGCTATTAAAATAGGCCTCATCGCCCGACCAGTTTCCATCGCTTAAGTCGATGGCAAGAGGGAATATCTGCTTCACCTCTTGTCGCAGACGTTTCATACCCTCCCCTGCCGAGATTTCTCTGAGCAGGGCAAGTTCCGAGCGATGGACCGGATTTAGGAACACAATATGCGGCTGCTTACGTTCAACTAGTAATGCGCGAATGTCGCGAAGGATGGCAATCCGCTCTTCGGCGAAGACAAAATTTCCATAATGCTGGGTACGCAAATTACCCAGAACCTTTTCATGGCTCGGCTTCGTAAAAGGCGCGTCAACCCTGTTTATGCGCCACGGATTCCGCTGGCCGTGAAACTCTAGGCCGGGAGGCTCGTCAGACAGTCGCCGCCAGACCGTATCCAGCGACGCGCTTAGCGTGTCAACACTGGCGAGATAAGCCCAGCCCTGCTCACCCGTTAGATCCGCGAAACGATCCTCACGGAGCATCGCAGTGAACGTGAGATTGAACATGTAGAGGTCGAACCCGATCACGACCAGCTCTTCCTTCGCACCGTAATGGCGCAGGAAACTCAGCAGCTCCTCCGGCATGACGCCGACGAAACCGGCATTGTAGAAGCGCCGGCTGGTGCCCAGTGCCGCAGGGTCGATGAAGCCAACCTTGCTCGAACCCAGCAGCAGGCTGTCATGCGGGTAGACCTGCACCTGCTTCACCTTGGCCGAGCGGTCGTCTTCCAGATAGTGGCCGATCCGGTTGTTGCCGAGGCGATCATACGGATCGATGAAATAATTCACCCCGATCACCGATCCGATTGTCACAACGGCGGCAACGGCGATGACGGTGAAATAACGGATGTCGATCTGGGGCATGGCGTTCAGAAATTGAAATAGATGAATTCGCTGACCCGCCGCAGGCTGATCAGGCAGATTCCGAACAGGCAGCCGGTCGCCGCGGCCCAGAACAGGCTGTTGCGCCATTGCAGCAGGCCGCTTTTGAGCGTCTGCGGCGCCGAGGCATCCATGCGGTAGTTCAGAATCTCGACGCTGTTCGGCGCCAGCACCGCCAGCAGGATCAATCCGCCGATCCAGCTGACCGCCGTGACCGGACTGCCGAACACGCCGTTCGGGGAAATGCCGGTGAAGGCGATGCCCAGCATGGCCGGATCGATGCCGAAACGCATCAGCACCGGCTGCAGCGACAGCGGCAGCGGCACGCCATTGAGGCCGAACATCGAGCGCAGCACCGACAGGGCCGCATCCAGGTTGACGGCCCGGAAGAACACCCACGCAATGACAACCGCCAGGAAAGTCAGCAGCCAGGCCAGCAGCGACCAGCTGCGTCCAAACTGCCGGCCGCCCGTGATGGCGCGCCAGCCGTGATTGATCACGAGATACAGCCCGTGCAGTCCGCCCCAGATCACGAAGGTCCAGCCGGCGCCGTGCCACAGGCCGCCGAGCAGCATGGTGGCCATCAGGTTTGCGTAGCGCCGCACCGGCCCGAACCGGTTGCCGCCGAGCGCGATATAGAGATAGTCGCGCAGGAAGCGCGACAGGGTGATATGCCAGCGCCGCCAGAAATCAATGATGTTTGTCGCCTTGTAGGGCGACAGGAAATTCACCGGCAGGCGAATGCCAAACAGCAGACCAAGGCCGACCGCCATATCGGAATAGCCGGAAAAATCGAAATAGATCTGGCAGGTATAGGCCAGCGCCGAGCCCCAGGCTTCCCATAAGCTCAGGATGCTACCGGCAGCGACGGCATCGAAGCCCGTCGAGGCATAGCGCGCGACATTGTCAGCCAGCAGCACCTTCTTGGAGAGTCCGATCACGAACATGGTGATGCCCATCGCCATGTCGTAGCGCGTCACCGCCGACTGCCCGACCCGGTAGAATTGCGGGATCATCTCGGCGTGATGCACCAGCGGGCCGGCAATCAGATGCGGGAAGAAGGTCACGTAGAGCAGAAAGCGGACAAAACTTTTCTCACCATGGCCCGAGCGCCAGGTATCAACGACATAAGCGATCTGCTGGAAGGTAAAGAATGAGATCGCCAACGGCAGGATAATCGCTGGTACTGGCAAGTCGAACCCGGCGACTGTATTGAGTGAGATGAGAACAAAAGCCGCGTATTTATAATAACCGAGCAAACCTAAATTGGCCGTAACCGCCAGCACCATGATGCGGCGACGTGTGATTGCCTCAAGCGGTTTCGACAGCCACAATCCAATGCCGTAATTGAAACCAATCGATGTCAGCAGCAGCAGCAGATACTGTGGATGCCAGCGCCCATAGAACACCAGTGAGGCCACCGCCAGCCAGATTACCGGTGCTGTAGCGCCAAAACGGCGCAGGATGGCGAAAACCGCCAGCGCTACCGGCAGGAGAAGCAAGAATTCATAGGAATTGAAAAGCATTCAGCTTCTAGCGTTCAGGTTTTCAAAGTCGCAGAATCCTCGAACGGCCGACGGTGCGGTTGATCAGTTTGCTTCAACATTCCCCCGCCGGCCTACTTACCGGCACTTCACCAGGCGGCGGTCGCTCTCGATCGTCTCGTCGAAGGCGACCAGCCGCGTCGGCGTATAGTCGAGGATGATCAGCGCCAGTTCGCGGTCCGGCTCCTGCTCGTCGAGCAGGATGATGCGGTCGCGGCCGAGCCGGTACTGGCCGGTGCGCGGCTCCGCTCCGTCCAGCGTCGAGATGAACTGGCCGTCGGCCTCGAAGGTGATGGCTTCGGTGTCGCAGCGACTCTGGCTCACCGCCCATTTACCGACCACCGATAAGGACTGCGCCGCCGCGCCGGCGTGAGCCAGCGCGACGGCGAGTGCGATGATGATTACCCCCCGGCTCATCATCGTCTGTTCTGTTCAGCGGCCCTTGAGGGCCGACAGGCCCGGATACTTCGCCGCAGAATCGAGCTGCTGCTCGATGCGGATCAGCTGATTGTACTTGGCCATGCGGTCAGAGCGCGCCAGCGAGCCGGTCTTGATCTGGCCGCAGTTGGTGGCGACCGCCAGATCGGCAATCGTGCTGTCCTCGGTCTCGCCCGAACGGTGCGACATCACGGCGCGATAACCGTTCTTGTGCGCCAGCTCGACGGCTTCGAGTGTCTCGCTCAGCGTGCCGATCTGGTTCACCTTGACCAGAATGGCGTTGCCGACGCCCTGCTTGATGCCATCGGCCAGGCGCTTGGGATTGGTGACGAAGAGATCGTCGCCGACCAGCTGGCACCTGGCGCCGATGCTGTCTGTCAGTTCCTTCCAGCCCTTCCAGTCGTCCTCGGCCATGCCGTCCTCGATGGAGACAATCGGATAGTCGCCGACCAGCTTGGCCCAGTACTTGACCATATCCGACGGCGACAGCTTCAGATTCTCGCCGTCGAGATGATACTGGCCATCCTTGAAGAATTCGGTGCTGGCGGCATCCAGCGCGATCATCACATCCTTGCCGGCCTTGTAGCCCGCCGCCTCGATGGCCTGCATGATGAAATCGAGCGCACCGCGCGTGCTCGGCAGGTTCGGCGCGAAGCCGCCCTCGTCGCCCACATTGGTGTTGTGGCCGGCATCCTTCAGCTTCTTCTTCAGCGTGTGGAACACCTCGGCGCCCATGCGCACGGCATCGGCGAGGCTCGGCGCCGCCACCGGCATGATCATGAATTCCTGCACGTCGATGGGATTGTCGGCATGCGCGCCGCCGTTGATGATGTTCATCATCGGCACCGGCAGCACATGGGCTGCCGCGCCGCCGACATAGCGATACAGCGGCAGGTCGGCTTCCTGCGCTGCCGCCTTGGCCACGGCAAGGCTCACACCCAGAATCGAATTCGCGCCGAGACGCGCCTTGTTGGGCGTGCCGTCGAGGTCGATCATGGTCCGGTCGATGCGCAGCTGCTCGCTGGCCTCGAAGCCGGCCAGCGCATCGAAGATCTCGGTGTTGACGGCATCCACCGCCTTGAGCACGCCCTTGCCGAGGTAGCGTTTCTTGTCGCCATCGCGCAGTTCGACGGCCTCATGGGCGCCCGTGGACGCACCCGATGGCACGGCAGCGCGGCCCATGGCGCCGCTCTCCAGCACGACATCGACTTCGACGGTGGGATTGCCGCGGCTGTCGAGAATTTCGCGCGCCAGGATGTCGGTGATGCCGCTCATGTCGGGGGTCCTCTTTAAGACGGATAAGGCCGGAAAGATGGGCCAAAGGGATAGCCCGGCGGGGGGCTTGGAGCAAGGGGTGCGGGGCGCTCAGGCGGTGGCCAGATGGGGATAAATGGCAGTGTTTGCCGCCCTGCCTCGCCCCTCACCCGTCATGGTCGGGCTCGACCCGACCATCTCATGCAGAACGGCGAAAGACCCTCGGCCAAAAGACTCTCCTGGGCCCGAGGGTGACGATGTATGGTTTGTTAGAGCACCAGATTGTGGCTCTGGGGGTCGCGAGTTAATGCCCCGCCTTGGCCAGATGATCGAATTCGAGCAGCTGTTCCAGCACGGCTTCCATCTGGTGGAACGGCACCATGTTGGGACCGTCCGACGGTGCGCTGTCCGGGTCCTTGTGGGTTTCCATGAACACCGCCGCCACGCCGATCGCCACGGCGCCGCGCGCCAGGATCGGCACGAAGCGGCGGTCGCCGCCTGAACTGGTGCCCTTGCCGCCCGGCTGCTGCACCGAATGCGTGGCATCGAACACGACAGGGCAGCCGGTCTCGGCCATGATCGGCAGCGCCCGCATGTCGTTGACCAGCGTGTTGTAGCCGAAACTCACGCCGCGCTCGCACAGCATCACGTTCGGGTTGCCGGCATGGTCGAATTTCTCGACCACGTTCTTCATGTCCCAGGGCGCCAGGAACTGCCCCTTCTTCACATTCACCACCTTGCCGGTGCTGGCGCAGGCCAGCAGCAGGTCGGTCTGACGCGAGAGAAACGCCGGCACCTGCAGGATATCGACATGCGGCGCGACCTCGCGGGCCTGCTCCTCGGTATGCACATCGGTGATGACCGGCAGGCCGAGGCTGTCGCGGATTTCGTCGAAGACCGGGATGGCGTTTTCCAGGCCGAAGCCGCGATTGCTGCGGATCGAGATGCGGTTGGCCTTATCGTAGGAGGACTTGTAGACGAAGTTGATGCCGAGCTTCTCGGTCAGGTCTTTCAGCGAACCGGCCATGTCGAGCGCATGCTCGCGGCTTTCCATGGCGCAGGGCCCGGCGATCAGGGTGAGCGGCAGGTCGTTGCCGATCTCGAAATCGCCGACCTTGATATGGCGGATGGGATTGGGGGCTTCGGTCATGGCTTTCTCCGCTACCTACAACCGTCACCCTCGGATTTATTCCGAGGGTCCATCTGCGCGTTCCGAAACGCGGACGGTTGGGATGGACCCTCGGGACAAGCCCGAGGGTGACGAATAATACTTCAGAAATCTTACTGTCCGAAGACAGCGACTACACCAGCCGCGACTGCTTCAGCGCCGCCTTCACAAAGCTGGCGAACAGCGGATGCGGCTCGAACGGCTTGGACTTCAGTTCCGGGTGATACTGCACGCCGATGAACCAGGGATGGTTCGGCAGTTCGACGATCTCGGGCAGCAACCCGTCGGGCGACATGCCGGAGAACACCAGGCCGCACTCTTCCAGCTTCGCACGATACTTGGTGTTGACCTCGTAGCGATGGCGGTGGCGTTCGGAAATCTTGGTGCTGCCGTAGCATTCGGCCACCCGGCTGCCGGGTTTGAGCGAAGCGTCATAGGCGCCGAGCCGCATGGTGCCGCCGAGATCGCCGGCGGCCGAACGCTGCTCCAGCTCGTTGCCGCGCATCCATTCGGTCATCATGCCGACCACCGGTTCGTCAGTCGGGCCGAATTCGGTGCTGCTGGCTTTTTTGATGCCGGCCTTGGCGCGGGCATATTCGATCACCGCCATCTGCATGCCGAAGCAGATGCCGAAATACGGCACGTTGCGTTCGCGCGCGAAGGTGACGGCGCGAATCTTGCCTTCCGAGCCGCGCTCGCCGAAGCCGCCCGGCACCAGGATGGCATGCACGCCGTCCAGCGCCGCCAGCGCAGTCTCGTCCTTCTCGAAGATCTCGGACTCGATCCATTCGATATCGACGCGCGCGTTGTTGGCGATGCCGCCATGGGCCAGCGCCTCGGCCAGCGACTTATAGGCATCCTTCAGGCCGGTATATTTGCCGACGATGGCGATCTTGACCTTGTTCTCCGGCGCCACCACGCGCTGCACCACGTTCTGCCAGCGCGACAGATCGGGCTCCTTGGCGGCATCGAGGCCGAAGGCCTTCAGCACCTGCACATCCAGCCCGGCCTCGTGATAGGCCAGCGGCGCGGCATAGATGGTGTTCACATCCAGCGCAGGAATGACGGCTTCTTCGCGCACATTGCAGAACAGCGCCATCTTCTTGCGGTCGCCCTGCGGTATTTCGCGGTCGGCGCGGCAGAGCAGGATATCGGGCTGGATACCGATGGAGCGCAGCTCCTTGACCGAATGCTGCGTCGGCTTGGTCTTCAGCTCGCCCGAGGCGGCGATGAAGGGCACCAGCGTGACATGGATGTAGATCGCCTGGCCGCGACCGGCTTCGAGGCCGAACTGGCGGATCGCTTCGAGGAAGGGCAGGCTTTCGATATCGCCCACCGTGCCGCCGACTTCCACCAGCATGAAATCGACGCCGTCGCGGTCGTCGGCGATGAAGTCCTTGATGGCATCGGTGATATGCGGGATCACCTGCACGGTGCCGCCCAGATAGTCGCCGCGGCGCTCCTTGGCGATCACGGTCTGGTAGATGCGGCCGGTGGTGATGTTGTCGGTCTTGCGGCCGGGCACGCCGGTGAAACGCTCGTAATGGCCGAGGTCGAGGTCGGTTTCGGCGCCGTCGTCGGTGACGAACACCTCGCCATGCTGATACGGGCTCATGGTGCCCGGATCGACGTTGATATAGGGGTCGAGCTTGCGCAGGCGGACCGTGTGGCCGCGCGCCTGCAGCAGGGCGCCGAGCGCCGCCGAAGCCAGACCTTTGCCGAGGGAGGAGACCACGCCGCCGGTGATGAAGATGTACCGCGTCATGGGAGCCCTGTTTAACCTATCCATCCGACACAAAAAAGGCTTCGCTCGCGCCGACTCGCGCGATTTCACAAACCCGAAAAGGGTCTTTTAATTCAGGCTATTACAAGCAGCTTACTGGGACAGCGGAACGGCCGGCTTGGCCGGTTCGGCCGGCGCCGCCGGAGTCGTTGCCGGCGCCGAATCGAGAATCGAGCGCGGCTGCGACGGACCGCCGGAGAGAATCGCCAGCACGATGCTGGAGACGATGAACAGGGTGGCCAGCACCGCCGTGGTGCGGGTCAGCAGGTTGGCCGAGCCGCGCGCGGTCATGAAACCGCCACCGCCGCCACCGCCGCCCATGCCGAGCGCGCCGCCTTCCGAGCGCTGCACCAAGATGACGCCGATCAGCGCCAGCGCCAGCAGGATATGCACCACCAGAAGGAAGGTCATCATGGTCTTGAATCTCCGTAAGTCCGGGGGCTTTTACACCCTGCCGGCAGAGAGGGAAAGGGCCTGCCGGCGGCAAGCTGCAAGGGCTTGACTTTTAAAGAGTGTTCTTATATTGTTCTCCATCGATATTCCGCCCGCTGGACAGCGCCCAAACCGTCAGCGGCGCGATGAATCGGACACCTGAAAAGCTCTCCCCACCTGTCATGGCCGGGCTTGGCCCGGCCATCCTTCGGTCGGACACGGTATGACACTGAGGGGTTAAAGCGTTTCTCCACGCTTCTCCGGGGGCACCCTAACACCCCCACCCGTCATCCCCGGGCTCGTCCCGGGGATCCATTTCCATCGCGACTTGGTCATGACCTGACAGAACCGGCGGATGGACCCTCGGCACAAGGCCGAGGGTGACGATCTATGGTCTCCTCTGTCATGCCCGGGCTTGCATGCCCCCACCCGTCATCCCCGGGCTTGTTCCGGGGATCCATTTCCGTCTCGGCGTGGTCATGACCCGACAGAACCGGCGGATGGACCCTCGGCACAAGGCCGAGGGTGACGATCTATGGTCTCCTCTGTCATGCCCGGGCTTGCATGCCCCCACCCGTCATCCCCGGGCTTGTTCCGGGGATCCATTTCCGTCTCGGCGTGGTCATGACCCGACAGAACCGGCGGATGGACCCTCGGCACAAGGCCGAGGGTGACGGTTTTGAGGGGGTTGCATTGAGTGAGAATAAGTCGAACTAAGACTCAGATAAGCCGGCTTAAGCCCCGGCTCAGGCAGGATTAGCGTCCGCTAAGCAGAAATTAGAGTCGCATAAGCGGAAATAAGCACGGCTTAAGCCGGATAAGCCCGATTTGATATCGGTGATATCACCGATATCACCGCGTCGCCGGATCGTCGTACTGGTGGCTGCAGCCCCAGGGATCGCTCACCTGCCAGCTGCCGTCGTCCTGCGGTTCGGCGTAGACCGGGCCGACCGGCACCTTGCCGTGGCCGCCGGGGATATCGAGGATATAGGTTGGCTGCAGCAGGCCCGAGACATGCCCGCGCAGGCGGCGCATCAGCTGCTGGCCCTCGGCGAGCGAGACGCGGAAATGGCTGGTGCCGCGCGCCAGGTCGCCGTGATGCAGGTAATGCGGCTTGATCCGGTTGGCCACCATGGCGCGGAACAGGTCGGTCAGCGCCGCCGGGCTGTCGTTGATACCTTTCAGCAGCACCGACTGCCCCAGCATCGGTACGCCGGCCCCGACCAGTTTGCGGATGGCATTCACAGCCTCCGGCACGAATTCGCGCGCATGATTGGCATGCAGCAGCAGCCACACCGCCTTGTCGCTGGATTTCAGCGCGTCGATCATCTCGTCAGTGATGCGCGCCGGATCGACCACCGGCACGCGGCTGTGAATGCGGATGACGCCGAGATGTGGAATCGCATTCAGCCGGGCGATCACCTCTTTGAGCCGGCGCGGCGAGACGATCAGCGGATCGCCGCCGGTGAGGATCACCTCCCAGATCGCCGGATGCTGGGCGATATACTCAATCGCCGCATCGAGCTGCTCGGTACTCAGGCCTTTGCTCCCCGGCCCCACCATCTCGCGGCGGAAGCAGAAGCGGCAGTAGACCGGGCAGACATTGACGAGTTTCAGCAGCGCGCGGTCGGGATAGCGGTGCACGATGCCGGCGACGGGGCTGTGCGCGGTATCGCCAATCGGGTCTTCGCGCTCGTGCGGCAGCGTCACCAGTTCGGCGGCATCGGGCAGGAACTGGCGCGCGATGGGATCTTGCGGATCGGACGGATCGATCTGCGCCTGCAGATGCGGCGTCACGGCGACGGCAAACTGCGCGGCGACTTTTTTAAGCGCCGCTATCGTGCCATCCTGATCGCGTTCCGTCGCACCCATGGCTTACCTGAAGCCTTTCGCCTCGATGATCGGCCAGAAATCGTTGGCCTTCAGGCTGGCGCCGCCGACCAGCGCGCCATCCACGTCGGCAACAGCCATCAGGCTTTTGGCGTTGTCGGGCTTCACCGAGCCGCCATAGAGCAGGCGCATGCCGTCGCCATCGTTGAAGCGCGCCTTCAGCTCCTGGCGCATGGCGGCATGCACCTCGGCCACCTGGGCCTCGGTCGGCGTGCGGCCGGTGCCGATGGCCCAGACCGGCTCGTAGGCCACCACGGTATTGGCCGCCGTGGCATCATCGGGCAACGAGCCGCGCAGCTGGGCCGATACCACCTTCAGCGTCTCGCCGGCATCGCGCTGCGCCAGCGTCTCGCCGACGCAGACAATCGCCACCAGGCCGGCACGATGGGCGGCCTGCGCCTTGGCGCGCACCATGGCATCGGTCTCGCCATGGTCGGTGCGGCGTTCGGAATGGCCGGCCAGCACGTAAACCGCGCCGGCATCCTTCAGCATCTCGGCACTGAGATCGCCGGTATGGGCGCCCCCGGCCCTGGCATGGCAGTCCTGCCCACCAACACCAATGCCGGTGCCCTGCAGGACCGCCGCCATGGCGGCGACCAGCGTGGCGGGCGGGCAGAGTCCGAGTTCGGCCACCGGCGCCTGCGCCTTCACCTTGCCGGCAAGCGCCGTGGCCTCAGCCAGACTGGCGTTCAGGCCGTTCATTTTCCAGTTGCCGACAATCAGGGGGCGCCGTGCCGCCATGCCAAACCCTCGTGCGAATGGGCGAAAAACCGGCCCTGTCCTAACAAGTTCCGCCCGGAAAGGCAAAGCCGGCGCCTTGCCGCCCCCTGCCCCCGCCTTTAGTATGCCGGCCCGTTCCGGCCCGCTTCGTCAAAATCGGGCTGAGCCTTTGTTTCGCTTCGCTTTTTAGGTGGTTACATGCTGCAGCAGATGCGTTCCGGCGCCGCGTCCTGGATTGCCAAGGGCCTGATGATCCTCCTGGTGTTCAGCTTCGCCATCTGGGGTATCGCCGATTATGTCCGCGGCTTCGGCAGCAGCGGCGATGTCGCCAAGGTGGGCTCGGCCACCATCGGCCAGGCTGAATTCGCCGAGGCGCTGCGCCGCGAAGTGAACGCGCTGCGCCGCCAGTTCGGCCCCGCTTTCAGCACCGAGCAGGCCCGCCAGCTCGGGCTCGACGAGACCGCGCTGAACCGCATGATCGAAGACAGGCTCTATGTGCAGGCCGCCAGCAACCTCGGTATCAGCGCCAGCGACGCGCAGGTGCGCGACATGATCATGAATGCGCCGGCCTTCAAGGGCATGGGCGGCCAGTTCGACCGGCTCGCCTTCGAGCAGTATCTGCGCAACGAAGGCTACAGCGAAGGCAGGCTGGTGGCCGTGCTGCGCGAGGACATCGCGCGCACCCAGCTGCTCGGCAGCCTGTTCGGCAGCGTGGTGCAGGCGCCGACGCCAATGGTGAATGCCGTGCTGCAGTATCGTCTGCAGCGCCGGCTGGCCGAATATATCGTGATCGATCCGGCCAGGCTGCCGGCGCCGGCAGCACCGGGCGATGCCCAGATCGAGGAATACTACAAGGCCAACCCGGCCGCCTTCACCGCGCCCGAGCGCCGCACGGTCGCCTGGTTCGACCTCACCGCTGCCCAGCGTGCCGCCGTGATGACCGTCGATGACGAAGAAATCCGCGAGGAATACAACGCTAACCAGCGTGCCTATGTGACGCCGGAAAAGCGCAGCATCGAGCAAGTGGTGTTCACCACCGAGGCCGAAGCCAAGGCCGCCGCCGAGGCGATCGCCAAGGGCGAGAGCTTTGCCGCCATGGCCGCCCGCACCCAGAAACTGAAGCCCGAAGACCTCTCGCTCGGCCTGGTGACGAAGAACGACCTGCCGGCCGCCATCGCCAATGCCGCCTTCGCGCTCGAGAAGGACAAGGTCAGCGAACCGGTGATCTCGCCCTTCGGTTTCCACCTGCTGCGCGTCACCGCCATCGAGGCCGGTGCCACCCGCAGCTTCGACGAGGTGAAGACCGAACTGCGCAACCAGATCGGCCTGCGCAAGGCCGCCGACGGCATGGTGAAACTGCGCCAGCAGATCGACGACCAGATCGCCGGCGGCGCCACGCTGGAAGAAATCGCCAAGGCGCAGACCCAGCCGATCAAGCAGGCCGACGCCATCGATGCCCAGGGCAGCGATGCCACCGGCAAGCCGCTGGAAGCCCTGCCCAAGGTTCCGGCCTTCCTGAGCGAAACCTTCGACCTCGGCCCCGATGCCGAACCGCATATCATCGACACCGCTGATGGCGGCCTGATCGTGCTGAAGGTGCTGGCCATCCAGCCGGCCGCGCTGAAACCGCTCGCCGATGTGAAGCCGCAGGTGGTGGCCGCCCTGACCGAACGGGCGCGTGCCGAGGCGGCGACCGAGCGCGCCAAACAGATTGCCGAACGGCTGCGCAGCGGCGGCGACCTCGCTCGCGAAGCCGCCGGCATCGGCGCCACCATGCAGCTCAGTGCACCGCTGACCCGCGGCGGCCAGCCGGCCGAGCGCAGCTTCTCGCCTGCCGTGCTCGGTGCCGTATTCAATGCCAGGCAGGTCGGCGAGATCGTTACCGGCCCGGCCGCCGCGCCGGCCGGCGGTGCCATCGTCGCCCGCCTGTCGCGCATCGAGGAACCCGATGCCGCCCTCGTCGCGCGCCAGCAGGACCAGACGGCGCAGCAACTGGCCGGCGGCATGACCCAGGATCTGGTGCAGCAGTACAAACAGCTGCTGCAGAAAGAGATCGGCGTCAGCATCAATGCCGCGGCCCGTGCCCAAGCCGCCAACTTCTGAGGCGGCCGACCTGCCATGAAGATCACGCCCGACTATGCCAGCTTCGCCCAGCGGTACATGGCGGGCGAAGCCCAGGTGCTCTCCACGCAGCTGGTCGCCGATCTGGAAACCCCGGTCTCGGCCTTCCTGAAACTGGCCGATACGCGGCCATGGTCGTGCCTGCTTGAGTCCATTGAAGGCGGCGCCGTGCGCGGCCGCTATTCGATCATCGGCCTGAAGCCCGACCTGCTGTGGCGCTGCCGCGGCCAGAAGGCGGAGATCAACCGCACCGCCCGCTTCGACCAGAGTGCTTTCGAGGCCTGTGCCGAGCCGACCGTTGAGTCGCTGCGCAAACTGCTGGCCGAAAGCCATATCGACCTGCCGGTGAACCTGCCACCGATGGCCGCCGGCATCGTCGGCTTCATGGGCTACGACATGGTGCGGCTGATCGAGCCCAGGGTGCCCGACAACAACCCGGACACGCTCGGACTGCCGGACGGCATCCTGATGCGTCCGACCGTGATGGCGATTTTCGATTCCGTGCTCGACATGATCACTGTGGTGACGCCGGTGCGGCCGCAAAGCGGCATGGATGCGCGCGCCGCCTATGCGCTGGCGAGCGAGCGGCTGAGCGATATCGTCGCCGATCTCGACCGGCCGCTGGGCGCGGTGCGCGACCAGATCGCCGACCTGGATGCGCTGCCCGAGCCGCAGTCGAACATGTCGCCCGACGACTACATGGCGATGGTGCACAAGGCGAAAGAGTACATCGCCGCCGGCGACGTCTTCCAGGTCGTGGTCGGCCAGCGTTTCAGCCTGCCGTTCCGGCTGCCGCCATTCGCGCTCTATCGCGCATTGCGCCGCACCAACCCGTCGCCCTTCATGTTTTACCTCAATCTCGGCGGTCCCTGCCTGGTCGGCTCCTCACCCGAGATTCTGGTGCGCCTGCGCGACGAGACGGTGACGGTGCGGCCGATTGCCGGCACGCGCAAGCGCGGCGCCACCCCGGCCGAGGACCAGGCGCTGGCCGACGACCTGCTGAGCGATCCGAAGGAATGCGCCGAGCATCTGATGCTGCTCGATCTCGGGCGCAACGATGTCGGCCGCGTGGCGCAGATCGGCACCGTGAAAGTGACCGAGCGCAACCAGATCGAACGCTACAGCCACGTCATGCACATCGTCTCCAATGTCGAGGGCAGGATCCGCCCCGATCTCGATGCGCTGGATGCACTCTTTGCCGGCTTCCCGGCCGGTACGGTCTCGGGTGCGCCGAAGGTGCGCGCGATGGAGATCATCGACGAGCTGGAGCCGGTGCGCCGCAGCTTCTATGCCGGCGGCGTCGGTTATTTCTCCGCCAACGGCACGATGGATACCTGCATCACCTTGCGCACCGCGCTGGTCAAGGACGGCACCATGTATGTGCAGGCCGGCGCCGGAATCGTCGCCGACAGCGATCCGATGTCGGAACATGTCGAATGCGTCAACAAGGCCAAGGCGCTGATCCGTGCCGCCGAAGAGGCTGAACGCTACGCCAGCCGCACGGGACGCGGGCAGTAACGGTCGCGGGCAGTAAACCGGGAGAGCGCGAATGGCCACGTCCTTTAAAACCATCCGTGCCCGGGCCGAGAAACGCAAAGGCGCGGCGGCACTGAAAAAACTGCTGCCGAAAGCACCGGACCAGAAGGCATTGACCAAGCTGAAGGACGACCGCGTGCTGGCCGAGATGGCCAAGCGGGTCTTCTCCGCCGGCTTCGTGTGGAGCGTGATCGAGAACAAGTGGGACGGCTTCGAGACTGCCTTCCAGGGTTTCGACCCGCGCAAGCTGGTGCACAAGCCCGATGAGTTCTGGGAAAAGCTGGCCAGCGACAAGCGCATCGTGCGCAATCCGCAGAAAATCCGCAGCGTGCGCGACAATGCACAGTTCGTCATGGATATCGCCGCCGAGCATGGCAGCTTCGGTAAATTCCTGGCCGCCTGGCCGTCCACGGACCAGACCGGCCTGCTGGACCTGCTGGCCAAACGGGGCTCCCGGCTGGGCGGCAATACCGGGCAATACCTGATCCGCTTCCTCGGCAAGGACAGCTTCATCGCCTCGCGCGACGTGCTGTTCTGCTTGCGCGACGCCGGACTGGAGCTGACCGACAAGGGCACCTCGAAAGGCGATATGAAGAAGATCCAGGCCCAGTTCAATGCCTGGCAAAAGGAAAGCGGCCTGCCACTGGTGCATCTCTCGCGCATCTGCGCCATGTCGATCGGCGAGAATTACGATCCCGCCCGGCTGCAGCAGGCAATGGGCAGCGAAGACTGAACCAGCTTTCCCGGCGATTATGGTTAGCGGGGCGTAAACGCCGCTGAAAAGAATTCCGATTATTTTGATAGTTTGTATGCAGAGAGACGCCTAGCCTGCGAGGGCTATGCAACATGATCTCGCCATGCAGGCCACTCTCTGGGAACAACGCGGCATCCATGCCCGCGATGCCGGGCGCCATGCCGAGGCCGAGGGGCATTTCGCCCGCGCCGTGCAGCAGGCGCCCGACCGGCCGATATCATGGCTCGGCCTGGCGCTGAGCCAGATCGATCAGCAGCGCGTATCCGAAGCCATCGCCAGCCTGTATCGCGCCCGCGATCTCTCGCCGCAGTCGGGCGTGGTCAACCATCTGCTCGACTCACTCAACGGCAGGACGTCGAAACGGGCACCGGAAAACTATGTCGTCTGGCTGTTCAACACCTACGCCGCCGATTTCGACAACCATCTGGCCCGGCTTGCCTACCAGGGTCCGGATATGCTGCGGCAGCTCGCAGTGCGGGCCGGCTGGCACGAAGACAGGAGCCGCGCCATCCTCGATCTCGGTTGCGGCACCGGCCTGAGTGGCCTGCCCTTCGTGCCCCATGCGAGCCGGCTCGACGGCATCGACCTGTCGCCCGGCATGCTGAACCAGGCGCGCCGGCGCGGCATCTATGACGACCTGCACCATGGCGAGGCCCATGCGGTGCTCGGCACCATACCGAAAGCGGCCTACGACGTGGTGATCGCCGCCGACACGCTGATCTATATCGGCGATGTGACAGAGCTGTTCCGGCTGGTGGCCGCAAGCCTGAAGCCGGGCGGCAGCTTCCTGTTCACGGTCGAGACCGGCGAGCATGGCTTCACGCTCGCCAAAAGCGGCCGCTACAATCAGGCCGACGCCTATCTGCGCGATTGCGCCAGGGGCCTGTTCGATTGCACCGACAGCATCGACGGCACCATCCGCGTGGAGGCCGGCCAGTTCACCCCGGCCCGCGCCTATCGCCTCACCCGCACCTAGGCGCTTTCACTCCGTCGTCTTGCGATTGAGAAACGGGTTGCTGTAGGCGCGCCCCTTCGGCGGGAAGGCCTTGGCCAGGTAATCCAGGGTCTTGTCCAGATCCTCGCCTTCCAGCGGCGCCATGTTGTGTTTCTCGACCATGATGGTCAGCACCTCGGCCCAGCGCTCGCGGCTGTGGCCCTGCGCGCGGACCAGATCCGAGCCATGGCAGGCGGTGCAGACATAAAACACTTCATCGCGGCTCTCGCCATCGGGGAACACGGTCGGTTCCTCGGGCTCCCGCTCTGCCGGCGTGGACTGACCGAATGAAGATGGGACAAGGACGGCGCTGCCGGCAGCAAAAGCCAGCGACGCCGCCATGGCAACGGCAGCAAACCAACGCGTCATGGATATCCGATCCTCTGCGGTATTCAGGCGGGGATCAGTACGGCGATACGGTGCATCACGTTGCCGCCATAGCCCTGCGGATTCCAGTTCGCCGCCGCATGGCTCTGGCCGCGCCCGGTGCTGTCGATGGCGCGGACCCAGAATTCGTAATAGCCCTCGGACGGCACCGTCAGATCGGCATTCCAGGTCTGCCACGCATACTTGTTCGCCGCCTTGGCCACCTTGGCCTTGCGCCAGGTCTGGCCGTAGTCGCCCGAGACATGCACTTCGGCCACGCTGTGCTCGCCGGCCCAGGCATGGCCGCGCAGGGCGATGGCACGCGTGCCGGCCTTGAGTTCGGTGCCGTTGGCGATGTTGGTGATGATCGAACGCACCGGCATCGATTCCAGGATGCGGAAATTCTTCGGATCGGCCTTGCTGCCCGGAATCATCGGCTTGATCGGCACGCGATAGCTGGTGCCGGTCATGCCCTGCCCGTCATGCTCCCTGTCGCGCACCCAGATGCGGCTGAGCCATTTCTGCGAGGTCGAGCCCGGCCAGCCCGGCACGATCAGGCGCAGCGGCGCGCCGTTGACATGCGGGATCGGCCCGCCATTCACCGCATAGGCGATGATGGTGTGCTCCTCCATGGCCTTGGCCATCGGCACGCCGCGGCTGATCGCCGGCTTGCTGGCATCGCCCGAAAGATGCGTGTCGCGGCCATAGTGGCCGGTATAGACGGCGCTGGATTTCAGGCCGGCGGCGTCCAGCACATCCTTCAGCCGCACTCCGGTCCAGCGCGCATTGGAGATGGCGCCATTGGTCCACTGGTTTCCGCTGGCCTTGGGTTCGAAGAAGCTGCGGCCATTGCCGCCGCATTCCATCTGCAGCGCATAGGTAACCGGTTTGAACTTCTGCTTCAGCTCGCCGAGCGTCAGCTTCAGCGTCTTGTTGACTTCGCCATCGACGGTCAGGTCCCAGGCATCGGGATTGCTGACCGCATCCGGCGGCGTACCATTGTTGCGAATGAAGATTTTGTCATTCGGCGTGATGTCGTCGTTGAGCAGATGCTCGGGCGTCTCGGCCACAAAGGGCTTGTCGCCGAGGATCACCAGTTCGGCCTTGCCATCCATCTTGAGGATTTTCGGCGCGGCACCCGCTGTCGCGCCCTGGGCCAGGGCTGCCGGTATCAGCCCCCCCGGCATGTTGCCGCCGAACGGAATGGCGCCACCGACGGCGGCGCCCATGGCGGCCAGCGCACCGCCCTTCAGGATGCCGCGCCGGTTGAAGACCAGGGCATCGGCCCGCTCGGGATCATCCCGGTATAGTTCGAAAAGGCCGCGTTCCTTGCTGCGCATTGCCATGACGTTTCTCCCTCGGATCGTGCCGCGGTCTGTCGCCACGGCTGCGTATCAGCCTGCCCGAAGGCAGGGGGACATGTCACGCGAAATAAACAGTCTGTTTGTGTGAAAGGTGCGACGCAGCAAAGCCGCTCAGCGTTCCTGCTGCTGGCGCCGCAGCAACACGGTGCTGACCGGAACCAGGCTGAAACCGCGTTCTTTGGCGGTGGCAATCCAGTTTTCCAGCGCCGTCAGGGTACTGCCATGTGGATGGCCGATGGCGATCACATCGCCGCGAGCACGGGCGATGCGCTCCATCGCCGCCAGCTCATAGGCAACACCGGGCGAGCGGTCGTCATCAAGGAAAAGATCGCGTTCGGCCGCATCGAGACCGCGCTGACGCGCCAGGGCTGGACCAGCCGAACTTGGACCGGAGAGGCTGTCGAGCCAGAAGACCTGGCGGCGGCCGATCTCGTCCAGCACCGGCGCCATGCGGGCGGCATCGGCGGTGAAACGGCTGCCCATGTGGTTGTTGACGCCGACATAGTCGCTGAAGCGATCAAGATGCCAGGTGAGCCGGCGCTGCAATTCGGCGGGATCGAGATTGACATACAGCGCATTCGGCCCGGGATTGTTGCGCTTCACATCCAGCGGCTCCATCGGCAGATGCAGCATCACCTCGTGGCCGGCGGCACGCGCGGCGGCGCTCTGTTCCGACAGCTCATTGGCATAGCTCATGAACGACAGCGTCACCGGACCGCGCAGATTGATGGCGCGCTGGGTGCCCTTGCGGTCGAGGCCGGCATCGTCGATCAGGAACGCGACATAGGGCGCCCTGGCATTGGCTGGCGGCGCCACGGCGCGCGCGCGCCAGGCCTGCACCGATCCCTCGCCGGCCGGACGCGCGAAGGACGGCGGCGCCACGGGCGCGGCGGTGAGCTGCACCGGCTGCCTGTCGGATTGCGCGGCCTTGCGGGCCGGTGCCGCAACTGCAGCTGCAGGCGGAGATTTCGCTTCGGCTTTGGGCGGCTCGGGTTTGGCGAGCCCGGCAACGGCGGTTTCGGCTTTCGGCACTTCGGCGGCCGGTGCTGGCGCAGCTTCAGCAATCGGCGCGGGCTTCGGCACCGGCGCAGTTTCGGCTTGCGGCAAATCCATGCGCGGCGGCGCCATGGCCGTTGCCTGGGCCTGAACCTGAGCCAGTTCGGAGATCGGGCGCCAGCCCTGCGACGCATCCTTCGCCGTCATCTGCGGTGGAGCGGACTGCGCGGATGGAGCCGGCGTGGGGGCAAGCGCGACCGTTGCCACAGGCTGTGGCCGCGGCGCATTGCCAACCGCCATACCCATCACCACACCGCCGCCCAGCAATGCAGCCGCAGCGGTCATCAGCGGCCAGTTGGCTGCCAGGAAACCGCGGGGTTTCGGCGCCGGGCGGCCAGCCTGCCCCGTCTGTCCAGGAATCGGCTGTCCCGGCACGGCACGCGCCTGCATGGCGCCATAGGCACCGGCGGCGGATTGGGCCGTGGCGGCGCGGCGCGTCTTCAGCTTGAGGTCTGGATCGCTCATCTGACCCGGTTAAAGGATATTGACGGAAGCGGCAAGACCACGCCTGCAACGCCTTGTCGGCATTGTCGTTTCGCGATGGTTAGGGAAACGTAAAAAACCGCCGCGCGCAGCGACTCGCGGCCATGTTAAATTACCGATATGCAGCCGATCAGGATCGTCACCGAGGACATCACCCGCCTGGCGCTGGACGCCATCGTCAATGCGGCCAACGAGAGCCTGCTGGCCGGCGGCGGAGTCTGCGGCGCCATCCATCGTGCCGCAGGGCCCGAACTGGAGGCGGAATGCCGCGATATTGGCGGCTGCCCGACCGGCGAAGCCCGCATCACGCGCAGCTACCGCCTGCCGGCCCGGCATGTGATCCATACGGTCGGTCCGGTCTGGCGCGGCGGCACCGCCAACGAAGCTGAGCTGTTGGCGCGGTGCTATCGCAGCAGCCTGGCGCTGGCGCGCAAGCATGGCGTGAACAGCATCGCCTTTCCGGCAATCTCGACCGGCATCTACGGCTATCCGCTGGCACCGGCCGCCGCGATTGCAATCCGCGAAGTGCGCGCCTGGCTCGCGAGCGAGGGACTGCCGCGCAGCGTGACCTTCTGCTGCTTCTCGGCCGAGGTGGCGGCAGTTTACTCCGCCGCCCTCGCCTCCGCCTCCGCCTGATCGATCCGGAAGAAGGTGATCGAGGCGGCAAGCTCCTTGGCCTGATCGGCAAGCGACTGCGCCGAAGCCGTGGTTTCTTCGACCAGCGCGCCGTTGCGCTGGGTCATCTCGTCCATCTGCGTCACGGCGTCGTTGATCTCGTCGAGTCCCGAGGCCTGCTCCTGGCTGGCGATCGAGATTTCCTCGATGATGCCGGCCACGCGTTTCACCGCATCGACAATCTCGGTCAGGCTGCCGCCGGCTTCATTCACCAGCTTGGCGCCGTCGCGCACCTGGCTGTTGGACGCCGAGATCAGCGCCTTGATCTCCTTCGAGGCATCGGCCGAACGCTGCGCCAGGCCGCGCACTTCCTGCGCCACCACAGCAAAGCCCTTGCCCGCTTCACCCGCGCGTGCTGCCTCAACGCTGGCATTCAGCGCCAGCAGATTGGTCTGGAAGGCGATCTCGTCGATCAGGCCGACGATATCGACGATCTTGCGTGCGCTGCCTTCGATCTCGCCCATCGCCTGTACGGCGCGCCCCACCACGCCGCCGCCCTTGTCGGCGGTCTCGCGCGCCGTCGCCGCCAGGTTGCTGGCCTGCCGCGCATTATCGGCATTGTGGCGCACGGTGGCGGTGATCTCCTCCATCGACGCGGCGGTGCGCTGCAGGCTGGCGGCCTGCTGCTCGGTGCGCTGCGCCAGATCGTTGCTGCCGACGGAAATCTCCGAGGCCGCGTCGCGCACATTGCCGGCCGTCAGGCTCAGGCGGCCGACGATATCGGCCAGCTTCTCGGCCAGCGTGTTGGCATCATTGGCAAGCTGCTGGAACAGGCCGCGATGGCCACCGCCGATGCGATGGGTCAGATCGCCCTGCGCCAGCGCCCCCAGCATGCTGCCGAGATCGTTGAGCGCGCGTTCCACGGTGCCGAGCAGATCGTTGACGCCGCCGCCAAGCCGCTGCATCACGCCCTGCAGCGCATCGGCATCGATACGCCGCGTCAGGTCGCCGGCGGTGGCGGCCGAAACGATCTGGCCGATCGCCTGCTCCAGCAATTCTTCCTGTGCCTTGCGCTCGCGTTCGAAGGTTTCGCGGTCGCTCTCGACCTGGCGCTGCAGCGCCTCGTTCTCCTGCCCGTTGGTCTTCAATACCTCGACGGCCCGCGCCATTTCGCCGATCTCGTCGCTGCGGCCGGTCTCGGCCAGTTCGACCGACCAGTCGCGATCGGCCAGCCGCCGCGTCGCCACAGTCATGCGGGCAATCGGCGCCGAGATCTGCGGTCCGATGAACAGCACGCCGATCAGCGCGGCAATCACCAGGCAGAGCACGGTGATGACCACCAGCACGATCTGTGCCGTCGAAGCCTGGCCGGCGGCATGGTCGGCTGCCGTGTCGGCGGCCGCGGTGGCAGCCGCCACCAGCCCATCCACCTTGGTCGACAGCTCGGTGGCGGCATTGCGCGCCTGGGTCAGCGCGAATCCGGCCGTGGTGATGGTGCGGATTTCGCCGCGCCGGATGCCGAACATGCTTTCCGTGCCCTGGCCGTAACCGAGCAGCTTGCCGGCGGTAGCCTTCAGCTCGCTGATATCGAAATGTTTGCCGGCCCAGTCGAGCTCTTCGAGCGCCGAACTGTTCAGCTTGGCGAATTCGGTGAACAGCTTGTCGAGTTCGGGATTGCTCGGCGCCTGCGCCGCCACCGAAAGTGTGGCGACCAGCTGGTTGAGCGCATTGCCGGCCGCGATCAGCGCATTGGCGGCATCGGCGGTTTCGGGCTTTGCATTCGGCTGGCGCAGTTCGTAGATGGCGCGATCCAGCGATGGCTGCATGAGCGCCTGGAACGCAATGTAGTCGGCGCTCAGCCGGCCCTGCATCTCCTCGCGCTGCTGCGCATAGCCCAGCCGCGCATTCACCGAACGGTTGATCTGCGCCACCATCGTATTGAGCATGCCGACCGATTTTTCGATCTCGGCGATCTGCTCTGCCTCGCTCTCGCCCGAAGCCGCCTTCACGGTCTCGACCGACTGCGTCAGCCGCGCCTGCTTGGCCTTGAGGTCGGCCAGCGCCTTCTCGCGCTCCGCATCGCTGGCCGCGCTGGCCAGCACCGGGGCCCCGGCGGTCAGTTCGGAACTGAGCGAAGACAGATTGAGGGCGGTGATCACCGCCGGCAGATTGGTGGTGGTGATGCCGGCATAGCTGCCCTGCACCCGGCCGAAGAACAGGCCGCCGATCACGTTGGATATCAATGTCAGTGCGGCCAGCACACCGATGGCAAGATTCAGCTTCTGCC
>NZ_JAOZVR010000003.1 GCF_025869515.1 Ferrovibrio sp.
CGCCAGCCTGCGGGACCACATCGACAGCCGGCCCGAGCAGTTGACGACGCGCATCTGGCGCCAGGTCGGCCTACCGCTGGCGGAAGGCATGGCCGCCTATGGCCGCGGCGACTGGCGCCAAGTGTATGAAAAATTACCCCCTGCCCTGCAGGGACTGCAGCAGGTCGGCGGCAGTCATGCGCAACGCGACCTGTTCTGGCAGCTCTGGCTGCAGGCCGGCGCAAAAGCTGGCGAGAAAGCCGCCATAAAGCCGCATCTGGAGCGGCGCATGCACGAGCGCCCAGACGTGCCCAAACATCGGCGCGAACTGACGGCACTCCTGCAATCATAAAATTCGCGTAAACCGACAGAGTGTCGCAGCAAAAATATCGGCATTGCCGATTATGCACGGCAGGCGCAACGTGATGACGATGCAGCCGCCGATTCGCCGCCGATTGGCGTGGGTGGTTTGCAGCACATTGCCAAGGGATGAACCCCGATGATGACCCGCGTGAAAACCCTCGCTGCCGCTTTCGTGATGGCCGGCTTCCTGGCCGGCACTCTCGCCCCCGCCTTTGCTCCTGCCGCCCAGGCCGCGCAAACCCAGACCGCCAAGCCGGCGAAGAAGGCCGAGAAGAAGAAGGTCGCCAAGAAGAAGACTGGCGAAAAGAAGGCCGCCGCCAAGCCGGCCGCGAAGAAGGCTCCGGCCAAGAAGGTCTGATCCTTCTCCGATCGCCAGTGCAGAATTTTTGTCTGCGCAGAATTTCGGGCTCCCGCCTGCCGGCGGGGGCCCGTTTCTGTTTCAGGCGTCGCTAGAGCGTGGCTTCGCGCTTGGGCTCGAAGAATCGCAGCATCACCGCCAGATCCTTGCCGCGCCGCACGATACGGCCGCCATGGGCGATGATGGCAAAGGCGCCCTGCTTGCGCGCCAGCTTCGGCGTCTTGACGATACGGTAAAGCGCGCCGTCGGCGCTGCGGCGGAAGACGGCGAAACTGCAGCTCTCGCGGTCATGGCCGATGGCATAGTCGCGCCATTCGCCCATCCCGACCATGCGGGCATAGAGATTGAGGATCAGATTGAATTCGCGCCGGTCGAAAAAAACGGCGGGTTCGACCGCCGGACGGGGATCGGTGCTTCTGGCGATGATCAGCTTTACGTCAGCACCCGAGCCCACGCTTTCGAGGCCCGCGCCGTCCAGGGCGGTTTCCTCAGGCGAACGCCGAAACTGGTGCAAAGCGACAACTTCGCTCATGCCGGAACGGCCGACCTCCCAACTGATTGCAGTTGTTTGAATCTTGGTCCCGCTCTGGCGGAACGTCAAGTCAGGAATAACGGCCCGCGACCGTCAGAGCTCGCTCAGCAGGTTCTGGACGGCATCCTCGTCCATCTGCTGGTCGCCCTTTTCCAACATATCCTTGCGGCGTTCCTCGCCGGTATAATTCGACACCTTGTGGCGACGCCGGTCGGGACCGAAGAATTCGTCGGTACGCACGAACTGGCGCGGGTATTCGATCACCATGGTGATGCGCCGCGCCATCGTCTTGGCCGAGAACGGCTTGACCAGGAATTCGGTGACGCCGATATCGCGCGCCTTCACCACTTTCCATTCTTCCGACTGCGCCGTCACCATCACGATCGGCACGAACACGTTCTTCGACGCCGGGTTCTTGCGAATCCATTCGACCAGGCCCATGCCATCCATCTCACCATCCATGTGCCATTCGGTGAAGATGATATCGACGACATTGTTTTCGAGATACGTCAGCGCATCTTTGGCATTCATGCACTCGGAGATACGGTTGACACCAAGCGGTCGCAAAACCTCTTTAATAAGCTGCATGTGGTTGTGATTGCTGTCGACCACAAGCACTGCGACATTGTTGAGTTTGTATGCCATGGCGACGAATGCTCTGCGTGGGCCTCAGTCGAACAGCTCGATGCTGCCCGCCGTGGTCTGTACCGCGGTGATCTTCTTCGCACTTTCGCGCTGGAACACGGCCTTGGCACTGGCGTCCTCGATCTGCTTCATGCGCACGACGCCAGTCGAAGGATAATACTGCACCTTGCGCGGCAGCGTGCCACGCAGATCGGCCCCCATGATCCTGAAGCCTTCGGCCTTGAGATAGCGCTCGACGAATTCGGCATTCTGGTGACCGATGCCGCGCAGGCCGGCCAGCACGTTGGCGCCGCCGAAGATTTTCACCTCCAGCCGTTCACGCCGTCCGCCGGCACCGAGGATTCCGTTGATCAACTGCTCCATGGAATAGCTACCGTAGCGCAGCGAGGCGGAAAACGGCAAATCCGGATTGTTGTCGCCGCCCTTGTCGGGCAGCAGGAAGTGATTCATGCCGCCGACCCCGGCGACCGGATCGCGGATACAGGCGGCGACGCAGGACCCCAGGACAGTGGCCAGCATTTCGCCTTCGCGGGTCGAAACGTAGAAGTCGCCCTGAAAGACCTGGACGACGTTAACTTTTAGAATCGGGTCGTAATACCGCCGGCGCTCCGCCGTGGGACCAGCAGCGCTGCCCTCGGTGGCGGCTGGACGCCGCAGGATACTGCCCGGTGTGGTATTCATTGGGTCATCATGGCTATCGGCCGGTCACGGTTCAAGGCCGCTGACGTCATGGAGGATGGCATCCCCCCAGTCGACGCCGTCGCAGACCGCCCCGGCCAGGCGGGCATTGGACAGATCGGTGTAGATTCTGCGGCCGGTCCGCTCGCCCGTCGCGCTGAGAATCTCGGCGCTGGAGAAGCGGCTGCCGCTGAAACGGCCATTACGCAAATCCGCTCCCGTCAGGTTGCATCCCGCGAAGGTGGTATCCAGGGCGCGGCAACCGCGCATATCCACGCCGGACAGATCGGCGAATTTGAAGATGGTCTTGTCGACCCTGGCGTCGCGCAGGGCCGCGCCGCGCAGCTTGATGCCGGACAGATCGAGCCCGCAGAGATCGAAGCCGCTGAGATCCTGGCCGCGCAGATTGGCCGGCCTGCCGTCGCCGCCGGCGACCCAGTTCTTGTGCTCGGCCAGCGCGGTATGGATTTCCGCTTCAGTCATCGGTTTGGGCGCTGTCGAGCCGGACTCGACCGCCATGTTGGCCATCACCACATTGGCGCCGAAGGTATCGACATTGCTGAGATCGACGCCATGCAGATGCGCATCGGTCAGATTGGCGCCCTGCAGGGTCGCGCCGGCCAGATTGGCGCCACTCAGTTCAGCACCCACCAGGTTGGCGCTCGCCAGCGTCGCCCCTGCCAGATCGGCACCGGTCAGATCGACACTGACCAGCTGGCAATCGGTGAGCGCGGCATCCTGCAGGTTGGCCCCGGCCAGGTTGCTGCCGCTGAAATCGGCGCCGAGCGCATCAACCCCGACCAAGGTGGCGCCGGCGAAATTGCTGCCGGTGACGTTCTGGCGCAGCACCTCGACGCCTTCGGCGGCATCCTGCCCCAGTTCAAGCCCGCGGCGAAAATTGGCACCGGTGAGATTGGCGCCGGCCATGTTGACGCTTTCCATTGTCGCGCCGCGCAAATCCGCCCGGCTGAGGTCAGCCTCGGACAGATCGGCGTTGCTGAGATCGGCCTTGAACAGGTCGCATTGCACCAGCTGGGCCTTGGCCAGCTTGGCGTCGCGCAGATTGGTCATGCGGAAGGAGGCCCGACGCAGATCAACACCGGCGAGATCGGCACCGGACAGGTCACGACCGGAAAAATCCGCCGGTCGGCCGCTCGGCATGCCTTTCAGCCAAAGATGGTGGTGATGCAGCATCTCTTTGATGTCGATCGGATCCATATCCGTGTACCGCCCCCTTATCGATCCGGTAGTTACCATGTTTCGCTGCGGCGGCATACGCATGCTGGCAAGTGTTACCGGCTTTTAATTTCCCCCCCTTAAGAGTTTTGTCCACAGTATTGATCAATCCAAGGCAGTAAAGCGCGACGGCAACCAGCGGTCGTAATCCGCAGGGGCGAGATCGGGAAAAAGTTCGTACAGGGTTCATTGGGCGACGGGTGCAAACCGTCGGGAAATATGGAAGAGTTAGCAAATGGGGAAGGCTCCGGCATTGCCGAGGGACAATCGGAACACGCAATCGGGCAGCATGGAGGGGTTCAGCCCCGCCGGCTCGCGCGAGTTGCTGGATTTTATCGCGCTTGTCCTGCTCGCCCTCAAAGAAGAGGTCGAAGACCTGCAGAAAACCCAAAACGCCAATGGCCAGGCCTTTGCCGCCAAGCTGGTCGAACTGGGCAGACAACTGCCGGACTCCCCTTTGATGGGCGAGGCAATCAGCCTGATGCAGGGCGACGACCTGCGCAGCCAACGCCAGCAGCATGTGATCAATGCGCTCCGTTATGTCGAAGACATTATCCGCGACCAGTCCGGCCGCGATTGGGCGCCGCGCCTGACCGAACGGGCCGCCGGCTGGGGTGAAGGTCTGATCGCCGGCCAGACCCTGGAGCAGGTGCGCGCGCATTTTCAGCATTACCTGCTGGGCACGCCATCTGAAGATGCAGAGCGGGGTGTATCCGCAATCGCATCGAAGAGTGATGTGGAACTGTTCTAGTCTTTATGCAGACAAGTGTGTATTCGGTTGCGACTGTGAAACAGGACGTTTACTTTGCCTATGTTATCGCAGGGGCTGTTATGCCGCTGCAGCGGGAGCGCCGATAGCTATCATGGCCAACAACGACAGTGCCAAAACGGATACCACACCCGCCCAATCTTCCGGCGGGGCGGAATTCGTTACGCCACCGAATTATCTCAAGATGAAGGTCGGCGCTGGCGGCATCGACAAGGAAGCGGTCAAGGAAGCCGAGATCGCGATCCAGGTGCTCGGCCATAAAATGTATGCGAAATGGGCCGATGACGACCTCGGCCGCATGCGGGCTTCCTTCGAGGAACTGAAGCAGACCAACCTGGACGATGCCGGCAGCGTCAAGAAAATGCTGCGCATCTGCTGGGACATGAAAGGCCTGGGCGGCACCTTCGGCTATCCGCTGGTCACAACCATCACGCATTATCTGAGCAATTACCTGGAGCATTGCCTGAACAGCGATCCGCCCCAGGTCAGCACCGCCGTGGTGTCGCCGCATATCGATGCGCTCTATGTCGTGCTGAGCCAGAAAATCAGCGGCGATGGCGGCGCGATCGGCCGTGAACTGGTGGCCGGCCTGGAGAAGGTCGTGCTCAAGACCGGCGCGCGGATCGGCGGATAACCGCCAAACCGTTCCGACTTCAGTCGAATCGGCATTGCCCCAACAGCTTGTAGGTATGCGCAACAGCGCCCCCGCGATCTAGCGGTTCTCCTTGACCCCCCGAATCGGCGCGGGTAAGGTCAACCCGAATCGGGCAAGCACCCCGATTCGTAATGTGAGCTTCTGCCTTCAGGGATTGGAACACCCGTGGATCTCGATCAAGGGTTGTTCGCAGAGCACGATTCGGATTGCGGCCACTCGGATTGTGGCCACGATGCCGCGTTCAGCCACGCGGCAAGCTTCGGCGGCGGCCTGGCCGATGATCCCATTATCGATGTGGAAGCCGAAGATATCGAACCCGCGGCAGACCCGCGCGCCGGCGCGTCGCAACCGCTGAGCCGCCTGCCCCGCATCGGCGACCGCTTCAATACCGAAACCCGTTTTCAGGGCCAGTCGCTCTCACAACTTGCGGTTCATTCCCTGTGGATCGCCGATTATCTGCGCCAGCTCGGCGAAACCGAAATGGCCGATGGCGATCTCGACAGCATCGGCCGCTGCGCCGACGACCTGGAAAGCGCGATCATGCTGATGTTCCAGCTGGCCGGCGGCACCCGGCAGGAGCTGCGACAGCGCTATCACGAGATCAAGCTGGCCATGCGGGCCCAAAGCCGCACCACCATCGATCTGAGCTGCGCGCAGTAAGCGCCGACACCCCCTGTGGGTTAGCCGAAGTCTCGGATCATATGTGGTTTTTTGATAACCCCCGAAGCATCCCCCTTCCGTCCCGCCGGACCGTCGGCTAGGCTCTCGATTGTAAGGCCTGTTGCTGCCCACGCAGCGGCGGCCGGTGCCCGCTCTACGGGTACTCTGGGGGATGTGGATGGAACCTTTCACGGTCACGAAAGCCGACGATACGACCCAGCTCGGTCTGGTCGCGAGTATGGACCTGCGCGCGGCCGAGCCGCTGCTGCACAGTTTCCACGAGATTATGGCCCAGGGCGGCAAGGTGGTGATCGACGCCGCCGCCGTCGAACGCCTGTCCACCCCCTGCGTGCAGATTCTGCTATCGGCTGCCCAGCATATGGAGCAGCACGGCATTCCCTTCGTCGTGAAGTCGCCCAGCGATGCCTTCGTCAGCGCCTTCGACGATCTGGGCCTCTTTTCGTTTCTCATGAAATGGCCGGTACAGACATGACCAAGCGCGTTCTCACTGTCGACGATTCGAAGACGATGCTGCAGATGCTGCAGTTCGCGCTGAAGCAGGGCGGCTTCGAGGTCATCCAGGGCGAGAATGGCCAGGAAGGCCTCGATCTGCTGGAAGCCAATACCGTCGACGTCATCATCACCGATATCAACATGCCGGTGATGGACGGCATCACCTTTATCAAGGAACTGCGCAAAAAGCCGAAGAACAAGGCGACGCCGGTTCTGATTCTCACCACCGAAAGCAGTCAGTCCAAGAAGGAGGAAGGCCGCAGTGCCGGCGCCACCGGATGGATCGTCAAGCCGTTCGATCCCGGCAAGCTGCTTGAAGTAATCCGCAAGGTCAGCCCGTAACGGGCCGATGGCGGAACGGCGACGCGGAGCAGAAGCGGGACGCGGCCCATGGATGACTTAGCCCAGTTCAAACAAACCTTCTTCTCGGAATGCGAGGAGCTGCTTGGCGACCTTGAAGGCCATCTGATGGCCTTGCAGTCGGGCGAGGGCGACAACAACACGTTGAACGCCGTCTTCCGCGCCATCCACTCGATCAAGGGCGGCGCCGGCGCTTTCGGCTTCGACCGCCTGGTCGCCTTCGCCCATATCTTCGAGACCGTGCTCGATCTGATGCGCGACGGCCGGCTGGAACCGACACCGGATTCCGTGCTGCTGGTGCTGCATTGCGCCGACATCCTGTCCGACCTGGTCAAAGCCGCCCAGAACGGCACCGAACTGCCGGCCGACCATGAGAATGAAGGCCGCAAGTCGCTGATCGATCTGGCCGCCTCCATCGGCGTCGATGCTGATCCGCATGCCGCCGATGCAGCGCTTGCCGCGCTGGATGCCCAGCTGGCGGGCGGCGGGGGCCTGGATGCCGAACCCGAGCCTGCGCCGGCCGCCGCGCCAGAGCCCGAGCCGGAAGCGCCCGCCGCGCCGGCAGCGCCAGCCAAGGCGCCGCTGCTGAAATACCTGGTGAAATTCACGCCACGCGATGCCCTGTATCAGCGCGCGAACGAACCGCTGATCCTGATCCGCGAACTGCGTGAGCTGGGCGGCTTCCTGGCCAAGGCCGATGCCGATGCGGTGCCGGCACTGGACCAGATCCAGCCCGAAGGCGCCTATATCAAATGGGAATTCGAGATCGAGACGGATCGCGGCGAACAGGCGATCAAGGATGTTTTCGAGTTCGTGCTCGATGATTGCGAGCTTTCGATCACCTGCCTGAATCCGCCGGCCGCCGCGGCGAAACCGGCCGAGCCGGAAGCTGTGGCGAAGCCCGCCGCCGAAGCGGCGCCGAAAGCGGCTGCGGCTCCGGTGGCCGCCCCCGCCGCAGCGCCCAAAGCCGAGGCCCCGAAGCCGGCTGCCGCCGCGCCCAAAGCCGAGGCCGGTGCCGGCCCTGGCGCTGCCGGTGGTGGCGGTGCAGGCGGCGAGACCAAAGCCGCCCGCTCGATCCGCGTCGATCTCGACCGCGTCGACAAACTGGTCAACATGGTCGGCGAACTGGTCATCACGCATGCGATGATCGCGCAGCAGACCGAGCATCTGCATGCCGACCAGCATCCCGAACTGGCCAACGGCCTGGCTGAACTGTCGCATCACATCCGCGATCTGCAGGAAAGCGTGATGGCGATGCGCGCCCAGCCGGTGAAGAGCGTGTTTGCCCGCCTGCCGCGCCTGGTGCGCGAACTGGCGATGATGACCAACAAGAAAATCCGCCTCGACATGAGCGGCGAGAACACCGAAATCGACAAGACTGTGATCGAGCAGCTCGGAGATCCGCTGACCCATATGATCCGCAATTCCTGCGATCATGGCATCGAAAGTCCGGAAGATCGCTCCGCCGCCGGCAAACCGGCCGAAGGCGTGATCCATGTTTCCGCCGACCAGCGCGGCGGCCGCATCGTGATCGAGATCACCGACGACGGCCGCGGCATCAACCGCGAAAAGGTGATGAAGAAGGCGATCGAAAAGAAATTGGTCGCCCCCGATGCCGTGCTGAGCAACGAGGAAATCGACAACCTGATTTTCCTGCCCGGCTTCTCGACCGCGGATACGGTATCGAACATCTCCGGCCGCGGCGTCGGCATGGATGTGGTGCGCCAGAACATACAGTCGCTCGGCGGCCGCGTGCATATCCAGTCGCGCCCGGGCCAGGGCTCAAGCTTCATCCTGACCCTGCCGCTCACGCTCGCCGTGCTCGACGGCATGGTGCTCAAGGTCGGCGTGCAGTCCTACATCCTGCCGCTCGCCAATATCGTGGAAAGCCTGCGTCCCGAGCCGGACCAGATCAACATCGTCGCCAACCAGAGCGAATTGCTGCGCATCCGCGGCGAATACGTGCCGCTGGTCTACCTGCACCGTATCTTCAAGGTGCCGAACGGCATCGACGACACGACCAAGGCGCTGGTCATCATCGTCGAACTGGAAGACAGCTCGAAAATGGGCCTGGTGGTGGACGAGATCATCGGTCAGCAGCAGGTGGTTATCAAAAGCCTGGAAGAGAATTTCGACCCGATCCGCGGCGTCGGTGCCGCCACCATCCTGGGCAACGGCCGGGTGTCGCTGATTCTGGATGTCGCAGGCATCAAGCATATCGCCGAGCGTGAAGGCCAGCAGCGCAGTTCGGTGCCGCGCCTGGCCGCGCCGGCAGCGTAGTATCAGGAGAGTCCGTCCATGGCAGCCGCAGAACAGACCGCCCGTTCCAGCCGTACCGTGCAGTTGGTGTCCTTCACCGTCGGCAACGAGGAATATGGCGTGGACATCATGGCGGTGCGCGAAATCCGCGCCTGGTCGGAAACCACACCGCTGCCGAACACGCCGGAAGTGGTGCGCGGCGTCATCAACATGCGCGGCGCCATCGTGCCGATCTTCGACCTGCGCGCCCGTTTCGGCATGCCGCGCACCGAGCCGACCAAGTACAACGTCGTGATCATCGTTTCGGTGTCTTCGCGCATCGTCGGCATCCTGGTCGATGCAGTGTCCGACATCATCACCATCAATGAAGATGAAATCCGCCCGATGCCCGACATGGAACAGGTCAGCGGCCTGGGCTTCATGGAAGGCCTGATCACGGTCGGCGAGCGCATGGTCGGCCTGATCGGTCTGGAGCGCATGTTCTCGGGCCGCATGCTCGAAGCCGCCGACAATACCGGCAAGCCGATGCTGGCCGGTCCCGCCGAAACAGCGGCCTGATATCCCGTATCCCCCATGGCATCCGACACACGCGCAGCTGACAGCCCGACCGCCGAGGATCGCGAATTCGCCTTCTCGTCGAGCGACTATGATTTTCTGCGCGCGATGCTGAAGGAAAAGACCGGAATCGAGCTGGGACCGACCAAGCACAACATGGTCTATGCCCGGCTGGCCAAGCGCCTGCGCAAGCTCGGCATGAGCGGTTTCCGCGAATATATCGAGTTCATCGGTTCGGATGCCGGCAGCGGCGAGCTGGGCACCACGCTGAACGCGCTGACCACCAACCTGACCAAATTCTTCCGCGAGAATCATCATTTCGAGCATCTCGCCACCACCGCGCTGCAGGAAATCCGCGCCCGTGCGGTGAGCCAGGGTCGCCGGTTGCGCATCTGGTCGGCCGGCTGCTCCTCGGGCGAGGAGCCCTATTCGGCGGCCATCACGCTGCTGCGCTCGATGCCCGATATCAAGCAATGGGATGCGAAGATCCTCGCCACCGATATCGATACCGAGATGGTGCGGCGCGGCACCGAAGGCGTCTATCCCGCCGCCGCGCTGGAAGGCATGGCGCCGGATATCGCCAAGAAATACTTCGAGCCCTACAGCGAGGACAAGGTGCGCGTGGTGGCCGAGGCCCGCGCCCTGATCAGCTTCAAGCATCTGAACCTCGTCGGCCACTGGCCGATGAAAGGGCCGTTCGACGTCATCTTCTGCCGCAATGTCGTGATCTATTTCGACAAGGACACGCAGCGCGTGCTGTTCGACCGCTACGCCAATTTGCTGGCGCCGGGCGGTTTCCTCTATATCGGCCACTCGGAGAACCTGTTCGGCATCACCGAACGTTTCAAACTGCTGGGCCGCAATATCCATCGCAAGATTGCATGATCATTCTGAGACGTGCGGAGCAGGGCTGTGGCCGGTAAACGTATCAAGGTTCTCATCGTCGACGACAGCGCGCTGATCCGCCAGCTGCTGACGGCCGCGCTGTCCAGCGACCCCGAGATCGATGTGGTGGGCGCCGCGCCGGACCCGCTGGTCGCGCGCACGATGATCAAGGAACTGAACCCCGATGTCCTGACCCTGGATGTCGAGATGCCCAACATGGACGGCATCTCCTTCCTGGAAAAGATCATGCGGCTGCGGCCGATGCCTGTGGTGATGGTCTCGACCCTGACCCAGAAGGGTGCCACCATCACCATGCAGGCGCTCGAAATGGGCGCCGTCGATTTCGTGCCCAAGCCGACCCTGGACATCAAACATGCCCTGGAAGAGATCAAGCAGGACCTGATCGCCAAGGTGAAAACCGCCGCCACTGCCCGGGTGGTGGCGCGCAACCGCCCGGTCGAAGGCCAGACCCCCAAGCGCCTGACCCCCGGCCCGGGTTTCAATTCGACCGACATCATCGTGGCGATCGGATCGTCCACCGGCGGTGTCGAGGCACTGAAGGAAGTGATCACCATCCTGCCGCCGGACAGTCCGCCGGTGCTGATCACCCAGCATATGCCGCCACGCTTTACCGGCAGCTTCGCCGCACGGCTCGATTCGCTGTCGGCGGTGACCGTGACCGAAGCGAAAGACAATGTCCGCGTCTTCCCCGGCCACGTTTATATCGCGCCGGGCGACTATCACCTGACGTTGCATCGCTCGGGCGGCCACTATTATACCAAGCTGAACCATGACCCGCCCGTCTCGGGCCATCGTCCGTCCGTCGACGTGCTGTTCAATTCGGTCGCCGAGCATGCCGGCCATAACGCCATCGGCGTGATCCTGACCGGGATGGGCAAGGATGGCGCCACCGGCCTGAAGAAAATGCTGGAGGCCGGCGCCCAGACCATCGGCCAGGACGAGAGCACCAGCCTGGTCTATGGCATGCCGAAAGCCGCCAAACTGATGGGTGCGGTGCAAGCGGAAGTAGGCATCACCCAGGTAGCAGCCGAGATCCTGAACCGTTGTAAACAGCGTTGAGAAACCTTGTTTTTTGGGATAAAAACCATGATGTTAGGCATTGATTCGGACACCGCAGGCCAGAATGGCCGGCGTTGGTTGCGTTGAGGGAAGAGCGAGCGATATGCCTTCGGCCAGCACACTGCGAGTTTTAATCGTCGACGACCAGATGAGCATGCGCGGCATTGCGCGATATTGCTTGCAGGAAATCGGCATCAAGAACGTTGTCGAGGCGAAGAGCGGTAACGAGGCTCTGGTCGCGATGAATTCCAATAAATTCGATCTGATCATCTCGGACTGGAATATGGACGGGATGGATGGCCTGACGCTGCTCAAGACCATCCGCAGCAACCCCCTGACCAAGCGGATGCCCTTCATCATGGCAACCGGCCAGCGCGATACCGAGCTGGTCAAAACCGCCATTCAGGCTGGCGTGAACAACTACATGGTCAAGCCGTTCAACGCCGCCACCATGAAGCAGAAGATCGAGGCGGTGCTGGGCAAACTCGGCTCCTGACGCGATCGCGGCGCAGTATCATGGCCGCGCAGCAGTCCGACACGCCCGCCCCGCTCCAGCTCGATCACTATCTTCCCTATCTGATCAACCGCGCCGGCGTATCACTGGCGACGCGCTTCAGCGCCACCTTGCGCCAAGCCGGTATCACACTGCAGGACTGGCGCGTCCTGGCCGCCCTGCGCGAGAAAAACGGCCAGCGCCTGACCGAGCTGGCCCAGCGGACCAGTGTAGAAGTCTCGACGCTGTCGCGCCTGGTCGGCGGGCTGGAGGCGGCCGGCATGGTCAGCCGTGGCCGCGACAGCGACGATGCCCGCGCCATCGCCATCCGCCTGACACCGGCCGGCGAAGCGGCGACGGCGGCGCTGACACCAGCCGCGCAGCAGCTGGAAGGCGTGGCGGTGGCGGGCCTGAGCGCGGCGGAGATCGCGCAGCTCAAAGCCCTGCTCGAACGAATCTATGCCAATCTGGCCGAGATGCCGGCGGCTGACGACAGCGCGGCCTATACGGCCAAATGAACCGCGACCGGGCCGCGCCTACAGGCAGCGTCGCAGGAAGCCGACGATATCGGCCGTAATCTCGGCGCGGTTGGTTTCGTTCAGCAGCTCGTGCCGGGCCTCGTCGTAGAAACGATGCTCCACCCGGGTCAGGCCGGCAGCCGCATAAGCCTCCAGCAACTGGCGCAAACCACGGCCACCACCAGAGACCGGGTCATGCCGTCCGGCGATGACGAAAACCGGCAGGGCTTTCGGGATGCGGGCCTGATTCTCCGGCCGCGCCATCGCCTCCAGACCGTCGAGCAGATCGATCCAGGACTGCACGGTAATGGGAAAACCGCAGAACGGGTCGGCGATATATTTGTCGACCTCGGCCGCATCGCGCGACAGCCAGTCGAAATCGGTGCGTTGCGGCTGGAACCGCTTGTTGAAAGCGCCAAATGACTGCGACTGCACCAGCGCGCTGATGCCGCGCCGGCCCAGCCGCAAACGTTCCAGCCGCGTGATCAGCCGGCCCAGTGCCGCTATCGCCGGCGGTTTGCCGTTCGAGCCGCAGAGCACACAGCCGGCCAGCATGTCGCCATGCTGATACAGGATCTGCTGCGCCATGAACGAGCCCATCGAATGAGCAAACAGCAGCACCGGCTTGTCCGGATGGCGCTGCCGCGCCAGACGGCAGACCGCGGCAAGATCGCCGACCGCGCGATTCCAGCTATCCTGATCACCCATATGGCCCAGCATCTGGTCCCCGGTCACGCTGCGGCCATGGCCGCGGTGATCGAACCCATAGGCGGCGAAGCCGGCCTCGTTCAGTGCGGCAGCAAATCGCGCGTAGCGTCCGGCATGCTCGGCCATGCCATGGGCGATCACCACCACGGCCCGTACTGCCGCCGGGCTACCCTGTGGCGGCAGCCATTCATAACCGGCCAGCGCGATGCCGTCGGCAGCCGAAACCAGAGAGAGGGTTGGGATGATACCAGGCGAAGACATGATCGCAGTCTAGCCAGCGTTATTTGCCGTCGATAGGGCCGAAGTTACGCCATGTGAGTTTTGACAGACGGCGATTTTCGCCGTCTACTGAGCGTCCCCTCCCGGAACGCAGAAACAGGTCAAAACCGATGCCTAGCCCGCAATTGCCCAACTCGATGGCCGCCCGCGATATCGCCCATGTGCTGCACCCCTACACCAACCTGGTGAAGCACGAGACGGCCGGCCCCCTGGTGATCGAAAGCGGCAAGGGCATCTATGTCTATGACGACCAGGGCAAGGAATATATCGAAGGCATGGCCGGCCTGTGGTGCGCCGGCCTGGGCTTCAGCGAGGCGGCCCTGGTGGACGCCGCCATCGAGCAGATGCGCAAGCTGCCCTACTATCATGGCTTCGGTCACAAGACGACCGGGCCGGTGGTGGAACTGGCGGAGAAACTGAAAAGCCTGAGCCCGATCAAGCTGGCCAAGGTGTTCTTCGCCGAAGGCGGCTCGGGCGCCAACGACACGCTGATCAAGCTGATCTGGTATTACAACAACGCGCGCGGCAGGCCCGAGAAGAAAACCATCCTGTCGCGCATCAAGGGCTATCACGGCGTCACCATCGCAAGCGCCAGCCTGACCGGCCTGCCCGCCAACCATCGCGATTTCGACCTGCCGATCGCCCGTATCAAGCATGTCGATTGTCCGCACTATTATCGCTTCGCGGAAACCGGCGAGAGCGAGGCCGAGTTCGTCGCCCGCCTGGCCAGGAATCTGGAAGACTTCATCCAGGCCGAAGGCCCCGACAATGTGGCCGCCTTCTTCGCCGAACCGGTGATGGGCGCCGGCGGCGTGATCCTGCCGCCCAAAGGTTATTTCCCCGCCATCCAGGCCGTGCTGAAGAAATACGATATCCTCAGCGTCTCAGACGAGGTGATCTGCGGATTCGGCCGTACCGGCAACTGGTGGGGCGCGCAGACCTTCGACTACCAGCCCGATTTCATTTCCTGCGCCAAGCAGCTCTCCAGCGCCTACCTGCCGATCTCGGCCGTGCTGGTGCCCGAGCATGTCTACGAGGTGATCCGCGACAATTCGGGCAAGATCGGCACCTTCGGCCATGGCTTTACCTATGGCGGCCATCCGGTTGCCGCCGCGGTGGCGCTGCGCACCCTGCAGATCTACGAAGAGCGCAATATCCTCGGCCATGTGAATGCCGTGGCGCCGCGCTTCCAGGCGCGCCTGAAGAAGCTGGCCGACCATCCGCTGGTCGGCGAGGCGCGCGGCACCGGCCTGATCGGCGCCACCGAACTGGTGGCGAACAAAGCGACCCGTGCCAGTTTCGCACCCACCGCCGGCGTCGGCGCCGCCTGCATGAACTTCGCCCAGGAGGAAGGCCTGATCATCCGCGCCATGGCTGGCGACGTGATCGGCTTCTGCCCGCCGATGATCATCACCGAAAGCGAGGTCGACGAGTTGTTCGACCGGTTCGAGCGGGCCCTGGCCAAGACTCTTGCCTGGGTGTCTCAGCAGGGCCTGAACGCCGCTGCCTGACGAAGCGCTGCGCCGCCGGGCCGGTGTGCCCGGCGGCTTCGCAGTGCATCCTATCCTTTTGGGGGAGTAACCGCGCGGTTCCCGTGCGTCAGGATTGTGTTAAGGTTAACGTAACCGAGGCCAGCCAGTATCCCGCGGATGATTACGGATAACCAAGCACATAGCCGGGAAGCCAACGAATTGGTGTCGCGCATCGAGCAGCGCGCCATGTACATCTTCAGATTCACTGAAGATGTGAATGAGAAACGCAACACCGTTTCCGGCTTTCGCAAATTCTCGACCCTGGTGGACGATTTCCACCAGGCCGCCGAAGTGGCCGAGGGCCGCCTGTCGGTGCTCAGGACCGGTCGCCGCGACGAGCTGCGCCGTTTCGTGTCGCAGTTGCGCGCCAAGATTCTCAAGGTCGAGATCGACGTCAAGCAGAGCTATCTCGAGAATCTGATCGAGGCCCGCTCGGCCCTGCCCTACGGCGCGCGCGAATTCTTCGCCTCGCGGCTGAAGCGGCTGGAGGAGCTGAGCAGCCTGCTGGTCGATGGCCCGGAAGCCGGCGGCACCGCCGACCAGCTGCTGATCCATATGCGCCAGATGCTGAGCCATCTGATGGAGCAGGCCCCGCAGCTGGAAGTGTTCGAACGGGATCCGGACTGGCGGCCGACCCAGCGCAGCATCCCCACCGGCCGGCCGTCGGCCGCGTCGGCACCGCGCCAGTCCAAGGCGCCGGCGGCCATGGAGATCAAACCGATCCGGCTGACCGGCCGCGACGAATGGGGCCGCGTCTTCCTCGACAAGGGTTCGTTCGACCAGATTACCGTCGCCTGCCGGGCGCGCGGGATCAACCTGGACCAGGTTGCCTCGAAATTGGGCATCACCCGGGTTGCCCTCACGCTGATCCTGAATGGCCAGGACCCGATTGCCCGCAACCAGCTCGACGTGCTGCACCGGATCATCAACAACTACAATGCCACCACGGGCGAAATGGGCTGATCCGGCCCCGCCCAGTGCTGCCAAGTTTAATCTAACCCCTGAAAATTTATGAAATTTTTCGTGCCCCGGGGGGCCTGACTCGATTATAAATGGCCCCGGTCGCCGGGCCGGGGCTTTATCGAGCGACCCGCATAGAATAAATACGCCCCGCAAACAGGGAACGCCGGTACCGGGTCAGACAGCCCGGCACCACCAGCCATTCGGATCACGACGGCCAGCCATGGCCTGCTGTGAAGGGGGATTTATTGCATGCGTTTGCTTCTGGCTTTCAGCACGGCCGTTGACCGGCTCAACGACTGGGTCGGCCGTATCGTCTATTGGGCCATCCTGGTTGCCGTGATCATCAGTGCCGGCAATGCCTCGGTGCGCTACATCTTCAATAACAGCTCGAATGCCTGGCTGGAGGTGCAGTGGTATCTGTTCGCCTTCGTCTTCATGCTCTGCGCCGGCTATACGCTGCTGCGCAACGAGCATATCCGCATCGACGTGATCGTCAGCCGCTTTTCCGAAAAGACGCTGACCTGGATCGACATCATCGGCACCGTGCTGTTCCTGCTGCCGATCTCGATCATCATCATGTACCTGTCCTGGCCGGCGCTGGTCGATTCCTTCGTTCGCCATGAAATGTCCAGCGATGCCGGCGGCCTGATCCGCTGGCCGGTCAAACTGCTGATCCCCGTCGGCTTCCTGCTGCTGATCCTCCAGGGTCTGTCGGAGCTGATCAAGCGCATCGCCTTCCTGCAGGGCCTGATCCCGAACCCGGCTCCCAGGAAGCAGGATGCCCATAGCCCGATCGAAGGCGCCGCGGAGTAATCGATATGACACAGTTTCTGATCGACAATCTGGCGCCGCTGATGTTTGTGGCGCTGGTCTTCTTCCTGCTGTTCGGCTACCCGGTCGCTTTCGCACTGGCCGCCAACGGCTTGCTGTTCGCCTTCATCGGCATCGAGCTCGGCCTGCTCACCCCGGCCCTGCTGCAGGCGTTGCCCGAACGCGTGTTCGGCATCATGCGCAACGACACGCTGCTGGCGATTCCCTTCTTCACCTTCATGGGCCTGATTCTCGAACGCTCCGGCATGGCGGAAGACCTGCTCGATACCATCGGCCAGCTGTTCGGCCCGATGCGCGGCGGCCTGGCCTATGCGGTGATCTTCGTCGGCGCGTTGCTGGCCGCCACCACTGGCGTGGTTGCCGCCTCGGTGATCTCGATGGGCCTGATTTCGCTGCCGATCATGCTGCGCTACGGTTATGACCGGAAACTGGCCAGCGGCGTCATCGCCGCCTCGGGCACGCTGGCGCAGATCATCCCGCCCAGCCTGGTGCTGATCGTGATGGCCGACCAGCTCGGCCGTTCGGTCGGCGACATGTATGCCGGCGCCATGATTCCGGGCCTGATCCTGTCGGCGCTCTATGCCGGCTATGTCTTCCTCGTCACCATCATCTTCCCCAAGGCCGCACCGGCCCTGCCGCTGGAAGCACGTTCGCTGCGCGGCATGCAGCTGATCATCCGCGTGCTGGTTTCGCTGGTGCCGCCGCTGGTGCTGATCTTCCTGGTGCTCGGCACCATCTTCATCGGCGTGGCAACTCCGACCGAAGGCGGCGCCATGGGTGCGGCCGGTGCGATGATCCTGGCGATGATGAAGCGCAAGCTGGACTGGTCGCTGCTGCGTCAGGCCATGGACACGACCGCCAAGCTGTCGGCTTTCGTGATTTTCATCCTGATCGGCTCCACCGTGTTCGGCCTGACCTTCCGCGCGGTGAACGGCGACCTCTGGGTCGAGCATCTGCTGACCAGCCTGCCCGGCGGCCAGCTCGGCTTCCTGATCGTCGTCAACATCATGGTCTTCCTGCTGGCCTTCTTCCTCGATTTCTTCGAGCTGGCCTTCATCGTCGTGCCGTTGCTCGGCCCGGCGGCCGAGAAACTCGGCATCGACCTGATCTGGTTCGGCGTGCTGCTCGGCGTCAACATGCAGACCTCGTTCATGCATCCGCCCTTCGGCTTCGCGCTGTTCTACCTGCGCAGCGTGGCACCGGTGGCGGATTACATCGACAAGGTCACCGGCAAGCTGACACCGAAGGTGACCACCGGCCAGATTTACTGGGGCGCGGTACCCTTCGTTTGCATCCAGATCATCATGGTGGCTCTGGTCATCGCCTTCCCGGAGATGGTGACCGGCATGCTGGATCGCGGCACCGGCGTCGATCCGAACACGATCCAGATCGAGATTCCGAGCGATCCGATGGGCGAGGCTCCGTCCGACGACGCCAGCCAGGACGATCAGCCCTACGGCGCGTCCGACACCGAAGATGCGCCGGAAGAGGACAGCGAAGACGAAGAGACTAAGGCCGACTGAATTCGGCCCGTCGGAAAGCCCGGCATCGTCCAGATGCCGGGCTTTTTTATTGTCTAGTCGGCCGGCTCCAGCCGCAGGATGCGACCGCGCGGGTTGTCGGTGGCGAGATAGAGAAAGCCGTCCGGCCCGTCGCGCACATCGCGGATATTGTCGTCGATCTCCTTCAGCATCTGCTCCTGCCGCACCACGCGCGTGCCATCCAGCACCACGCGATGCAGTGTGCCGAACTTCAGCGATCCGACGAACAGGCTGCCCTTCCAGGCCGGGATTCTGTCTCCGGTATAGAAGGCCATGCCCGAGGGCGCGATCGACGGCGTCCAGTGCAGCAGCGGCTGCTCCATGCCGGGCGCCGCCGTGCCGATGCCGATCTTGGCGCCGGAGTAATCGATGCCATGGGTGATCACCGGCCAGCCATAGTTTTTGCCGCGCTCGGGGATGTTGATCTCGTCGCCGCCCTGTGCACCATGCTCATGCAGCCAGACCACGCCGGTCTGCGGATGCCGCGCCATGCCCTGGATGTTGCGATGGCCGTAAGACCAGATTTCAGGGCGCGCATCGCCGCGCCCGACAAAGGGGTTGTCAGCCGGCACACTGCCATCACGGTTCAGCCGCATCACCTTGCCCAGATGCACGCTGAGTTTCTGCGCTTCGTCGCGCCGGTAGCGCTCGCCGACGCCGAGCCACAGCTTGCCGTCACTGCCGACCACGACGCGGCTGCCGAAATGCAGTCCGCCGGACAGCTTCGGCTGCTGGCGGAACAGCACTTTCACATCGGTCAGGGTAGTCTCGCTGAAGACAGCGCTGGCCAGCGCGGTGCCGGCACCGCCGCCTTCCGAACTGGCGCCGGGTTCGGCATAGGTGAAGTAGAGCAGGCGGTTGCGCGCGAAATCCGGATCGAGCGCGATATCCAGCAGACCGCCCTGCCCGCTGTCGAACACCTTCGGCACATTGCCGAGCGGCGGCGACTGCCGGCCATCTTTCGCCACCATGCGCAGGCGGCCGGGCCGCTCGGTCACCAGGAGGCGGCCATCGGGCAGGAAGGCCATACCCCAGGGATTCTCTAGTCCGCTGGCCACCGTGACGACGCGGATGGCGGCATCCTGCGTGCGGATGGTCTGCGATGGCTGCGCGATGACAGGTGCCGTAACCAGCAGGCCGGTCAGGAGCAAGGTCGGAAGCAAGCGGATCTGGATCTCCGGATAGCTCCACATGACATAGTAAGCCACCTGTCCAAACCCAGCTTGACAGACAATTGTCTCTTATAATAGATGATTGTCCCGTGAATGAGACGACAACCAATGCTGATGATATCGAAGCCCGGATCGCCACCCGGCTGAAAACCCGCCGCGAGGAGCTGGGCCTGTCGCTGGCCGACCTGGCGGCCCGCAGCGGCGTCAGCAAGGCGATGATCTCGCGCATCGAGCGCCGCGAGGCGAGCCCGACGGCCGCCCTGCTGGGGCGGCTCTGCGCCGGGCTGGACATCACGCTGTCGGGCCTGATGGCCGCGGTGGAGGACAAGAGCCTGGTGCTGCTGCCGGCCGGGGCGCAGCCGCTGTGGCGCGACCCGGAAACCGGATTCGAGCGGCGCGCCGTCACCCCGGCCGGTACCGGCTCGACAGTGGAGATCGTGCAGGCGGAACTGCCGGCCGGCGCCCGCATTGCCTATCCCGCCCTGCCGCAGGGCGCCTATGACCAGCATATCCTCGGCGTCAGCGGCCGGCTGCGGTTCGAGAGCGGCAGCGACAGCTTCGCCATCGGTCCCGGCGACTGCCTGCATTGTGCGCTGGACCAGCCGCATGCCTTTGCCAATCAAACCGACGACCCCTGCCGCTACCTGGTCATCATTGCCCGACGGAAGACTGCCAGATGATTCGAATCCGCGATGCGACACCCGATGATGCCGAAGCCATCCGCGCCATCTACAACGATGCCGTGCTCAACACCACGGCGGTGTTCGACTATGTCGCCCGCGAACCGCAGGCGCAGCGTGACTGGCTGCGGATGAAAGCCGACCAGAAACTGCCGGTGCTGGTTGCCGTCGATGACGATGCTGTCGTGGGCTACAGCAGCTACGGCCAGTTCCGGCCCTGGCCGGCCTTTCTCTACACGGTGGAAAACGCCATCTACATCGCGCCGGACCGGCGCGGCCAGGGCATCGGGCAGAAGCTGCTCGACGCCCTGATCGCGGTGGCGGCCGAACGCGGCCTGCGCAGCATGGTGGCGGCGATCACCGCCGAAAATGCCGCCAGCCTGCATCTGCACGAAAAGCTCGGCTTCGCCCGCACCGGCCTGATCCGCGATTCGGGCTGGAAATTCGACCGCTGGCTCGACCTGATCTTCCTGCAGCGGATGCTGCAATCATGACGCCAGGAATGATCCCCGCCATCCGCAAACTCGATGCTGCCGGAGCAAAGGCCGAGATCGCCGCCCTGGCCGAGGTGCTGAAGGACTGCGTCGACGATGGCGCGGCGGTGAATTTCCTGACGCCGTTTTCCGACACGCAGGCGCGCGCCTTCTGGCAGCGCGCCATCGCCGAGATCGATGCCTGCAAGGCCCTACTGCTGGTGGCCGATCATGACGGCCGGCTGGCGGGCACGGTGATGCTGGGCCTGGACACGCCGCCGAACCAGCCGCACCGCGCCGATGTGAAGAAGATGCTGGTGCATCGCCGGGCGCGGCGGCGCGGCCTTGCCCGCGCCCTGCTGCTGGCCATCGAGGCCGAGGCACGCGGCCTGGGCCGCACCCTGCTGACTCTGGATACCCGCCATGGCGACAATGCCGAGCCGCTGTATCAGGGCATGGGGTATGTGCTGGTGGGCGTGGTGCCGGGCTATTCGCTGGCCAGCGCCGGCGGACTGGATGCCGCCGCCTTCTATTACAAGCAACTGGACTGAATTTCCCCAGACGGCCGCGCGGCCCTTCGTTCAGCGGCGCGCGGAAAACCGCAAATGCCGTCAGGGCATGGGTTGCAAGCCCGTGACAATTGCGACCGACGGCGCGGGGCCCGAAACGTACATCGTAAAGGAGATCGTGTCGTTGTGAGCGCAAGCCACCGGCTGCAGCATGCTGAAGACAGTCGTTCCGCCAGGATTGAAGAGATAGATATAGCAGGTTTCATTTACGAAGTTGTCGACGATCTGAAACCAGAATAGAAGATTGTTGTTCTGGTCGAAGACATTTGCGGAAATGAAGCCGCTGCCGCAGGTGGGGTAATGATCGCTTTCGGTGGCAAAGCTCCACAAGGCGTTGGGCTGGATCTGCTGATAGGCGAGTTGCTTCGGGTCCCAGCATTGCGTTGCCACCCTTTGCACGGTGATGACGCCGCCGGAGTTGTTCCACATCCAGCCCTGGAATTTGACTATCTCGATTTGCGCCTGGGCCGGGGCCGGCGCAAGCACCGACAACATCGCCGCAACGGTGAGGAAAATGAGGCTGCGGACCAACCTGCTCCCAGCCGATTTGCGAGGCATTCTGCTCATATTCGGTTTCCCCCCCAGTGAAGGTGACTCAGAACCCCTTGAACCGGTAGGTGATGCCAAGCAGAACGGTGTTGGTCTTCAGATCGCCTGTGCTGGTCACGGGTGTTGTGCTGCCGGCTTGTCCGAGATTCGTGATCGTATACGACGTGCTCAGGCTGCCGTAATCCGCATAGAGGTATTTGAGGGTGAGCGCCCAGTTGGAGTCGAGCGCATAACCGCCGCCGACACCCAGGGCCCATCCGAGCATGGTCTCGGTGTTCGAACTGTGGCCTGTTCCGTTAAAGCCGCTGTAGTTGGCGTTGTCGCGGTACGTCGCGTCCAGGGTGGCCCCAGGCCGCCGGTGGCGAAGACCTGCCAGTTGCCCTGCGCCCAGCCCAGCTTCGGACCCAGGGTCGCCTGCCAGTCAGCCTTGACGCGCTGGTCGACGGAGAAACGTATCGTCGGGTCCGACTGAAAGGGTTCGCTGGTCTGGCTGCTCTGATCAAGGAAAAGCGTGTTGGCACTGGCCGCAACGCCGAGCAGGATATGGCCATACTGCTGGGTGTAGCCGAATTCGAGCCCACCCGACGGCCGCCACTGCAGGATGTCGTCGTCGGTCACCCGCCGGAATTGGGCAAAGTCAGTGCCGGTGAAATAGTTGCCGCTCGCCTTGTTCGTGGCCTCGCTCTGGACATGGGAATAGCCCCCGGTCGCCCCGATGCTGCCGCCCAACTCGAAGCCGGACCAGTCGACCGTGGATGCCGGCTGCGCCACAGCGACACCGCCCATTCCACCCACCACCGTTCCAGCCGCCAGCGCAACGATCAAACCGGCAACGGCCCCACGAATACCTGCCCCCACGCACGCCATCCCCTCGGCTCTGAATACCAGGGAATCATGCCAGTCCGCCCGTTCGCCGTCACGTTCCGGATACACCGTCCCGGCCGTTTGAGACGTTTGCGGCAGAAATACGAGACGCTTTGACAAGACCCTCCCCCGGTTTGCGTCGCGCCCCCGACACAGCACCGGCATGCGCAAAGCAAACACGGGGAATGAGAGCAAGTGCAGAATGATTCCCCGACGGCACCATTCGCGGGAGGCTGGAGTCAGGTGCGGATCAGGAAATACCAGGCAAGGATAAAGGCGATCACCACGCCGGCGATGCCGAAGCCGAGCACATAGCGCATGCGATGCAGCTCGATGCCGCTGCGCGCCTTCTGGGTCGACACCACCCGTTCCCGGGTATCATATTCCGCGCGTTCCTTGGGGCCGTATTGCGATTGCACTGCCATGACGTCACTCCGGTGATTGCGGGACCAGAGATACAAAGCCCTGCGAACGGCGACGGTTCCCTGGAATCGCATTGCCTGTGTCAAAACTGCGACCTGAAAACAGAACGGGCGCCTGGATCGCTCCAGACGCCCGGCGTCGCGCCTCCCTGTTTTTTTGTATAGCTGCGACGTTTCGTTGCTTAGCCGCGGTTCATGCGGTTATTGACCAGGTCGTCCACCACGCTGGGATCGGCCAGCGTGCTGGTATCGCCGAGCGCGGAATATTCGTTCTCGGCGATCTTGCGCAGGATGCGGCGCATGATCTTGCCCGAGCGCGTCTTCGGCA
>NZ_JAOZVR010000004.1 GCF_025869515.1 Ferrovibrio sp.
GGTGCAAACCGGTCGGGCGCGGCATCATCCCCTGTTGTATGCCGCGCCCTTTTCTTTTCTGATAGGCGTATGACCGACTCCGCCATCGCCATCCAGCCCGCCACCACGCCCGACGATCTAGCCGCGGTGCGCCGGCTGTTCACCGCCTATGCGCAATCGCTGGATTTCAGCCTCTGCTTCCAGGGGTTTGACGAGGAACTCGCGGGCCTGCCGGGGAAATATGCCCCGGCCGAGCGCGGCGCCCTGCTGCTGGCCAGACTGGACGGCGAGGCGGTCGGCGTGGTCGGCCTGCGCGACCTCGGAGACGGCATCGCCGAGATGAAGCGGCTCTATATCGATCCGGCCGGGCGTGGCCATAATTTCGGCCGCACGCTCACCGATGCCGTGCTGGCCGAGGCGCGCCGCTACGGCTACCGCGCCGTCCGGCTCGACACCTTCCCCTCGATGGTGGCCGCCAACCGCATCTACGATGCCCTGGGTTTTCACGATATTCCGCCCTATTACGACAATCCGCTGCCCGGTGCCCGGTATCGTGAACTCAAATTATGAACATTGTTCATTTTAATGAACAGTGATACGGTTTCCTCATAATCAGGAGGAAGCCATGTCGAAAACCGAGCCTTTCGTTCTGTATGAGCGCGACGGCCGCGTCGCCCGCATCACGCTGAACCGGCCCGAGCAGCTCAATGCCATCCATGAGACGACGCCGGACCTGCTGCGCGCCGCAGTGGAGCGCGCCAATGCCGATGACGAGGTGCATGTCATCCTGCTGACCGGCGCCGGCCGTGCCTTCTGCGCCGGCTACGACCTCAAGGAATATGCCGAGGCGCCGCGCCCGGTGAAGGGCAGCCAGGACATGCCCTGGGATCCGCTGGTGGATTACCAGTGGATGCGGCATTCGACCGACTGCTTCTTCAGCCTGTGGCGTTCACTGAAACCGGTGGTCGCCAAGATCCGCGGCTATGCGGTGGCGGGCGGCAGCGACATCGCGCTGTGTTGCGATCTGGTGGTGATGGCCGAGGATGCGAAGATCGGCTATCCGCCGGCCCGCATCTGGGGCTGCCCGACCACAGCGATGTGGGTCTATCGCCTGGGCGCGGAAAAGGCCAAGCGCATGCTGCTGACCGGCGACCTGATCGACGGCAAAACAGCCAAGGAGTATGGCCTGGTGATCGATGCGGTGCCCGAGGCCGAACTGGATGCCCATGTCGAGGCGCTGGTGGCCCGCATGGCCAGCGTGCCGAAGAACCAGCTGATGATGCAGAAGCTGATGGTGAACCAGGCCTATGACAATATGGGCCTGAATTCGACGCAGACGCTGGCCACGCTGTTCGACGGCATCACCCGCCATTCGCCGGAAGGCGTGGCTTTCAAGGCGCGCTGCGAACAGATCGGTTTCAAGGCCGCCGTCAAGGAACGCGACGGCGGTGACCCGCTGGCCTGGAAAAATGCCCGCTGACCTTCTGGAAAAGAAGAGGACCGGCCGACGCGAGGCCGTCCGTGCCTTCAAGCGTGAGGCGATCCTGCAGGCGGCGCGCAAGATCTTTGCCCGCGACGGACTGGATGGTGCGACGCTCCGCGCTATCGCCGCCGAGGCGGGGATTGCGGTCGGGACTGTCTATCTGCATTACCCGGCGAAAGAATCGCTCTATGCCGAACTGCTGGCAGGTTCGCTGGCCGATCTGCAGAAGCATCTGCGCGATGCGGTGACCAGAGCGATGCCGGACGACCAGCTGATGGCGGGCGCGCTGGCCTTTTATGACTTCTATCGTCAACGCCCCGATGACCTCTATCTCGGTCTCTATCTGGGGCAGGGATTGCGGCCGGCTGGCCTGACACCGGAACTGGATCGACTGCTCAATGGCCGCCTGATCCAGTGCTACACGGTGCTGAGCGATGCCATGCGGCGCCAAGTGCCATCGGAGGCGCCGCCGCTGGATGCAGACATGCTGCGGGCGGAAACGGTTTCCCTTGCGGCAGCCACCGGCGGGGCGCTGATGCTGGAAGTCACCGGCCGCCTGAAGGTGCTGGGCGATACCGGCAAGGCGGTGGTGCGCCGCCATGTCGAGCTATTGGTTCAAAGGTTGCGCGCGGCGTCATGAGGCGCGAACATAGGCGCACCCCCATCCACAGCCTTCATTCAGAGAGTCTCCCTTGAGCAATTTCCGCGAAACCTACCGCGGCTCGGTCGCCGCCTGGGAATGCGACCAGTACGGCCATATGAACGTGCAGTTCTACACCGCCCGCATCAGCGACGCGGCTGCCAGTGTTATGCTGGCGGCCGGCTTCGGACAGAAGGCCTTCAAGGAGCTGAAGCTCGGCATCGCTGCGGTGAATGCCGAAACGCGCTTCGTATCCGAGCTGCATGCCGGCGACCTGATCCGCATGGAAAGCGGCGTGGTGTTTGCAGAAGGCAAGAAGATCAAATTCCATCATCGCGTCTACAATGCCGAGACCGGCGCGCTCTGCATGCAGGCCGAGGTGCTGGCGCTGTGTTTCGACCTGGTGCAGCGCAAATCCGTCGCCCTGCCGGCCGATCTGGAAGAGGGCTTCAAAGCGGTGCGCGTGGATCCCGCTGCGCTTGCCGGGCAGGTGGCGGTTCCGACCACTGAAGATGGTTTCGTGCCGACGGGGCGTTCGCCGGTACAGCCGTGGGAATGCGACCGCATGGGGCATCTGAACGTGCAGTTCTATCTCGCGCGCTTTGCCGAGGCCGAGAAGCAATTGCTGCTGGCGCTGGGCTACGGTCCGACGCGGCGCCAGGCCGACAAGGTCGCTGTACGGCCGCTGAAGCACCGCATCCAGTTCAAGCGCGAGAATCACGAAGGCGCCGTGCTGCGCGTGCGCAGCGGCATCCGCAAAGTAGGCGCCGATCGGCTGTTCCTGTGTCACGAACTCTATGAGGCGGAGACGAACACTCTGTCGGCCACCTGCGAGGCGGAAGTGGTTCTTGATCGTCTGGATGGCGGCGGTGCGCTCGCTTTTCCACAGGACGTGACAACGGCCGCCGATGCGCTGGCCGCCCAGCTCAAGGCGCCACCGCCGCCAGCGCCGCATACCGGCGTGCCGGTACCGCAGGCGCCGGTGGCCGGCATGTACGAGACCTGCCGCGGTGGCGTCGACCGCTGGGAATCCGAGGAAACCGGCCGCATGGCGACACGCTTCTACATGGCCTGCTTCTCGGCGGCGGCCGGCAACATGCTGGCCGGCGGTGACCTCACCGCCGACAGGATGCGCGAACACAATATCGGCTCGGCGGCGCTGGATTACACCATCGACTATTTCCGGCCGCTGACCATCGGCGATGCCTATTACGCCCGCACCGGCATGCTGGAGCTGCGCGAAAAGACCTGGCGCTTTTTCCATTTCATGCTCGACAGCAATACAAACCAGCCGGTGGCGCGGGCAGAGATTGTCGCCGTGCTGTTCGACCTCAAGGCGCGCAAGTCGATTGTTATGCCCGAGATGGTGCGGGCGGCGTTTTCCAAGCGGCTGGTGACGACGCCGGCTAGCTAAAGAAAGACCCTCACCCTCCGTCTCCCTCTCCCGCTTGGCGGGAGAGGGAGGGACCCGCCGCGTCAGCGGTGGGAGGGTGAGGGCGGATGACTCATAAATCTCTGGGTCCCCGCTTTCGCGGGGACGATGTTTCTGGTTGAGTGACGGTTCCATGGGAACGCTCCTCAATGTCTCGCTGCCCTTTTTCGGCCTGATCTTCGTCGGCTATGCCGCCGGCTATACCCGCATCATCACGGCGCAGGCCTATCTCGGCCTCAATGCCTTCGTGATCTGGTTCGCCCTGCCGGCCATGCTGTTCATCAAGATGGCCTCGGCGCCGGTCTTTGCTGCCTTCGACTGGAAGTTCGTCGCCGCCTATAGCGGTGGCGGGCTGATCGCCTATGCCTTCACGGTGGGCCTGAGCCGGCTGCTGTTCACGGTCAACTGGGGCGAGCGCGCCGTGCAGGGCATGAGCGCCAGCTTCGGCAATGTCGGCTTCATGGGATTGCCGATCCTGGTGACGCTGTTCGGCGATGCCGCCGTGCTGCCCGCCGTGCTGATCATCGTGTTCGACCATATCCTGCTGATCCCGCTCACCACCGCGCTGATCGAGGGCTCCAACGGCGGCCATGCCTCGCTGGGCGCGATCTTCCGCCGCGTCGCCAGCGGCATGGCGCGCAACCCGCTGATCCTCTCGACCTTCGCCGGCCTGCTCTGGGGCCTGACCGGCCTGAGCCTGTTCAGCCCGCTGGAGACGCTGCTCAACCTGCTGGCCAATGCTTCGGCACCCTGCGCGCTGTTCGCGCTCGGCCTCACCCTGGTCGGGCGGCCGATCTCCGAAGGGCTGGAGCAGGTGTCGGTCGCCGCCATCGGCAAGCTGGCGGTGCATCCCATCGTGGTGTGGATGCTGGCGGCCTATGTGCTGAAGCTCGATCCGTTCCTGACGGCGGTTGCCGTGATCCAGGCCTCGATGCCGACGGCGGCGAATGTCTACATCCTCGCCACCCAGCAGAATACCTATGTGCAGCGGGCGTCCAGCACCATCCTGGTGACCACGGTGATCGCCACCGTCACGGTGTCGGCCTTCATGGTGCTGTTTACGGCTTACTGAGGCCACAGCCGGTCAGATGTCGGCGTAGATTTCCAGCAGGTTGCCGTCCGGATCGCGGAAGAACAGCGTGCGATGCCCGAAAGACTGGTCGGTCGGCGGCTCGAGCAGGGCAACGCCCTGCCGCAGCAACTCCTCGGCGCAGCGGTCGACATCGGGCGGCGTCACCTTGAAAGCCAGCTGCAGCGCGGCGCTGCCCCTCGGCACGGGGGTATCGGCAGCCGTGCGTCGCGCGATCGACAGCGCCAGCGTATTGCCGCCGAGCTGATATTCGATCCAGCCGGCGGACAGTTCGCGGGCCAGCGGAAAGCGCAGGATGTGCTCGTAGAAATGCCGCATCGCCGCCATGTCGCGCACGAAGATCACCGTGTAGTCGATGGCGCGGATGGCCTGAAAAGGAGATGGCGGACGGGGTGGGGTCACGGCAACGGCTCCTGCCAAAGGCTACAGCTTGGTCCGCACCGACCAGAGTTCGGGGAAGAAGCTGCGCTCCAGCGCCTGGCGCAGATAGGTCACGCCGGCGCTGCCGCCGGTGCCCTGGCGCATGCCGATGATGCGCTCCACGGTTTTCATATGGCGGAAACGCCATTGCTGGAAGCTGTCTTCCACATCGACCAGTTCCTCGGCCAGTTCATAGAGGTCAAAATACCGCTCGGACTCGCGGTAGATCGCGGCCCAGACATCTTCCACGCGGGCATCGGCCTGGTGCGGTCTGGTCACGTCGCGTTTGAGAATATCATCCGGCACCGGCAGGCCGCGACGGGCCAGCAACCGCAGCGCTTCGTCATAGAGGCTCGGTGCGGTGAAGGCGGCCTCCAGCGGGCCATGGATATCGGGGCGGTGCCGGTGCGGCTTCAGCATCAGGGCATTTTTGGCACCCAGCTTGAATTCGATCTGGCGATACTGCCAGGACTGGAAGCCCGAGGAAGAACCCAGCACCGGGCGGAAGCGCAGGTAATCCGCCGGCGTCATGGTGGCCAGCACATCCCAGGCCTGGATCAGCTGCACCTGGATGCGCGAGACGCGCGACAGGCATTTGAAGCTGGGGCCCAGGGTGTCGGCGCGGATATGGGCGATCGCCATGTCCAGTTCGCTGTTCAGCAGCTTCATCCACAGTTCCTGCACCTGGTGGATGGTGATGAACAGTAGTTCATCCTGCTCGGCCGATAGCGGCTGCTGCGCCGACAACAGGGTGTCGAGGCGCAGATAGTCGCCATAGCTCATGCGGTCGGAGAAATCGGTCTGGATGCCGTCCGTCGTCATGGTCTTGCTCCCGGAATTATTTTAAGATTAAAATATTCCGCGCCTTCCGGAAAGCGTGAAATGACCCAACTCGACCTGAAACAGCATTTCTCCCGGTTTCTCGGCAGCGACCCCTGCTCTGATTCAAAAGGGGGGCGCCTGCATTTCGCCGCCCACAGCCATTCCTGCTGGCCCGATGCCAGCCGGGCGGGGCAGCTGCTGGCCTGGGACGATGCCGCCCGGCTGATCGACGGCAAATGGGAGCATGTGCTGGGCAGCGTGCTGCCGCAGGCCCAGGGCCATGTGGCGCGGCTGCTGAACTTGCCCGATCCGCAGAGCGTGGTGTTTGCGCCCAACACCCATGAGCTGGTGAAGCGGCTGCTGTCCTGCTTTCCGGCAGACAAGCCGATCCGGCTGCTGACCAGCGACAGTGAATTCCATTCCTTCGCCCGCCAGATCGCGCGCATGGAGGAAGAGGGGCTGGTGCAGGTGACGCGCATACCCAGCGCGCCATATGAAAGTTTTGCCGCGCGTTTCGCGGCCGCCGCCAGGGCCGGCTTCGACCTGATCTTTGTCAGCCAGGTGTTTTTCAATTCCGGCTTCGCGGTGGAAGAGATCGGCGCCATTGCCGCCGCAGCCGGCGAGGCGATGCTGGTGATCGATGGCTATCACGCCTTCATGGCGCGGCCGGTCGACTGGTCGGCCTTTGCGGCGCGCGCCTTCTATCTGGCTGGCGGCTACAAATACGCCATGGCGGGCGAGGGCGCCTGTTTCATGCATTGTCCGCCGGGCTGGGGTGCGCGGCCGCGCGATACCGGTTGGTATGCCGCCTTCGGCGCGCTCAGCGGCGCGCAGGACAACCGCACTGCCTATGCCGAGAGCGGCTGGCGTTTCATGGGTGCCACCTTCGATCCGTCAGGGCTGTATCGCTTCAACGCCGTGCAGGACTGGCTGGTGGCGCAGGGCATCGGCGTGGCGACGATCCACGACCATGTGCGCAGCCTGCAGAAGCGGTTTATTGCGGCATTGCCGGCAGGGCCGCTACAGGCCGCGCAGCTGGTGGTGCCGGACAGCCTGCCGCACGGCAATTTCCTCACCTTCGAGCTGCCGGATGCCGAAGCCGTGCAGCAGCGGCTGATGCGGGCGCGTGTGGTCACCGACCATCGCGGCAGCCGTCTGCGCATCGGCTTCGGCCTGTATCACACGGCGGACGATGTCGAGGCGCTGCTGGGCCGGCTTCAGGATTTATAGGACGCGTCCTTCGCATCCAGCATCCGCAGCAGTCCGCCCCAGGCCAGGCCGCTGACATCGATCTTCATGCCGCGCACCTGCTGCCTGACCAGCTCCTGCACGCCGGGCCGGGCCGGATGCAGTTTCGCGCCGCCGGCGAGTGTCCGCACCTGGGCCTGACAGGCGCGCTCCAGCATGTGGATGTTGAGGAAGGCCTGGGCCACGGTCTTACCGCAGGCCAGCGTGCCGTGATTGCGCAGGATCATCAGGTTATTGCTGCCGAGATCGGCGACCAGCCGCTCGCGCTCATCGAGGTTGAGGGCAATCCCTTCGAACTCGTGATAGCTCAGCGTGCTCAGCGCCACCATGGCGGTCTGGCTCAGCGGCATCAGGCCATCGGCCATGGCCGACACGGCGATGCCATCGCTTGTATGCAAATGAAGCACGCAGCCGACATCGTGCCGCGCGGCATGCACGGCGGAATGGATGGTGAAGCCAGCCGGATTGATAATGTGATCGGTGGGCGAGACGATATTGCCGTCGAGGTCGACCTTGACCAGCGAGGAGGCGGTGATCTCGTGGAACATCCAGCCATAGGGATTGATCAGGAAATGATGGTTCGGGCCGGGCACGCGGGCGGAAATATGCGTGAAAATCAGGTCGTCCCAGCCGTAATGCGCCACCAGGCGATAGGCGGCGGCGAGGTCGGTGCGCACCTGCCATTCTTCCGGTGTGACCTGCGTGCGAATATCGGCAACCGGTTTGAGTGCTGCTGCGGCCGTCATAGCGTTCCTCCGATCATTTTTTATTGAACTTTAGTCTGGGCCGCTTCCCCGGCTGCGTCAAACCGGCGGTTTGCACAAAATTGTGCAATGCGGTGCATAACCCGCCCGTAAAAATCCGCTTGCCCCGGACAACGTATACGCCCAATGATGGCGGCGCTCGAATTTACGCACCGATTCAAAACACGGCCGGAAACCGGCGATAACATCCTTGGGAGGATACGATGACCGAGCGTACAGACACCCCCATTGCGTCCAAAAAGACCGGCCGTCGCCAGTTCCTGCGCGGGACCGGCATCGCGGCCGGTGCCGCAGCCGCCACAGTGGCTATGCCGAGCGTGTCGCGGGCCCAGACGGTGACCCTGAAGTATCAGTCGACCTGGCCGACCAAGGACATCTTCCACGAGATGGCCGCCGATTATGCGACCCGCGTCAACGAGATGTCGGGCGGCCGCCTGAAGCTCGATGTGCTGGCGGCCGGTTCGGTGGTGCCCGCCTTCGGCATGCAGGATGCCGTGCATAGTGGCGTGCTGGATGCCGGCCATGGTGTCACCGCCTACTGGTACGGCAAGCACAAGGCCTTCTCGCTGTTCGGCACCGTGCCACCGTTCGGCTGGGATGCCAATGGCGTGCTGGCCTGGATGGCCTATGGCGGCGGCAACCAGCTGTATAACGAACTGGTCCGCGACATCCTGAAGCTCAATATTGTCGGCTTCATCTCGGGTCCGATGCCGTGCCAGCCGCTCGGCTGGTTCAAGAAGCAGGTCAAGACGGCCGACGACCTGAAGAACCTGAAATACCGCACGGTTGGCCTGTCGGCTGACGTATTCAAGGAAATGGGCGCGGCGGTCACTATCGTTGCCGGTGGCGAAATCGTGCCGGCGATGGATCGCGGTCTGCTGGATGCGGCCGAGTTCAACAATCCGTCGTCGGACAAGCTGCTCGGCTTCGCGGATGTCTCCAAGGTCTACATGCTGCAGAGCTGGCATCAGGCTGCGGAAGCCTTCGAGATCATCTTCAACAAGGCGAAATACGATGCTCTGGCGACCGAGCAGAAGCAGATTCTGAAATATGCCGCCGAGGCAGCCTCCTCAGACATGTCGTGGAAGGCGCTCGACCGGTATTCCAAGGATCTGGCCGAGCTGCAGACCAAGGACAAGGTCAAGGTTTACACCACGCCGAAGGCGGTGATGGATGCCCAGCTCAAGGCCTGGGACACTGTGCTGCAGGCGCAGAACCAGGAAGCCTTCTTCGCCAAGGTGATCAAGTCGCAGCTGGACTGGGTGCGCCGCACGGTGCGCTACGAGCTGCTCAATACGCCGAACCGCCAGGTCGCCTACAATCACTTCTTCGGCCAGAAGAAGAAGGGTTGAGTTTGTTGGCATGAGTAGGTGCGGGAACCGCCGGGCAACCGGCGGTTCCCGTCGTTTAAGGGTATCGCGTAAAAACCGCGTAAACGGAGCGGTGGGGGCAAATGGACAATCGTTTGGTTTTCTGGATCGAGACGATCAACACCTGGGTCGGCAAGCTGTTCGGCTGGTGCATCGTTCTGCTGACAGCAGCGACCAGCTATGAGGTCTTTGCCCGCTATGTGCTGAAAGCGCCGACGGAATGGGCTTTCGATGCGGCCTATATCCTGTATGGCACGCTGTTCATGATGGCCGGCGCCTATACACTGGCGCGCAACAGCCATGTGCGCGGCGACTGGATCTACCGCAATTGGTCGCCCCGCACACAGGCCAAGTCAGACCTGATCCTGTATTTCATCTTCTTCTTCCCCGGTATCATCACGCTGCTCTATACAGGCTGGGACTATGCCGCCTATTCCTGGTCGGTGAAGGAGCGCAGCCTGTTCACGCCGGCCGGCCCGATCATCTACCCCTTCAAGACGGTTATCCCGATCGCCGGCGCACTGCTGATCCTGCAGGGCTTTGCCGAGGTGATGCGTTGTATCTACTGCATCAGAAACGGCAACTGGCCGCCACGGCTGGGCGATGTGGAGGAACTGGAGCAGGTGCTGCAGAAACAGTATGCCACTGAGGCCGGGGAGAACGGTAAATGACGGACCCCCAGGTCGGTATCCTGATGCTGGTGGTGTTTCTGTTCGCCATCGGTCTCGGCTTTCCCATCGCCTTCACTCTGATGGCCATCGGCGTCGGCTTCGGCTACTACGCCATGGGCAACCACATCTTTGAACTTTTCGTGCAGCGCACTTTCAGTGTCATGGCCAATGACGTGCTGATCTCGGTGCCGCTGTTCCTGTTCATGGGCTACATCGTCGAGCGTGCCAATATCCTCGACCGATTATTCCTGAGTATCGAACTGGCAGCGAAAAACCTGCCAGGCTCGCTGGCGGTTGCCACGCTGCTGACCTGCGCGCTGTTTGCCACAGCCACCGGCATTGTCGGCGCCGTGGTGACGCTGATGAGCCTGCTGGCTCTGCCGGCCATGTTGCGTGCAGGCTATGATCCCAAGCTGGCGGCCGGCGTGGTCTGCGCCGGCGGCTGCCTTGGCATCCTGATTCCGCCCAGCGTGCTGCTAATCCTCTATGGCGCCACGGCGGGCGTGTCGGTGGTCAAGCTCTATGCCGGTGCCTTCCTGCCTGGCCTGATGCTGGCCGGCATGTATATGATGTATGTGATCGGCCGTGCCATCATCAATCCGTCGCTGGCACCCAAGCCACCGAAGGAGATTCTGGATGTGCCGGTCGCCAAGGTGATCTGGGCGCTGGCAACATCGTTTCTGCCGCTGGCGCTGCTGATCACCACGGTGCTGGGAGCGATCCTGTTCGGCCTGGCGACGCCGACCGAGGCGGCCGCCGTGGGGGCCGCCGGTGCGGTGGTGCTGGCGATTGCCTATAACAGCTTCAGTTTCGCCAAGCTGACCGAATCGGTCTACCTGACGGCGCGCTCGGCGGCGATGGTCTGCTGGCTGTTCGTCGGTTCGGCCACTTTCTCGGCGGTCTTCGCTTATCTGAACGGCCATGAAGTGGTGCGCGCGTTGATCGACTATCTCGATCTCTCGGGCACCCAGTTCATGATCCTCGCCCAGTTCATCATCTTCCTGCTGGGCTGGCCGCTGGAATGGACCGAGATCATCGTGATCTTCGTGCCGATTTTCATGCCGCTATTGCAGCATTACGGCGTCGATCCGCTGTTCTTCGGCATCCTGGTGGCGCTGAACCTGCAGACTTCGTTCCTGACGCCGCCGGTGGCGATGGCGGCTTTCTACTGCAAGGGCGTGGCACCGAAATCGCTTTCCATCGACGAGATTTTCAAGGGCATCTATCCCTTCGTCGGCATGGTGCTGATCGCCATGGTTATGCTGTATGTGTTCCCGGAAATTGCCCTGTGGCTGCCGGATCAGCTGTACGGTGGCGGCGCGAGCGGCGCGGCGGATGCGATCCCGACCGATGGTCTGCCGCCGCTGGATGAAGGCGGCAGTGCCAGCACCCTGTTCGATGCACCGGGCACCAGCACCGAGCCCGATGCGGTCACCGAGCCGGCGGAAGACGAGGATGAAGTGCCGCTACCCGACGAGGACTGAGCGACAGTCAACCAATAAAAAGGGCCGGGGAAACCCGGCCCCTTTCTTTTGTGCTCCGCACAGCCTCAGGCGGCGTAGAAGGTCTTGCCCTGGGCCGCCATGTCGCGCAGCAGCTTGGGCGGCGTGAAGCGGGCGCCGAATTTCTGGGCAAGCTGGTCGCATTCGGCCACAAAGGGCTGCACACCGACAGTGTCGATATTGCTGACCGTGCCACCCCGGAAGGGCGGGAAGCCCCAACCCATGATCGAACCGACATCGGCATCGCGCACGTCGATCACCACCTTTTCCTCCAGGCAGCGCGCGGTCTCGACCGACTGGATATAGACCAGGCGCTTGATCACGTCTGCGAGAGCCGGCTGTTCGGCCTTGACCGGGAAGTGCTTGCCCAGCTCGGTCCACAGCCGCTTCTTGCCATCGGCGGGATACTCATAGAAGCCCTTGGCCGCCTTCTTGCCCATGCGGCCGAGTTTTTCGACCATCAGGTTCAGCACCGGCTCGGAACCATCGGCCTTGTAGGCATCGCCGAGATCCTTGCGGGTCTGGGTCCGCACGCGATGCATCAGCTCCAGCGACACCTCGTCGGCCAGCGCCAGCGGACCGACCGGCATGCCGGCGGCCTTGCCGGCATTCTCGATGATCGCAGGCGCCACGCCTTCGGCCAGCAGGGTGAGGCCTTCGGTGACGTAGGTGGCAAACACGCGGCTGGTGTAGAAGCCGCGGCTGTCGTTGACCACGATCGGCGTCTTGCGGATTTTCTTCACGAAGTCCATGGCGCGGGCCAGCGTCTCGTCCGAGGTCTGCTTGCCGCGGATGATTTCCACCAGCGGCATCTTGTCGACCGGCGAGAAAAAGTGGAGTCCGATGAAATTGGCCGGCCGGCTGCTGGCTTCTGCCAGGCCGCTGATCGGCAGTGTCGATGTGTTGGAAGCGAAGATGGCGGTCGGTTCAAGCTGCGCTTCGGCCTTCCTGGTCACATCGGCCTTGATGGCACGGTCCTCGAACACGGCTTCGATGATCAGGTCGCAGCCCTTGAGGTCATCGTAGGAGGTTGTCGCCCTGATCAGGCCGAGCTGTTTTTCCTTGTCGGCCTCGCTGGCGCGCCTGGATTTGATGCGCTTGTCGAGCAGTCCGGCGCTGTAGGCCTTGCCCTTGTCGGCCGACTCCTGGGTGCTGTCCAGCAGCACGACCTGGAGGCCGACCGAGGACGCGGCCCAGGCAATGCCGGCACCCATCATGCCGGCACCGAGGATGCCGACCTTGGTATAGGCCTGGGTTGGCACGTTCTTCGGCCGGTTGGCCAGCTTGTTGGCCTCGCCGATCGAGAAGAACAGTGAGCGGATCATGTTGCGCGCTTCCTTCGACTGGGTGCAGGCGACGAAATAGCGGCTTTCGATCTTCAGACCGGTATCGATATCGACCAGCATGCCCTCGTAGACGCAGGACATGATGTATTGCGCGTTGGGATAGTTGCCCATGGTCTTGGCGCGCAGCATGGCATTGCCTGCGGTGAAGACCTGGGCGCCTTTCGGCGTATTGGCGGCCTCGGGTACGCGGAAGCCCTTCTGGTCCCAGGGCTTCACATGACCGGTCTGGCCCTCGCCCAGAATCCAGGCCTTGGCGCGGGCGAGCAGATCCGCAGGCGCCACGATTTCATCGATCATGCCCAGAGCGAGCGCGGCCTTGGGGTCGACCTTCTTGCCTTCCAGCATCATGGGGAGCGCCTTGGACACGCCGATCAAACGCGGCAGGCGCTGGGTGCCGCCAGCGCCCGGCAGCAGCCCGATGGTGGCTTCCGGCAGGCCGATCAGCGCTTTGGGGTTGTCGGCGGCGATGCGGCGGTGGCAGGCGAGGCAGATTTCATAACCGCCACCCAGCGCAGTGCCGTTCATCGCGGCAACAAAGGGCTTCCCGGCCTTCTCGATGTCGCGGAACAGCTTCTGCAGGGCAAAGCTGTTCTGCAGCGCCCTGGCGGGGTCTTTGGACTCCTCCAGCATGCTGACCAGATCGCCGCCGGCGACGAAGTCATTCTTCGCCGAAGCGACAATCACGCCCTTCACCGCCTTGTCCTGGACAGCCTTGTCGACAGCCTCGCGGAAGGCCGCGATGCTGGCCCTGTTCATGACGTTCATCGACCGGTCGGTCATATTCCAGGTAATGGAGGCGACGCCGTCGCCATCAACAGTGTAATCGATCATGTTTCTACCCTGTATCTTTAGCAGCGCTCAGACGCGCTCGATGATGGTGGCGGTGCCCATGCCGGCGCCGACGCAGAGCGTGATGAGCGCCGTGCTCTTGCCGCTGCGCTCCAGCTCGTCGACCATGGTGCCCAGGATCATCGCGCCGGTGGCACCCAGCGGATGGCCCAGCGCGATGGCGCCGCCATTCACGTTGATCTTGTCATGCGGGATGTTGAGCGCCTGCATGAAGCGCAGCACCACCGAGGCAAAGGCCTCGTTCAGCTCGTAAAGGTCGATATCCGACGGCTTCATGCCGGCCAGCCGCAGGGCCTTTTCGGCCGCAAACGACGGCCCGGTCAGCATGATGGTCGGCTCCGAGCCGACCGAGGCGAAGCTGCGGATGCGGGCGCGCGGCTTCAGCCCGGCCTTCTTGCCGGCTTCGGCATTGCCGATCAGCACGGCGGCGGCACCATCGACGATGCCGGAGGAGTTGCCGGCATGATGCACATGCTCGATGCGCTCGACCTCGGGGTAGCGCTGGGTGGCAACGGAATCAAAGCCGAACTGCTCGCCCATCACCACGAAAGACGGTTCCAGTGCGGCCAGGCTCTGCATGGTGGTTTCAGGCCGCAGATGTTCGTCGCGGTCCAGCACGGTCAGGCCGTTGATGTCTTTTACCGGGATGATCGACTTCTTGAAGCGGCCTTCGTCCCAGGAGCGCTTGGCGCGTTTCTGACTCTCGACCGCGTAGGAATCGACATCGTCGCGGCTGAAGCCGTATTTGGTGGCGATCAGATCGGCGGAGATGCCCTGCGGCACGAAATATGTTGAAATCGCCACAGCCGGATCGGTGGCCCAGGCGCCGCCATCGGACCCCATCGGCACGCGGCTCATGCTTTCCACGCCGCCACCGATCGCCATCTGCGACTGGCCCGACATCACCTGGGCGGCCGCCATGTTGCAGGCTTCCAGGCCCGAGGCGCAGAAACGGTTGACCTGCACGCCGGCGGTGGTTTCGGCATAGCCGGACTGGATCACGGCGACGCGGGCGATATCGGCGCCCTGTTCGCCCACCGGCATGACGCAGCCGAGCACCACGTCATCCACGAGAGAGGTGTCGAGTTCATTGCGGTCGCGCACGGCTTCCAGCGCCGTTGTGGCAAGACGCATCGGGGTCACTTCATGCAGCGCGCCGCTGGCGCGGCCCTTGCCGCGCGGCGTGCGCACGGCGTCATAGATGAAGGCTTCGGTCATGGTCTCTCTCCCTTGTCTTTGCTTTTTCCGCCGGGTACCCGGATTACAATGTACGGCTGATCAGTTCCTTCATGATTTCATTGGTGCCGCCATAGATGCGTTGCACACGGGCATCGGCATAGGCGCGGGTGATCGGATATTCCCACATGAAGCCGTAGCCGCCGAACAGCTGCAGGCAGCGGTCGAGGATCTTGCACTGCAGGTCGCTGCACCAGTATTTCGCCATTGCCGCGGTGGCGACATCCAGCTTGTGCTCGGCCACCATGGCAATGCACTGGTCGACGAAGACGCGGGCGATCTGCGTTTCGGTCTTCATCTCGGCCAGTTCGAACTTGGTATTCTGGAAATCGATAACCGGCTTTCCAAACGCCTTGCGCTCGCGGGTGTAGTCCACCGTCCACTTGACGGCGGCTTCGCAGCCAGCCACCGCCATGATGGCGATCTGCAGCCGCTCCCAGGCCAGTTCCTGCATCAGGTAGAAAAAGCCCTGGCCCTCGCCGCCCAGCATGTTTTCCGGCGGCACGCGCACATCGGCGAAGAACAGTTCGGACGTATCCTGCGCCTTCATGCCGAGCTTTTCGAGATTGCGGCCCTTGGTGAAGCCTTCACGGCCGGCCTCGACCAGGAACAGCGTGGTGCCCTTGGCGCCTTGCTTGGGGTCGGTCTTGGTCACGACGATCACCAGATCGGCATTCTGGCCGTTGGTGATGAAGGTCTTTTGGCCGTTGATGACGAATTCGTTGCCGTCGCGGATCGCGGTGGTCTTCACCGCCTGCAGATCGCTGCCGCCGCTCGGCTCGGTCATGGCGATGGCGCCGATCACTTCGCCGGTGGCCATCTTCGGCAGCCACTTCTTTTTCTGCTCTTCCGAGCCATAGGCGAGGATATAGGGCGCGACGATGTCGGAATGCAGCGAAAAGCCCGGACCGGAGCAGCCGGTATAGGCCTGTTCTTCCATCAGGATCGCCGAATACAGCCGGTCGACGCCGGAGCCGCCGTATTCTTCCGGCATGGTGGCGCAGAGGAAGCCGTTCTCGCCGGCCTTGCGCCACACCTCCTTCGGCACCACGCCGTCTTCTTCCCATTTGGCGTGGTGGGGGACGACTTCGCGCTCGAAGAATTTGCGCGCTGCGTCGCGGAACATCTGATGGTCGTCACCATAGATGCTGCGCGGGATGCCGTATTCGGTCATGCGTTCGTTTCCTCCGACTGGACTTGAGCCGTCCCCTGGACGGCTTGCCTGTTAGAAATTGGCGGCCTTCAGCATCATGGTGCTCTCGCTGCCGGCCTGGATCTTGGCCAGTTGTGCCGCCGTATCGGGCAGCATGCGGTCCATGAAGAAGCGGGCGGTGATCAGCTTGGTTTCGTAGAAATCCTTGTCCTCGGCACCTTCGGCCAGCTTCTGCTTAGCGACGGCAGCCATCTTCGCCCACATGTAGCCGAGCGCGACCAGCGCGAAGAGGTTGAGGTAGTCCCACGAAGCGGCGCCCGCTTCATCCGGATTCTTCATGCCGCGCTCGCTGACCACGGCCGTCGCGGTCTGCAGGCGGGCGAAGCCCTTGGCCAGCGGCATGACGAAATCCTTGCCGATCGCCGGATCCATCATCTTCTCCTCGATGAAGCTGGAGACCGGATGGAAGAAGCGGCGGGCGAGGCGGCCGATGCCGGTTGGCAGCTTGCGGCCGACCAGGTCGAGCGCCTGGATGCCGTTGGCGCCTTCATAGATCATGGCGATGCGGGCATCGCGCACGAACTGCTCCATGCCCCATTCGGCGATATAGCCATGGCCGCCATAGACCTGCTGGGCCATGGTGGCGCACTGGTAGCCGTAATCGGTCATATAGGCCTTCACCATCGGGGTGAGGAAGGCGACCAGATCGTCGGCCTCCTGACGGCGCTGCTCGTCCGGATGCTTGGCGGCGATGTCTAGCTCGATGCCGGTCCACAGCGCCAGTGCGCGGCTGCCCTCGACGAAGGCCTTGATGGTCATCAGCATGCGCCGGATGTCCGGATGCACGATGATCGGATCGGCAGGCTTTTCCGGGTTCTTCGTGCCGGTGATCGAGCGGCCCTGCAGGCGGTCGTTGGCATAGGTCAGGGCATTCTGGTAGGCGACCTCGGCCTGGGACAGGCCCTGCACGCCGACGCCGAGGCGGGCGGCGTTCATCATCACGAACATCGCCTGCATGCCCTTGTGCATCTGGCCGACCAGCCAGCCCTTGGCATTGTCGTAGTTCAGCACGCAGGTGGAATTGCCGTGGATGCCCATCTTGTGCTCGATCGAGCCGCAGGACACGCCGTTGCGGGCGCCGAGCGAGCCATCGGCATTGACCAGGAATTTCGGCACCAGGAACAGGCTGACGCCCTTGATGCCTTCCGGGCCGCCCGGAATCTTGGCCAGCACCAGGTGGATGATATTCTCGGCCATGTCGTGTTCGCCGGCCGAGATGAAGATCTTGGTGCCGGTGACCAGGTAGCTGCCGTCGGTCTGCGGTTCGGCCTTGGTGCGCATCAGGCCCAGATCGGTGCCGCAATGCGGCTCGGTCAGGTTCATGGTGCCGGTCCATTTGCCCGATGCCATGTTCGGCAGATACATGTCTTTCTGCTCTTCCGAACCATGCCGCAGCAGCGCCTCGTAGGCACCATGGGTCAGGCCGGGATACATGGCAAAGGCCATGTTGGCCGAGGACTGGATTTCCGCCATGGCGATGCCCAGTACATGCGGCAGGCCCTGGCCGCCGTATTTCTCTTCCGCGGTCAGCGCGCCCCAGCCGGCCTCGCAATACTGTTTGTAGGCTTGCTTGAAGCCGGTCGGCGTGGTGACCACGCCATTGTCCCATTTACAGCCCTCAAGGTCGCCGACGCGGTTCAGCGGCGCGGTGACCTCGCTCATGAACTTGCCGCCTTCCTCCAGCACGGCGTCGACGACGTCGCGGCTGGCATCGGTGAAGCCCAGTTGGTTGCTCATGTTTTCCATCTGCAGCACATCGTGCAGCACGAACTGGAAGTCCTTGATCGGGGCGGTATAGCTCGGCATGGCCTTGGTCTCCCTTGACGCCGCTTAATTGCGCAGCGGCTTGCCCTTGGTGAGCATGTGTTCGATGCGGTCCAGCGTGGCGTTGGTCTTGATCAGCGCCATGAAGTTCTCGCGTTCAAGCTCCAGCAGCTTCTTCTCGGTGATCACCTCGGTGATATCGGTGTTGCCACCCGAGACCACATTGGCCAGCGCACCGGAGACCACCACGTCATGCCTGGTCGCCTTGCCCTGCTGGAAGAAACCGTCCACCGCCAGACTCATCGCCGCTTTGGCGGTCGGGCCCGGCAGGCTGATTTCCACCGGCACCGGCGGCTTGTAGTCCTTGGCCAGTTCCAGCGCCCTGGCCTTGGCATCGGCCAGCAGACGGCGGCGGTTCATGGTGATGCCGTCGCTGTCGCGCAGGATCAGCATGTCGCGTGCTTCCATCGCCGAGGTCGCCACCTTGGCGGTCGAGATCGCCTCGAACACCTGGGCCAGCGCCGGCATCGGGCCGCCGGGGCGCTTCTTGTTGGTGATGGCGCGGGTGATCAGCTCCTTGCAGCCGCCCCAGCCAGGGATGACGCCGACGCCGACTTCGACGAGGCCCATATAGCTTTCGGCATGGGCCTGGATGGCCGAGGAATGCAGCGTGATCTCGCAGCCGCCGCCCAGCGCCATGCCGGCCACCGCCGACACGACCGGGAAGGGCGCGTATTTCAACTTCATATAGGCATCCTGGCCTTCGCTGATGCCCTGCTCGATGGCAGGCCACATGGCGATATTGGCCTGGAACAGCGCGATGCCGACATTGGCGCCGACCGAGAAGTTGTCGGAGTCCGAGCCGATGATCAGCGCCTTGAAGCCTTTCTTATCGATCTTGGCGGCTTCCTTCACCATCGTGATGATGTCGGCATCCACTGCATTCATCTTGGTGTGGAATTCCAGGCAGACGACGCCGTCGCCCACATCCCACAGGCTGGCGCCGCGGTTCGACGCGATCGGCTGCTTGCCGCGCTTCATGTCGGCCAGCATCCAGGCATCGGGCGCCACGACGATTTCGGCATAGTCGCCCTTGGTGGTCAGGCGATAGGCCTTGCCGTTCTCTTCCTTGTAGAAGGGACGGCCGGCGGCGACTTCCACCATCTTCGGCACCGGCATGCCGGCGGCCTTCAGCTTGTCGGCAAACCATTGCGTGCCAAGCTGGTCGATCTGCTCGAACGGGCCGTATTTCCACGCATAGCCGGTCTTCATGGCGATATCGACGGCCATGATGTCGTCGACGATCTCCGGCACCAGGTCGGCGGCATAGCTCAGCACGCGGCTGGCGACGCCCCAGGCATACTGGCCGCCCTTGTCTTCATGCTCGACCAGGGCGCGAAGGCCTTTGCGCGCCACTTTGGCCGATTCCAGATTGGCGCGCTTGGTGGCGCGGTATTCGCCGGTCTTGAGATCGAGCGCTTCCTTGCCGCGGTTGCGGTAGAAGCCGCCCTTGCCCTTGCGGCCGGTATAGCCGTCCTTGATCATCTTCTGCATCAGGGCGTTCAGCGGATGGTCCGCCTTGTAGAACTGCAGCAGCGGATCGGTCTTGGGCAGGGTCCTCAGCATCGAGCCGACCACATGCGGGCCGAGGTCGATACCGGTGAGGTCGGCCAGGCCGAAGATGCCGGTCTTGGGAATGCCCATCGGCTTGCCGACGATACTGTCGGCTTCCTCGACGGTGAGGCCCATGTCATAGGCCAGCGCGGTGGCGACCGTGGACCAGTAGATGCCGATGCGGTTGGCGATGAAGCCCGGGCGGTCCTTGCAGTCCACCACTTCCTTGCCGAGCTTGACGTCGCCGAACTGGCGCAGCGCGTCGATCACGCCGGGCTTGGTCTTCGGGCCCTTCACCAGTTCGAACAGGCGCATGTAGCGCGGCGGATTGAAGAAATGCGTCACCGCGAAATCGGCGGCGAAGCTTTCCGGCAGGCCTTCGGTCAGCAGATCGAGCGGGATCGTCGAGGTGTTGGAAGTGACGATCGAGCCCTTCTTGCGCTTTTGCTCCAGCTGGGCGTAGAGCTTCCGCTTCAGCTCGACATTCTCGATGATCGCCTCGCAGATCCAGTCCACATCGGCCAGCTTGTCGAGGTCGTCTTCCAGGTTGCCCGGCGTCACCAGCTTGGCGACGCGCGGATGCATGAAAGGCGCCGGCTTGGTCTTCAGCATCTTTTCGATGGCGCCCTTGGCCAGGGCGCTGCGGTCATTCGCACCGGTCGGCACGATATCCAGCAGGATGACGGGGATGCCGGCATTGGCGACATGGGCGGCGATGCCGGACCCCATCACACCGGCGCCGATCACCGCGACTTTCTTGATCTCGGTCATGGTCTGACTGCTCCGATGCGGCTTAGACGGCTTCCAGGACGGTGGCGATGCCCTGACCGCCGCCGATGCACTGGGTGGCCAGCGCGAACTGCTTGCCTTCGCGCTTCAGCAGCGACGCAGCCTTGCCGGTGATGCGTGCGCCGGTGGCGCCCATCGGATGGCCCAGCGCGATGGCGCCGCCGTCCAGGTTGACCTTCTTCATGTCGTATTTGGCTTCCGCCACGCAGGCCATGGCCTGGGCGGCAAAGGCTTCGTTCAGCTCTATGATGTCGATATCGCCCAGCTTGAGCCCGGCACGGTCGAGCGCCTTCTTGGTGGCCGGCACCGGGCCGATGCCCATCAGCTCCGGCGCGCAGCCGGCAACGGCAACCGACTTGATGCGGGCAAGAACCTTGAGGCCATGCGCCTTGGCGAAATCTTCCGAGCAGACCAGCGTGGCCGAGGCGCCATCGGTGAGCGGCGACGAGGTGCCGGCGGTGACGGTGCCGGCGGCATCGAAGGCCGGATTGAGGCCGGCGAGACCTTCGGCGGTGGTTTCCGGGCGGATGCAGCCATCCAGTTCGACGCGGTTGTTGCCGTCGACGATGGCCACGATCTCGTCCTTCAGCTTGCCGGCCTTCTGGGCGGCGAGCGCCTTGGCATGGCTTTCGACGGCCATCTCCTCCTGCGCCTTGCGGTCGATGCCGTATTTCTTGGCCAGATTTTCCGCCGTGACGCCCATCGAGACATAGGCCTGCGGATATTCCTTCAGCAGCTTCGGATTCGGCAGGGTATTGAAGCCGCCCATCGGCACGCGGGTCATGCTCTCGACGCCGGCGCAGATGAAAGCCTCGCCGGCCTTCATCTGGATGGCGCCGGCGGCCTGGTGGATGCTCTGCATCGACGAGCCGCAGAAACGGTTCACCGTGGTGCCGGCGGCTTCCTGCGGCAGACCGGCCAGGAAACTGATCAGGCGGGCGACGTTGAGGCCCTGTTCGCCCTCGGGGAAGGCGCAGCCGACGATCACGTCCTCGATGGCTTTGGGATCGACGCCGGTGCGCTCGATCAGCGCCTTGATCACCTGTGCGGTCAGGTCGTCGGGGCGAACCTTGGCCAGGGCGCCCTTGCGGGCCAGCGTGAAGGGCGAGCGGGCGTAGCCGGCGATCACCACGTTGCGCATCATGACGATGTCTCCTTGCGAGGACGGATTATTATGTGGTTTCGGAAACAGAAAACTTGCGCCGGCGCCGACGGTTCGGCGCCGGGCTTATCCGGCCATGGCCTTATTCGGCCACGGCGGCGAATTCGGTGGTGTGGCTGCGCACGAATTCCTTGAACGATACCGCCGCCGGGCCCCGGTCGCGGTTCATTTTCAGGAAGTCGTCCAGAATGCGGACATCCTGTTTCAGCTGCGTGATGGCCTCTTCGATATCCTGCCGCTGGGTTTCCAGGGCGGCGAGGCGGTCGCGCGAGCGTTTGAGCGTCAGGGTCAGTTGCTCGATGCGGCCATCGCCCAGATCATAGAGGTCGATCATTTCGCGGATTTCGGCCAGGCTGAAGCCGAGCCGCTTGCCGCGCAGGATCAGCAGCAGGCGGGCGCGGTCGCGTTTGGCGTAGACCCGCATCATGCCCTGACGGGACGGATGCAGCAGGCCCTTGTCCTCATAAAAGCGGATTGCGCGCGCCGTGACTTTGAATTCATGCGCCAGATCGGTGATCGTGTAGGTCTTGTTATCCGACACGGGTAAGCCCTCCCTAAAGGCTCTGTTCTAACGTTGGATGGAGTCTTAGTTTCCGTTTACGTCAACGTCAATCCGAATCTCATTCGCGCGCATATTTTTGATAAAAATACTGGAAAACAGGGAATTATGATCGTAAACTGATCAGTAAAGCGAACGGAGGAAACAGCAATGTCCGACAATCGGATAAAGAGCTATGGCGAATTCTGGCCGTTTTACCTGCGCGAGCATGCCAGACCGGTCACCCGGGTCTGGCATTACTGCGGTACCACCCTGGCGCTGGCCTGTCTGGCAGCCCTGGCCGCCACCGGGGCCTGGCCCTGGCTGGTCGGCGCGCTGCTGATCGGTTACGGCCCGGCCTGGATCGGGCATTTCTTTTTCGAGAAGAACAAGCCGGCCAGTTTCAAATATCCGTTCTGGTCGTTCTTCTCGGACTTCCGCATGTATTTCGCCTTCCTGTCCGGCACGCTCGGACGCGAACTCGAGCGTGCGGGGGTGCCGGCGCAGGGCAGCATGTCGGTGCCGCTGGCCAAGTAAGGCCCGGCTCGGACGATTCGCCCGGGAAAATCACGGTTTGGCAACCATAGCCGTGGCAGTTTGGCGCCAGACCTTTATAAGAAATTGAGCTTTA
>NZ_JAOZVR010000005.1 GCF_025869515.1 Ferrovibrio sp.
AGCGACTTCAGCTGCGTGGCGGTCAGCGCCTTCAGCTGGGTCGTGGTCAGGTCCGTCACATCCGTGGTGTCCAGGCCTGCGATCTGCGTCGTGCTCAGGGCGGCGATCTGCGTGGCCGCCAGCGCCTTGCTCTGCGTCGTATCCAGGGCATTCAGCGCCGTGGTGCTCAGCGCCTTGACCTGCGTGGTGAACAGCGCCGAGATGGCGGTGGAGGTCAGCGCGGCGGCCTGGGTTTCATCCAGCTGGCTGACCTGGGTCGAGGTGAAGCCCTTGACCTGGGTGGCGTTCAGCGCACCAACGAAAGTGGTGGTCAGCGCCTGGGTCTGGGTGGTGTCGAGGGCCTGGATCAGGGTCGAGGTCAGACCGCCGATCTGCGTCGTGGTCAGCTGATCGAGATTCGTGGTGGTGATCGCGCGGAGCTGCGTAGCGTTCAGCGCGCCGAGCTGCGTCGAGGTGAATTCCAGAATGTCGGTGGTTTCAAGCGCGTCAATCTGCGTGGTGGACAGGGCACGAATCTGGGTGCCGTTCAGCGACTGAATCTGGGTGCTGTCGAGCGACGAGAGGTTCGTGGTGCTGAGGGCCTGCAGCTGGGCGGAGGAGAGAACCTGGAGCTGGGCTGCGTCGAAGACCAGCTGCGACGTGGTGAAGTAGCCGAATTGCGTTGCAGTGAGCGCTTTGACCTGTGTGGTCAGCAGCGCGTCAACATGTGTTGAATCGAGGGCTTCGATGCCGGTCTGGGAGAGCGCGGCGATCTGGGTGGATTTGAGCGACTGGATGTCAGTCGTGGTCAAGCCCTGAATTGCAGTGGACGACAGAGCTGCAATCTGAGTTGCCGAAAGAAAGCTGATACCCGCCATGATAAATCCTCCCCCTGAGCGCTAAGCGCTAGCCGATAGTCGTGTAAGCGATGAGCCGTGCCGGGCGTGATACACGCCCAACGAGACAGTTATGGCTTGCGTACACGACTGATCCGTTCCGGTGAGCCTGGCACCCGAACGACGAAAAAATCTGATAAAATGCGGAAAAACTACAAAAACGCGTCAAGCAGGCACGGACCGAGTCCATGACCGACAATTCGCGCAATGCAACGATCTGCCATTGAGGGGCGAATATGCGGCCAACAGCCGCCTCGCGAAGAGTACCCATGGCTAGCGCTCACTTTCTGTAGCGTTTCGCAATAACTTTCTGTACGCGTGAATAGGGCTAATTGATTTTTGTGGTTAACGCAAGCAGGTTTTTGCACGCGATAGTTTCAGAACCTGTCTCACCCCTTCTTGTCCGGGGCCGTCCCGAAAAGGGCAGTTTTCCAATTATTACAGATTATGTGAGACGAATCGGCAAGTTGCTCGAAACGATATTTCCTTTATTTTTCATTCATTTATAGATCGCGAGAAAAGTTCCCTCTCGCCTTATTTTTGCCCACCTTGAGACACCTGCACAACCGTCAGGTGAAGCGTGTATGCAGAAATATAGGAAATAAAGCCTATAATTTCATGCAAAAAAACCTGAAAAAATTCAAACTATCGAGCGGAAATAAGCGATTGTTTCCTTCAGTCCGTCTTCCAATTTAACCTTTGGCTCCCATCCGAGGGCTTCTTTGGCCCTGGAAATGTCGGGCTGACGCTGTTTCGGGTCATCGGACGGCAGCGGCTGGAAGATCAGCTTCGACGACGAGCCTGTCAGCCGCAGCACGGCCTCGGCCAGTTCGATCATCGTGAATTCGACCGGATTGCCGAGATTGATCGGGCCCGTGACCTCCGGCCCGGTCGCCATCAGGCGCACGAAAGCCTCGATCAGATCGCTGACATAGCAGAACGAGCGGGTCTGCGTGCCTTTCCCGTAAATGGTGATGTCCCTGCCCTGCAGAGCCTGCACGATGAAGTTCGACACCACGCGGCCATCATTGGGATGCATGCGCGGGCCGTAAGTATTGAAGATGCGCCCGACTTTGATCTTCAGCTTGTGCTGGCGGTGATAGTCGAAGAACAGCGTTTCCGCGCAGCGCTTGCCTTCATCGTAGCAGGAGCGCAGGCCGATCGGATTGACATGGCCCCAATAATCTTCGGTCTGTGGATGGACCTGCGGATCGCCATACACCTCCGACGTCGATGCCTGAAAGATCGTTGCGCGGACGCGCTTGGCCAGGCCCAGCATGTTGATCGCACCATGCACACTGGTTTTCGTCGTCTGCACTGGGTCGTGCTGATAGTGGATCGGTGATGCCGGGCAGGCGAGATTGTAGATCTGGTCGACTTCCACATAGAGCGGGAAGGTCACGTCGTGGCGCATGATCTCGAAACGCGGATGGTCAAGCAGTGCTTCCACATTGGCGCGGCGACCGGTGAAGTAATTGTCGACGCACAGCACATCCATGCCGTCGTTGATCAGCCGTTCGCAGAGATGCGATCCAAGAAAACCCGCACCGCCTGTGATGAGAACCCGCCCCGACTCACGCATTTCGCCCCCCTGGAAAATCACGTCAAACCCTGCCGACGATCAGCAAACCTAGCGACGCCTCTCACCCCGCACAAGCATTGATATGCCGGATCGGGTTGGCGAATCGTCACCACTGCGCCACTCAATCCGCCATCTGCACCAGCGTATCGGAGCGCGTGACATTGCGTCCGTCCTGCTTGGCACGATATAGCGCACTATCGGCGCGCCCGATGAATGCCTCTGCATCATCGCCTGCACGCAGGATGGCAACACCAACACTTACGGTGACAGGAATAGGGCGGCCGTTGAAGCTGAACACTGCGTTCTCCACAGTTTGTCGGATGGTTTCCGCCAGACGCTCGGCATTGAACAGATCGCAGTTTCGGAGTGCGACGAGAAATTCATCGCCGCCCCAGCGACAGATCAGATCGGACGATCGCAGGCTGGCGCGTATCGCATTGGCAATGCCGATCAGCACGCGATCGCCGGCCAGATGTCCAGCACTGTCGTTGATCGACTTGAAATGATCGGCATCAACCATCACGACGGACAGCGGCTGATTGAGACGATGCGCATCGCGCAGTGCCTGGTCAATCAGGATGTCGTAGGCATGTCGGCTCGCCAGCCCGGTCAGCTTGTCGGTCGTTGCCATCGCCTCCATCCGCCGCTGGAAGCGGCTGATGGTGATCCATGTCGCGATGAGCACCAATGCAGTAATCACGAAGCAGATAAGCAGATTGACATAAAGTGCACGACGGATCTGCGCGATGTCGCGATCGGCTTCCTTCTCGACCAGAAGATACCAGCCGAGCTCAGAGATGAAGCGCACATTGAGAAAGCGCGTGCTGCCGCGGTAATCGTATTCGAATGCTCGTGCCTGCCGTTGTGACCATTGGGATTTCAGCTTCGCCAGATTGCCGCGCTGGCTGATTTCGTTTTCTGGCACCGAGTTATCTGCGCCAACCAGGACGATGCGTCCCTGTTGGTCGGCAAAATAAACCGTGCGGCCGAAACGGCTCTGATAATCGTCGATTAGCGTACGCACGGCATTCACCGTTAGGCCGATGCCGGCGGCACCGATGAAATTGCCGGAGTAATCCATGACGCGATAATTGATGAAGATGGTCATCGTATCCTGATTGGCCAGATCGGGATCTACATTGATTTCGTATGGCAGGATCATCTCGCGTACGCGAAAGTACCATTCGTCGCGCGGCTCTTTTTCTTCGACATGCTTGAGGATGCCATCGGCGTGGTAATAAATCCGCGTGCGTTCCGAGATGAAGAAGCTGGTGAAGGCGCCATAACGGCCCTTGATCTCGCGCAGATACTGCGTCATGCGGTCGGAATCTTGCTCGCCGTCCAGCACCCAGTCGCGCAGAAAGGTATCCGTCGCCATCACCGACGAGATGACGATCGGCTGGATCAGGTCTTTCTGGATTTCAGAATAGATATTGTCTGAGGTAAGTGGCAGTTCGGTCTCGACGACCGCATCGCGCAGCGACTGTCGCGACACGAAATAACTTGCAAACGATGTTGCAAGAAAGCCGATGACCAGCAGTGCCGTCACCGTGGCTACCAGCAGCCGCTTGTCTCCCAAGACGAGCTTCATACGCGCACGCCAGCCCCCGACTGAATTCTTTGCAAAGGAATACTCGCGCCGCGGGTGATCCGTACAGAGGCGGCCCGGAAATTTTATATTTTCCCCCGTTCCTGCCCCTACGTCAGCGCTGGCAAATCACGGCTATCAGAAGAAACTCAGAATGAACCGCAGGCAAACGACACCCAGAAACAGGCCGAACAGCACTTCGAGTTTCCGCTTGGGCAATGTATGCGCCAGCCTGGCACCGAGCGGCGCTGTCCAGATGCTGGTCGGCACGAACAGGACAAATCCGATCAACGAAACATAGCCGAGCGACAACGGCGGCTGCAGTGCCGCAACGTCGGGGAATTCGGCGGCGCGCGGCCAGCCGGCATAAATGTAGCTCAGCGCACCCGGCAACGAGATGATCACACCCAGGCCCGACGATGTTGCCACCGCCTGGTGGATCGGTCGGCCATAGAAGGTCATGAACAGGCTGGATAATTGACCACCGCCGATTCCCATCAGGGCCGACAGCACGCCGATCACCAGGCCGAAACCCCGCATCACGAGCGGCCCCGGGATATCCTCCGCCAGCTTCCAGCTGTCCTTGCCCAGCAGCAGGCGGATGGCAGACAGGCCGGCCACGGCGACGAACACGGCCTTGAACACATCCGCAGGTGCATACCGGGCGATCACGCCGCCGGCCAGCACGCCAATCACCACCGGAACCGCCCAGATTTTCACAATCGACATATCGACCATGCCCTTGCGTCGATGCGCGTTGAACGAGCGGATCGAGGTCGGGATGATGACCGCAAGCGAGGTCCCGACACAGAGCGGCATGCGCACCGCTTCCGGCACAGCCAGCAGCGTGAACAGCTCGTACAGCACCGGCACGATGACAGCGCCGCCGCCAACGCCGAACACGCCTGCCAGGATGCCGGTCACAGCGCCGGCCGCTAACAGGGCCACCGCCAGCCAGGCGAGTTCGGTGTAGGGGATGCCTAGTAACATGGGAAAACTCGACAGCGGGAGAAACGACGGGGGAAACGAAAAACCAGCGCAGCTCATACGCCACGCCAGACAGGCGGTATAGAGTCGGTACAAAGATTGTCCGCCGATGCCGCGCAGACCGCAACGGCCGGTTCCCAGCCGGAGCATAAATGATGCATACAATCACATAATTATGATTAAAAATTGGTCACAGTGGTACGCCGCGCAAAACGACCTGCAGCTGCAGGTTTCGCATAACAAATTGTATATAAAGGATTTTTTTAGAATAACATCACCTCGGCATGACTCTTGCTGCCCGTATAAGGCGAAGCGCGTTTGGACACTCGCGCGGCTTCAGCCAATCCAGGGGGACTGCCATGACATCGACCATCAAATTCAGCCGCCGCGCCGTGCTTCAGGGCACGGCCGGCCTCGGCGCCGCTGCTCTCGCTGCCGGCCTGCCCTTCGGTAGCGCACAGGCCAAGGATATCGCCATCGGCTTCATCTATGTCGGGCCGCGCGATGACTTCGGCTACAACCAGGCCCATGCCCAGGGTGCGGCCGCGCTGAAGAAGCTCGGCGGCTTCAAGGTATTGGAGGAAGAGAACGTGCCCGAGACCGTCGCGGTCGAGAAGACCATGGAGTCGATGATCAACCTCGACGGCGCCGCCTTGGTCTTCCCCACCTCGTTCGGCTACTACAACCCGCATATGATCAAGCTGGCCAAGAAATACGACAAGGTCCGCTTCCTGCATTGCGGCGGCCTGTGGTCCGACAAGGATCCGGCCAATGCCGGCAGCTATTTCGGTTACATCGACGAGGCCCAGTATCTCAGCGGCATCGTCGCCGGCTACACCAGCAAGACCGGCAAGCTCGGCTTCATTGCCGCCAAGCCGATCCCGCAGGTGCTGCGCAACATCAATGCCTTCACGCTGGGCGCCAGGCTGGCCAATCCGAATGTCACCACGCAGGTGATCTTCACCGGCGACTGGTCGATGCCGGTAAAGGAAGCCGAAGCCACCAACGGCCTGATCAACCAGGGTGTCGATGTTGTCACCTGCCATGTCGACAGCCCGAAGGTGATCGCCGAAACCGCCGAGAAGCGCGGCATCATGGTCTGCGGCTATCACGTCGACCAGTCCAAGCTGGCGCCAAAGGGCTATCTCACCGGCGCCGAATGGAACTGGGAAGCGCTGTATCCCAAGCTGGCCAAATCGGTACAGGGCGGCGAGAAGCTGCCGAATCTGGTACGCGGCGGCCTCAAGGAAGGCGTGGTCAAGACCTCGGCTTATGGCGCGCTGGTGCATGAGAAGGCGCGCAAACATGCCGATGACATCAAGGCCAAGCTGACCGCCGGCAGTTACGTGATCTTCAAGGGCCCGATCAAGGACAACAAGGGCAACACCGTCATCGCCTCCGGCACCGAACGCGGCCAGACCGATATCGAGCTGGAGAAGATGAACTACCTGGTCGAAGGCGTGCTCGGCGCGCTTGCGTAAGCAGCGCATCGTGCAGGTCAGCCCGGTCAGTATCGATGACGCCTCGGCCCGCTGGCAGGACATCCTGCGCAGCGGTGCCGAGGCCGTTGCCGTGCCGCTGCTCGCGGTGCTCGGCGCCCTTGTGGTGTTCGGCATCTTTGTCAGCCTCGCCGGCGTTAATCCGTTTGAGACGTATAACCTGATGTATGCCGGTGCCTTCGGTTCCTGGTTCTCCTGGCAAAATACGCTCACGCGCGCGGCGCCGCTGATCCTCACCGCCCTGTGCTGCGCCCTGCCCGCCCAGCTCGGCATGGTGGTGATCGGCGGCGAAGGTGCGCTGGTGATCGGCGGCCTGGCCGCCGCCGCAATCAGTCAGGCACTGCCCGATGCGGCGCCGCTGGTGGTGCAGATCGCCATGGCCATTGCTGCGATGGCGGCTGGCGCAGCCTGGATCGCCATGGCCGGCGGGCTGCGGCACTGGCGCGGCGTTAACGAGACGATTGCCAGCCTGCTGCTGGTCTATATCGCCATTGCCGTCTTCAACCATCTGGTCGAAGGCCTGCTGCGCGATCCGGCCAGCCTGAACAAACCCTCCACGCCTCATATCGGCGATGCCAATATGCTCAGCACCATTCCGGGCACCGACATCCACTGGGGCCTGGCCTACGGTATCATCGCCTGTGTACTGGCCTATATCCTGATCTATCGCACCACGTTCGGCTTCGGAATGCGCGTGGCGGGCGGCAATGTGAAAGCCGCACGCATGGTCGGTCTGCCGGTGGGCAGGCTGGTGCTGGTTGCCTGCGGTCTCGCGGGCGCCAGCGCCGGCCTTGCCGGCATGGTTGAAGTGGCGGCCGTGCATGGCAAGGCGAATGCCTCGCTGATCGTCGGCTATGGCTATACCGGGATTCTCGTCGCCTTCCTGGCAAGGCATAATCCGCTCGCCATCATCCCGGTCGCCATCCTGCTCGGTGGCATCGGCGCCAGCGGCGGCCTGCTGCAGCGTCGCCTGGGCCTGCCCGATGCCACCGTACTGGTGCTGCAGGGCCTGATCTTCATCGCCATCCTGACCAGCGAAGTGCTCTACGGCCGCCTGCCGTGGCTCAAAAAGGTGAAATCATGAGCGCCGATCTGCTCGGCTGGTGGGGTGTGCCGCTGGCGGTGCTGGCCGGCGCCATCCGCGTCAGCACGCCTTTCCTGTTCGTCAGCCTCGGCGAATGCATCACCGAAAAGAGTGGCCGCATCAATCTCGGCCTCGAAGGCACGCTGGTGATGGGTGCGATGAGCGGCTATGCCGTGTCCTATCTCACCGGCTCGCCCTGGCTCGGCGTGCTGGCGGCCGGCTGCGCCGGCGCCGTCTTCGGCATCCTGCATGCGCTGATCTGCAGCCTGCCACGCGTCAACGACATTGCTGTCGGCATCGCGCTGATGCTGTTCGGTATCGGGCTGGCATTCTTCCTCGGCAAGCCCTTCATCCAGCCGCAGGCCCCCAACCTGCCCTCGATTCCTTTCGGCAGCTGGAGCGACAATGCACAGGTGCAGGATTCGCTGCGCATCAACGCACTGTTCCTGATCGGTGTGGTGCTGGCGCCTGCTCTGCTCTGGTGTTTCCGCAACACACGCTGGGGCCTGATCCTGCGCACGGTGGGCGACAGCGCCGATGCGGCCCGCGCGCTGGGTTATGCCGTCAACCGGGTGCGCCTGTTCGCCACCGCCGGCGGCGGTTTCCTCGCCGGCATCGGCGGCTCCTTCCTGTCGCTGTCCTATCCCGGCAGCTGGAGCGAAGGGCTTTCCTCGGGCCAGGGCATCACCGCCGTCGCGCTGGTGATCTTCGCGCGCTGGAATCCCATGCTGTGCTTCTGGGCCTCGTTGCTGTTCGGCGGAGCTGCAGCGCTGGGTCCCGCACTGCAATCTGTCGGCATCACCCAGGGCTATTACCTGTTCAATGCCGCACCCTACCTGTTGACCCTGCTCATCATGATCCTGACCTGCTCGCGCGACCGCACGCTGGCCGGCGCGCCGGGCGAACTCGGAGTGACGCGATGACCTATCAGAGCACCGCCACGACCGGCCGTCATGTCGCCGCCGATCCCTATCCCTGGCCGTGGAATGGCGACCTGCGGCCTGAAAATACGGCACTCATCATTATTGATATGCAGACCGATTTCTGCGGCAAGGGCGGCTATGTCGATGCCATGGGCTACGATCTCTCGCTGACCCGCACACCGATCGAGCCGATCCAGCGCGTGCTGGCCGCCATGCGCGCCAGGGGCTATCACATCATCCATACCCGCGAGGGGCATCGGCCCGATCTGGCCGACCTGCCCGCCAACAAGCGCTGGCGCTCGCAGCGCATCGGTGCCGGCATCGGCGATCCCGGCCCCTGCGGTCGCATCCTGGTGCGCGGCGAACCGGGCTGGAACATCATCCCGGAACTGGCGCCGAAAGACGGCGAAGTCATCATCGACAAGCCCGGCAAAGGCTCGTTCTGCGCCACCGACCTGGAACTGATCCTCAATCTCCGCGAGATCCGCAACATCGTGCTGACCGGCATCACCACCGATGTCTGCGTGCATACCACGATGCGCGAGGGCAACGACCGCGGCTTCGAATGCATCCTGCTGGAAGACTGCTGCGGTGCCACGGATAAAGGCAATCACGAGGCGGCGCTGAAGATGATCAAGATGCAGGGCGGCGTGTTCGGCGCGGTCGCCACTTCGACCGCGTTTCTCAAGGCTATCTGATGGTGATGTTCGTTCCCGATCCCGCCGCACCGCCCGCTTCCGGCGCGTTGTCGCTGGAGGCTTTGGGCATGAGCAAGCAGTTCGGCGCACTCAGGGCGCTGGACGATGTGACGCTGAAAGTGGAAGCCGGCAGCTTCCACGCCCTGCTCGGCGAGAACGGCGCCGGCAAGAGCACGCTGGTCAAATGCATCATGGGTTACTACACGCCCGATACCGGCCAGGTGATGGTCGGCAATCACGAGCAGCCGATCGACAGCCCGCGCATGGCGCATACTCTTGGCCTCGGCATGGTCTACCAGCATTTCACCCTGGTGCCGGATATGACCGTGGCGGAGAATCTGGTGCTGGCGCGCACCGACCTGCCGGCCATGATCGACTGGAAGAAAGAGCATGTCGATCTGGAATCCTTCTTCGTCACCATGCCGTTCCGCGTGCCGCTCGACCGCAAGGTGGCAGCGCTTTCGGCCGGTGAGAAGCAGAAGACCGAAATCCTCAAACAGCTGTATCTCAAACGCCGCTTCCTGATCCTGGACGAACCGACCTCGGTGCTGACACCGGGCGAGGCCGATGAAGTGCTCGGCCTGCTGCGCGACATGACGCGGCGGAACGAACTGACGGTACTGACCATCACGCACAAATTCCGCGAGGTCTTCGCCTTCGCCGACAGCGTCACCGTGCTGCGCCGGGGCAGGTTCGCCGGCAGCGGCAAGGTGACAGAGCTTACCGCCGACGACATGGCGAAGATGATGATGGGCGATCAGAAACTGCCCGACCCGGCGCCCCGTATGGATTACATGGGCAGCGGCAGTCCGCGCGAGGAAACCCGGCTGGCGATCCAGAGTCTGCAGGTCGCCGACGATGCCGGCCAGCCGGCCGTGAAAAGCGTCAGCCTGCGCGTGCGCGCCGGTGAGATTCTCGGCATCGCCGGCGTCTCGGGCAACGGCCAGCGCGAACTGGTCGAGGCGATTGCCGGCCAGCGCGACATCGCCGGCGGCGCCATCGTCCTGCATGGCGAGGCTTTCGATGCGAGCCGCGCCGCGATGAAACGCCACAAGCTGTCCTGCCTGCCGGAAGAGCCTTTGCGCAATGCCTGTGTCGCCACGATGAGCGTGGCGGAGAATCTCGCTTTCCGGCGCTTCGACGAGCCGCCCTTCGCCGCCGGCGGCTGGTGGCTGAAGCCTGCCGCCTTCCGCGAGGCCGCCAAACAGGTGATCGCACGCTATCGCGTCAAGACACCCGGACCGGATGCCGCCATCGGCCAGCTGTCGGGCGGCAATGTGCAGCGCGCAGTGCTGGGCCGCGAGATCGGCGGTGACGTCAATGTGCTGGTCGCCGCCAATCCCTGCTTCGGTCTCGACTTTGCCGCCGTCGCCGACATCCATGGCCAGATCATGGCCGCGCGCAACCGCGGCGCCGCCGTGCTGCTGGTCAGCGAGGATCTCGACGAACTGTTCGAATTGTCGGACCGCATCGCCGTGATGTTTTCCGGCCGCATCGTTTTCGAGGATGCCATCGGCAATGCCGACCTCACGGTCATCGGCCGCCATATGGCAGGACACTGAGATGCCGACGATTGCTGCCGCCAAACCCTATCCTTACGACTTCCCGCTCGATCGCACCGCGCTGGTGATGATCGATATGCAGCGCGACTTCATCGAGCCCGGCGGCTTCGGTGCCGCGCTGGGTAACGATGTCAGTCGCCTGAATGTGATCGTGCCGACCGTGGCGCGGCTGCTGGGCATCTGGCGCAGGGCCGGACTTCCATTGATCCATACCCGCGAAAGCCACAAACCTGATCTCTCGGATTGTCCGCCGGCCAAGCTGACGCGCGGCAATGCCTCCCTGCGTATCGGTGATCCCGGCCCGATGGGCCGCATCCTGGTCCAGGGCGAGCCGGGCAACGATTTCGTGCCCGACCTCGTCGCCCTGCCCGGCGAGTTGGTGATCGACAAGCCCGGCAAGGGCGCCTTCTATGCCACCGGCCTGCAGGAAGAACTGCGGCGCCGCGGCATCACGCATCTTGTCTTCGGCGGCGTGACCACCGAAGTCTGCGTGCAGACCTCGATGCGCGAGGCCAATGACCGCGGCTACGACTGCCTGCTGGTGGAAGATGCCACCGAAAGCTATTTTCCCGAATTCAAGGCCGCTGCCATCGCTATGATCCGTGCTCAGGGCGCCATCGTCGGCTGGACGGCAACGACCGATCAGGTGGCAGCCGCGCTGGCTTAACCCGGCTGCTGCAGGTCGCCATAGGCGAGGCAGAGCATGAACTGCTCGACACGGTCGGGGATATCGCGGGACAGCGGCACGATGGCCCCCTCCAGCGTGATGAAGCTGCGGTCGACAAAGCCGAGCGTGCCATGGATGCGGACCGGCCGTCCGTTCGCTATCACCTGCTGATGCAGCTTGTGATGCGCTTGCATGTCGACCGGTGAGTAGAGCTCGTCGAGCCATTTTCCGGTGCCGTCGCGGCCGTTCATCGCCACCACTTCGGTGCCGACCAAGCGAAACCGGTAGCGCTGACGGCTTTCGTCCATATCGATGATCACGAGATAGGGCAGAAAATCGCGCAGCAGTTCCGGCGGCATGTCGCTGCGCGAAGGAATCCTGTGTTCGGCCGGAATGACGACCTGCCAGAGCGCCACGAAAGCGCGCAGCCGCTCATGGATGAAGGCACCCTCGATATCGGCGGTCAGGGACTGTCCATCCCGCGCCAACAGTCGCCGACCGGCCGAGAAGGCTGGCTTCATGAGTCCCTCATTGCCAGCGCAGGCCAGCGAGGACAATCCTGCCATAGAGGGATGGGGCCGCACCACAAGTTCCGCAGCCATCGCCAGGCGATGCGACGCGGAACATGCAGCGAGGCGCATCGGACAAGTCCGATGGCTGGTGCGGTCAGAATGTGGGAGGGGGGAAAGGCTGATGATGCGCCGGCGGGCCACTGCATCCCGCTTTGCGGACGGCGATCATCATTGGTCTCAACGACCATGAGTGAAGATAAGCACTCTTTCCCTTAATTCAAGGTTACTAAATGAAAAGGTGTAAGATTTCATAATCTTGCCGCAATTGACCAAGGCAGCCCCAGATATGGTGGGTCGATTGACAATGCCCGCCCCCTGCCGTTCTATGGTCGGTGCAATCTGATGTTTTGGCCTGTTTCTGCGGGTCGTCGGTTCCGGGTCCGCCCGGCTGGTGGCGCTCAGTCGCTCCCGAAACAGAAGAGTGCCCGGCCTGCATGTGCAGGCCTGGTCTGTGACTATGCCTATCAGGAGTTTCCTATGGCGATCGGTACCGTGAAGTGGTTCAACAGCACCAAGGGCTTCGGCTTTATCCAGCCGGAATCCGGTGGCAGCGATGTCTTCGTGCATATCAGCGCCGTCGAGCGCGCCGGCCTGAACGGCCTGAACGATGGCCAGAAAGTCAGCTACGAGCTGGCCACCCAGAAAGGCAAGACCTCGGCGGTGGACCTCAAGGTGCTTTGAGCGCCAGCGATTTTTACATCGCCTGAAACGGCGCCCTTACGGGCGCCGTTTTTTATTGGGCCAGGCCGAAGACCTCGCGCATCTCGGCCACGCCGCGCAAGGCATGGCGACCGAGCGAAACCAGGCCGGCGCCGGACCCGGCGATGCGCATGAAGGTTTCCGAGGCCAGCAGGTTGCGATCCAGGGCAGTGCACAGGTTTTCCAGCCGCGACGCCTCGTTCACCGTCGGCCCGATCAGGGTGAAGTCGAGCCGTGCCCCGGTGCCAACATTGCCATACATCACCAGGCCTTCATGCAAGGCGATGTCGAGCGCCAACACAGGCAGCCCGGCAGCGCTGCGGTCGGCATTCAATGCCTGCACGGCATCGAGGGCCGCCCGGGCGGCCCGCAGGGCGGCGGTGCCGACCTCTTGTGGCGAACGCCGGCCATCGAGCTGGAAGCTGGCCAGCAGGCCGTCGCCGAGGAATTTCAGCACCTGCCCGCCACCCGCCTCAATGGCCGGCCCCAGACAGTCGAAATAGGCATTCAGGGTTTCGACCAGCGGCTCGATGGCCAGGCGGTCGGCCAGCGCCGTGAAGCCGCGCAGATCGGCATAGAGGATCACGGCCTCGATCCGCTCGGCCTGGCCGCGGCGGATAGCACCATTGAGCACGCGATGCGCCGCGTCGCCGCCGATATAGGCAGCGGTCAGATCCCGGCTCATCTGGGTCAGCATGGCGGCCTTCACCGCCAGTGCCAGCAGCGGCACCAGCCGGCGCAGCCGTGTCAGGTGATCCTCGCTGAATCCACCGGCCCGCATGGTGGTGAAACTGCTGATCATGCCGATACCGGCATAGCGGTCGGTCACATGCCGGCCGTTTTCGAAAGTCCAGCCGAAACTGTGCGCCATGGCAAACCAGTCGGTCAGGCCCTGTTCGGCAAATTCCTTGAGCACCGGGAAATCGCCTATCGCCTCCGGCCTGGTCAGAGGCCGGTGCAACTCCGGCACCTCTTTGGCCAGCATGTGCCGCAGCGGACTGGCGACCCAGGCCTCAGGCTCGTCATCGGGATCGCGATGCGGCATGGCCTCGTTGCCGATCAGGCCGCCGGTCTGCGTCCAGGTATAGCCGCGGGCGCGCAGCAGCGGATGCAGCGTGGCCATGCCGACAAACACCCGCTGCAGCGGGATGCCGGCCGTAACGACATGACTGCAGAAGCCGGTGACCAGGGTTTCCGGGGCGACATCGTCCAGACCGGCCTTCACCAGCCACATCGCCACGGGAATATCGCTGGCCGGCATATGCTCGGTATTGGGAATCATCATGTCTCCAGCCTACACGACCGCGCCGCCGATTTCCTGTGACGGCTGCCGGTTTTGTTTGTTTTACGCTGCCGTATCCCCACCGGATCATCCAGCAGACCGATCTGGCGGACCGGCGGTTTCGTCGGCGCGCGGATCGAGATCGGCCCGCACCGGAGCGGTGCTCGGCATCGGCACGAAATCCGCCTTCTGGTCCTGCGGCGGCGCGGCGCGCTGGCGCATGCGATACAGGGCAAATCCGGCCATCGCGGCATGAATCAGTGCGGTGAAGCCGAACAGGCCCAGTGGACCGAAGCGATCCATCGCCACGCCGGCAACCGCCGGCCCGATCACCGAACCGGCCCCGTTGATCAGCAGCAGGCCGCCGGCGACGGCGACGAAGTCGACATCCTTGGCCATGTCGTTGGTATGGGCGACGCTGAGCGCATAAACCGGAAATGCAAAGATGCCGAACAGGAAAGCGGCCCCGATCATCAGGGCCGGCATCGCCAGGGCAGTGGCAATCACCAGCAGGGCGGCCAGGCAGGCCAGGGCGCAGGCGATCAGGATGGTGCGTCGGCGATCCATGCGGTCGGACAGCCGGCCGAACGGCCATTGCGCCAGCGCGCCGCCCACCACGGTGGCGCTCATGAACCAGGCGATCTGCGGCACACTGAGGCCGGCCTGGGCGGCAAAGGCCGGCGCCATCCCCCAGAAGGCGCCGTTGGCCAGGCCGACCGTCAGCACGCCGGCCACGCCGACGGGTGAAACCCGATACAGCTTGCGCAGGCTGAGTCGCGCCGAGGAGATCGGGGCCGGCTGCGGTGAGCGGGTCAGCGCCACCGGCACCGCCGCCAGCGAAACCAGGATCGAAGCCAGGCTGAACAGATGAAACCGCAGCGGATCGTCGGCCAGCATCAGCATCTGGCCCAGCGTGATCACCGAGAAATTCACCGTCGTATAGGTGGTGAAGACCAGACCGCGGTTTTCCGGAGTGGCGCGTTCGTTCAGCCAGCTTTCGATGATGAGATACAGGCCCGCCATGCAGATTCCGGTCATCACGCGCAGCAGCCACCAGGGCAGCGATCCGACCAGCATGGCATGCGCCAGCGGTATCGCCGAAGCGACGGCGACCATAGCGGTAAACAGCCGGATATGTCCGACCCGGCGGATCAGCTTGGGCGTCAGAATGCAGCCGGCAACGAAACCGATGTAATAGGCCGATCCCAATACGCCGATCGATAATGCGCCAAAGTTTTCCAGATTGGCGCGGACCGGCAGCAGCGTGCCCTGCAGACCGTTACCGGTCAGCAAGAGGGCCACGCTGAGCAGCAGGGCGCCGACCGGCGCGAGTGTGGCGATCATGTCAAGCTCAGTCCCCGGATTCCATCGCGGTCGACGACGACGACCGCCGAACACGATTACAATTTTTATTTCAACCTGGCACCCGCATGCCCGCACAGGAATGCGGCAAGGCCATGGCAAATCCCCGGTTCACACGCATGGATAGGCATATCGCATTCCGTACACGGCCGCATCGCCGCATATAGGCCTTCGGCCGGCGGTGATTGATTCTCCCGCCCGGCTTCTTATATGCCTGGGCAGGGAGGCGATCATGGACCGCAAGCAGCACTGGGATTCTGTCTACACCACCAGGGCCGAAACCGAGGTGAGCTGGTTCCAGGACAATCCCGCACTCTCGCTGGCCCTCATTCAGAACAGCGGTATCGCCCATGACGCGGCACTGATCGATATCGGCGGCGGTGCCTCGCGGCTGGCCGACGCCCTGCTGGCCGAGGGTTACGGCAATCTGGCGGTGCTCGACATCGCCGCTGCCGCACTGGAAAAAAGCCGGACGCGGCTCGGCGAGGCGGCCAGCCGGATCGACTGGATCGTCGCCGACATCACGCAGTGGCAGCCGACCCGGGCATATCGCCTGTGGCATGACCGTGCCGTTTTCCATTTCCTGACCGAGCCGTCCGACCGCGCGGCCTATAAACGGGCGCTGCTGGCCGGCACCGGCGCCGGCAGCCAGATCATCATCGCCAGTTTCGCGCCCGACGGACCGGAGCGCTGCAGTGGCCTGCCGGTGACGCGCTATTCGCCGCAAAGCCTGCAGACCGAGCTGGGCGCGGATTTTGTGCTGCAGGAGTCGCGGCATGAGGAACACCGCACGCCGGGCGGCAATCTCCAGCACTTTCAGTTCAGCCGCTTCGCCCGGCTCTGACGAACGCAGATCTACTTGTTCGGCTTGACCAGTTCCGTCGAGGTATAGACGCCGACATCGAAGCCGGTCTTGCCGGCAATCTTCTCGCAATCTTCGTATTTCTTCTTTTCCGTGCCCTGGCACAGGAAGACCGAGATGCCGTCCTTGCGGTTCAGGCGGTGCGGATCGAAAAAGTAGATGTAGCCGGATGTATTCGGGATCACGGTCCAGCGTTTGACCAGCTCGATATCGGCCTTGCCGTCGCTGTAGTCGATCACGTATTTGCGCAGCGTCTCGATATTGGAGATGTTGAGCCGGCCGCTGTCGTCGTAGTTGCCGTGAAAGGCGACATAGGTCTGGCCCGGCGGCGTGTCGGTGGCAAAGCGGCGCTCGACTCCGCCGAGGAAAATACGCGAACAGGCCGAGCGGCAATAGCCGGAAACCGCCGTGTTCAGCTTGCGGGCACGGATGATCGCGCCGATGCCGAATCCCGTGAAGGCATGGCCGCCAGGCGAATTGCGCACCACCACCGTATCAACCTGCGGATTGCGGTCGAGCAGCGAGGTGATGTTGAAGTAATCGCCGCTGACCACCGCGCCGGACATGATCAACTGGTTGTCGACGACTTCCATCACCATCGCCGAGGCCGGCATGGCCTGCAGCATGAACGGCAGCAGGATCACTGCCGCAAGCCTGCCTAACATCGTAGTCCCCCGCTCCCTGCCGGCCGTCTAGAACAGTCGATGCATCAGTCGCTGTCAATGAATGTTGCCAGCGCCGCCGGCGCCACGCCGGCCTCGGCTGCAAGGCGCGCGGCCAGCTGGGCGGCGGCCGGGCGCAGCTTGCCCGGCGGCCGGTCGAGCCAGTAGGAGACTGAATTGCGCGCGATGCGCCGGTCCACCGCCACCACGCGGCCGGCATCGAGATCGCGCTGCGCCAGCGGCGGACGGGCCAGCGCGATGCCGAGCCCGCAGGCGGCGGCATCCAGCACCAGGCCGTAATCCTCGAAGCGGCGGTCATGCGTAGCGGGGCGATAGTCCAGTCCCTGTTCGGCGAACCAGGCGCGCCAGCCGGTGGCGCTGGAGTCATGGATCAGCGGGAATTTCAGCAGGCGTTTCGCGTCTCCGCTGCCGATTGTCTTCGCCAGCTCCGGCGACGCCACCGGATAGCACCATTCCTCGAACAGCTGCAGCGACACGCGACCCGGCACCTCGCCCCGGCCACAGCGCAGCGCCAGATCGATGCCTTCCTCCTGCAGGTCGACCTGGCGATGGTCGACGCTGAACAGGATGCGCAGGTCGCTGCCCTCGAGTTCGGCCAGACGCGGCATCAGCCAGCGGCTGCTCACCGAGGGCAATGCACTGAGGCGCACGACAGCCGAACCGCGCGGCTCGGTCCAGCGGTCGGAGTAGGCACCGATCAGCGCGAAGGCCTCGCGGGTCGAGACATAGAGCCGGTCGCCATCTGGGGTGAGTTTCACGCCGCGCGCCTCGCGCTGGAACAGCTTGAGGCCGAGCCAGCGTTCCAGCTTGGCGACCTGCCGGCTGATCGCCCCATGAGTCAGGTTCAGCCCCTCGGCGGCGGCGGAAAAGCTGCCCAGCCGGGCAGCAGCCTCGAAGGCGCGCAGGGTATCCAGCGGCGGCAGCTGGCTCGGCAAGCTGTGATCCATACGCACAGCTGGCCCCTTATCTGTTCGATTGTCAATCATCGAGTGCCACACCATGCTCTAGCTCATTGTTTTACAAGGAGCTTTCCCATGACTGCCGTCTGCCCTGCCGTGCCTGCCTCCGCCCGGCTCGATACTGCCACCCTGGCCCTGGTGGCCGTCACCGTACTCGGCTGGGCCTCCGCTTTTCCGGCCATCCGGCTCGGCCTGACCGGCTTCGGCGCGCTGGAACTCGGCGCGCTGCGCTTCGGCCTCGCCGCCGTCCCGGCCGCCATATTCCTGGCCGTCACCCGGCCCGCCCTGCCGGGCTGGCGCGATGCCTGGCGCTTCGCCTTTGGCGGCGTGGTCTTCGTCGCGCTCTATACCGCGCTGCTCAATCTTGGCCAGCGCACGGTTCCCGCTGCTGCCGCCAGCTTCATCATCAACGTCAACCCGATCCTCACTGCCCTGCTGGCCATGGCGTTCCTGAACGAACGCTTCGGGCTTTACGCCTGGCTCGGCACGGCGCTGTCTTTCCTCGGCGTCGGCTTCATTGCGGTTGGCAAGATCGACGGCTTCGAGTTCGACAGCGGCGTGCTGCTGGTGCTGGGCGCCACCTTCGCCACGGCGATCAACAGCATCGTGCAGAAGCCGCTGTTCGCGCGCCACAAGCCGCTGACCGTGGCCGCGTGGAATATCGTGATCGGCGCGCTGCTGCTGGCACCCATGCTGCCGAGCGGCATCGCTCAGATGCAGGTGGCCTCGAGCGATGCGATCTTCGCCGCTGTCTATCTCGCCGCCATCCCGAGCTTCGTGGTCTATGGCACCTGGGCGATGGTGCTGGCCCGCCTGCCGGCGGCGCGCGCCACCAACATGCTCTACGCCGTGCCGCCGGTGGCCACCCTGATCGGCTGGCTCTGGCTCAGCGAAGTGCCCACCACGCTCGGCCTGATCGGCGGCGCGCTGGCGCTTGCCGGCGTGGTGCTGGTCAATGTGAGGAAATAAAACAGAGCGAATACGTCACCCGCGGACTTGATCCGCGGGTCCCATTTAAAATGGGATGCCCGGGTCAAGCCCGGGCATGACAATGGAAGTTACCGATCCGCGTGATGCGCCTTGGCCTGCACGCCGGCTTCGCGGATCTGGCTCAGCGTCTGGCGCGGCGTCAGCGCTTCCGGATCGAGCTTGATCTCGATGATCGCCGGCTTGCCGCTTTTCTGCGCCCGCTCGAAGGCCGCCGCGAAGTCTTCCGTGCGCTCCACCGTCTCGCCATGGCCGCCGAAGGCCCGCGCGTAAGCCGCGAAATCAGGGTTGCGCAGTTCGGTGCCGCTGATACGCGCCGGATACTCGCGCTCCTGGTGCATGCGGATGGTGCCATACATACCGTTGTTGACCACGACGGCGATGATGTTGGCGCCATACTGCAGGGCGGTGGCGAATTCCTGGCCATGCATCAGGAAGCAGCCGTCGCCGGCGAAGGCCACCACCGTGCGCTGCGGATTGATCAGCTTGGCCGCCACCGAGGCCGGCAGGCCGTAGCCCATCGAGCCCGAGGTCGGCGCCAGCTGGTTGCTGTGGCGGCGATAGCGATGGAAGCGGTGCACCCAGGTGGCGTAGTTGCCAGCGCCGTTGCAGAACACCGCATCGGCCGGCAGCGTCTCGTCCAGCCATTTGATGATTTGCGACATCTGGATATTGCCCGGCGAGGTCACCGGTGCCTGCCAGGCCTCGTAATCGGCACGCGACTGCTTGGTGCTGGCGGCCCAGGCCTTGCCATCCACCGGGCCCATCTTGGTCAGCGCGGCGGCGAAGGCCGCGTTGCTGGCATGGATCGGCAGGTCGGCGGAATAGACGCGGTTGAGTTCCTCGGCGCCGGCATGCACATGCACGATCTTCTGGTCCATCACCGGAATGCCGAACATGGTGTAGCCGCCGGTCGCCATCTCGCCCAGCTTCGAACCCATCACCAGCAGCAGGTCGGCCTCCTTGATGCGCGCCTGCAGCCTGGGATTGATGCCGATGCCGACATCACCGACATAATTCGGCCAGTCGTTGTCGAGGTAATCCTGGCGGCGGAACACCGCGCCCACCGGCATGTCAGACGCCGCGGCCCATTCCTGCACCTGCGCGCGAACGGCCTCGCTCCAGCCGCTGCCACCCACGATCATGAATGGCTTTTTGGCGTCCTGCAGCATGGCTTTCAGCTCCGCCATCTGCTCCATCGACGGATGCGCCTCGGCCGAAATCACCGGGCGTCCGTCGGCGCAGTCCACCATATCGGTCAGCATGTCTTCCGGCAGCGCCAGCACCACCGGCCCGCGCCGGCCCGACATCGCGACGCTGAAAGCGCGGCTGATGAATTCGGGAATGCGCGCGGCATCGTCGATCTGCGCCACCCACTTGGCCATCTGGCCGAACATGCGGCGATAGTCGACTTCCTGGAACGCCTCGCGCTCCATCATGTCGCGGCCGACCTGGCCGATGAACAGGATCATCGGCGTCGAATCCTGAAACGCGACATGCACGCCGGCCGAGGCATTGGTGGCGCCGGGCCCGCGCGTTACCATGCAGATGCCGGGCCGGCCGGTGGTCTTGCCATAGGCATCGGCCATCATCGCCGCGCCGCCTTCCTGGCGGCAGATCACGAACTTCATGTGGTTGGTATGGTCGTGCATCGCGTCCAGCACGGCGAGGAAGCTTTCGCCCGGCACGCCGAAGGCCATGTCGACGCCATGCAGGCGCAACTGCTCGACCAGAATCTGACCACCAGTTCTCATGGCACTGCGTTTCATAATCGGTACTCGCTTGCCTGGAATGATTAGCGTTTGATCGGGGCGAAGGCCGCCGGAGTCATCAGCTGGTTCTGCTGACTGACCAGGTAGCCAGCCTCGCCGCTGGCCTTCAGAAAGGCCTGCCACTCCGGATCGGCCTGCATGCCGGCGCGCTTGGTCTCGCGGTCGGCGGCGCTCTCATAGGCCCAGATATGGATATAGGTGTTGATCGGGCCGGTCTCGGTGACCAGAAAGGCGACGGGCTGGCCGAGATGGCGGGTCTGCGGCTTGAAGCCGAGCTTTTCGTACATTTCGAGCTGCAGCTTGATGGTGCCGGGACGGCAGGTGTAGGTGCGAACGTCGAGCAGCATTTTCCGGGTGTCCTCTGCGTGAGGCAGAGGACACTAGGCAAGGCCGCCCGCCCTCGCAAGCCTGTTGCCCGGCTTGTCACACGGAATGACGAGCGCCCGGCGGCACCTCATACGTCCGGCGCATAATGTCATGCCGAAAGCGGCATCGGTGCTGGCGTTTTGCACCGCACCGCCTTGTTTGCCCGCCGGAATCCCGTCATAAGCAGACCAAGTACAAGCGGGAGGACAAGCATGCAGATTGCCGCGCGGATGTCTCGCCTCGGCAGCGAGAGCGCCTTCGAGGTGCTGGCCCGGGCCAAGGCCCTTGAGGCCCAGGGCAAGAGCGTGATCAATCTCGGCATCGGCCAGCCCGATTTCCCCACCCCGCCGCATGTAGTCGAGGCCGCGATCAAGGCGCTGCGCGACGGCCATCACGGCTATACGCCGGCCAACGGCATTCTGCCGCTGCGCGAAGCCGTCTGCGCCGAGATCGCGACCCGCTACAAGGTCAGCGTCTCGCCCGACCGCATCGTCATCGTGCCGGGCGGCAAGGTGACGATGGCCACCGCCATCGAAATGTTCGGCGAGCCCGGCGCCGAGATCATGTATCCCGATCCCGGCTTCCCGATCTATGAATCGCTGGTCAACTATACCGGCGCCACGCTGGCCGGCTATCCGCTGCTGGAAAAGAACGGCTTCGCCTTCCGCGCCGAAGACCTGCTCGCGCGCATCACGCCGCGCACGCGGCTGCTCATCGTCAATTCGCCGGCCAATCCCACCGGCGGCGTCGCGCCGGCAGCAGAAGTGAAAAAACTGGTCGTGGGGCTGCAGCGCTTCCCGCATGTCGCCATCATGGCCGACGAGATCTATTCCCGCCTGGTGCTGGATGGCGACGGCACCTACGCCAGCTTCATTCCCTATCTCGACCAGTTGCAGGATCGCCTCATCATCCTGGATGGCTGGTCGAAGACCTATGCGATGACCGGCTGGCGGCTCGGCTGGGGCCTGTGGCCGGCCGGCCTGGCGGAGCTGGCCACCAAGCTGGCCATCAACACCCATTCCTGCGTCAACGCGCCGACCCAGTTTGCCGGCATCGCCGCCCTGCAGGGTCCGCAGGATGCCGTGGAGCAGATGCGGCTCGCCTTCCGCCGTCGCCGCGATCTCTGCGTTGCCGGCCTGAACAAGATTCCGGGCCTGAGCTGCATCAAGCCCGAGGGTGCCTTCTACGCTTTCCCCAACATCACCGAGACCGGACTGAACGCCCGCCAGATGCAGGACGGGCTGCTGGAACAGGCAGGGGTTGCCACAATCGCAGGCACCAGCTTCGGCAGCCACGGCGAAGGCTATCTCCGGCTGTCTTTCGCTGCCTCGGATCA
>NZ_JAOZVR010000006.1 GCF_025869515.1 Ferrovibrio sp.
CCTGTCGGAAGAAATCGTGATCTGGTCGTCGCGGCAGTTCAAATGGGTCGAGCTGGACGATGCCTTCGCCACCGGCTCGTCGATCATGCCGCAGAAAAAGAATCCCGATATCGCCGAACTGACGCGCGGCCGGTCCGCCCGGCTGATCGGCGATCTCAATGCCATGCTGGTGGCGCTGAAGGGCCTGCCGCTCGCCTATAACCGCGATATGATCGAAGACAAGGCCGCCGCTTTCGATGCCATCGACGGTCTGGCGCTGGCGCTGCCGGCCATGGCCGGCATGGTGCGCACCATGACGGTGAATACCGAGACGCTGCTCAGGCAGTCGACCGAAGGTTTCACGCTGGCCACCGAAGTGGCCGACTGGCTGTCGCGCCGCGGCGTGCCCTTTGCCAATGCGCATGAGGTCACCGGCGCGCTGGTGCGGCTTTGCGAGGAGCGCGGCATCGGGCTGGAGGATGTCGGCGCGGCCGATCTCGCCCTGGTCGATCCGCGGCTCGATATCTCGATCAAGGCGGCGCTGACGCCGCAGGCCGCCGTGGCGGCGCGGCAGGGCTATGGCGGCACCGCGCCGGTGCGGGTCAGGGAACAACTGGATCGCCTGCAGGCCGTGTGCACCAGCCAGAAAGCCTGGTGTGCGTCTTACGCGGGGCCGAAATTCTGAAGCATTCGTAATTCTCTTGCATGCGTAAGCCGCGCAACGCGGCCAGTCGGGGGACGCAACATGCAGCCTACAGTCAGTCAGTCAGCAGCGCCGGATTACGATATCGGCAAACTCAGCATCGTGAAGCCGCGGCATTACGGCCGCTGGCTGGCGGCGGCGGCGATCCTCGCCATCCTGCTGTTCATCGTGAAGGCCTTCGCCGACGGCCAGATCGCCTGGCGCGTGGTCGGGCAGTTCTTCACCGCGCCGGCGATCCTCAGCGGCCTGGTCAATACGATTGCGATGACGGTCTGCGCCATGGCACTCGGCATCACGCTCGGCGTGATCTTCGCCGTCATGGCGATGTCGCCCAACCCGGTGCTCAGGGGCACCGCCGTGCTTTACATCTGGTTCTTCCGCGGCACGCCGCTGATCCTGCAGCTGTTGCTATGGTTCAACCTGGCGCTGGTGTTTCCGCGTATCGGCATCCCCGATGTATTCAGCATCCGCACCGTCGAACTGATCACGCCCTTTGTCGCCACGCTGCTCGGGCTTGGCATCAACCAGGGCGCCTATACGGCGGAAGTGGTGCGCTCGGGCATCCTCTCGGTCGACAGCGGTCAGACCGAGGCGGCGTCCGCCATCGGCATGACCCGTCTGACGGCGCTGCGTCGCATCGTGATGCCGCAGGCGATGCGCGTCATCATCCCGCCGGTCGGCAACGAGGTGATCAGCATGGTCAAGCTCACCTCGATCGCCAGCGTGATTCAGTATTCCGAAATCCTGCGCAACGCGCAGACCATCTACTATGCCAACAACTACGTGATCGAATTGCTGTTCGTTGCCGCCATCTGGTATCTGGCGGTGGTCACCGTACTCAGCATCGGCCAGCATTTCCTCGAGCGTCATTTCGGCAGGGGCCAGCGCAAGACGGCATCGGCGCAGAAAACGGGGGCGCTGACATGACCGGCGCCGCTCCCATGCTGGTTGCGCGCAACCTGACCAAACAGTTCGGCAGCTTCACGGCTTTGCAGGATGTCTCGCTCGATATCAGCCCGGGCGAGGTGCTCTGCATCATCGGGCCGAGCGGCTCGGGCAAGAGCACTTTCCTGCGCTGCCTGAATCAGCTCGAACGCCTGGATGGCGGCGCGGTCTGGATCGACGGCGAGCTGATCGGTTATCGCCGCGTCGGCGACAAGCTGCATCCGTTGTCGGATGCCGAAGTGGCGCGGCAGCGGCTGGCCACCGGCATGGTGTTCCAGCGCTTCAACCTGTTCCAGCATATGACCGCGCTGCAGAATATCGTCGAGGGCCCGATCACCGTGCAGAAGCGCCCGCGCGCCGAGGTCATGGCCGAGGCATTGGCGCTGCTCGACCGCGTCGGCCTGGCCGACAAGCGCGATGCCTATCCGGCACAGCTGTCGGGCGGCCAGCAGCAGCGCGTGGCGATTGCCCGCGCCCTGGCGATGAAGCCAAAGCTCATGCTGTTCGACGAACCGACCTCGGCGCTCGATCCCGAACTGGTCGGCGAGGTGCTGGCTGTCATGCGCGGCCTGGCCGGCAGCGGCATGACCATGATCGTGGTGACGCATGAACTCGGCTTCGCCCGCGAAGTGGGGCATCGCGTCGTCTTCATGGATCGCGGCGCCGTGGTCGAAGCCGGCTCGCCGCAGCAGATTCTCAGTAACCCGCAACAGGCGCGGACGCGTGATTTCATTACCGCCGTATTGAACTGAACAGCCCCAAAGGAGACCTCCCATGTCGACCAAGCATTTCGTTCTCGGCCTGTGCGCCGCCTTGCTCGCCCTGCCCGCTGCCCAGAATGCTTTCGGCGCCGATCTGCCCGACCGCATCAAGACGGCCGGCAAGGTGGTGATTGCCACCATGCCGAACTATCCGCCGATCACCTTCAAGGATCCGGCCACCAACACGCTGAAGGGCTTCGATATCGAGCTCGGCGCGGCCCTGGCCAAGGAGATGGGTGTGGCTGTCGAATGGCAGGAAATCGCCTTCGCCCAGATGCTGCCCTCGCTGCAGACCGGCCGCGTCGACATGGTGATGGCCGGCATGAGCGACCTGCCGACCCGCCGCGACCTGCAGGACTTTGTCGACTACCTGAAGACCGGCGCGCAGTTCTATACCTCCGCGGCGATGTCGAAGGAGATCAAGTCGACCGCCGATCTCTGCGGCAAGAAGGTGGGCGCCAGCCGCTCAACCAACTGGCCGAAGCAGATTGAGGCCTGGAGCGAGGCCAACTGTGTCGCCAAGGGCAAGCCGGCGATTGCAGTGGTCGGCACTGAAGGCTCGATCGACGCACGCACCCAGCTCAAGACCCAGCGCATCGACGCCGCAGTGCAGGGCAACGAGACGCTGCCCTATCTGCTGACGCAGGAACCCAACACCTATGTGATCCTGGGCGATGTCTTCACCACCACGCTGGCCGGCATCCCGGTGCTGAAGACCGAGCCGAAGCTGCGCGATGCCGTGCATGCCGCCCTGCTCAGCCTGCAGCAGAAGGGACTCTACGATCAGCTGCTGGCCAAATACGACCTCAAGGCCAACACGCTGAAGCCCGGCAGCGTCAACAAGGGCGAGTGAGCGGCCTTCAGGCCGCTGAGACGCCGAGCCGGGCCAGCCGCTTTGCCATATCGGCATTGACGGCGCCCGGCGGAACGCGGCCGGCGGCCAGCGCGGCCACCTGTTGCACGGTATCGAAAGCCTGATGCGACACGGCTTCCGGCGTCAGCCCGCCGATATGCGGCGTGGCGATCACGTCGCTGCGCTGTGCGAGAAGGGGTGACGGCATCTGGTCCGGCGCGCGGCCGACATCGAGCGCCGCGCCGGCGAGATGCCCGCTGTCGAGGGCATCGGCCAGCGCCGCCTCGTCCACCAGCTCGCCGCGCGACAGGTTGATGAAATAACTGCCCGGCTGCATGACGGCAAACGCGCGGGCATCCATCAGTTTCTCGGTCTGCGCATTGGCCGGTGCCAGGCAGATCACGAATTTCGCCGCATGCAGCAGATGCGTCAGCGCTACCTGCTCGACATAAGGCTCGGCGATCTTTGCTTGCGGATCGCTGGCCAGCACAGTCATGCCGAGCGCATGGGCCAATTCGCCGACGCGGCGCCCGATGGCGCCATAGCCGATAATGCCGACGCTGGAGCGTGACAGCTGGATGCCCATTCGGATGGCGGGGGCCTGTTGCGCCTGATAGGCACGCACCGCCGCGCTGACTCCGCGCGACAGGTCGACCATGAAGCCGATCGCCAGTTCCGCCACTGCATCGATGAAGCCGGCCGTGGCCCGGGTTACCAGCACGCCGGCATGGTCGGCGGCGGCGCGGTCGATATTGCGGATGTCGATGGCGCAGCGCAGGAAGGCGACAAGATCGGGCAGGGCTTCAAAGACAGCCGCCTCGCCGGGCGTCTGGCGGTCGGAGACGATCACCTGGCAGTCGCGTGCCGCTTCGATCAGCTGTGCGGTGTTCAGCGGGGTGTCGCCCTGATGCAGTTTTACTTCGCCATGCTGGCGCAAAGCAGCCAGCGCATCCTCGCCGTAGTAGTTGCGCAGGGCGTCAGGCGTGTGGGTCAGCAGGATGCGCATGGAGACTCGGTTAACGGGGCGGCGGAGCGACGGAGCCGCGCTCAAGCAGGGTGGATGTGAAACGGAATTCATCCGGTGGCGTGTCGGGCTGTTTCAGGCGCAGCATGATGCGGTCGACCATGGTGCGCGCCAGATCGGGTAATGGCAGGCGGATCGTGGTCAGTGGCGGCGCCACATATGCGCCGAGCGGGATGCCGTCCATGCCGACCACCGACATGTCGCGCGGCAGTTCCAGCCCCTGCTCGCGCAGCCCGGCCATCAGGCCGATGGCCATCATGTCGTTGATCGCCACCGCGGCGGTCGGTCGGTCGGCATGCTGCACCAGGGGCGTGGCCAGGCTCTGGCCCAGTTCGGCCATCTCCTCGTCGGCATAATGCGAGGCCGTGCTGCCGGCGATCACCACGCCCATGATGCCGGCCTGCTGTACGGCGGCCATGAAGCCTTCGCGCTTCTCGGCGCGGCTGAAGGTCCAGCCCGATGGCGTCAGGAAGGCGATGGTGCGGTGGCCATGCGCGACCAGGTGCTGCACGGCCAGGCCGGCACCTGCGACGTTGTCGGCGGAAACATAATCCAGGATCGGCTGGCGGTCGCGGCGGGCATGGCTGTCGTAGCTCACTGCCACCAGGCCACGCGCGACCGGTTCCTCGAAATGCGTCTCGTCGGCCAGCGAGGAGATCACGATCACGCCGCGCACGCCCTGCGACCACATGTCGTCGAGGAAGGCGCGTTCCTGCTGCGGTTCGCGGTAGGTATTGGCGACGATGACGCGATAGCCATGCCGCTCGCGCGCCACGATCTCGATTTCGCGCGCCAGCAGGCCGTAGCTCGGATTGCCCATCGACGGCACCAGCAGGCCCAGCATCTCGATCTGCCCGGTCTTGAGCTGGCGTGCCGTGCGGTTAGGCTGGAATCCGAGTTCGGCGACGGCCTGCTGCACACGGCTGAGCGTTTCCTTGCTCATCCTGTCAACGCGCCCGTTCAGCACGTTCGATACCGTCGATGCGGAAACCCGGGCCAGTCTGGCTACGTCGGTGATGGTGGACATACTTGAGTTTACCAAGGCGTCAGTTCATGCCGAATTTTGCAGGAAGCCACAGGGAGAAGGTCGGAAACAGCACAAGTATAACGAGGCCGAGCGCCAGGATGGCAAGGTATTTCATCATCGGTCGGGCCACGTCCTGCACGCGCGTGCCGGTCATGGTGCAGGTAGCGAACAGGCCGAGTCCCACGGGAGGAGCAAAGAGCCCGAAGCCCATGGCAATCACCATAACGGTACCGAAATGCAGCGGGTTGACGCCGAGCTGGGCGGCGATGGGCGTCAGCAGCGGACCGAAGATGATCAGGGCCGGCGCGCCTTCCAGAACGGCACCGAAAAAGATCATCACCACGGTGGCGAGCAGCACGAACATCACGCTGCCATAGGCATGACCGAAGTCGATCATGGTGGCCGAGATCAGCGACGGAATCTGCTCGATAGTCAGCGCATAGGCGAAGCCCGAAGCGGCTGCGACGATGAACAGGATGCTGCCGGCCATGGCAGCCGATTGCACGAACAGCCGCATGGTGATCCGCATGGTCAGTTCACGGAAGGCCAGGCCGCCCACCACCAGGGCGTAGACCACCGCGAAGGCGGAGATCTCGGTGGAGGTTGCCAGGCCGGCCATGACGCCGCGGCCGATCATCAGGATCATGATTAGCGCCACCAGGGAACCGACGATCAGCTGCGCCAGCGAGCGGTCGCTGGCCTTCAGGTGTTCGGGATCGACCTTGCCGCCATACCAGATGGCAACGGTGGCCAGCAGCAGGGCGAGGAAAGCAGCCGGCACCAGGCCGGCCACGAACAGACCACCGACCGAGACATTGGCGACGAAGGCGAAGATAATCATGTTGACGCAAGGCGGGATGGTTTCCGCCATCACGGCGGTGCAGGCCAGCAGCCCTGCAGTCTCGTTCGGGTCTTGCCGGCTGCGGCGCACGGCCGGCATGATGATGCCGCCGACGGCGGCGATATCGGCCAGCTTCGAACCGGAGATGCCGGAGAACACGGCGGTGGCCACGATGGTGATCAGGTTGATGCCGCCGCGCAGGCGGCCCATCATGCGCAGCAGAAGTTCGATCAGCCGCGACGACATGCCGTTGGCTTCCATGGCCAGGCCGGCCAGCACGAAGAAGGGAATCGCCAGCAGCACGAAATGGTCGGCGCCGGCCGCCACCTGTTGCGAATAGATCACCATCGGCAGCGACGGGTCGGCGACGAAATAGACCAGCGAGGCAAAGGCGAGGGCAAAGGCGATCGGCACGCCGATGACGATGCTGCCAATGAAGCCGACCAGCAGCAGCATCAGCGGCGAAGGCGCCGAGGCCCAGGCATAGCTGTGCCAGGCTGCCAGGATGGCGCAGACGATGATGACGCTGGCCAGCGTGCCGAAGGCCAGCCGGCGCGGCGCCTCGAAGGCATTGGCGAGCGAGAAGAGCGCCATGCACAGGCTGCCGATCACTACCGGCCAGGCGTAGATACCATGCGGCAGGCCGAGCGGTGTGGTCTGGCCGGCACTTTCTTCCAGCAGCATGTAGGATGTGACCAGCAGCGCCAGCGATACGGCAGCGACAACCCACTGGCTGAGCTGCACCAGAATCTGCTGCCAGCGTTCGGGGAAGGCGGCGCGGAACACGTCGATGCCGGCATGATGGTTGCGGCCCAGCGCTGACGCGGCGCCGAAGAAGACCAGCATTACCATCAGGGCGCGCGCGATCTCTTCGGCCCAGTCGACTGGGTCATGCAGGAAATAGCGGTAGATCACCGAAGCGAAGACGACGGCCACATCGACGGCGAGGGCCAGGCCGGCGGCATATTCGATCACCGACAGGGCCCGGCGCAGACCGGTGCCCAGTCGCCCGTAACGGGCGTAGAGCAGGGGGGTATCGATGGCCGCAATGGCCGCGTTGCTGTTCATGGTCCGCTGTCTCCTCAGGACACCCGGCCGGACTCAAAATCGCCCGGCCGGGGCCTGCCCCTTATGGTCTGTCGATACCGATGGTCAGGCGCGCGCCTTGGCAATCGCCTCGAAGACCGGCTTCGTGCTGGGATATTGCGCCATGAACTGGGCGTAGAGCGTGTCCGAGACCGGCTTGGAGATCGCGGCGCGGTCGGCAGCGGGGAAAGGCGTGAAGGTGACGCCGAGCCGCTCTAGTTCCTTCATCGCCTCGGTTGCCTTGGCATCGGCGATGCCGCGTTCGGCCAGGGTTGCCTCGCGGGCGGCGGCCAGGAAGGCGTCCTTGGTATCCTTGGTCAGCTTGGCCATGCCGCGCTTGCCGATGGCGCAGATCATGGGGCTGAACAGATGGTCGGTGCGCAGGCAGAACTTGGCCACTTCATAGAAACGGCTCGACAGCACGGTGGCGGGGTCATGCTCGAAGCCATCCACCACGCCGGTCTGCAATGCGGTGTACAACTCATTCACCGGGATCGGCACCGGCACGGCGCCCATCAGCTTGAAGGTCTCGATGAAGGCCGGTGCCGGCAGCACGCGCAGCTTCACGCTCTTGAGTTCGGCCAGATTGCTGGCCTTGGTCCGGGTGTAGACGCTGCGTGCGCCGAAATGGAAGCCCCAGCCCAGTACGCTAATGCTCTTGCGCTCTTCCAGCATCGACTCGAAGGTCTTGCCGACGCCGGCATCCAGCGCCTTGGCGCCATGGGCGTAGTTGTCGAACAGGAAACCCAGGTCCAGCGCGCCCAGTTCCGGCACAGCCGTGGCCCAGATCGAGGAGCCGGTGATCATCATGTCAACCGAGCCGATGATGACCTGCTGCACCACATCGGCTTCCTTGCCGAGCTGGCTGTTGGGGAAGAAGTCGAGGCGGATCTTGTCGCCCACCTTGGCCTTTAGGTTCTTCTGGAACAGATCGAACCAGACGTGATGCGCGGCATTCGGGTCGACCGGCATGCTGGACGAGACGCGGAAAGTGATCGGCGCGCCCTGGCCCAGAACGGCCGGAGCAGGGAACAGCCCGGCAGCGGCAATGCCGGCGCCCAGGCCAGCACCGGTGCCAAGAAAGCGGCGGCGTGAAATCGACATGGTGGTTTCCTTCCCGATAGGTGGTTTTTGAGAGCGTTTTAACTTTTAGTGTATCGATTTACTAAATCGATTTACCAATCGGATGGGCCGGCTGTCAATCACAATCCACCTGAGCCTGACCGAACCAAACCGCCCTGTGCGCTTGCGCACAGGGCTCTCGTCTTTGATCGCACTTCACAAATACGTGTCTCGGCGCTGTGGCTGCCCCGGGTTGATAATCGCGTCACCCCAAGGCCCCGACATACTCATGAAGCAGACGCCGGCATTCGCCGGCGGACCAGGAGGACGGCAATGCCCAAGCTCAACGTCAACGGCAAAGTGCGCGAATTCCAGGCCGAGGAGGATACGCCGCTGCTGTGGGTGCTGCGCGAGCAGCTGAAACTCACCGGTACCAAATACGGCTGCGGGGTTGCCCAGTGCGGCGCCTGCACCGTGCATGTCGATGGCGAGGCAGTGCGCTCCTGCGCGATGCCGGCCTCGGCCATCACCGAACAGCAGAAGATCGTCACCATTGAAGGCCTGTCGCCGAATGGCAGCCATCCGGTGCAGAAAGCCTGGTTGGCGCAGGACGTGCCGCAATGCGGCTACTGCCAGGTCGGCATGATCATGGCGGTGGCGGCACTGCTGAAAAAGACGCCCAAGCCGACCGATGCCGATATCGACAGCGAGATCACCAATATCTGCCGCTGCGGCACCTATAACCGCGTGCGCAGCGCGATCCACCAGGCGGCCGGCAATCCTGCCGGCGCCGGCCGTACGCGCATCTGAGCGGGGAGGACAGCATCATGACTGCCATGACCGATCTTTCCCGCCGCAAGCCGTCCCGCCGCGGCTTCATCGCCGGTTCCGCTGCCGCTGCCGGCGGCCTCACCATCGGCTTCCATATTCCCTTCGATGCGCTCGCCCAGCAGAAGGCTGCCGCACCGGCGCCCGAGATCAATGCCTGGGTGGTGGTGAAGCCCGACGATACCGTGGTGATCCGCATTGCCCGTTCCGAAATGGGGCAGGGCACGCTCACCGGCCTGGCCCAGCTGGTGGCTGAGGAACTGGACTGCAACTGGTCGAAGGTGACCACCGAATATCCCACGCCGGGCCAGAACCTGGCGCGCAGCCGCGCCTGGGGCAATTTCTCCACCGGCGGCAGCCGCGGCATCCGTGAGTCGCACGACTACGTGCGCAAGGGTGGCGCGGCGGCGCGCATCATGCTGGTGCAGGCGGCGGCCGAACAATGGAAGGTGCCGGCATCGGAATGTGTGGCTGCCAACAGCATTATCACGCACAAGCCGACCAGTCGCACCACCAGCTACGGCAAGGTGGCGAATGCGGCCGCCAAGCTGACGCCGCCGACCGATGTGCCGCTGAAAGACCCGAAGGACTGGAAGGTCGCCGGCAAACCGGTGAAGCGGCTGGATACGGCAGAAAAGCTTACGGGCAAGCAGATTTACGGCGTCGACCTGCAGCTGCCCGGCCTGCTGAACGCGGCAATCAAGGATTGCCCGGTCTTCGGCGGCAAGGTGAAAAACTTCGATGCCGCCGGCGCGATGAAAAAACCCGGCGTGAAGAAAGTGGTGCAGGTGGGCGACAGTGCGGTTGCCGTGGTGGCCGATACCTGGTGGCGGGCGAAATCCGCGCTCGATGCCATGGCTATCGAATGGGACAATGGCCCGCATGCCAATGTCTCCAGTGCCAGCATCGCGGCGATGCTGAAGGAAGGTCTCGATGCGAAGGAGGCCGCAGTCGGCAACAAGGTCGGCGATATTGAGGCGGCGCTGGCCGGTGCAGCAAAGAAAGTGACCGCCACCTACAGCTACCCGTTCCAGAATCACGCCACCATGGAGCCGATGAATGCCACGGCGAAATATACGCCGCAGCGTTGCGAGGTGTGGACGCCGACACAGAACGGCGAGGCGGCGCTGGCCGCGACCGCGGAAGCCTCCGGCCTGCCGCCGGCGCAATGCGAGGTCTACAAGCTGCATCTCGGCGGCGGTTTCGGCCGGCGCGGCGCGGTACATGACTGGGTGCGTCAGGCCGTGGCGATTGCCAAAGAGATGCCCGGCACGCCGGTCAAGCTGATCTGGTCGCGCGAGGAAGACATGCTGCATGGCCGCTACCATCCGGTCACGCAGTGCAAGATGACGGCCTCGCTGAATGATAAGAATGAGGTGACCGGGCTGCATATGCGGATTTCCGGCCAGTCGATCCTGGCCGGCATCTTCCCGCAGAATATCCGCAACGGTGTCGACCCTGTCGTCTTCCAGGGACTCAATCCTCCCGGGCCGGAGGCGTCGATCGGCTATACCTTCCCGAATCTGCTGGTCGATCATGCCATGCGCAACCCGCATGTGCCGCCGGGCTTCTGGCGTGGGGTGAACCTGAACCAGAACACCATCTACCTGGAAAGCTTCATCGACGAAATCGCCCATGAAACCAAGACCGATCCGCTGGACCTCCGCCGCAGGCTGATGGCCAATCATCCCAAGCATCTGGCCGTGCTGAATGCCGTGGCCGATAAGGTCGAATGGTCGAAGCCGGCCCCGGCCGGCATCTTCCGTGGCCTGGCGCAATGCATGGGCTTCGGCTCTTACGTCGCGGCCTGCGCCGAAGTCTCGGTCGGCAAGGATGGCAAGATCAAGGTGCATCGTATCGTCGCGGCCACCGATCCCGGCCATGCGGTCAATCCACAGCAGATCGAGGCGCAGGTCGAGGGCTCTTTCGTTTATGGCCTGACCGCGGCCTTCTATGGCGAATGCACAGTGGCCAAGGGTCGCATCGAGCAGGAGAATTTCGACACCTACCAGATGATGCGGATCGACGAGATGCCGAAGGTGGAAACCGTGATCGTGGCGTCGGGCGGCTTCTGGGGCGGCGTGGGCGAACCCACCATCGCGGTTGCGGCGCCGGCGGTGCTGAATGCGATCTTCGCCGCCACTGGCAAACGCATCCGCGACCTGCCGCTGAAGAACCACGACCTGAAGTCGGCGTAAGCGACGGAGTCCATCAAGACCATGAGTCGTCACCCCGGGCGAGCCAGAGCGAGACCCGGGGTCCCATTTCTTGTTGCGCCCAGCGACAATGGGATCCCGGCTCGCGCACCGCAACTGCGGCGCTTGGCCGGGATGACGGCCCTGGTAATGGCGGCGTTGTTGTCTTCTGCAACGGCACAGCCGCTGGTGAAATACGTGGTGACCGGCGATGCGATTCCTGACTCACTCACCGGCAGTCCCGGCGATGCCGCGCGCGGCCGTGCCATCGTCACCAACCGGCAGAAAGGGCTTTGCCTGCTCTGCCATACCGGGCCGTTCGCCGAGGAACGTTTCCAGGGCGATCTGGCGCCGTCGCTGGCCGGTGCCGGCAGCCGCTGGACCGAAGGGCAGCTGCGGCTGCGCATTGTCGATTCGCGTCGTGTCACGCCCAGTACCATCATGCCTTCCTATTATCGCATCGACGGCCTCACCCGGGTCGGCGCCGCCTGGCGCGACAGGCCGGTGCTGTCGGCCGCCGAGATCGAGGATGTGGTGGCGTTCCTGAAAACCCTGCGGGAGTAGACGATGAACCGCTTACAGGTCACGCGACGGACGGCCCTGATCGGCAGCATGAGCGCCGCCAGCCTGCTGGTGCTGCGGCCCGCCGCCTTTGCCACACCCACCGAACTCGCTGGCGCCATCGCCGAATTCACCGGCAACCAGCCGGTGCAGCGAGGCCGCATCACGCTCGATCTGTCGCCGCTGGTCGAGAACGGCAATTCGGTTTCGGTCAGCGTGAAGGACGACAGCCCGATGACACAGCAAGACCACGTGACGGCCATCGCGCTGTTCACCGAACAGAATCCGCAGCCCAACGTGATCATTGCGCGGCTCGGGCCACGGGCCGGCCGCGCTTTCCTGAATACCCGCATGCGGCTCGCCACCTCGCAGAAGGTAGTGGCCGTGGCCGGATTCAGCGATGGCACATTCTGGTCCGATCAGGTCGAGGTGATCGTGACCCTGGCCGCCTGTGTAGAGTGATCGGGGTGGAGTGAGAAAAGATGGTGCGCGCGCTGATCAACTGCCCGAAGACCGCGAAGAAGGGCGAGGTGATCGAGATCAAGACGCTGATCTCGCATGTGATGGAAACCGGCTATCGTCCCGGCGCCGACGGTAAAGTCGTGCCGCGCGACATCCTGCGCCGTTTCACCTGCCGCTATGCCGGGCAGGAGGTGTTCAGCGCCGATCTGTTTCCGGCGGTGGCGGCCAATCCCTTCATCAGCTTCACCACGGTGGCGACCGCCAGCGGCACGCTCAGCTTCACCTGGGACGGCGATAACGGTTTTACGCAGACCGAAACCGTGGCCATTACTGTCACATGATCCGTCTTGTTCTGCCGGCTGCGCTGCTGGCAACCGGCTTCGCCCTTGCTGCCGATATTCCGGCGAATGAACGCCGCTCCGGCTTCGATTTCATGAGCAGCAGCACGCAGCAGATGCAGCGCGACGATACCCTCAATCCCGCCATGCTGTGGGTTGCCGAGGGTGAGGCGCAGTGGAGCGAGGCGCCGGCGGCAGCCGCCAAATCCTGTGCCAGCTGCCATGGCGATGCCGTCGGCAGCATGCGCGGCGTGGCGGCGCGCTATCCCGCCTTCGACGAGCGCCGGCAGAAGCCTGTCGACCTGCAGCAGCGCATCAATCTCTGCCGCGAAACCCACCAGCAGCAGCCCGCGCTTGCGGCCGAGAGCCGGCCGCTGCTCGGCCTGGCGGCTTATATCGGCCTGCAGTCGCGTGGCCTGCCGGTTTCGCCGCCGCAGGATGCACGGCTGCAGCCGGCGCGCAGTCGCGGTGCCGCCCTGTTCAACACTGCCATGGGCCAGCTGAATTTTTCCTGCGCGCAATGCCATAACGACAACTGGGGGCACAGGCTGGCCGGCAGCCCGATTCCGCAGGCGCATCCCACCGGCTATCCGATCTATCGCCTGGAATGGCAGGGTATGGGCTCGCTGCAGCGGCGCCTGCGCAACTGCATGACCGGCGTGCGCGCCGAGCCGCTGCCTTACGGCGCCGATGAACTGGTGGAACTGGAACTGTACCTCAACAGCCGCGCCGCCGGCATGACGGTGGAAACGCCGGCGGTACGGCCATGATCTAGGCAGTCATGACGGGCCGGTCATCCGGCCTCCGGCTTTTTGTCGGCCGGGCAATGCGGTAATCTCCGGCCCATGGAACATGCACCGCCCCAGCAGAGCGCCGCGCAGCCCTATTACCAGGCTGTGGATCAGACATACGTCACCGAACAGCTGATGCCGCGATATAACCGGAGCATCGTGGCCCGGATGCTGGGGCAGATCGGCGCATTGAAAGCCGCGCCGGATGCCGTTGCGCTCGATTTCGGCGCGGGGATCGGAACCCTGGCGCGGCTCTGGGCCGCTGAGTTTTCCGGTCGTCTCAAGACGCTGGAGCTTGATCCGCATCAGCAGGGCATCCTGCGCGAACACGGTTTCGATACGGTTGGCAGTCTGGACGAGATCCCGCCGGGAACGCTCGATATCGTTTATTCCAGCAATGTGCTGGAGCATATCGAGGACGATATCGCGGCATTGCGGGCCATCTATTCCCGCCTCAAACCGGGCGGCCGCCTGCTGCTCTATGTGCCGGCATTGCAGAGTCTGTGGAGCGATCTGGATACCGCGGTCGGTCATGTCCGCCGCTATTCGCGGCCCGGCCTGCGCCATGCTATCGAGGCGGCGGGCTTCCGCATTGACGATCTGGGCTACAGCGACAGTCTGGGGGTTGCGGCGTGGTTCGCCATCAAGCTGCTCGGATTCAGGCCCGGTTCCGGCATTGCCAGCGACCGCAGCTATTGCATCTACGACAATCTGGTCTTCCCCATCAGCACGATCCTCGATCGCCTGGGCGGCCGTTACCTGATCGGCAAGAACCTGTTTGTCGCGGCCACCAGGCCCTGAACCGGTCTGGCCGGCGAGGGGGAGAGGCAGAATCCCTGGCGAACCGGCCCCGCTCGGCAAACAGCACTTGACTCCGGCCCTGTCCGTCGCTCTGATTGTCAACAATCGACAATCAACAGGGAATCCGGTGCTCACCTCCGAAATCGCCATGGCTCCAGGGATCGTTCGCCTGCCCAAAAGCACCTTCCGCGAGCACATCGCCGAACGGCTGCGGGCGGTGATCCTGTCGGGCGAGGTGCCACCCGGCGCGCCCATCGTGGAAACCGCGCTGGCCCGGCAGTTCGAGGTCAGCCGCGGCCCGCTGCGCGAGGCGCTGCGCCAGCTGATCGAGGAGGGGCTGCTGGTGACGGTGCCCTATACCGGCACCCATGTGATCAGCCTGTCGGTCGAGGATGTGCGTGAAATCCACTCCATGCGCGTTACGCTGGAATGTTTCGCCTTCGAGCAGGCATGGGACAAACGCGACGCCACCTTCCGGGCCGAGCTGCAGCGCCGTCATGCAGCCCTGGTCGCCACCATCGACGCGGGTGACGACCGCGCCAGCATCCTGGCCGAACTCGAATTGCATGGCCTGGTCTATGAAGTTTGCGGTCACCGGCTGTTGCAGCGCACCTGGAACAGCCTGCGCGGCCGGCTGCAGCTCTACTGGGCGGCGCATCATCGCGCCCATTCCATCCGCGGCCCGAAGCGCGACGGCCATGAAAGCTATGTCGAGACCGCGCTGGGCGACGACCTGAATGCCATGCGCGCCGAAATCGCGGCGCATATGCAGCGCGGCGGCCAGCAGACCGAGACATTCCTGAAAGGGATGGCGCAGCCATCCACCGATCCATCCAAAAGGGGGTAAGTATCATGATGATCGACCGACGCACTCTGTTGGCCGGCCTTGCCGGCATTGGCGCTGCACTGACCGTTGCGGGCAGCGCTCGCGCCCAGGCTGGCGGCACGCTGGCCGAGATCAAGAAGCGCGGCAGTCTGCGGGTCGGCGTGACCCAGGCGCCGCCGTGGTATTCCAAGGACCCCAAGACCGGCGAATGGAATTCCGGCCTCGGCGTGTCGATGGGCAAGGCGATGGCCGCCGTGCTCGGCGTGAAATTCGAGCCGGTCGAAGTCACCTGGGGCACTGCGATTGCCGCCCTGCAGGGCAACAAGATCGACCTGATGTACATGCTGGATGCGACACCCGAACGCGCCGCCGCCGTCGATTTCCCGCAGAATCCGCTGCTGTTCTATTCGATGGCCGTGCTGGCGCGCGACGATCTGGCCGTGAAGACCTGGCAGGACCTGAACAAGCCCGAGGTCCGCATCGCCGTGCCGCAGGCGAGCAGCATGGACAAGTTCCTCACCGAGACGGTCGGCAAGGCCGCGATCCAGCGCTTCCCCGGCAACCCGGAAGCCATCGCCGCCTTCCAGGCCGGCCGCGTCGATGCGGTCTGCCTGTTCCATCCGCCGCTGCTGGCGGCGCGCCAGCGGCTCGGCACCGGCAAGATCGTGGTGCCGCTGCCGGCGCAGTCGCAGCCGTCCAGCGTTGCGCTCCGCAAGGAAGACGACAAGGCCTTCCTCACCTGGGTCGACACCACCATCAACGGCTATTACACCAGCGGCCAGACCCAGCGCTGGTATGAGGAATTCCTGCGCGGCTTCGGCCTCGATCCGAAATCCGCCCCGCCGGTGATGAAGGAAATGCTGAAGTAATCCGGCAGCATCATGTACCGCTGGGACTTCCTGCCGGTTCTGGCGAATGCCGATCTGCTGTTGCAGGGGCTGGTCAATACGCTGGCCGTCACTGGCACGGCATTGGCCTTCGGCATTCCGCTCGGCCTGGCTCTGGCGCTGGCCCGTTTATCGGGCCGGCGCTGGCTGGCCTGGCCGGCGGGGTTCGTCATCGAATTCTTCCGCACCACGCCGCCGCTGGTGCAGCTGTTCTGGTTCTTCTTCGCCCTGCCGGTGCTGATCCGCGTCGAGATGACGCCGTTCATGGCGGCGGCGCTGACCTTCTCGATCCAGTCCGCCGCGTTTTTCGCCGAGGTATTTCGCGGCGGCATCGTCTCGATCGAACGCGGCCAGTGGGAAGCCGCGCGTGCGCTCGGCATGACGCCGCCGCAGTCGATGCGGCGTATCATCCTGCCGCAGGCGGTCAAGCGCATGATTCCCGCTTTCATGGAACGTGCCATCGAACTGATGAAGACCACCACGCTGGTCGCCACCGTCTCCTATGCCGACCTGCTGTTCCAGGCCAACGAGATCGCGCAGAAGACCTTCCGCCCGCTTGAGGTCTTCACCGTGGCGGCCGGCATCTATTTCACCGTCATCCTGCTGTTCAGCCTGATGGCGCGCCAGCTCGAACGCCGGCTGGCGGTCAGCGGCGAGTCGACGGTGCACTGATGGGGGTGCATTGATGAATTATCAGTGGAATTTCGCCGCCGTTTTCGAGCATACCGATGCGCTGCTCCATGGCGCCGTCGGCACGCTGCGCCTCTTCGCGATCTGCCTGGTGCTGGGCCTCAGCCTCGGCCTCGTCATTGGCCTGGCGCGGTATGCGCGACACCGGCTGCTCAACTGGCCGGCCACGGCCTTTGTCGAATTCTTCCGCAACACGCCGGTGCTGGTGCAGATCCTGTGGTTCTATTTCGCCCTGCCGATGCTGGTGCCCTTCGAGATCAGCCCGCTGATGGCGGCGGCGCTCGGCATTTCGCTCAACTCGGCCGCCTTCTCGGCCGAGATCTATCGCGGCGGCATCCAGTCGATCGAGCCGGGCCAGTGGGAGGCCTCGCGCGCGCTTGGCATGACCGGCCTGCAGGCGATGCGACGCATCATCCTGCCGCAGGCGATCCGCCGCATGCTGCCGGCGCTGACCAACCGCGCCATCGAGATCTTCAAGATGTCGACGCTCGCCTCGGCGGTGGCCTATGTCGAACTGCTGCAGCAGGGCAAGCTGATCGCCTCGCTGAATTTCAATCCGATCGAGACCTACAGCGTCATCGCCCTGGTCTTTTTCGTGTTTCTCTTCCCGCTGGTGCGGGCCACCTATGCGCTGGAGCGCAGGCTGGCGAAAGGCGACTGAGGCGCATCATGGCGGAACCCTTGCTGAGAACCATCGGTCTGCGCAAAAGTTTCGGCGAGCGCGAGGTGCTGCGCGGCATCGACTTGTCGGTGGCACCGGGCGAACGCATCGCCATCCTCGGCGCATCCGGCTCCGGCAAAAGCACCTTCCTGCGCTGCCTGAATTTCATGGAAATCCCGACCGCCGGCAGCGTCGAACTCGGCGGCCGCATGCTGGGCGCCGAGCGCAAGCGGCGCGACGGCGGCATCGACCGGGTCTATGCCGAGCCGGAGCTCACCCGGGTGCGCCAGCGCGTCGGCATGGTGTTCCAGCAGTTCAACCTGTTCCCGCATATGACCGCTCTGGAAAACGTCATGGAAGGCCTGCGCACCGTGAAGGGCGTGAAGGCGCCGGCGGCGCGCGAACGCGCCATGGCCGAGCTTGCCCGCGTCGGCCTGGCCGATCATGCCGAACAGTATCCGGCGCGGCTGTCCGGCGGTCAGAAGCAGCGCGTGGCGATTGCACGCGCGCTGGCCATGGACCCGGAACTGCTGCTGTTCGACGAACCGACCTCTGCGCTCGACCCCGAACTGGTGGGCGAGGTGCTCGGCGTGATCCGCTCGCTGGCCGAGGAAGGCCGCACCATGCTGCTGGTCACCCATGAACTCGGCTTTGCCTACCATGTCGCCACGCGGGTGATCTTCATCGCCGATGGCGAAATCCATGAAAGCGGTACGCCGGACGAGGTGCTGAAGCACCCGCAGCGCGAGCGTACCCAGGCCTTCCTGGCCCGGCATCGCGAATTCAGTCTCTAACCGTTTCGGATTCAGACCATGACAACAGCATCCAGTCAAAGCGCCCAGGGTTACGTCGACGATCCCCGCAACAATGACGTGCTGGTTTACGTCAACGGCGAATTCGTGCGCCGCGACCAGGCCCGCGTCTCGATCTTCGACAGCGGCTTCGTGCTGGGTGACGGCGTCTGGGAAGGACTGCGTCTGGTCAATGGCAAACTGATCAGCCTGGAGGCGCATCTCGACCGCCTGTTCGAAGGCGCGGGCTCGATCGCGCTGGAGATCGGGCTGGGCCGCGACGGCATCCGCGCCGCGCTGATGGAAACGCTGGCGCGCAACAATATGCAGGACGGCGCGCATATCCGCCTGATGGTGACGCGCGGCACCAAGAAGACGCCGAACCAGGATCCGCGTTTCGTGATCGGCGGCGCCACCGTGGTGATCGTGGCTGAATACAAGACGCCCAAGCCGGAAGCCTGGCAGCGCGGCCTGTCGCTGTTCACCTCCACCTTCCGCACCAGCAGCCCGGATGTCTTCTACCTGCGGCTCAATTCGCACAGCCGGCTCAACCTGATCCAGGCTTTGATCCAGGCGATCAATGCCGGTGCCGACGAGGCGCTGATGCTCGATCCGCGCGGTTTCGTCGCCAGCTGCAACTCGACCAATTTCTTCATCATTCGCGGCGGCGAATTGTGGACCTCGACGCCGGGCTGGAGCTTCCGCGGCATCACGCAGAACAGCGTGCTGCAGGCCTGGGCGGCCTCCGGCGGCGTGGCGCGCGAATGCGACTTCACCCTGGCGCAGGTCTATGCGGCCGACGAGGCTTTCGTCACCGGCACGCTCGGCGGTGTCACGCCGGTGACGCGCATCGACGGCCGCGTGATCGGCGACGGCAAGCCGGGTTCGCTGGCGCGCAGGGCGTATGAGCTGTATCTCGCCGCGGTCGCGGCGCAGGCGTGATCGGCTGTCGCCGGAAATCCAGAATGGGAGGAAAATGGTGGGCGGTACTGGGATTGAACCAGTGGCCCCAGCAATGTGAATGCTGTGCTCTACCGCTGAGCTAACCGCCCACGCCCGGGACCGGAACCGGTCCCATAACTCAAATCGTGTCGGAGCGTATAAAGAGGCCGCCTGATCGTGTCAAGCGGCCTGTCTTTCCAAGGCTTTAGTACAGCCCGCCAATCTTCAATAGAGCCCACCGGTCCCTGAAATGGGCGCCGAACCGGCCGAGGCGCCGACGCCCGAGATGCTGTCGCGCTCGTCGGCCATCGAGCCGTCCAGCACCCGGCTGCGTTCGCCGCCCTGCGGCTCGGTGCCGGGGCGGAAGGCTTCCAGGATCACGTTGCGGTCGCCCGGCCGCGCCAGTTCACCGGTCTCGGCCTGCACGCGCACCAGCCGCACGCCGGGCGGCACGCGGAACTGCACATTCGGCTTGCCCTGCAGCGCCTCGGCCATGAAGGCCTTGAACACCGGCACCGAGACCGACGAGCCGGTCTCGCGCTTGCCCATGTCCTTCGGCGTGTCGTAGCCGATGAAGACGCCGACCGCGAGATCGGGGCTGAAACCGACGAACCAGGTGTCCATGCTGTCGTTGGTGGTGCCGGTCTTGCCGGCCAGCGGCTTGCCCAGCTCGCGGATGCGGATGCCGGTGCCGCGCTGCACCACGCCTTCCAGGATCGAGGTGACCTGGTAGGCGGTGACGGCATCGATCACCTGCGGGCGCGGATCGGGCAGGGCCGGTTCGCTCTGGCCGTTCCAGGCCACCGCCAGGCAGTCGGCGCAGGCGCGCGTGTCATGGCGATAGATCGTGGTGCCGTTGCGGTTCTGGATGCGGTCGATCAGCGTCGGCGTGATCTTGCGGCCGCCGTTGACGAATTCCGAATAGGCGGTGGTCATCTTCATCAGCGTGGTTTCGCCGGCGCCGAGCGACATGGAGAGCACCGGCTGCAGGTTGTCGATCACGCCGAAGCGCCGGGCGTAATCCACCACCTTGTCCATGCCGATGGCCTGCGCCAGCCGCACTGTCATCAGGTTGCGCGACTTCTCGACGCCGACGCGCAAGGTGGACGGGCCGTAGAACTGGTCGGAATAGTTGCCCGGCTTCCACAGCGGCAGGCCGGGGCCCTGGTCCATCACGAAAGGCGCATCCAGCACCAGCGATGACGGCGTGAAGCCGTTGTCCAGCGCCGCGGCATAGACGAAGGGCTTGAAGGCCGAGCCGGGCTGGCGCTGCGCCTGGGTGGCGCGGTTGAACTGGCTCAGCTTGAAATCGTAGCCGCCGACCAGCGCCAGCACGCGGCCGGTATGCGGGTCCATCGCCACCAGGCCGCCGCCGATTTCCGGAATCTGCCGCAGCGCATAGCCGTCCTGCGGTTTGGCCGGATTGATCGGGCTCACCGCGATCACGTCGCCCGCCGCGATCACCTCGGCCGGCGCGCGCGGCACCGGGCCGAAATGGTCGGGGCCGAGCTTCTTGCGCGCCCAGCGCAGGCCGGCATGCGGCAGGATCGCCCTGCTGCCATCGGCGAAACCGATGCCGGCGCTGTCGTTCTCCACGTTCAGCACGACGGCCACCGTCCACGGCGGCAGGAGGCCGGCGAACGGCGGCAGGGCGGCCAGCTGCGCTTTCCAGTCATTGCCGGGCTGCAGCTTCGCCAGCGGGCCGCGCCAGCCGCCGACGCGGCGGTCGTAGTTTTCCAGCCCGTCGCGCAGCACGCGCTCGCCCAGCGACTGCAGCTTGGGGTCCATGGTGGTGCGCACGCTCAGGCCACCTTCATACAGGCCCTTGTCGCCGAATTTCTGCGCCAGTTCGCGGCGCACTTCCTCGGCGAACCAGTCAGCGCGCGCCAGTTCCGATTCCGGCCGCGCCAGCGCGATCAGCGGCGCGGCGATGGCGGCGCGGGCCTGCTCCACGGTGATGACGCCATCTTCCAGCAGCCGCTCGATCACCCAGTCGCGGCGGGCTTTGGCGCGATCCAGATGGCGCACCGGATGATAGTTGCTCGGCGCCTTGGGCAGGGCGGCCAGATAGGCGGCTTCGGGCAGCGTCAGGTCATAGAG
>NZ_JAOZVR010000007.1 GCF_025869515.1 Ferrovibrio sp.
CCTAAATCATAGGGCTATAGCGTAAACGTAGTGCTCATCACTATCGGTCGTGGCCCGCCATAAAATCCCCTTAACACATTGCAAATGCTGCGTAATTTCTACGCGTATTTTTGACTACCCCACCACATACCCACCCGTCGACGGCCATTCCGGCGAATGAGGACGAACTGTCCCGAACAAAAAGGGCGGTGAGCCTGAGGCCCCCGCCCTGTTCCCGGTCATTGACAGTGTGTGCGGGCTGTCAGTCGTCGTCTTCGTCGTCGGGCGGATTGGCGACCACAGGCAGGGCGTTGCCCTGGATCTGCTTGATCAGCAGCGTGAGCGGGTTCTCAGCCTCACCGGCGATCTTCAGCTTGTCGTTGAACATGCCCATGTGACGCATGAGAAGCTCAAGCGCGCCCTTCTTGTCCGCGAGCTTGAGCTTCTTGATGCTGCCCACGGATGAACCGTCTTCGCTAAGCTCGACCGCATCGAGGATCGCATCGAGGCCAGCCAGTGCGGCGGCGGTGTCGTCATCCATCTCGTGGAGCAGCTTAATCGTGCCATTGGTATTGAACGCCTTGCGGATGTCGAGGAAGGCAAGCCGGGCCGCTTCCTGCACTACGCGGTCCTGCGTGACCCTGGTGCGCGCCGACCTCTCCGCCATCGCAGCCTGATCCGCTCGGCAACCGGAGCTTTCCGGAGCAGCTGCCTGCCGATATCCGCCGCCGTCCTGGCGCTATATCCCGCCCGCCGTGCCGCCTGGGTGGCATTCAGATCGACCAGATATTCCTCAGTGAAGCGCTGCTGTTTGGCCGTCAGGTTGGTGCGGGGCATGGCCTCGCCTTCCGGCCACGGCACGATGCCGGCGTCGCGCGCAATCTCTCCGGCCGCGGCGATCAGGCCGAACCGGGCGGCGACGCGACTGATCTGAGCATCCGCGCCCTCGGGGCAGTGGTAGCGGACGAACTGATCGCAAAAGCTGCGCGCTTCCCGCTGAATGTCGTCGAAGCGCTCGACCACGACCTTGAGAAATCGTTGGCGTTGCCGAGACGATTGCGACCCACCACCAAAGGTCATGGAGACGCCGCCCGAGATAGCGCTAGAGAGCCTGGAAACAGGCTGGTTGGACTGCGCCCTTCCCGGCGTCTTCACAGGAAGTTATGGCCCGAGGTTGCGCCAGGCGGCTCGGCAACGAGCGGCCTGCTGCCGGTTTCGTGGACGCCGAAATAAGGCCGCTTCGGGCGGCAGCGCGCAGGTGGCCAACACCCCGCGCACCCTAAGGCGTGCCGGCCGATCCGCTCAGAAAAGAGAGGGCGCTTCAGCGCCGGAAGTCAGCCGTTCCGGTTCGGCGTGCCGAGCACATGCGTATCGGGCGGCAGCATCACCTGGTCGAAGGTCTGGGTGAACATGGCCGCCGCGAAGAAGGCCACGGCATGCAACGTCTCGCTGCCCGTATTGACGATGTCGTGCCGCACGTTCGGCGGCAAGGCGAAGACGCTGCCCGCGCCGATGGCGCGGCTGCCGTCCTCCATCAGGAGTTCGCCTGTCCCGGCGAGGATGTACTGGGTCTCTTCCGTGGCATCGGTGTGCCAGCCCAGGCGCCCGCCGGACGGAATCTCATAGACGATGGTGGAGGACTGGCTCGCGCCATGCCCGCCGCAGGTGGCGAAGGCTCCGAGCCAGTTGACGGACGGGTCCGTCGCGCCGTGCACATGCGCCCGCGCGAGCGTGTCGGCGGCAACAATGGGTACCATGACATCCCCCCGATACTGAAGCTCCAATCGCCACGGGGCGCTGCTGGCCACCTGATAAGCCGCGCGCCACGTCCCGACGCACCGACATTAGAGGCGCCACCGGACGGGCGTTACGGAACTTTTCGCCTGCATTGGCAAAGGGAAGCGGAAAGGTGACGCTTGAGGTTACTCTATACCGTCAAATTGCTCCAACGGCCGCGATTGGGGCCGCTGCGGCGTCTTCGCCAGGGGTCATGCGTGCCTTCGCCATGCGATAAATGAGATCATGGCCAGCCATGGTGTCGGCCAGGAATCGGTCAAAGCCGGCGCGACACTCGGGCGTGACGTCGACGCTGTTGCCCGACAGCCGCACGAAGCCAAGCTCCGCCGCCGCCTGCAGCAACTTGCGCACATGGGTGCGGGACACGCCGAAGCTGTCGCCGATCTTGAGAAAGGAGACCTGCGCCGCCGCCTGATCGTCCTGATGGGCGCACACATGCATGAGCTTGGTTAGCATCATGTGGCCGGCCTGCCGGGGCAGGAAGAAGGCGATCACCGGATTGGCCAGGATGAATTGCTGCGCATGGGCCAGGAACGCGGCGCATATATCGCGCGCCACGCGATGAAAGGCCGGGTCGTGGTTGACCGGTTCGGGATATCCGGGGTCCGGAAAGAGGACGTGCAGCGGGTGATAATAGACCCGGAGCGCGCGGCGATCATGGATTAGCATCTTGTCCGTGGGCGCCAGCAATGTGACGCGGCGATCGTCCGGCGCCCGGTAGGCCGAGATGTATCCCGTATCCGCAAGACGGCGAACGATATCGTGGGTGCGGCGCCCGCTCGCGATGCCATGTGCCTCCATCTGCCCTTTGAGCAGTTGCATGGTCGGCCATGTAGCGCGGTCGTCGGGTCGATGTCCGGCGTCCATGATGATGACGCTCATGAAGATCGTCGCTGTGCCGCCATCGATCAGCAGCCGGTTCTCGGCCGGCTGGTTCTCGTGCAGTTCGAGCATTTCGCGGACATAAATCTCCCGCGCCAGCCCGAAGCGCGGTTGCGACAGGATGTCGTTCGCCGACAGCAGAGGCTGGATCTCCATCATAAGGATCTCATTCGACGCAGCGCCTTCCCAATTGTCGGCACAGTCTTACTCAAACGGGACCGAATTGGGAGGTGCCATGCACAGAGCTGCTTGAGATCGGCCAGTGCTTCGGGAGAAGAGCCTCGCGACGCTCCACTGCGCAGAGCAGCAGAGCTTCCAGGCTGAGCGTCCGCAGTTTGGCCGGATTGATATACAAGTTGGCCGATCAGCAAAATCTCGTTCCGGTTATCCAAGTATATTCAGAGCTTAATGCGGTTCATTCGCGATTTGTCGACCGCAGCTTACTAAAGGCGAGGATGGCAAATGATGAATTTTAATAATTATAAACTGAATCTGAGAGAGATATATTTCCTTGCGACGCTCCTGGCTTCAGCGTGGCACTGCGCCGCGGAGGCTCAAACGGCGCCGGAACAGCAAACGCCCGTTCAAGCCAATGCCGACGCGGACGTCACGGTTCTTGAGCCGATCGTCGTGACGGCCAGGAGAATTGGTGGCCATAAGCGGCTGCTTTCGCGCGAAGGGAACGTCCGCTATCCGGGACAAAGCCAGTTTCCGCTCCTGGCGCTCAGGGAATAAGGCTGCCTTATTGTGCCGTCCCCATCGTCAAGAGGCTCGTCCTATTCCTCAAAGGCGGAGTCGGGGTAGATGATTGACCGCGCCCGGCGAAGGGGGCGGGTCGGCGAAGAGCGTCTTGGCCATGAAGGCGACGAAGGCAGCGATCTTGGGCGAAGTATGGCGGCTCGCCGGCCAGAGGATGTGGAAGGCACCGACATCGGCGATGTACGCGTCGAGCACGCTAACCAGCGTTCCCAGCTCCAACTGCCGGCGCACGGCGAGCAGTGGTAGGCAGGCGAAGCCGAAGCCTTCCTCAGCCAGGCAGATTTGTGGCTCCAGCGTGCTGGCGACGCTGGTGAGGGGCAGTTCCATCACGATTTCGCCTCCGACCCGCCACAGCGGCCAAGGCTCCAGCTTCCCTGTCGAGGGAAAACGGTGATGGTGGCAGCGTGCTGCGCCAGACATTCTCGGGTGAAGTCGTCGACGACGACCAGCACATGGAAGCGCCGGCCATCGACGAGTTGGTCGGCGACGAAGTCGAGACTCCAGCGCTGGTTCGGCCCCTGCGGCAAGTTCATCGGCGCCCGTGTGCCGAGCGCCCGCTTGCGCCCGCCCCGCCGGCGCACTGTCAGCCGCTCCTCCCGATAGATCCGGAACAACTTCTTGTGGTTCAGCGCGATGCCTTCCCGCCGCAGCAGGATGTGCAGCCGCCGATAGCCGAACCTCCGCCGCTGGCCCGCAAGGGTCTTCAGCCGCTCCCGGATCTCCACATCGTCGGATCGCCGCGAGGCATAGCGACAGGTCTTCGGGTCGAGCCCGATCAGACCGCAGGCCCGACGCCGCGAGTAGCTCCTCTCTTCGATCGCCCAGGTCACGAACGCTCTCCGTGATCCGGGCTTCAGAAGTTCTTTCCGAGCGCCTCGCGCAGCGTGGCGACGTCCCGCATCGACTCTTCTTCATCTCCGTCTCCTTCCGACGGAGTCCAATTCAAACCGAGGACGATCCAGGGGGCAACGTCACTGGCGACCGAGCTGGAGGATGGCATGTCCGGCCTCACGAACGTTTTCGTGGAAGACCAAGCTCGCCAACTATTTCGAGCTGCTGGTCAATGTCTACGAACCGAGTGAAGATGGGAAATCGCTGGTCGAATGGATGAAGGACGATTGGCAGCTCTTCAGCCATCAGCGCATGGACGTCGCCCACGCAAAAGAGCTGCTCGGCGAAATTCTCGATGATGGTGAGATCGTCCGGCGCGGCTTTGCCCCATCGGAAAGCTATATCAGCGAAGGCCTCGCGCAGTGGGACAAACTGCGAGACGAGATGATGTATTCTAATCGCTGGTTTCTCAACGTCGCCATCGATCTGGACCGTCTCCGCCAGCTGCTCGACATGCTGCTGGCGCTGCCATTGCCCCGACGATGGTATCGCGCGCGTATTCGCACCGAGGATGGGGTCTTCCCGATACGGCCGCGGCCGAGATCAGGCCGCATACCGGCGAAGTGGCTTGCGTTGCGGATTTCACGATCCCCAAGATCAAGGCCGTGGACCTTCGCAATCCGCGCAAGCTGGTATCCCCCTTCATCCTGACCGACGCGAGCGAGATTGGCCAGCTGCGCGCCGACCTGCCATTCCTTGAGCGCCTCGGCGAGGAACTGACGCGACCGGTTCAGCCGGCGTGCGCGGCGATCGACTATATTCCGAGCCAATATCTATGCGAGTTTATCAAGAAGAGCGGCTTCGATGGCGTCGTCTACCGCAGCTCGGTCAGCGATGGCATAAACCTCGCCCTATTCGCCCCCCAGGCAGGCGACGGCGGCCGAGTATCGCTTTACAATATTTCGAAGGTGTCGGTGCAAGTCGCCGCTGCCTGAAAGTACTCCCAGCTGATCAGGTTCATGTAGTTGCAGCATCGTCTGATCCATCGGTTGAGTCCCCGGCTTGCTGCATTTCCCAAATCCACAACACCTTCTCGAAATCGTCCCCATTGAACCGGATGTTGGCGTGAGGTGAGCGCATAACGTCGCGCGTCGGCATTGTGGGACGCGAAGGCAAACGTCCGCTGTCGGGCGGCGAGCTGATTTCTGCTCTTGGCGCCAGGCTGAAACAGGCCTTCTTTTGGGCGCTTCCGTTGAGCGAAGCCGTCATTGCCTCTCAGCTACTTTCTTCAAATCGCTCCGCATGTCTTCGCGACTTCGTACCTATCGTCAAAGCTGAAACGTCTTGCCAACCGACATGGGGATGACTCGTTCACCAAAGGCACCAGCCAGCGCGCTGACAGCCCGCCACCCTGTGCAGTGGCCGGGAGCTATCAATCGCAGATCGAAGGACGCCAGCGCCGTGATAGTTTCCGGAATGATGGCCTCGGTACTGCCCGACAGATGAAAGCCTCCGAACACCCCGTAAAGCGGAATGGTCGGAAATTTCGCCTGCGCATGATTCAACACGTTGATCAGGCCGGCGTGCGAGCAGGCGGTGAACACGACCAGCCCCTTGCCCGATAGGTTAATCGCCAAAAAGCGCTCATCGGGCATGATCTCGTCGGGCTCCCAGTCACCCGTCGCCGTCTGGCGATGCTGGCCGGGGAAGCCGCGCTCGAAAGGGGTGACGCGCGGAATCTCGCCACTGACATAGAATGTCCCGTTCAGCACCAGCTGCTCGTCACGGGTGACAATCACACGGCCGCCGCAGCCACTCAGGACAGCCTCGCTCGGCACCAACTCCATCGGACGAAACCGGCCGTCGTTGGAGCGGGTAGCCCGGAGCGCGAACATGTCGGGATGCATGAAGGTCGGGACACGCTGACCGCCATTAGCCATGCAGATCATCTGCAATGCGCGCGGCATCGCCCCACTATGGTCCCAATGCCCATGTGACAGCACCATGGCGCCGACCGGCGCAAGATCAGCACCTAGCCTCTGTACATTGCGCTCGAACACCCACTCATCGGGGCCAGCATCGAACAGCAAGGTTTGGCTGGTCGCACCAATGGTCGCCGTGATCAGACAGGAAAGCCCATGTGCCGCGCAGCACAGGCACTTCCCGGACAGCCATGGCATGCCCCGGCGGCGGTGCCGTGCGAACTCAGTTTCAACACCGTCGGGGGTCGAGGAAAGGCTGTCGCTCGCATTGTCGATCAACACGATAACTTCGGCCGTGTCGACTACTTCCATGCAGCGCTCCTGTTGGGCGGCGACCGGCTGGGAGCATATGCGTCTCGGAGCGCACCGCAATGTCCGCAAATCGAGACAGGGCCTACGGCCGCTCCTGGCGTGGAGTGACAACGTTCACGACGCGACCGACCTTGCCGATCCCACCTGAGCTCTCTCTCCGCTCTCAAAGGAGCAATCGGTGCGTCGCCTTTCTAAGGTCCTTGAACAGTCCCGTGATGTGGAACTCCAACGCGCTGGACAGCTTCTCAAGCGTCGCTGTGAACCGCCGCCGTCGCCAGGGGCCAACGGAGCGTCGCGATATCGCCCGCCCCCAGTTCCAGCGTCGCGTGCGCCCCTCGATGCCGGATGCGGAAGCGCCGCGGACCGTCGGCGTCGTTCATGACCAGCATCACCACGCGCAAATCCGGCGTCAGGCACGCCACGTTGAGGATCGCTGGCTCCTCGCTCGCGGATTCTTCGCTCGAATGAATGCGCACCGCCCCCGGCCGGATGAACCGCGCCGAATGCGCCATGAGATAATAACCGGCGTTGCGCGCGACGGCGGGCCCGATGGTCACGCCGCCCAGCGAGCCCACCGCTCCGCCGGGCGTGTGCAGGGAGCAATCGGGATCGGAGGCCAGATTCCATTCCACCGCCGTGCGGCTCCAGTTGCGCAGGCCGCCGATCACGACGTTCCTCATATGCCAGCGTAGCGCGCCCATGGGATCCTCATGTGCGGACACCCATTGCTCGGTGAAGTACACTTTCTTCGCGGGATAACGGGCCCGCACCTTCGACATCGCCTCCGCCGTTCCCCGGTACAGATGCCAAGCGACGCCGGCGATATAGGCGCGCGCGCCGGCATCGCCCAGCACGGCGAGCGGATAGTCCGGCTCGTCGCAATTATGGTCCCAGCAGAGTATTTCCGTCTCCGGCGCGGCCCGGCGCAACTGCGGTCCCAGATATCCCTTGATGAACTCCGCCTGTTCCGTGGCGGTCATCACCATGCTCGGCTCGTTCTGCGGATTGCGCGGCTCGTTCTGCGGCGTCACCGCGCTCACGTGAATGCCGTGCCCGCGCATCGCCTCGACATATTTCACGAAGTACCGGGCATAGGCGGGGTAGTAGTCGCGCTTCAGCGAACCCGCGATGAAGCTGCCGCTGCTCTTCATCCAGGGCGGCGCCGACCATGGCGAGGCGATGAGCTTCAGTGTCGGATTGATGCGCAATATCTGCTGCAGCACGGGAACCACGTCCACGTCGCCGGCGGCGAGATCGAAATGCGCGAGGTCGGGGTCCGTCGTCCCGGGAGGCAGATCGCAATAGCTGAAGGCCCTCGGGCCGAGATCGGAGGCGCCGATGCTCAGCCGCAGGCAGCTCAGCCCGAGCGACTCCTCGCTCGCGCCGAATAGCTCCTGCAGCAGCGCCGCGCGGTCCGCCGCCGCCATCCCCGCCAGCAGATAGGCGCTGCCGCCGGTCAGCGCAAAGCCGAAGCCTTCGATCGGCTGGAAGGTCCGGCGATCGTCGACGTCGATGATGGGAAGCGCCTCCCGCGGCGACGATCGGGAAAACGGCACGGGCGGCAGGGGTTGCAGCGGCGAATGGGCGTCGCGCGTGACCCAGCCCTCGATCACCCCCTGCTCGTCCTGCTGCTCGTCCTGCTCGCGGGCCCTCATCACGCGCGATCGCGCTGCCGCTGTGCCTGGATCAGCCTGGCGAACCAGTCGAAAGATGCCTTGGGAACGCGCTTCTGCGTCGGGTAATCGACATAGACCAATCCGAAGCGGTTGGCGTAGCCTGAGCCCCACTCGAAATTGTCCAGTATCGACCAGACGTAATAGCCGCGCAGATCCGCGCCGGCCGCCACGGCCTCCTCGAGCGCATGGGTATAGGCGGCGAGATAGGCGATGCGCCCGCCATCGTTCACCCCGCCCGCCTCGTCGAGCGTCTCGTTCGCGCCGTAGCCGTTCTCGGTGATGTAGATCGGCAGCCTGTAGCGCTTGTGCGTGCCGATCAGCTCGTCGCGGAACGCGTCCGGGTCGATGCGCCAGCCCACGCCGGTCACCGGGCGATCGCGCGGCGCATCGGCCCAGGCGAAGCCGAGCGGGCCCTGATCGGCGCGCGCATAGATCGGGCAATAATGGTTCAGCCCGAACCAGTCGATCGGCTGGGCGATGCGCGCCATGTCGCCGGCATGCATGAACTCCTCGACGCCGTCGACCAGCTCGGGCGGATATTCGGCGAGGCATTGCGGGTCGGCGTAGAGCCGGTTCCAGCAGGCGTCGAGAAGATTGGCCGCCACCGCATCCTCCGGCGCGGCGCTCACCGGCAGACAGACTTGCCGGTTGTAGATGGCGCCGAGCTGGGCGTCCGACACCAGCGTCCTGAGGGTGCGGACCGCTTCGCCATGCGCGAGGTTCACATGGTGGGACGCCTGCAGGAAGCTGCGGCGGTCGGCGATACCGGGGGCGTTCCAGCCCATGCCGTAACCGAACAGCGTGCACACATTGGGTTCGTTGAAGGTGGCGAAATGCCGGACACGGTCGCCGTAGCGGCGCGCGATCAAGGCGGCGTAATCGGCGAACCAGAAAGCGATGTCGCGGTTCTGCCATCCGCCGAGATCGTCAAGCGCCTGCGGCAAGTCCCAGTGATACAGGCACAGCCACGGCTCTATGCCGCTCTCGAGCAACTCGTCGATCAGGCGGTCATAGAAGTCGAGGCCCGGGCTGTTGGTCCGGCCGCGTCCCCGCGGCAGCACGCGCGGCCAGGCCACGGAAAACCGGTAAACCTGCGCGCCGAGGCGACGCATCAGCGCCACGTCCTCGCGATAGAGATGATAGTGGTCGCACGCCACGTCGCCGGTATCGCCATTGACGACGCGGCCCTTCTGCCGGCTGAACAGGTCCCAGATGCTGGGGCCGCGCCCGTCCTCCGCGGCGGCTCCCTCGATCTGGTAGGCCGCGGTGGAAACGCCCCACTTGAACGAAGCAGGCAGCGCCAAGGCCGACGGCACGGGAGCCACCGTCACAGCTTCGGTATCCGTTCCAGCCGATTCCACTTGTCGTTCCCTCACATATGAGCCGCAACAGGACAACTACCGGGATGCGGTCTCTGCTTCCACGTGCAGCACGCGCCGGAAAAATCCGTCAAACAATCCGGTTCGACCGACGGCCACAACCGCCGCCGACGGAAGCTCCTCAACAAGCATCTGGGCCATTTCACGCTGGGTCGCCTCGTCGAGCGCGTTCGTTGCCTCCGCCAGGAAGATCCAGTCGGGCCGATGAAGCAGAATGCGCGCAAAACTGAGCCTTTGCTTTTGCGCCGCGGAGAGCACGTGGTCCCAATTCTCCACCACGCCAAGATGCTCCGCCCAATCGCTCAGACCCACGCGGCGCAACGCTGAATCGATGTTGGTCGGAGAACAGACACCGAGCGCCAGCGGGTAACAGACGGCTTCGCCCAAAGCTCCCACGGGGAGATAGGGTCGGTCACTGGCAATGAAGATGTTCGCATCCGCCGGCAGCGTCACCTTTCCGGTGCCCCATGGCCAAAGCCCTGTAACGGCAAGGAGAAGCGTGTGGCATAGCTGCGTGTCGCCTTCAATCAGCACGTGCTCGCCCGGGCCTATCTCGGCCGTGATCTCGTGCATCAACGGCACCGCATCGTGCTCCATCACGCGCACGCCGGCGAACTGCAGCACATCGCCCTCGTGCCTCACCTCGATGCGGTTCTCGCCGAGTTTCTCCTGGAGCTGGCCCAGTGCCTCCTGAAGCGCCATCACGCGTTCGACGGAGGCCCGCCATTGGGCGATGTTGGAAAGATTGTCTATGGGGAATGACAGCGCGGCGGTGACCTGCTGAAACGCCTGCGCCATCTGCATGAGCGTACCGAGCGTGATCAGCCCCATAATATAGCGCGGCGCCGCGACAAGGAGCGGGAACGGGCTCGCCAGCACGCTGTACGCGGTGGTGAACAGGATGATGCGCACCAGGCTATCGGTCTGGCTCTCCCAGCCGCGCCTTACGCCACGCAGCAACTCCTGAAGGTGTATTCGCTCGTCGGTATCGCCGCCGATCAAGGCGATGCTTTCGGAATATTCCCTCGCCCGCGCCAGGCCGAACCGGAAATTGGCTTCCACCGTCTGCCGCAGATTGGAGGCGCCGACCAAGGGCAGCCCCGCCCATAGCGCCATGCTGGTGCCGATCACCGAATAGGTGAGTGCGATGAAGACCATGAAGCCGGGTATGGCGATGACCGTCCCGCCGATCTCGACATGTATGACGCCGGAGAGTTCCCACAGGACGCTGACGAAGGTTCCCAGAAGCAGGATGCAGTAGAACAGCGACTGGCCGAGATCGACCGCCGACTCGGTGGTGACGCGGATATCCTCAGCGATGCGCCCGTCCGGATTGTCGTGGTCGCCCGCGATCAGGCCGAGCTGATAGTGCCGTCCCTCCGCCATCCAGGTCGACAAGGTGTTCTTGGTGAGCCAGACGCGCCAGGCGAATTGCAGCCGTCGCTTGACATAGAGCGAGACGGAAAACACGAAGAGGCTCGCCAGAAGCAAAGCCACGAACGTGACAATCTGCTGGAGGAACGTGTCGAGCTGGCGTGCTTCCAGCGCATTGTAGAGCCGCGCCGACCAGGAATTCAGCCCGACCTGCACCGCGACCTGGGCAACCGTCAGGGCCGCGATCAGGGCCAGGCGACCGCGGTTCATCCATTTGTGTTCCGCCGACCAGAAGGGCAGCGCAAAAACGACGAAACGCCAGAGAAAGCCAAAGTGATAGCGCACGCCTTTCTTGGGGCGAGTGCTGTCGCCCGCCCTATCCCGCCTCATGGACTCAGCGCGCCTTGTCTATCGATTCGGAGACATCGAATCGGAACTTAGTTTGAGATTTCAGCCTCCACCTAGCACATGCGGGCAACATGGGGTGGTCCACCGGCACCGGATCAGCGCCGAAACCGTGCTGGTCAGAAAGGATGGCAAAGCCGTCCCCCAATACGGGAGCGGATTGGTACGTCGCAGCAAGTCCTCGCTCTCGTCACGCATCGGGGACCCTACGCGGCACGCGCCGCGTCCACGCTGATTTCGCCGCAGCATTCATCCTCACGCACGTGCTCACCGGACCGCTCGCACAGACCACCATAATCAACTGCCGCCCCAGTATCGATGACCAGACGATTCGCGCGCCCGTCCACCCTCTGATGGGATCTACGTAAAGCCGGCCTGGTGCATTTTGAGGCTCCGCACTCCCTCAAGGAGTCACTGAAAAATAGAGACGGACAGGCAGATCCTCGACGTCAAACGCGCGGAATGATTGCTATGGAGACGTCCACTTTTCAGTGGCCGTCAGACTTCCGCTCTTGGCGCATCTCAACCTGTCGACAGCCCCGGGGCATCGCTGCCTCCACTATGCCGGCGCGCAAAGTTGATAAATGCCTTGAACGCGGCGGTCGGGTTGCGCCGGCTCGGGTAGTAGAGGCTCAAGGGCGATAGTGTCCGCGTCCAATCCTCAAGCACGCGCACGAGGCGGCCTGCCTCGATGTCATCGCGCACGTCGGACTCCATCGCCAGGGCGAGACCGACAGAGGCGAGGGCCGCGCTGCGTGCGAGGCTCGCTTCGTCGAGGGTGATGGCGCCCTCGACGTCGATATGAACCGATTGCCCGTCCTTCTCGAACGGCCAGCGGTAGATCGCGCCATCGGGAAGCCGGACGCGGAGACAGCAATGCTCGGCGAGATTCTGGGGGGCCATAGGCGTCCCGTGCGCTTTCAAATAGCTCGGTGTGCCCACCACGACATTGCGCCGCGCGACACCTAACGGGACCGCGATCATGTCAGCCGGTACGAGGTCGATGCTACGGACGCCAAGGTCGAAGCCGCCGGAGACGATGTCGACATGGACCTGAGGGTACATCCGGAGAAACGGCAGAACGAGCCAAGGGAAAATCTCCCGCGCCGCCGTCGGAAAGGCGTTGATGCGCAGTGTACCCGATGGCGTGGCCTGTTGAGACCGCGCGAAGCGTATCCAAGACGCCAACGGCGGCACGCTTGAGGACGCGCGCCAGCTCGTCCTGAAGGGCCTCGGCGGCATTGCCATTGGTCGCGGCGCCGAACCCTTCGAGGTCGCCGAAGCCATCGCCTTCCTGGCCTCGGATCACGCCTCTTCGATCCATGGTTCAGAGCTCGTCGTCGACGGCGGCACCGTCCCGACCGTCTGATGACAGGGGTCTGTCTACGCTTGGCCGAACTGGCCGAGCGTGGACCGGCGCATGCTCATGGTCCAATGCTCTCAACGTCTGCTGCTCTCAACGTCTGCTCTCCGGCCAACAGCGACTTTCCGCTCATGGCGCAACGGCACCATGAGCAGCGGCTCGTCGAACAGGTGGGTGGTGATATAGTCAGCCAGCTTCGCAAACGCGTCGGCGCGACTGAGGCAGTGCCTTTCCTGCGAAAGGAAGGTGTCGACCCGGTGCCGGTAAGGTCGGGGTTTCGTTCATCCCCTCGATATCGGCGCGCTCAGTCGCCATGGTCTCACTCCGCGGCGAGAGCGAAGGAGCGATCGAAGCCGGTTGCGCGATCAGCGATGTAGTGCATGAAATCGTAGATCGGCCGCTCTAGATAGGAGAGGTGGCCGGCGCGAGCCACGCCCGCATTCATGCCCCGGAACACCTTCTCCGTGCAGCCGCGATCCTCGACATTCACCTCATCCAGCAGGTTTTTCAGCGTCGCCACATACTCGCCGGCTCGCGGGTCGGCCATGAATTCCGGTGACAGCCCGCCGCCGAACAGCATCGCCACCTGGCCGGTGCCCTTTGGATGCAGAGACAGGTACCAGAAATAGCCGGGGGTCAGGGTGATGAGGTGGCTGGGATAGAGGGCCAGCAGCGCGGTCGTCTTGCGCCAGCGTCCTTCGAGACGGGTATTGTCCGGGTGCGCATTACCGATCGGTAGCGACGCTTCCTTGGTAATCCAGTGATAGTTGAAGGCAGCGAGGCCCGGAGGGCACTCCATCTCCTCGAGTTTTGAGTGGCCGCCCACAGTTTCGGCGTGACAGACCGGAAGGTGGTAGCTCTCCATGAAGTTCTCCGCGAGCACCTTCCAGTTCGTGTCCCATACGTGGGTCTCGCGGAAGCACTCGATATAGTTCTCCATCTGGTATTGGGCGATCATCGCTTCCAGCGGCCGCAGCGTCGAGGCGACGCTCGGGCGATCCTTGTCGAGCGTTATATAGATCCACCCGAGCCATTCCTCGCAGCGGATCGACGGCAGGACGTAGTCATCTTTGCAGAAGCCCGTGGTCTCCGTCATGAACGGCGCCCCGCGCAAGTGGCCGTCGAGACCGTAGGTCCAGGCGTGATACGGGCAGACGATCGCGCGCCGGTTTCCGGTGCCCTCGAGCAGCGTCGACATGCGATGCAGGCAGACATTGGAAAAAGCGCGCAACTGGCCTTCCTTGTCGCGCAGCACCATTACCGGCTGGCCGGCAAGTTCGTAGGTCAGGTAGTCGCCCGCATTGGCGAGGCCACTGGATCGGCCGACACACATCCATTCCTTGGAGAAGATGGCGTCCAACTCGCGCGCGAGGAATTCCGGGCTGGTGTAGACACTTGGCGGCATTGCGCGTGCGTCCTCGAACGGCTGTGCTGCGGCCTCGAGTAGTTCGGCAATGGGCTGAGCTGGCGACATGGCGCTGATCCTTGTCCTCGCAGGCAGGCGCCGCTCCACTCGAGCAGGGCAGCCGATCGGAAGACAGATTGAACTTTTTCCAAGATAGGGAAAAACTCAAATATCTTGGCTTTAGACAAGGATTAATATGGTTCGGTACACTCTCCGCCAGTGCACATATTTCCGCGCCGTCGCCGAGCATGGCGGCATCGCGCAAGCCGCCCGCGCGCTCAATATTTCCCAACCCTCGGTCGCGCAGGCGCTGGACAAGCTGGAGAACGTCACCGGCCTCGCGCTGTTCGATCGGCACCACGCACGGGGGCTGACGCTCACGCTTCAAGGTCGCGTCTTTCTGGAGCACGTGACCCGCCTGGAGGAGCAGGCCCAGCAGGTCGAGCGCGAAGCCTCGGCGCTGGCCGCGGAAGCAGCAGGAGAGATTCGTCTCGGGGTATTCTGGACACTCTCTCCCTTCTACGCAGCGCGCCTCATCAGTTCCTTCGCGGACATCGTTCCAGGGGTCATCATCCGCCTGAGGGAGATGTCGCTCACCGATCTCGCCGACGCGCTCCGGGAGGGCTCGATTGATCTCGCTCTGACCTATGATCGCGGCGCGGAACCTGAGGGGCTGGCCTTTGTCGAGCTCGCCGCACTCCGGCCGATGGTCGTGCTCGCCGCCGACCATCCGCTGGCCGGCCGCCGCTCGATCAATCTCTCGGATCTCGCTGCAGAACCCTATGTCATGCTCGACGGGCCGGGGAGCCGGAGTTATTTCGAGGGCCTGCTTGAAGAAATCGGGGTTAGCCCACGCATTTCCTACGTTTCCACCTCGCTGGAATCGGTACGGAGCGCGGTCGCTGCCGGCTTCGGCTTCACGCTGCTGGTGATGCGGCCTCCATCCTCTGTCACATACGATGGAGGCAGGGTGAAGACGCTGAAGATCGATAACGAGGTACGCCCGCTGCGCGTCGTGCTCGCTTCACGCGGCGGTGGCCATCGCGGGCTGATACTTCGGCGATTCGCTGACCACGCCGTCGACTATTTCGCGTCTCGTCGAACAACACAGGCCTCCTAAGGCGCAAAGGTCATGGCTACGAGCGCCTACCGCCGGTCCTCTTGCGGAGCCGGTTTTCCACCGCCACTTGCTCGAGAGAAGCCCTTGCCGATAGAGGCGGCCGTGAAGAGCGGGGTATATCGCCTCTGCTGGAGCGCAGATTGGCGTCGGCAGCGCTCTACCCAATTGTATAGCCTGCGCGGCATTTGACATTATTGTCAGCCACTAAGCGACCGCTATCGGACGCGAAGGCGAACGTCTGCTGTCCGGTAGCGAGGCGAATTCCCGCTCCTGGCGCGTTCAGGCACTGACGGACCTAGTGCCCTCCGCGCAGCTAAGTCTTGCGCAGGTACCGCATCGGGCATCCGGACCGATGCACGCTGCGAGTGCGAAGTTGTCACTCGGGATAAGTCTCATCCTGACCTGGTACATCCTCGTGGAAGAGGATGAACACCAAGGGGTTGCCGGGCTCGGCCAGCGCGTCGCTGCGCTGACCGGTCACCTCTCCGGCCACGCTGCTTGTGTATTCGGCGACCACTTCGCCGAAGCTGTCGCGCTGGATGGCGACCTTCTGTCCGGGCTGCACCTTGTCGTTCAGCTTGACCAGATGCTCGACGATCCCGCCCTCGGTTGCCAGGATCGGGAAGGCACTGTTGCCAACGAAGACGCCCACGTCCTTGCCCGTGCGTCCCATCGGCCCGGCGACGATGCCGTGATGCTTGAGGACGTTCATCGTGCCTTCCACAAACAGCGCGATCATTTCGAGGTCCAGCACGCGAGCCGCGCCGATCTCCGGCGTGAAGGCGGGGATGCCCACATCCATGAAGGCGTTGTGCAGCACACCGGGATAGACGTGATTGTCGAAGACTTGGCTCACGGGGTAGAGTTCCACCATCGCCTTGACCTCCGGCACATCCATGCCGCCGATGTTGAAGGCAGTGACATCGAACCCGGTCGTCCCGGTGTGAAAGTCGATCGCGGCATCGGCGTTAGGCCGCAGCAGCCGGTTGAACAGCAAGCCGGCATGTCGGCTCGGCGCGGTGAGGCCGTTCTCATTGCCGGGCCATTCCCGGTTCATGTCGATCAGATCGGCGCCTCTGCCGGCATTGGGCCATCGGCGCTGCATACCTTCGATGGCTGCGCGGGACACATCGGTGACGGCCATCACCGTGCCCGACATCAGCGCCGGATCGAGCTGGTTCATCACGGAGTGGACCGTATGCACAGAACTCATCTCGTCGCCATGCACGCCGCTGACCAGAACGACACGCTTGCCCGGCTGCGTTCCCTTGGCGACCGTCACGGACACATACCAGTGCTGTCCGGAGGGCATCTCGACGCCCTGAAAATACAGGTGATGCTTCTTTCCAGGCTCCAGATCATTGACGTCAAGCGCGCTGACGACCTTTCTCCCCTGGATGACATCGCCGGTATAGACCGTTGCGGATGCAGCGCCGGAAGCCGGACCGGCAGCGGTGTGCGTCGAGCCCTGGGCGCTGGCGGAAGGAGCGTTGGCGACGAGCCCGGCCGACGCACCGATCGTCGCAACGGACGCAATCATGAAATCGCGGCGGCCGAGGCGCTCGCCTGACTTGTTCGACATGACGTGGACCCTTCCTTGAATTGCCCGCCCCTCTCCGAGCATGGTTACGCCCAACGACGCTGAGTGCAATGCAGCCGCGGGTGCTCATAGCCGGGTCATTCACTCTCGTCTGACTGTCCGCCGAACGTCCGAAAGCTAGAGCAAGCGCGATGTCGGCTCCTGGCGCCTTTACGCCGAGTAGGGCTGGGGGATCCGCGACGGTCAGCTTGCCGGAATGAAACGCAGAATGCCGGCTCGGCGCGTTGGCTTTCCGGTATCGCTCGTGTGATTGACGCCGTCCATGACGGGCACCTCAAGGAAATCGAACGGGCTTGTTCCGTTGAGGCAGGCGACGTTGACAGCATACAGGCGCTGATCGGATCGTCGTTGATGGTGGGTGTAAATCCCGCAACGCGAACAGAAGAAGTGCTGCGCAGCTCCAGTATGGAAGCGGTAGGTTGTCAGCATCTCCTCGCCTTCGAGGATCTGCATCCCGCCCATTTCGGCTATTACGACGACCGCGCCACGCATGCGGCAGTAGGAGCAGGTACAGCGCCGGATCGAGTTGAAGCCATCGCTGAGCGACACCTCGAAGCGCACGGCACCACAATGGCATCGGCCAGCACGGAGGTTTGTGTCGTTCACCATGTCGTCGCTTGTCCTATTGCAGGCCATCCGAAAGCCAGACTCGAAAAGTCCATCGCCAGACGCCACGCTCGGCAGTCGTGTGCATGAGGGCAATGGTCACCGCTCACCGCCTCATCAGTTTCGGCCCGAGGGCGAGTGCGAGCGGCAGATTGACCAGCGCGGCGGCGGCGGTCCCCAGCGTCGCGACGACAGGGCCGGCCTGATCGCCCACCGCGCCGAACAGCAGCGGCGACAGTGCCCCTGAGCCGATCACGCCGGTATAGAAGATGGCGAAGGCGCGCTCGGTCCGATCGGCCGGCGACAGTTCCGGCACGGTGCCGTAGAGCACCGAGGACGTACCGTTCAGCGTGAGGCCAAGCAGCGGCAGGATAATCAGCAGCGGCAGGAGAGGCAGGACGGCGGCGAGCACGATCATGAGGGCGGTAAGCCCCTCGGTGCACAGGGTGACGCCGACGACGCCCCAGCGCTGGGCAAGCCAGCCGCAGGCGAGCTTGCCCGCCGCGCCGCCGAGGAAGACGAGAGCAAGGGCCGTGCCGATGAGCGGCTGCGAGGCACCTTTCAGCTGCAGCAGAAACGGCAGGAAGGTCAGGAACCCCATGCGTACGCCGGTGTCGATCACCCCAATCGCCAGCAGCAGCGGGAAACCGGTACCGCCGCGCTGCAGGGGCGCGCGTCCCGAGGTGGCGGGCGGCGGCGGCGCTTCGATCCTGGGCATCAGCAGTGTGAGCAGGGCGGCGACCGCGATTCCTGCCAGCGCAAGCAGCCATAGTGACGGCCGCCACGGCGCGATCGACAGGCCGAAGGATAGCGCGGCAGGAATGATGGCCTTGCCGAGGTCGCCACTGAAATTATAGGTGCCGAGCGGCCCGCGCGCTGCCGCCCCATAGGCGCGCGACACCGCGCTGGAAGCGATCGGATGCTGGACGCTGGAACCGGCGCCTGAGACGAGCAGCGCCGCATAGAGCCCCACCGCGCCGCCGCTGAAGCCGGCCAGCCCATAGCCGGCAGCGGCGAGCACCGTCCCGAGGATCAACACCGCCCGGCCGCCGACATGGTCAGCGAGCCAGCTCGCCGGCACCTGCAGCGCGGCCATGGCGCCGGCATAGAGGCCACGCAGCAGCGCGAGCGCGACATAGTCGAGGCCGAACTCGGCCCGCCACACCGGAAGGAGCACGTAGATCGCGTCGGTGTAGCCGTCATGCAGGGCATGGGCGAGGCCGGCGAGGGTCAGAGTGCGCCGGCGGGTTTGCGGCGTCTGCGACAGCGCCGACGGCTCGGCGGAAGGGACGATGCTGGATGAATTTGTCACATCAGCACTGTGCGCCTGCTAGAATGTGGCGCGCAAACGACTAATTTGGCGGCGCCATGTTAGAAAAATTCACATGAGAAGCCCTTCGAAGGATCGGCCTTTGCCGCCCCTCAATGCCATCCGCGCCTTTGAGGCGGCCGCGCGCCGGTCGAGCTTCAAGGACGCCGCTGCAGAACTCGGTGTCACGCATGGCGCGGTCAGCCGGCAGATCCGGCTTCTGGAGGAATGGCTCGGTCCCCCGGCACTGTTCCGCCGCCTGAGTCACGGGGTTGCGCTGACGGCGGAGGGCCAGGCGCTGTTCGCCGAAATCCATCCCGCGCTCGAGCGCATTGCCGGGGCGGCTGCGTTGCACGGCCGCAAAGCCAGCGGCACCGTGGTGCTCAGGGTCAACGCGCTCGCCACCTTCAGCCTCCGCTGGCTGGTGCCGAAACTCGGCCTGCTACGGGAGGCTCATCCCGACATCGAGATCGAGCTGACGACCGGCAACGAGCCGGTGGACGGGCTGGCCGATGACTACGACTTGATCATCCGCGGCGGACCGGACGCCTTCCACGGCTTCGAGGCCCGCCTTCTGCTCCCGGAGAGACGCCTCCCCGCCTGCAGCCCTACGCTGCTGCGGCGCCAGCCGCTCGACGAGGTAGGGGATCTCGCCCGGCACACGCTTCTCCATGTTGCCAGCATGCCGCGGCTCTGGCGCGACTGGCTGGCGCAAGCCGGGCATGGCTCCCTCGAACCGGCGGCCACGCTGACGCTGGACCACTTTTACTTATCGATTCAGGCGGCGGTAGACGGCCTTGGCGTGGCGATGGCGCCGTCCACCCTGATCGAGGACGATCTGCGCGCGGGTCGGCTGATGACGCCCTTTCCGCACATCTCGCTACCGTCGCGCAGTTATTTCGCCTACACGCCCCTCGGCTCGCCGCTGCGCGCCGAAAGCGAGCGAGTCTGCGCGTGGATCGAAGCCTTCGACATCACGCCCCCGACGCAGATCGGTGAGCAGCAATGATTGGCCGCCGTCGTGGCCGTTTGAATGGCCGCTTCTCGGCGGAGTGCTAACGACCGCTCCTGGCGCGCAACGACCAACACCGAACGCCAACAAGCTTGGGCAAAGACCTGTTCCCCATGTTCCCCAAACCAAAAATGCATGGGGAGCAGAATTTCCCTTGATGGATCAGCTTTGTACCCCTTGTTCCCCCAGTTCCCCCGAAAATTCGATGACATCCGCACGTTCTTCACCCGATGGCGCGGCCTGATCGGCGTCCGTTTCATCGGCACCGTGCTCGCAGTAGCGCGCCCACGCCTCCATGAGCTTGCGCCGCTTCTCAAGCGCATCACCGCGGCGATAGGCGCGCTCAACCTCATCACCCACCGTGTGCGCCAGCGCAGCTTCGGCGACCTCGCGCTGGAACGCCGTCTCCTCACCGACCCAGTCGCGGAACGCCGAACGAAAGCCGTGCACGGTGTATTCGCGGTCCAGCCGGCGCAGCTGCATGTCGAAGGCCATGACCGACAAGGGCTTCGTCTTCCGGGCGCCGGGAAAGACAAAGGCGTCGCTGTCCGGATCAAGGAAGGCGAGACGCAGCACGCGGGTGACCCAGGATTCGGTCATGGCATTGGCGGCGGCAAGGTCGGCGATGCGCAGCTTTGGCTCAGCAACAAGCTGCTTCCACCATTCACGTGCTGTCGCGATCATCTTGAGCAACCGATCGTCGGCCTGAGGCAAGGCAGCTTTGCCGTTCGGCAGAACCAGACGAAGCGCGAAGCCGCCGCGCTTCAGCTTCACTGGGACGGCGATTTCGATGGTCTCCGCGTCATCCGGCCGATCGACGATCTTCAACAGGCTCATGATACCCTTGGCGTTGAGGGCGATGGTCAGTACGCCGCCAAGACGACGTGACATCGTTACTTGGAACGGTTGTCACGATCGGATCCTTGAACGCGAAGCGGGGGAACCAGACGGGAAATTCAAATGGGACTCTCGCGTTTGGGATCGATCCACCAGGTGCAATTGCGCTCACAGAGATAAGCCGTCCGCGTTCACCGGGCGGCCGGCGGTGTCCTTGAGAACTTGGTGCCGCCGCTG
>NZ_JAOZVR010000008.1 GCF_025869515.1 Ferrovibrio sp.
CGATCGTACCAATGTTGCAATGCGGTTTCGTACGCTCAAACTTTGCCTTGGCCATCGCTCTATTCCTGTTGTCCGACCAGTTTCTGGCCGAAGTCCCCTGCGGGACCCCGGGTGGGTTGACGGGTGGCACCCGATCCTGCGCCGCGCCATTTCAGCGCCGTTCGCGTGACCGTTTGCCGCAGGCGGACCTCGCTTTACTCAACTGCGCGTCCGCCCAACAAGCTGGAGCGGGTGAAGGGAATCGAACCCTCGCAACCAGCTTGGAAGGCTGGGGCTCTACCACTGAGCTACACCCGCCGCTTCGCGTTACTCCTCAAGACACTCTACTAACCCTTTGACGCCTAAGCGTTTCCTGGTCAGCGCGGAGAATGGTGGAGGGGGCTGGATTCGAACCAGCGTAGGCGTACGCCAACGGATTTACAGTCCGTCCCCTTTAGCCACTCGGGCACCCCTCCAACCGGGCCCCCCGACTACCGAAGGGATATCCGCATGTCAATGGATAAACGCGACAAAAGCACCACCATCGCCCCCCAATCCTCAAACTTTTGAGGTGGGCGGCAATGTTGTTGCTTCTACCGCACCAAACTATAAGGGGCGCCATGTCTAGACGCAAGCCGGACGCCCGGAACCCCACCCGCCCCGCCGCCAAAGGCGGCTCCTCTCATTCCAAATCCCGGGACAAGCGCCCCGGAGCGGGGTCCGGCGAGCCCGGCCGCGCGAATCAGGCCCACGGCAAGGTCGCCTCCAAACCCGCCGGTTCCAAGCCCTATGGCGCCAAGCCCCGCCCCTACGGGTCGCAGGGCAAGCCGACCCGGGAAAGCCGCCCGGAAGGTCGGCCGGAGGGGCGCTCTGACCGCAGGGATGAGCGCCGGGACGACCGGCGCGAAAGCGGAAAACGGGACTTTGCCCCCAAACGGCCCGAAGGCCGCCCGGAGCGAGATTCGGGGCAGGCTACAGGACGGGATGCCGGCCGTGGCCAGGAGCAGCGTCATGGCGACCGCCATGGCGCCCATACCTCGGGCTACGGCGGCGATAAATTCGCTCCGCGCAACCGGGAATACCGCGGCGACCTGCCGGTCTGGCTCTATGGCAGCCATGCGGTGCTGGCGGCCCTGGAGAATGAGGAGCGCCTGATCCGCCGCATCCTGCTGACTCGCGAGGCCCGCGAGGCTTTGCAGGACCGCCTGCCCCGGCTCAGCCAGCAGCCGGAAACCGTCGACAAGCTGAAGCTCGACAACCTGCTGCCGCCCGGCGCCGTGCACCAGGGCATCGCCATGCTGACCGATCCGCTGGACGATCCCGGCGTCGAGTCGCTGAAAGAGCCGCTCGATGAAGAAGGTGGCCGCGAGGTCGTGCTGCTGCTCGATCATGTCACCGATCCGCGCAATGTCGGCGCCATCCTGCGCTCGGCCGCTGCTTTCGGCGCCCGCGCCGTGATCGTCACCGACCGCCATGCGCCGGAAGCCACCGGTGCGCTGGCCAAGGCGGCCTCGGGCGGCCTGGAAGTGGTGCCGCTGATCCGCGTGACCAATCTGTCGCGCGCGCTGGACCTGCTGGCCGAATACGGCTTCTGGCGTGTCGGCCTGGAAATGGAAACCGAGAAGAGCCTGGCCGAGGCGGTCAGCGACATCAAACGCGTGGCACTGGTGCTGGGCGCCGAGGATGAAGGCCTGCGCCGGCTGACGCGCGAGAAATGCGATTTTCTCGCCAGGCTGCCGATGACCGGTGCGGTGGAAAGCCTGAACGTGTCGGCCGCCGCGGCCGTCGCGCTCTATGAATGCGTGCGCGGCTGATCGCTACGCCAGGCGCAAGCCTGCCGCAAACAAAAAAAGGCCGGAGATCATCTCCGGCCTTTTTCATGTCCGTCGCGCCGATGTTACGACGGCGAGCCCTCGCCCATCTGCGACTGCAGGTAATTCTGCAGGCCGACCTTGTCGATCAGATCGAGCTGGGTCTCCAGATGATCGATATGCTCCTCGGTATCGTCGAGGATTTCGGTGAGGATTTCGCGACTGACGTAATCCTGCACGTTTTCGCAATGCGCGATGGCGGCGATCAGATCGACGCGGCCCTTGCGCTCGAGATCCAGATTGGCCGACAGGCCTTCCGGCACCGTCTCGCCGATCTTCAGCTTGCCGAGGTCCTGCAGGTTGGGCATGCCGTCGAGCAGCAGCACGCGCTCGATGATCTTGTCGGCGTGCTTCATCTCCTCGATCGATTCTTTGTATTCGTGATGGCCGAGCCGCTCGAAGCCCCAGCTCTTCCACATGCGGGCATGCAGGAAATACTGGTTGATCGCGGTCAGCTCATTCTTCAGCACGCCGTTGAGATGCTGGATGACCTTCTTGTCGCCCTTCATGGGAGGCTCCTCATGCTGAAAGGCGCGACTCGCTAACGAGCGCGCGGACTGGCACGAGGCTTACGCCCGGGTTTTCAAAGGCTCAAGAAAAATGCGTGAAATTACGAGTTAGTCGCAAAGAAAACCGCGATGCCCTCAGTATCTCTGCGACTTCCTCTCAATCGCTGCGCGACTGCGCATCATGCGCAGGACGATACGCGTGGAGAGCACAATGCCAAGGCTGGCTGCGGCAAACAGAACGAGTTCCAGCATGCTGCTGCCCATCAATCCGCCCCTTCCATTTCGGCAAAAGCACCGGCGGGGATCAGCGCGGCGGCGCCGTGCTGGGCCTCGCGATGTTCATGCAGCATGCAGCGCACGTCGGGCACGCATTTGCCGCATTGCGGGCGGTCGGCGAGATGACGATAGACCGCCGCCACCGATTTGCAGCCGTGCTTGATGGCGCCGCGCACATCGCCGTCCGTGAAACCATGGCAGAGGCAGATATACATCGGTCGCCTCCGTCAATGCAGACGCATGGCGACAGGCCGCGACAGCTTGGTCGTGCCGCGCGCCGCATTATTTGGACGCGTGCGGTACGGCAGGTCGTGGCCGCTGCCGGTCAGGCAATCGGCGAAATCTTCCAGGGCGGCGGTGAAACCGTCGACGCCCTCGCCGCGCATCAGCCATTGCGCCATCGCGCGGGCGGCGGCAGTGGCATCGTTCTGCAGGGCGGCGACGATGGAGATGATGCAGACTTCATCGGCGCCGAGGCAGGCGCAGCAGGGCTGATGATAGACGATGGTGCGGCGGGCATGCCGCGTCAGGCCGATCAGGGCGGCATCCAGCGCGATCAGGGCCGGACGAGCTTCCACCTGACGGAACTGGCGGTCGAATTCGCGCGCCAGCATCGGCAGGTGCTCGTGGCCGGACACCCAGCGCCGGAAGGCCCAGAGCACCAGGCGCTCGCCTTCGCTCAGTTCCTGCACGCTGGTCGGCCAGTGGCCGGATGCCTTGTGCTCGATCTGACTCTCGGCCCCGACAAAATCACGCATTGACACGCGGCACCCCATCGCAAATCAGAATCGTCTTGCAACTCATTCGCAGAGACAGTTTTAGCTTTATTGCGAGTGATTATCAAGTGCCTTGTGCAGCCCGGAAACCGCCGTTTTTCTCCCCGGGCCCATGTCAGAAGCCGGTTTACCAGACTCCGAACAGCATGCCGCGCGCCTTGGCCGTGCCGGTGCGCTTTTCCACCTCGGCATCCGACAGCGTGGTACGGATGCGGCGCTGGCGCAGCCAGTCGAACAGCCGGGCGGCCAGATCCGCGCGGATCGCCGCATGGTCTGGGCTCTCGCCCAGGTCGGTGTATTCGCCCGGATCGTCCCGCAGATCGAACAGCTGCGGCCGGAAACCGTCATAGGCGATGTATTTCCAGCGGTCGGTGCGCACCATGTAGGCACGCGCGCGGTCGGGCGGCAGGTTCAGGGTTTGCCGCGCCGGACGGAAGGCATAGTCGCATTCGCTGAAAGCAGCATCGCGCCAATGCGCCGCGCCCTGTCCGAACAGGCGCGGCAGCAGCGAGCGGCCCTCCAGCCGGTGCGGCTGCGGCGCACCGCCGGCCGCTTCAAGAAAAGTGGGAATCAGGTCGATGGCCTCGACGAAGGCATGATCCACCCTGCCCCGCGTCGCATCGGCAGCGGCGTCGGGATGACAGACGATCATCGGAATGCGCACGCTTTCCTCGTGGAACAGTTCCTTCTCGCCAAGCCAGTGATCGCCAAGATAGTCGCCATGGTCGCTGGTCAGCACAATCAGCGTATCCTGCATGCGGCCGGAAGCTTCGAGGAAAGCGAACAGGCGGCCGAGATGGTCGTCGAGTTGCTTCACCAACCCCATATAGGCCGGGATCACGGTCTCGCGCACCTCGTCGCGGCAGAAATTCACCGACTCCTCATGCTGCATGAAAGCTTCGACCACCGGATGCGGATTCTGCCGCTCGGCCTCGCGCCTGTGCGCCGGCAGAATCTGGTCGATGCCATACATGTTGTGATACGGCGCCGGCGCGATATAGGGCCAGTGCGGCTTGATATAGCTGAGATGCAGGCACCAGGGTCTGTCACCGGACTCGCGGATGAAATCGATCGCCCGGTCGGTCATGTAGGGCGTTTCGGAATCCTCCTCGCGGATTCGCGCCGGCAGATTGGCATTGCGCATGTACCAGCCGCTGAGGATTTCGCCATCCGGCCCTTCGGCGGCATTGGCGAAATCATGCCAGGGATTGTCCGAGACATAGCCCTTGTTGCGCAGCCAGGTGTTATAGGCCAGGTCGGGATCGAGCAACTGGTTCGGATGCAGGCCGTCGTCGCGCTCGACAGGCTCGAATCCGCATTCCGAGATCAGCACGCCGAGCGAGGACTTCGGATCGACGCCGAGCCGCTTCATCCCCTCGTCGTCACTTTTCATATGGGTCTTGCCGACCAGCGCCACGCGATAGCCGAGCGGCCGCAGATAGTCGCCCAGCGTCAGTTCCGTGGCACGCAGCGGCACGTTGTTGTAGGTCGCGCCATGGCTCGTCATGTAGCGGCCGGTATAGAAAGACATGCGTGACGGACCGCAGACCGGCGCCTGGCAATAGGCGCGGTCGAACAGGACGCCACGTTTCGCCAGTGCATCCATATGCGGTGTCTGTAATGTCGGATGCCCCGTGCATGAGAGGTAATCGGCCCGCAACTGGTCGGCCATGATGAACAGGATATTACGAACGGCAGCCATGATCTCGCACGCGTGATACTGGATATGAAGGCAGTGGCGCCGGTCAGTTCTCCGGCTTGAAACCCGATGCCGCCACGGCCGGAGCCCAGGCGGCGGAATCGCGCTGCAGGATCGTGCGCAGTTCCTCCGCGCTGGTGCCGGTGGGCTGCAGGCCGAGATTGGAGAGTTTGTCTCGTAGTTCGGGCGTCTTCAGGGCGGCGATGAGAATGTCACTGAGACGTTTGATAACCTCGACCGGCGTACCCGCTGGCGCAAACATGCCATACCAGGTATCGCCCTGGATTTTATAGCCGCTCTCGATGAAGGTCGGCACATCGGGCAGGAAGGGCGACCGCGCTGTGCCGGAGGTGGCGATGACGCGAATCTTGCCCGCCTTGTGCAGACTCATCAAATCGGGCGTGGTGCTCAGCACCATCGGCAGCTGGCCGCCGGCCAGGTCAGCGATGGCGCCGGCCGAGCCCTTGTAGCTGACATGCTGCAGGTCGATGCCCGCCGCCTGGCCGACCAGCACCATGAAGAAATGCGGCAGTGTGCCGGCGCCGGGCGTGCCGTAATTGGCCTGCGCCGGATTGGCCTTGCACCAGGCGACCAGCTCCTTGACCGATTTCACCGGCAAGGAGGGGCCAACCGCCAGCGCGAAATCCATCGTGCTGACCTGTGAGATGGGCATGAGATCCTTGATCGGATCATAGCCGAGGTCGCGATAGACATGCTGGTAGACCGCGACCGGCGCGATCGGCGTCAGCAGCAGCGTCTTGCCGTCGGGCGCCGCCGATTTCACCGCCTGCACACCTATCCTCCCTGCCGCGCCGGTACGATTGTCGACAAGCACCGGCTGATCGAGGCCAATGCGCAGCTTGTCCGCCAGCAGGCGTGCCAGCGCATCGCCGGAGCCTCCCGCGGTAAAGGGAAAGACGATCCGCATCGGCTGCGCCGCGAGCTGGGCCATGGCGCGGCCTGCAACCGATACAGTGGCCGCAGCAGCTGCCGTATAGGCCATCAAGGATCGACGGTTGATCATGGTTATTTCCTCCCTGTCATGCCGTCTCGCGCGGCTGTGGCGAAAGAGTGGACCCGGCTCCGGAGAAGCGGAACCCTCTTCCACCGGAGTTTCACCTGGTGTAACACTGCAGGAAACAAAATAAGGGAGGACTTGTGCAGGTTCGGGTGAAATCAGTGCGCGCACTCGCGCGCGGGCTGGATGTGTTCAAAGCGCTGCACAACCATCGCAGCGCCAGCCTGCAGGACCTGCATGACGAAACAGGGCTGGCCAAGCCAACCCTGCTGCGCATCCTGAAAACACTGGAGGAAGGCGGCGTTGCCCGCCGCTCGTCCAGAGACGGCCGTTATCGCGTCAGTGCCAGCGTGCGTTTCTTCGGACAGAATCTCGGCGTGGAAGACGCCATCGCCGAACAGGCCGCTCCGGTGCTGGACCGGCTGTGCCGCGACATGCTCTGGCCCTCGGACATCGCCGTCTACAAGGATGGCGCCATGGAGATCCTTGAAAGCAGCCGGCACCAGACACCTTTCATGGTGAATCGCGACCGCATCGGTTTTCGCGTCCATATGCTGATGAGCGCCATGGGGCGGGCCCATCTCGCTTTCAGCCCGGCTGCCGAACGGCGCGCGATCCTCACGCGGCTGAGCCGCTCAGGCGACCCGTATGACCATGCCGCCCGGAATCCGTCTGCCGTGCTGGCCGATCTGGCGAATGATCGCACGCGTGGCTATGCCGTGCGCGAGACCGGCTATGGCCGCTGGGGCATCGCCGAACGCAGCCAGGCCGATGCCATCGCCGTGCCGGTTCTGCAGGGCAGACGCGTGCTGGCCTGCCTGAGCCTGGCCTGGGCCGCCGGCGCCACCACGCGGACCGAGATGGTGGCCAGGCATCTTAGCCGATTGCAGGATGCCGCCGCCGAAATCGCCGGCCGCATTGCCGCCCCGGACCAGTGACCGGCACCACGAAGACGACGGAATTTTGCGATTTTCCCGCCACTGCCGCCGGATCGGCTTGCCCGCCGCCAGCAGCTCACGTAAACAGTCGCCGGACGCAGTGTCCGGGCCGGATTAGCTCAGCGGTAGAGCAGCGGTTTTGTAAACCGAAGGTCGGGGGTTCAATCCCCTCATCCGGCACCATTTTCCGCCAAATCTTCAGCATCCAGCACTGGCTCGCCCATGACGAACCAGGCGCGGGCGATCTTCGGCACCGGGTCGCTGCCGTCCCCGACCAGCTCATAGATCGCGATCACATCCACCCTGCCCGGCCCTTCCGGAAATGTGCGGCTCACCACCTCGCGGTCGACCACGGTATTGCCGACCACCATGCGCTGGAGCAGCCGGCCGAACAGGTTGGGTTCCTGGAACCGCAGCACATGCCGCGCGCGGATCGCAGCCGCACCATCGGCCAGCAGGGTCGCAGGATGGACATAGACCTGCGCATCGCCAGCCCAGAAGGCCATGAAGGCGTCGATATCCTTCGCGTTATAGGCATCGAGTTGTCCCTGCACCACGGCTTCGGCGACGGCGGGATCGATCGGCAATGTCATCGGGCGGTCCTGGAATCGAGGTCGTCCGTATTGTAGCGATGACGGCGAAGCGCCAGAACCGATGAATTGTCGGCATGCAATCATCGTCGCCGAAATGCCACATTGCATTGCTTAGCTGTCGGCATGCCGGATCGCGCGCATCTCACTGCTCTGTCGATTACACTGCTGCTGGCGTCGCTGCAGCCGGCAGCAGCGTCGACGCCTGCCGCCTGGCAGGGCCTGTTCGCCGAAGCCGGCCGGCGCTGCGCCGCCGCCAGCGGTCTGCTGGATGCGGCGGCCCTGGCACAGCCGGCGGATTTCGGCGACGAAGTGCTGGTTCTGGTCGGCGGGATGTGTGGCCGCAGCCGCATATGAAGCAGGCGCCGGCGCATCTGCTCTGCCGCTACAGCAAGGCCAGCGGCGAAGCGACGCTGATAGAACTGCCGGCCGACTGGCGCGTGCAGTTGCGCTGACACGGCGCTAGTCGCCCAGCAGCAGGTCCTTGGCGCGGTTGATCTGCGCCGCCAGGAAGGTCGAGCCGCCCTGGTCGGGGTGGAATTTTTTCATCAGCCGGCGATGCGCCGCGCGGATCTCGGCGTCCGCAGCGCCCGGCTGCAGGCCCAGCACCTCCCAGGCCTGTTCGCGGGTCATGGCGCCATTGGCAGCCGGCGATGCAGTTTCGCCGGCATCACCGCTGGCGGCGCGTTCGCGCCAATCCTCACCGATGCTGCGATCCAGATAGGCCTCCAGCAGGGCGGCAGCCTGATTGTCGCTGCCGCGGCAATCGCGCAGCAGCAGAATCAGTTCCTCAAAACCCAGCGACGACAGGCGCCGCCCGGCATGGCGGCCCTGCAGCACATCGCCATCCATGCGGCCGGTGGCATGATCGAGCTGCATGCGCAGCCAGCCGGTTTCCACCGTCGACTGCTGGCCGGAGCCGCTGCTGCCCCGGCCATCGATATCGTCCTGGCCGGTCCGCGCTTTCTGCCAGCCGCTGCCCAGGCCGCGACCGCCGAACAGGTTACTGAAAGGCAGAAGGCTGCGCGGCAGATAGCCCAGCGCGGCGGCCGCCACCGCCCCCAGCATCATCGCCATGTCGAAACGGCCGCGGACGAGAAAAAACACTGCCAGCCCGCCACAGATCACAGCGGCAGCGATCTTGAGTATCCTGGCGAGGAATTTCGGATCGGCATTGACGAAGCCGCGCGCGCCCAGCAGCAGCAGGATCACACCGACGACGCCGAGCGCGAGATAGGCGATCATGGCTACCGCATCTGTCCGATCAGGGCCCGGACTTCGCGACCCGAGCCGGCGGCAAAATTCTCCAGCGCGCGATAACCGCCGGCGGCATAGACCGCCACAGCCGAAAGCAGTTCGCGCAGGGTTGCGGCGCTGGAGGCATCGAAGCTGCAATAGGCACCCCGCGTCAAACGGGCCATATCCTGGAAGCAGGCCCTGGCGCGCGGTTCCGCCCCTTCCTGGAAGGCGAAGATCGGCACGCCGAGCAGGCCCAGTTCGCCGGCCCGCATGGCGACATCGTCCGGGCTTTCCTCCAGGCAATCGCCGACATAGACCAATGCATTGATCCGGCGCTCGCGCCCTTCGGCCAGGGTGTGCTTGAGCACGCGCTCGACCTGGGTATGGCCGCCGACGCATTCGACCTGACGCATCAGCCGCAGCATGGCATTGGCTTCCGACACCCAGGCAGACGCCTTGCATTCGCCGAGGCCGCGGAAAAAAACGAGCTGGATATCGAGACCGCCAAGCGCCGCCGTGGTGCGGAACATCTCGGCCTGGATACGCTGCGCTTCGTCCCAGGTGGCGCGGCGGCTGGCGGTGGCATCCATGGCAAAGACCAGCCTGCCGCGGCCATCGGCCGCCGGCGCTGCCCGCGGGCTCAAAGCCACCTGGCGCAAAAACGCCTCGACCTCATGGGTCGAGGCCCGGGTCGGCATGCGATTGTCCTTGTCCATAGCCCTCAGGATATAGGGTGCGTCACGCTAAAGCAAAACACCCCGTAAACCGGCGCCGGGAGGTTTATTTGCTGGCGGGCCCGAACAGCAGGTCGGGCAGCCAGGTGGACATGATCGGGACGTAGGTCGTGATAATCAGGAAGACCAGCAGAATGGACAGCCAGGGCAACGCCGCACGCACCACCTGCAGGATCGGCATTCCGGTGATTCCGGAGGTGACGAACAGGTTCAGTCCGACCGGCGGCGTGATCATGCCGATCTCCATATTCACCACCATGATGATGCCCAGATGCACCGGATCGATGCCCAGTTCCATGGCGATGGGAAACAGGATCGGCGCCAGGATCAGGATGATCGCCGAGGGTTCCATGAAATTGCCGGCGATCAGCAGCAGGATGTTGACCACGATCAGGAAGGTCCAGGGCTGTAGCCCCCAGGCCACGATGGTTTCGGTGATGGCCTGCGGAATCCGTTCGGTGGTCAGCACATGAGCAAAGAGGAAGGCATTGCAGATGATGAACATCAGCATCACCGTGGTCTTGCCCGCCTCGAGCACCACACGCGGCACGCGCGCGAAGGACATGTCCTTGTACACGAACACCGCCACGATAAAGGCATAGACAGCCGCCACTGCCGCTGCTTCGGTAGGCGTGAAGATGCCACCATAAATGCCGCCCAGGATGATGACGATCAGCATCAGCCCCCAGCTGGCGTCGCGGCCGGTGCGCAGCCGTTCCGCCCAGCTGGAGCGCTGCTGACGCGGCAGATCGAGAATCCGGGCCGAAACATACACCGCCGCGATCAGCATCAGCCCGAGCAGAATGCCCGGGATCACACCCGCCATGAACAGGCGACCGACCGAGGTTTCAGTGGCGGCGCCATAAACCACCATCACGATCGAGGGCGGGATCAGAATGCCGAGCGTGCCGGCATTGCAGATCACGCCAGCCGCATATTCCTTGCTGTAACCCGTACGCACCATGCCGGCGATCACAATGGAGCCGACGGCCACCACGGTGGCCGGCGAGGAGCCGGATACGGCGGCAAACAGCATGCAGGCGATCACCGAAGCGATGGCCAGGCCGCCATAGGTATGGCCGACGCAGCTGATGGCAAAATCGATCATCCGGCGCGCCACGCCGCCCGTAGTCATGAAAGCGCCGGCGAGAATGAAAAAGGGAATCGCCAGCAGGGTATACAATTCCATCGTCGCAAAGAATTTCAGCGACAGCGAGGCCAGCGAATCCTGGGCGAACAGCATGATGGTCAGCACACTGGACAGGCCGAGCGCGATACTGATTGGAATACCGAGCGCCATGAAGACGAACAGGGCGACGAACAGGAAAAGCGTGGTCATCGGCCGGGCCCCTCGTCTTTCTGGCCCTCGTCCTTCAGCCGGGCAGCTTTTTCGGCTTCATATTCGGCGGCATGGGCGCGCAGCACTTCCGCCGCCTCATCGCCCAGCAGCTCCGTCTGGTGTCCGCGCAGAATGCGCCAGGTCGTCTGCAGCAGACGCCAGCCGAGCAATCCGAAACCGATCGGCAGGATGATGGCCAGCAGCCAGCGTTCGACCGCGATATCCTCGGCCTCCACGCCCAGCATGTGCATGGTATCGACGTAGCGATAGCTGCCGATCAGCAGGATCACGGCATAGGCCAGGCAGAGCAGGCTGGCGAGCAGCCCGATATGGCGCTGCGCCCGTGGCGGCAGCAGCTTCACCACCACATCGATGCCGATATGGAACCCGACCTTGACGCCGTAGGAGATGCCGATCAGCACCAGCCAGGCGAACATATAGGTGGTGACTTCCAGCGCCCAGACGAAGCCGGAATTGAACACATAGCGCGCCACCACCTGGGCGAAGGTAAGCAGCGTCATAGCGGACAGGAGGAGGATGATCATCCCCTCCTCCAGCCGGTTCATGATTTTTTCAATCACAGCTTATTCCCGGTCCCTGCATGCCGAATCGCGGTGTCGCATCCCCCCGGGCGACACCGCGTCGGAATCAGCTTGCCTTGTTGGAGGCGAGCGCTGCGTCCAGCAGGTCCTTGCCGATATCGGGCTCGAACTTCTGGTAGACCGGCGTCATTGCCTTGCGCCAGGCGAGCTGCTGCTCCTTGGTCAGGGTGACGATCTCGGTTTTGCCGGAATCGATGATACGCTTCTTGTCCTGCTGGTTGATGTCTTCCGCCAGCTTGTTGGCAAAGACGGTGGCATCCGCCATGGCCTTTTCGACCACCGGCTTGACGTCCTTGGGCAGGCCATCCCAGAACTTGGTATTGGCGACCACCATATAGTCGATCACGCCGTGGTTGGTTTCGCTGATGTATTTCTGCGCTTCGTGGAATTTCTGTGAATAGATGTTCGACCAGGTGTTTTCCTGACCATCCACGGTGCCGGTCTGCAGCGCCTGATAAACTTCGGCGAAGGCCATCTTCTGCGGGTTGGCGCCGAGCGCCTGGAATTGCGCCAGCAGCACATCCGACGGCTGGATGCGGAATTTCAGGCCCTTGGCATCCTCCGGCGCCCGCAGCGGCTTGTTGGCCGACAACTGCTTCATGCCGTTATGCCAGTAGGCCAGGCCGGTATAGCCCTTGCTCTTCATCGAGCTGAGCAAATCCTGCCCCATCTTGCCCTTCTGGAACCGATCGATCGCGCTAATATCGTCGAACAGGAAGGGCAGATCGAAGACCTGCAGCTTCTTGGTGAATTTGTCGAATTTGGACAGCGACGGCGCGATGATCTGCACATCGCCGAGCAGCAGGGCTTCCATCTCCTTGGCGTCGCCGAACAGCTGCGAGTTGGGATAGACCTCGACAACGACCTTGCCCGGCAGCCGCTGTTCGACCAGACGCTTGAATTCCAGCGCGCCCTTGCCCTTCGGGGTGGCATCGGCAACCACATGGCTGAACTTGATCTTGATCGGATCGGCCGCCTGGGCCACACCGCTTGCCGCACCAACGGCCAGCACTGCCATCATGGCAATTGCGTATCGCATCCTGTTTCCTCCCGCTTTTCACGCGGCATGGCCGGCGTGAAGCTCTCGCTGTTGGCGATGATTTGCGCTCCCTGACACCCGGGTCACCCGGTGCGTCGGGGCAACAATACCAGATGGAGAAGCCCGGGCAACCATACTAATTATGCTTGGTCTCCATGCTGCACATGCACAGGCCTGGCCGCATAAAAAAAACGCCGCCGGGATCAACCGGCGGCGTTGGTGACGTTGCAGAAGATCGCGCTTCAGCCCTCTTCGGTAAAGGCCTCGTCGCGTTTTTTCCGGATCGAGGGCAGCAGCACCACGATCAGGCCGATCACGGCCATCGCCAGCATGGTGGCGCTGATCGGCCGCTCGATGAAGACCATCGCATCGCCGCGCGACAGCACCATGGCGCGGCGCAGGTATTCCTCCATCATCGGACCCAGAATGAACCCGAGCAGCAGCGGTGCCGGCTCGCAGTCCAGCTTCGACAGCACATAACCGAGCACGCCGAACACCGCCATCAGGTAAATGTCGAAGCCGGAATTGTTCAGCGAGAACACGCCGATCGCGCAGAACACCAGGATGGCCGGATAGAGCAGGTGATAGGGCACGGTGAGCATCCGCACCCACAGCCCGATCATCGGCAGGTTCAGCACCACAAGGAAAAAGTTGCCGATCCACATCGACACGATGATGCCCCAGAACAGTGCCGGCTGTTCGGTCATCACCTGCGGACCGGGCTGGATGCCCTGGATGATCATGGCGCCGATCATCAGTGCCATCACCGGATTGGACGGAATACCGAGCGTGAGCATCGGGATGAAGGACGTCTGCGCGCCGGCATTGTTGGCCGATTCCGGCGCCGCGACACCTTCGATGGCGCCCTTGCCGAACATCTTAGAGTTCTTTGAAACCTTCTTCTCCAGCGAATAGGCTGCAAAAGACGCCAGCATGGCGCCACCACCGGGCAGGATACCGAGCGCCGAGCCCAGTGCAGTGCCGCGCAGCACTGCCGGCGTCATCTGCTTGAAGTCGGCCCATGTCGGCAACAGGCCGCTGATCTTGCGGGTAAAGACGTCGCGAACCTCTTCGTTCTCCAGATTGCGGATGATTTCGCCGAGACCGAACATGCCCATGGCGACGATCACGAAATTGATGCCATCGGCCAGTTCCGGCACATCGAAGGTGAAGCGCGGCGTACCCGAGGTTACATCGGTGCCGACCAGGCCAAGCAGCAGGCCGAGCAGGATCATGGCAATCGCCTTGGGCAGCGAGCCGTGGGCAAGCACCACCGAGGCAACAAGCCCCATCACCATCAGCGAGAAGTATTCGGCCGGACCGAATTTCAGCGCGACCTCGGCCAGCGGCGGCGCGAACAGCGCCAGCAGAAAGGTCGCCACCGTACCGGCGAAGAAGGAGCCAAGCGCTGCGGTCGACAGAGCAAGACCCGCCTTGCCCTGTCGCGCCATCTGATAGCCATCGAGGGCTGTCACCACCGAGGATGCTTCGCCCGGCAGATTGATCAGGATCGCCGTGGTCGAACCGCCATACTGGGCACCGTAATAGATACCGGCGAGCATGATCAGCGCCGAAACCGGCGGCAGGCCGAAGGTGACCGGCAGCAGCATGGCGATGGTGGCGGTCGGGCCGAGACCGGGCAGCACACCGATCAGGGTGCCGACGAAGACGCCGCCCAGGCAGTACAGCAAGTTGATCGGCGTCATCGAGACTTCGATGCCGATCATCAAATTGGAAAGCAGTTCCATGGCTCGTTCTCCTCAACCACCAAGCCACGGCCCGCGAACCGGCATCGGCAGGCCCAGAGCGTAGACAAAGACAACAACACAGAACACCGCCATGCCGATGGCCAGCACCAGTGTCGGCTTCCAGTTGAAGCGCTGGCTGGCAAAGGCGCTGATGGCGACCAGCAATGCCGTCGCAAGCGGCACGCCGGCATTGCGCACCAGCAGGCCGAACAGCAGCGTGGACGCGATCACCAGCACCAGGCCTTTGAGCGTAAAGCCGCGCATCGGCTCCTCGGCAACCGCGATACCGCGCGCAGCGATGAAGATGCCGATGGCGATCAGAATGCCGGACAGGATGATCGGGAAAAAGGCCGGGCCCATGCGGCGCGCCGTGCCGAAACCATAGTCCTGCGCGATCCACATAAAGGCCGCACCGAATACAATGAACAGCAGACCAGAGTAGAAATCCTTCTGGTTGCGTATACTTAAACCCGACATTCCTTCCCCCTGTACCGGCAACTGCAGTGGCGGATGTTGTACAAGGGGCGCCCTGCCGCAGAAAGGCAGGGCGCCCCAAGTTTTACGCGAATGCTATGCGTCGATCAGTCGGCGTATTCGCCAGCCGCCTTGATGACCGGCGCCCATTTGGCAATCTCGGCCTTGAGATGCGCACCCAGCGCCGCCGGGGTCGCACGATCCTGCGCCACCGGTTCGGTGCCCAGTTCGGCAAACCGCTTCACCACAGTCTCATCTTTCAGCGCCACCTTCAGGGCTGCCGACAGCTTGTCGATGGCGGCCTTCGGGGTGCCCTTCGGCGCGTATACGCCATGCCAGATGGAGACTTCGAAGCCCTTGATGCCGGCCTCGTCCATGGTCGGCAGATCGGGCAGCGACGGCACACGGGTCTTGGTGGTCACCGCATAGGCCTTGATCTTGCCGCCCTTGATCTGACCGGTGGTGTTGGTGGTCTGGTCGCACATCAGGTCGATCTGGCCGCCGAGCAAATCGTTCATTGCCGGGCCGGTGCCCTTATAGGCCACGGTGGTCATCTGGGCCTTGATGGCGCTCATGAACATCAGGCCGCAGAGATGCGAAGCGGCGCCGATGCCGGCATTGCCATAGGACACCTTGTCCTTGTTCTGCTGCACGTAAGCGACGAGTTCCTTGAAATCCTTCGGCGGCAGATCCTTCTTCGCCACCATGGTCATCGGCACGTCGGTCACCAGACCGACCGGCTCGAAGTCGTTGATGGTGTCGTAAGGCAGCTTGCGATACAGCGTGGCGCTGGTGGCATGGCCGATATGATGCAGGAGGACAGTGTAGCCATCCGGCGCGGCGCGGGCTACCCGGCCGGCACCCAGCGTACCGCCGGCACCGCCGACGTTTTCAACGATCACTTGCTGCTTCAGCGCAGTACTCATCGCCTGGCCGACCAGGCGAGCGACAGTATCAGTCGGACCGCCGGCGGCGAACGGCACCACGATGGTGACGGTCTTGTTCGGAAAATCCTGAGCATGGGCGGTGGCGCCGGTCAGCATCAGTGCGGCACCGGCAAGCAGCGATAGTGTCGTCTTCATAGGTTCTCCCCGTAAGAACTGCGTTCGGAACACGTCCCGAATTGATCGCTGTATAAAGCACAGATCGGGTACTTCCTCCAAGGGAAAGCAAGGCGTTTTCTATATCTTGTGAAGCCGAATCCCGTCGCTTGTGCAGTGCAGCATGCCGCTGTTTAAGGCAGATCAGTCTTCCGTGATCAGGTTGAGGCCGAGCAGCAAAGCTCGCACTTCCTGCCGCGCAGCTGCCTGCGCCATGTTCAGCCCCGCCGCGGTGCCCGAAAGGCTGGCGCGATCGAGGTCCATCAAGGTCAGGCCACTGAGAAAAAGTTCGCGGAAAATCACACGTTCCGACAGGCCGGGTAAAAAGCGGAAACCGATCCGCTTCTCCAGCGCCTGCAGCACATGACCGACATTGCGCTTGTTGCGGGCATCGAGATGCGACAGGCGGTTGCGGATCACCACCCAGTCGACGCTCTGGCGATCACGCGCCAGGCGCTGCTTGCGCTGTTCCCAAACCATCACGGCATACCGGCTCGGCCTGATCACCTTCAGCGTGTCGGGATCGACACTGGCCAGCAAATCCACATCAATGAAACTGTCATTTACCGGAGTCACCAGCAGATCGGCATGGGAATGGCCGACCCGCGCCAGATTGGTATCGCTGCCCGGGCAATCGACCAGGATGAAATCATGCCGGACCGACAATTCCTCGATCGCGGCAACGAACCGCGCGGCTTCGTCTTCGGCCGCCTCGGCCTTCAGCGGCAGATCGCTTTCCATGATCACCCGATGCACAGGCATGGCGAGCGGCAGGTTGTGCCTGGCAATGAAGGCCTGCCGGTTTTCCAGGTAGCGGGTCAGGGTGCGCTGCTTGCCATCCAGATCGATGGCGGCAATCCGCCCGCCCTCGGCCAGCACGGCGATCAGGATATGCATCGCCGTGGTCGACTTGCCCGAGCCGCCCTTCTCGTTGCCGACAACAATAATGCGCGGCCGCTGAGCGGTCATGGCGACTCCGGAACTGACAAACGGGACGCTTTGATATTACAGCAGGCCGAGATCGCGCAACTCGGCCAGAAGTTTCGGCGGCAGGTCGGCGGCCCCCTTGCCGGCATCGGCCACATCGGGCGGTGCGTCTTCCGCCTCCAGGTAGCGCCAGCCCTGATGCGGCCGGCGCGGCAGCGGCAGCACCGGAATCAATTGCGTCTTCATCACGATGCCGCAATGCGGCCCCTTGTTCTCCAGCACGGCCTCTTCCAGCCGCACGATGGGGCAACGCACCGCAATGGCGCCCTTGACGATCCAGTAGAGCGAACCGCCGTCCAGCACTTCGGCCGCGCGTTTGGGCATATGGCGGGTGTAATGCGTGAAGGTTTTTCCGGCCTTGCGGCGCACCTTCATGCGCTCGCGGAAATGCTCCAGGCTTTCGATGCCGACGGCGATCTTGAGAAGATGGACTGGCACCAGACACTCACAGGCATTTGGATTTGAGCGCGCGCGCAACGCGCGACACCGGCGGGCGGCCCAGCCGATCGGAAATCCACCAGGCGGTCTGCACCAGTTTTTTCAGATCGACGCCGGTTTCGATACCCATGCCATCCAGCATGTAGACCAGATCCTCGGTGGCGACATTGCCGGTAGCGCCCGGCGCATAGGGGCAGCCGCCAAGGCCGGCCACCGATGCGTCATGCCGCGCGATGCCGCATTCCAGCGCCGCCAGGGTATTGGCCAGTGCCTGACCATAGGTATCGTGGAAATGGCCGCCGAGTTTGTCCACCGGCACCAGTTTGGTGCAGGCCTCGATCATCGCCTTCACCTTGCCCGGCGTGCCGACGCCGATGGTATCGCCGAGGCCGACATCGTCGCAGCCCAGATCGATCATCTGCTTCGTCACCTTAGCCGTCTGTTCCGGCGCGATATCGCCCTCGAAGGGACAGCCGACCACGACCGAAACGAAACCGCGCACCTTGACGCCATCGCGCTTCGCCGCCTCGACCACCGGGCGGAAACGCTCGATACTCTCATCAATGCTGCAGTTGATGTTCTTCTTCGAGAAGCTTTCGCTCGCGGCGGCGAATACGCCGATGGCTTCGGCCCCGGCGGCGCGCGCACCCTCGTAGCCTTTCATGTTGGGCGTGAGTACCTGATAGATCACGCCGGGCCGGCGCGTCATCTGCGCCATCACCGCCTCATGGTCGCCCATCTGCGGCACCCATTTCGGCGATACGAAGCTGGTCGCCTCGATATGCGTGAGGCCGCACTCGGCCAGGCGGTCGATCAGTTCGACCTTCACCTCGGTCGGCACCACGCCCGGCTCGTTCTGCAGCCCGTCGCGCGGCCCGGCTTCCCACAGAATCACTTTGGGCGGCATTGCCATCTCAGCTCTCCGCCTCGATCTGCAGCAGCGCGGCACCTTCCGGCACCTGTTCGCCGGCGCGGAAATTCACCTTGGCGACCACGCCCTTGCCCGGTGCACTGATGGTGTGTTCCATCTTCATCGCTTCAAGGATCATCAGCGCCTGGCCCTTGTCGACTGTGGCGCCCTCTTCGACCAGCACCTGCACGACCTTGCCCGGCATTGGCGCGGTCAGCTGGCCGCTGCCTGCCTCGTCCAGATCGCCGGCCGCACGCGGATCGACAATGGTGAGCCGATGCGTCTCGCCCGGCAGCAGCACGATCACATCGTCCTCCTGCCGCACGATGCCGGCACGCAGGCGGCGGCCGTCGATCACGGCATCCAGGCTGCCATCGCCGTCAAGATCACCCTGCACCAGCACATGCCCTTCGGGGCCATGCACACGCAGGGCACCGCCGGCCAGATATTCGATGCGGCAGACGATATCGGTATCGCGTTCGCGCACCGCCAGTTCATCCCAGCCCCGGTCATTCAGACGCCAGCCATCGACGGCGGCCCAGGGCGACCAGGGATCGCCGCTCTGCGTCGCACGGCGGGTCACTGCCTCGCGGCGCTCCAGCGTCACGGCAAGGGCCGCGAGTGCCAATATAGCCGTCGAAGCCTGCGTCGGCGGCGGCAGCAGGTCGGCACGGAAGCGTTCGATGAAACCGGTATCGAGATCGCCGTCAACAAAGGCTTTATGCCCGGCCAGCGCGATCAGGAAAGCCGTATTGGTGGCAACGCCGGCGATCTGATACTGCGCCAGCGCCTGGCGCAGACGGCGCAGCGCCGCGCGGCGGTCGGTATCCCAGACGATCAGCTTGGCGATCATCGGGTCGTAATACGGCGTGACGGAATCGCCCTCGCGCACGCCGGTATCGACGCGCACATGGGCATCCTCGGCCGGCGCGCGCAGGCGATGCAGGGTGCCGACCGACGGCAGGAAATTCTTCTGCGGGTCTTCGGCATAGATGCGCGCTTCGACCGCATGCCCGCTGATCTCCAGCGCGTCCTGGGCCAGCGGCAGCCTGCCGCCGGCGGCGACATCCAGCTGCCAGGCAACCAGATCCTGGCCGGTGATCATCTCGGTGACCGGATGCTCGACCTGCAGACGGGTGTTCATTTCCATGAAGTAGAAGCGGTCGGGCCGAAGTCCATCCGACACATCGGCGATGAATTCCACTGTCCCGGCGCCGACATAGCCGATCGCCTTGGCCGCCGCCACGGCGGCCTCGCCCATCGCCTTGCGCATGGCCGACGGCATGTCCGGGGCCGGCGCCTCCTCCAGAACTTTCTGGTGGCGACGCTGCACCGAACAGTCGCGCTCGAACAGATGCACGGCATTGCCGTGGCTGTCGGCGAAAACCTGGATCTCGATATGCCGCGGCTTGATCAGATACTTTTCCAGCAGCACCTTGTCGTCGCCGAAGGCATTGGCGCCTTCGCGCTGGGCGCCGGCCAGCGCGGTCGCGAATTCCTTTGCGCTGTCGACCCGGCGCATGCCCTTGCCGCCGCCGCCGGCCACCGCCTTGATCAGTACCGGATAGCCGATCCGCTCGGCTTCCTTCGCCAGCAGCTCGGGCGACTGGTCGTCGCCGTGATAGCCCGGCACCACCGGTACCCTGGCTTTTTCCATCAGCGCCTTGGCGGCGCCTTTCAGGCCCATCGCCTCGATGGCGGTCGGTGGCGGGCCGATGAAGACGATGCCCGCCTCGGCGCAGGCGCGGGCGAAAGCGGCATTCTCCGACAGGAAGCCATAGCCGGGATGGATCGCCTGCGCGCCGGTCAGCCTGGCCGCATTGATGATCCGCTCGGGCAGCAGGTAGCTCTCGCGCACCGGCGCGGCGCCGATATGCACCGCCTCGTCGGCCATGGCGACATGACGCGCATTGGCATCGGCATCGGAATAGACCGCCACGGTGGCGACGCCCATCTGGCGGGCGGTGCGGATCACCCGGCAGGCAATCTCGCCACGATTGGCAATCAGGATCTTGCGGAACACGATACGATCGCCCCTCTTATGACTGCGCCCAACCGGGCTTGCGCTTGTCGAAGAAAGCCGCCAGCCCTTCCTGGCCTTCCGCGCTGGCGCGGCGGTCAGCGATATTCTGCGCAGTGAACTGCATCAGCTCTTCGTCCACGCTGCGGCCGGTCACGCGGCTGACCAGTATCTTGCTGTCGCGGATCGCGCCGGGCGCCCCCTGTAGCAGCATGCCGATCAGCTCGACGCCGCGGGTTTCCAGCGCGCCTTCGTCGGCGACCACCTCATGGATCAGGCCGATCCGGCAGGCGTCGTCGGCGCCGAAGCGCTCGGCGGTGAGAAAATAGCGCCGGGCCTGGCGCGGACCGATGGCAGCCACCACATAAGGCGAGATCGTCGCCGGGGTCAGGCCGAGCCGCACTTCGGTGAGCGCGAACTGCGCGCCCCTGGTCGCCACCACCATATCGGCAGCCGACGCCAGACCGGTGCCGCCAGCCATGCAGTTACCATGCACCAGCGCCAGTGTCGCCTGCGGCAGGTCGTTCAGCTTTTTCAGCATGCGCGCCATGTTCATGGTGCTGGCGCGGTTCTGTTCCGGCGTCGCCTGGCCGGATTTGCGCATCCAGTCGAGATCACCGCCGGCGGAAAAGCTCTTGCCCGCGCCCTTCAGCACCACGACCCGGACATCCTTGCGCACGGCCAGATCGTCCCAGATCCTGGTCAGGCCGAGGATCACATCGTCGTTGAAGGCATTGTGTATCTGCGGCCGGTTCAGTGTCACGGTGGCGACACCGCGGCCGTCGATATCGAACAGGATGATCTGGTCGGTCCCGAGTTGATCTGTCATGGGCGCGGCCTCACATCCGGAAGACGCCGAACTTCGTCGGCTCGATGGGCGCGTTATGCGCGGTGCTGAGGCCGAGCGCCAGCACGGTGCGGGTATCGACCGGATCGATGATGCCATCGTCCCACAGCCGGGCCGAAGCATAGTAGGGATGGCCCTGGCGGTCGTACTGGGCGCGGATCGGATTCTTGAAGGCCTCTTCCTCGTCCTTCGACCAATCGCCGCCACCGGCCTCGATACCATCGCGCTTCACGGTCGCCAGCACGCTGGCCGCCTGCTCGCCGCCCATCACCGAGACGCGGGCATTGGGCCACATGAACAGCAGTCGCGGGCTGAAAGCCCGGCCGCACATGCCGTAATTGCCGGCGCCGTAGGAACCACCGATGATGACGGTGAATTTCGGCACGCGCGCCGTCGAAACGGCAGTCACCAGCTTGGCGCCGTCCTTGGCGATGCCACCGGATTCGTATTTCTTGCCGACCATGAAACCGGTGATGTTCTGCAGGAAGATCAGCGGGATGTTGCGCTGACAGCACAGTTCAATGAAATGCGCGCCCTTCAGCGAGCTTTCCGAGAACAGGATGCCGTTATTGGCGATGATGCCGACCGGGTAGCCGTGGATACGGGCGAAACCGCAGACCAGCGTGGTGCCGTACAGCTTCTTGAATTCATCCAGTTCGGAATCGTCGACGATGCGCGCGATGATTTCACGGACGTCGAAGGGGATGCGGCCGTCCTTCGGGATCACGCCATAGAGTTCTGCCGGGTCATAGCGCGGCGGCAATGGCGCGCGCACATCGCCCGACACCTGCTTCACGGTGTTGAGATTGCCGACGATCTTGCGGGCCAGGCCAAGCGCATGGGCATCATTCATGGCGTAGTGATCGCTGACGCCAGAGGTGCGCGCATGCACATCGGCGCCGCCGAGGTCTTCGGCCGACACCACTTCGCCGGTCGCCGCCTTCACCAGCGGCGGACCAGCCAGGAAGATGGTGCCCTGGTTGCGCACGATGATCGACTCATCCGACATGGCCGGCACATAGGCGCCGCCAGCGGTGCAGGACCCCATCACCACGGCGATCTGCGGGATACCGGCCGCCGACATATTGGCCTGGTTGTAGAAAATACGGCCGAAATGCTCGCGGTCGGGAAACACCTCGTCCCAGGTCGGCAGGTTGGCACCGCCGGAATCGACCAGGTACAGGCAGGGCAGCCGGTTCTGCAGCGCGATCTCCTGCGCCCGCAGATGCTTCTTCACGGTCATGGGAAAATACGTGCCGCCCTTCACGGTGGCATCGTTGCAGACGATCACGCATTCGCGGCCCATCACCCGGCCGATGCCGGTGATCACCCCTGCCGCAGCGATATCACCGCCATACATGTCATAAGCGGCGAACTGGCTCAGTTCCAGGAAGGGCGAGCCGGGATCCAGCAGCGTCCGCACGCGGTCGCGCGGCAGCAGCTTGCCACGGGCGAGATGCTTTTCGCGGGCCTTGTCGCCGCCGCCCTGCTTGATCTGGTGGACTTTGGCTTTCAGGTCGTCGACCAGCGCCTGCATCTGGGCGGCATTGTCGCGGAAAGCGGCCGAACGGGTATCGAGTTGGCTGGTGAGCGCGCTCATGGCAAGGCGTCTGATTCTCGTTCTCGGGCGGTGATGGCAACGACCATGCCAGCGCCCCCGCAGGGCTGCAAGGGGTGCCGGCCGAAAAGGATGCGCGGTGCAGGACAACCTGTTAATTTCACCACTCTATCTATTGGCTGCATCGATAAAAACTATGGAGGAACCATGGCCGGCAAAGGCTTCGATCTCAGCGGCAAGGTTGCGCTCGTCACCGGCGGCAATGGCGGCATCGGTCTGGGGATGGCCGAAGGGCTGGCGCAGGCCGGCTGCGGCCTGGTGATCTGGGGCGGCAACCCGGACAAGAATGCGGCAGCCGAAAAGAAACTGAAGGCCTATGGCCACCGCGTGCTGGTGCAGAAGGTGAATGTCGCCGACGAGGCACAGGTCGAGGCCGGGTTCGCCGAGGCCCTGAAGCAGATGGGCCGCATCGACGGCTGCTTCGCCAATGCCGGCGTCAGCCAGAAACGCGCCGCCTTCCATGAACTCAGCACCGAGGAATGGCGTCGCGTTCTGTCGGTCAACCTCGACGGGGCCTTCTTCTGCCTGCGCGCCGCCGCCCGCCACATGGTCGAGCGCAGCAAGAATGGCGACACCGCCGGTGGCCGCCTGGTCGGCATGGCCAGCACGGCTTCCGTGCATGGCGCGGCCCGGGCGCAGTCCTATGCCGCCAGCAAGGGCGCGATGGTATCGATCATTCGCGCACTGGCGGTGGAAATGGCGCGTTATGGCGTGACCGCGAATTCCATCCTGCCCGGCTGGATCGAAACCGAGATGACGGCGGCCGGCGTGGCCGATCCGAAATTCAGCGGCAATGTGCTGCCGCGCATTCCGGCGCGGCGCTGGGGTCAGGGGTCGGATTTCGCCGGCATCGCCACCTACATCATGAGCGAGACCAGCCAGTATCACACCGGCGACAGCTTCGTGATCGACGGCGCCTACACCATCTTCTGAGCGGCTGCCTTCTGACGGGCCTGGGCGGCCTGCACGCCCAGCCACTGCATGCGGATCACGCCGGCGAGGATCAGCACCCCGCCGGCGACCTGCTGCAGGGTGATTGTGCTGCCGAAAAACAGCGCTGCCACCACCACCGAGAAGACCGGCGCCAGGCTGGTGTAAAGCGTCGCCACCGGCACGCCGACATGGCTGACGCCGTAATTCCAGAACAGAATCGCCAGCCCCGCCCCGCCGATGCCGACCCAGGCCAGCATGCCGAGCGCCGCGGGCGATGGCATCTCGGTCGGCAGCCGCGCCGGCGTGATGGTCGCCAGCACCACGAACAGGCCGCAGATCAGCAACCCGCCGGCCAGCGAGGTCAGGCAGGTGATGCGCATGTTGCTCCAGCCCAGCGGGGCGAGCCATGCCTGCACCTTGAGCGAATAGAAACTCCAGCTTGCCATGGCGCCGACCAGCATGGCCTCGCCCAGGTAGCTGAATTCACCCGGGCCGCCGGCTTTCGGGCGTACCGCATCCAGCGCCACCAGCGCCGCGCCGATCACGGCGCAGATCGCGGCCGGCCAGAAACCGCGTGCCAGCGGCACCCGCAGCATCAGCTTGGTCATCAGCGCCGCCACCAGCGGGCCGCAGCTCATGGCAATCGCCGCCCGCACCGGCTCTGACAGCATGATGCCGACGGTATAAAAAATGGAGAAGCAGGCCATGACGAAGCCGAGCTTCGCCACCACAGCCCAGGGCACCGGCGCGCGGAAGGGCGAGGCGCGGTCGAAGACCAGAACCATGCCGATCAGCAGCGGCGCCGGAATCAGGTAGCGGATCGCCGACATGAAAAACGGATCGATATGCTTCGTCGCCAGCACATGCGTCATCGGGATCATCGCGCCCCAGAGCAGCGCCGTGGCGATCAGGCCGGCGACGGCGAGCGCGCCGCCGGCAGCTTTGTCTGTCATCGTCAGGGTTACTTCTTATGGGCCTGCGTCAGCCAGCGGTCGATATGGTCGATGCGATCCGAACCCCAGAACATCTCGTCATCGACAATGAAGGTCGGCGTGCCAAAGGCCTTGAGTTCAATCGCCTCGGCGGTGGCATCCAGCACCGCCTGGCGTGCGTTGGCGTCTTCGGCCGCCTTCGCGATCTCGGCTTCGGGCACACCGGCCACATGCACCACGGTCTTGAGGTGTTCGGGCGTGGCGATGTCCTTCCCCTCGCCCCAGTATTGCTTGAACGCCGCCTTGGCGAAGGCCACCGCCTTGGTCGGATTCTGCTCCTTCAGCCGATAGAACAGCAGGCGCGGCAGCTTGGCATCGGTGGGAAACGGAGTGGGCGTGGTGACAATGGGCAGGCCGGCGAGTTTGGCCGAGCGCGTCCAGTCATGCTCCATGTAATCCATCTTCACCTTCGGAAACGGCGTGCGATCCGGAATCGCCTTCCACAGATGGCCGATCGAAACCGGCCGCCAGTCGACACTGCGATTGTGCTTGCGCGCCACCGCCTCGATCAGGTTGGCGCCGATATAGGCGTAAGGCGAGGTGAAATCCCAGTAGAAAATGATCTGCTTGGCCATGGCGAGGTTTCCTCTGTTTTCTTTGTTATGGGTTACCAGCCGCCGCGTGACAGCCAGCGGTCGATCTGGTCAAGACGGTCGGCGCCCCAGAAGGGTTCGCCGTCGACAAAGGTATAGGGCGAGCCGAAGACACCGCGATGCTGGATCGCGTCTTCGGTCACCTCGCGCAGCTTCGCCTTGATCTCCGGGCTTTCGATCCCGGCCAGGAAAGCCTTGCGGTCGATGCCGAGTGCGGTGGCGATATCGGCCAGCACCTCCGCCGAGGAAATATCCTGCCCCTCCACGAAATAGGCGGCATAGACCGCCCTGGCAAAGGGCACGGCCTTGTCCGGGGCCGCCTGTTTCAGCCAGTAGGTGCCGCGACATGCCCCCTGCGTGGGCAGCGGAAAGACCGCCGGCATGTGGAAGGCGATACCATGTTCGCGCGCACTGCGCTTGAAATCATGCGTCGAGTATTTGCCCTTGAGCGGATAGTCGGTGAGCGGCTGGGTGCCGGCGACCTTGAACACGGCACCGAGCAGCATCGGCCGCCAGTCGACACTGCGGCCATGCTTGGCTGCCAGCGCATCGATGCGCTGCGCGGCGATATAGCCGTAGGGCGAGGAAAAATCGAAATAGAATTCCAGTGGCGCGGCCATCCGGGCCTCCCTTGCGTTTTTTTTACAATTCAGTCGAACCCGAAAGCCCGGCGGAAGCCGCGCAGGATCGGATGCTCCTCGGGTTCCAGTTCGATGCCGACCGAGGTGATGCGGTCGTTACGGATTTCGCGCACCACCAGTTCCACCGGGCCCCAGCGCAGGCGGTCGCCGACCACCGGCCGGTGGCGCAGGCGACGGCGCACATAGGCGCCGACCGGCTCGTTGCGATCCTTCTCTTCCACCGGCAGGCCGTAAAGCAGGGCCACCTCACCCAGCAGCGTATCGCCGGTCAGCACGAACTCGCCGAACACCTCCTCGCCGCGTTCGCGCCGCTTGCGCTGGCGTTTCGACGGCTCGCGCGCGGTGAACAGGCGGTCGAGCGAAAAGAACTGCTCGGCCGGCGCCAGCACCAGCAGGTAGTCCCCGGCCTCCAGATGCTCCAGCCTGTTACGGTCCATCACGGTGCCGTCGCGGATCACGGTGATGATGCGGCAGCGTCGCGGCAGCGGGATCTCGTTGAAGCGATAGCCCAGTGCCGGCGCTTCCGCCTCCAGCCGGTAGCTGGCGACATCGCGGTCGGCGGTGGAGCCGAGATCGAGATCGGTGCGGCTGACGGCCTCCGGCTTGGGCGGCAGTTCAAGACCGAAGAAGCGTGCCACCGGTGCAATCGTCCAACCCTGCAGGGTGAGCGAGGCCAGCACGCAGACGAAGGCGGCCGTCACATACAGCTCGGAATTGGGCAGGTTGGCCAGCACCGGAATGGTGGCCAGGAAAATCGGCACCGCGCCGCGCAGGCCGACCCAGGAGATGAAGCCGATCTCGCGCATGGTGTAACGGAACGGCAGCAGACAGAGCAGCACCGCCAGCGGCCGCGCCAGCAGAATCAGAATGCCGGCAACGACGCCGCTGCCGGCGGCATAGGGTTTCATATCCTCCGGCGTCATCAGCAGGCCGAGCAAAAGGAACATGACGATCTGGCTGAGCCAGCTCAGACCGTCGTAAAAGCGCAGGATCACCTGCGCGCCGCGATGGCGCCGGTTGCCCAGCACCAGGCCGGCGACATACACCGCGACATATCCGGAAGCATGCACGAAATACGCGCCTGAGAAGATCAGCAGGGCCGCCGCCATGGCGACGATGGGATACAGGCCGCCGGCGACCGACACCCGGTTGAACAGCGCCACCAGCAGGAAACCGCCGACCAGGCCGACGAGCAGACCGCCCAGCATCTCGGCGACGAACTGCAGCAGCAGTTGCAGCGTGTCCGGCGGCTGGCCGTGCCGCAGCAGCTCTACCGCCATCATAGTGAGGAAGATCGCCATCGGATCGTTGATGCCGGACTCGACTTCCAGCGTGCCGCTGACGCGTTTCTGCAGCGCCAGGCCCTTGGTGTTGAGCAGGAAGAATACGGCCGCCGCATCGGTGGAGCCGACGATGGCGCCGACCAGGAAGGATTGCAGCAGGTTCAGGTCGAAGGCGTAATGCGCCGCCAGCCCGACGATGGCAGCCGTGCCGACCACACCCACGGTGGCCAGTACGAAGGCCGGCCCCACGACCAGCCGCACGGTGGCGAAATGCGTACGCAGCCCGCCATCGAACAGGATGATGCCCAGCGCCGCGGACCCGACCGAGTAGGTGAGCTGGTAGTCGCGAAAGACGATGCCGCCGGGTCCGCCCTCGCCGGCCAGCAGACCAAGGCCGAGGAAGACCAGCAGGAAGGGAACGCCGAAACGGCTCGACGCCGACCCGGCGAAGATGCTCACCAGGACCAACAGGGATGCGATAAACAGAATCTCGTTGGCCTGGTACAACTGTCCTCTTTCCCGTTCCCTAGCTTCCGGCGGCGTTTCCGGCGATGGCGCGGCTGATCACCAGCCGCTGCACATCGCTGGTGCCTTCGTAAATCTGACAGACACGGACATCCCGGTAGATGCGCTCGACCGGAAAATCGGCCAAATAGCCGTAACCGCCGTGAATCTGGATGGCGTCGGAGCATACCCGTTCGGCCATTTCAGACGCAAACAATTTGGCCATGCTGGCCTCTTTCAGGCAGGGCTGACCGGCATCCTTCAGCCGCGCGGCGTTCAGCAGCAGCTGATGCGCCGCCTCGATGCGGGTCGCCATGTCGGCGAGCCGGAAAGCCACCGCCTGGTGATTGATGATGGCGGTGCCGAAAGCCTCACGCTGGCCTGCATACAGCCGCGCCGCGTCGAAGGCGGCCCGCGCCATGCCGGTGGCCTGGGCGGCGATGCCGATGCGACCGGATTCCAGGTTTGCGAGTGCGATGCGATAGCCCTCGCCCTCGGTGCCCAGCAGGGCATCCTCGGGCACGGTCACATCCTCCAGCACGATCTGGCAGGTATCGGAGCATTTCTGGCCCAGCTTGCGCTCGATACTGGCCACGCGGTAGCCTGGCGTATCCGTCGGCACCAGGAAGCAGGAGATGCCACGCTTGCCCTGGCCCGGATCGCTGACGGCGAAGACCAGCGCCAGTTTGGCGATCGAGCCCGAGGTGATGAACTGCTTCACCCCGTTGATGATCCATTTGCCGCCCTCGCGCCGGGCGCGCGTCTTCAGCGCCGAGGCATCCGAGCCGGCCTGCGGCTCGGTCAGGCAGAAGGCGCCGATCCATTCGCCGCGCGCCAGCGGCTTCAGATAGCGCTCTTTCTGCTGCAGCGAGCCGTAGCGCAGCAGGGCTGCGCAGACAGGGGAGTTGTTGACGGACATGATCGTGCTGACGGCACCATCGCCGGCGGCGATCTCTTCCAGCGCCAGCACATAGGCGACGAAATCGGCCCCTGCCCCGCCCCATTGCTCCGGCACGCCCATGCCCATCAGGCCAAGCTCGCCCATGGCGCGCAGCAGGGCGACCGGGGGGTCTGCCGTCTGGTCGCGCGCGGCGGCACCGGGCGCCAGCTTCTCCTGGGCGAAATCCCGCGCCATGTCGCGGATCATCTGCTGCTCTTCGGTCAGCATGATGTCTCTCCCTTATGCCTGTCTGCGGGCGGTCACTTCGATTTCCAGCTTCATCTTCGGATCGATCAGCTGGCAGAGCAGCGCGGTGGCTGCCGGCAGCGCCTTGGCGAAATGCCGGCCGCAGATCGGGGCGATCAGCTCGAAGATGCTCGCATCGGTCAGGTAGTAATGCACCCTCACCACATCATCCAGGCTGCTGCCGGCCTGGGCCAGTGCGGCGGCGATATTGCGGAAGATCTGTTCGCACTGCGCCACCGGATCGTCGCTGATCGTCATGGTGGCGTAATCGTAACCGGTGGTGCCCGAAACATGAATCCAGTCGCCGTCGACCACGGCGCGCGAATACCCCATGGTCTTTTCAAACGTCGATCCCGACGAAATGCGGCGCCGTTCGCTCATCTCTATTCCTTCCGTAATACCAGTTTCACGCCGGCGGCATAGACCAGCACCTGTTCCGCGGTCAGCGGCCGGCCCGCCGCGGCGCAATAGACGCCGTCGAGGCGCTGGCTGCCCTCCGTCAGCGGCTCGTCCTTGGCCAGTTTGGCCTGACTGCTGGCGACCTGCGGCTGCGCATAGAAGCCAAGCGCCACGCATTGCCGCGTGCCGAGATCGAAACGCCGGCTCAGCACCGCACCATTCGGCGTCGCGATTTTCGCGTCCTGTGCCTGACTGGCTTGCGGCTTCGGCGCTTCCAGCCCGTTCAGCACCGTGGTGGCGAAGCGGATCAGGTCGACCGGGCCACTGAGGAAATGATCCTCCTCGCTCAGGTCGCGCAGCACCGCGATGGCGAAACTGCCGGCCGGCTTCTGCGCCTTCCACAGATAACGCTCCAGCCGGTATCCCAGCGGCGAAGAAAAGGACTCCGCAATCTGCGGCGCCGCAGTCAGGCCTTCGGCCTCCCAGCGCACACGCTGTTCTGCGGCCCCGATAGCCTCCCAGCGCACATCGGCTTCATCGGACGCCCGGGCAGACAGTGGTGCCAGGGCCAGACAGGCGACAGCAATACGGTAAAACAGCTTCACTTCGTCTCCTCGAAGATTTCGCGACCGATCAGCATCCGCCGGATTTCCGAGGTGCCGGCACCGATCTCATACAGCTTGGCATCGCGCAGCAGGCGGCCGGTCGGATAGTCGTTGATATAGCCATTCCCGCCGAGAATCTGGATCGCATCCAGCGCCAGCTTGGTGGCCTTTTCGGCGGCGAACAGGATGGCACCGGCGGCATCCTTGCGCGTGGTCAGCCCGCGGTCGCAGGCTTTCGCCACTGTGTAGACATAGGCACGCGCCGCATTCATCTCGGTATACATGTCGGCGACCTTGCCCTGGATCAGCTGGAAGCTGCCGATCGACTGGCCGAACTGCTTGCGCTCGTGGATATAGGGCAGCACCACGTCCATCGCCGCCTGCATGATGCCGAGCGGCCCGGCGGCCAGCACGGCGCGCTCGTAATCCAGGCCGCTCATCAGCACGTTGACGCCCTTGCCGACCTGGTTGAGTACGTTCTCTTCCGGCACCTCGCAGTCCTGGAATACCAGTTCGCCGGTATCGGAGCCGCGCATGCCCAGCTTGTCGAGCTTCTGCGCCGTCGAGAAACCCTTGAAACCCTTCTCCACCAGGAAGGCGGTGATGCCGCGGGCGCCGGCGGCCGGATCGGTCTTGGCATAGACCACCAGCACATCGGCGGTCGGTCCGTTGGTGATCCACATCTTGTTGCCGTTCAGGATGTAGCGGTCGCCCTTCTTGTCGGCGCGCAGCTTCATCGACACGACATCCGAGCCGGCATTCGGCTCGCTCATCGCCAGCGCGCCAAGATGCTCGCCGGAGATCAGCCTGGGCAGGTATTTCTTTTTCTGCGCCTCGTTGCCGTTGCGGCGGATCTGGTTGACGCAGAGATTGGAATGCGCGCCGTATGACAGCCCGACCGAGGCCGAGCCGCGGCTGACCTCCTCGACGGCAATGCAATGCTCCAGATAGCCCAGCCCGCTGCCGCCGTATTCCTCTTCCACGGTGATGCCATGCAGGCCGAGATCGCCCAGCTTGGTCCACAGGTCGCGCGGGAATTCGTTGGTCTTGTCGATCGCATCGGCGCGCGGCGCCAGCTCGTTGTCGACAAAGCCGCGCACCGACTGGCGCAGCATATCGGCAGTCTCGCCGAGCCCGAAGTCGAGCGTCGGATAGCTGTTGGAGATCATGGTTTTATACCCTTCTCGGAACGGACTCTGGCGGACTCTGAATCGGGGTGGCGGGAGTGTAGCGGATCGGGCGTCAGGATGCAGCCGTGCGGGGTGCGTCAGGACGCCCCAGCATGCACATCATGGTGGCCAGTCCCGTGGCGCAGTGCAGTATCTTCCCTGCTTTTTCGGCAAAGACGTCGAAACCCACGATGGTGAGCGTCTTGCCATGCCGGGTGACCTGGGCCCGGGCCAGCATCCGGTCGCCATCGGCCGGCGCCATCAGGTTCATCTTGTATTCCACAGTCAGCACCGTGGCATCGGCCGGGAACAGACTGTAGGCGGCGTATCCGGCGGCGGAATCGGCGATCATGCCGACAATACCCCCATGCACGAAGCCGTGCTGCTGGGTCACCTCCAGTTTGCGGGCCATCTCGACTTCGCAAAAACCGGGCTTCACCACGGTCAGCCGGGCGCCGATCAGGTGCATGGCCGGCTGGCGGTTGAAACTGTCTCGGCAGCGCGCCTCGAAAGCGGGATCGGCCGGCTTGAATTCGGACGGCATGTTCACGCGGCAGCCTCCTTTGGTGCCATCGGCGTGATGCCGAAGGTCTCGGCGACACGGGCGACGAAGCCGGATGGAAACGGCCGCGAGCGGCGCAGCACCGTATCGATGCAGACCCCGGTCAGCCGCGCCGACATCGCCAGTGTCTCGTCGCCCACGCGGATCAGGCGATGGCGGAACACGATCTTGCGCTCGCCGATGCTCTCCACCGTGCTTTCCATGCGTACCATGTCGCCACCACGCAGCTCGGCCCGGTAATCCACCTCGGCGCGCACCGCCGCCACCCCGGCATTCTCGGCCGCCGCCTGCTCGCGCGTCCAGCCATGCATGGCACTGAGACTGAAAGCCGCATCGCCGATCCAGCCCATGTAGAAACTGACATTCACATGGCCCAGATGGTCGCACTGCCAGGCCTGGGTCATCAGGCGCAGGGTTTCGACATAGCGCTCCGCCATGGCGCCCTCCTCTTGCTTGAACGGTTTCCTCTGCCTGCCGTGATAGCCCGGTTTATTGAATAGAGAAAATCAATTGTCTTTATATTCAAGATAGGTTTTCTCTATGCGGCATGAATCTGACCCTGATCCGCTATTTCATGGCCGTGGCCGAAACCGGCAGCTTCACCCGGGGTGCCGAGCGGGCCAACGTCACCCAGCCGACGCTCTCGGCCGGCATCAAGCGGCTGGAGGAATCGCTCGGCACCAGCCTGTTCGAACGCAGTCGCGCCCCGCAGCTGACCCCGGCCGGCGCCCGCTTCCTGCCGCGCGCGCGCCTGCTGCTGCAGGAATGGACCGCGGCCCGGCGCGAACTGCGTCAGGAAGGCCGGCCGGTCAGGCTGCGGCTGCGGCTCGGCTATATTCCCGGACTCCCCCAACAAAGACTGACCGCCCTGCTCGGCAGCTTCACGGCGGCGCATCCCGATATCGCGCTGGAAATCCTGGAAGCGCCGGCCGCGACGCTGACCCGCCGGCTCGATCTCGGCCGCATCGACGCCGCCATCCGGCCGCTCGGCGACGAGGATGAGTCAATCAGCCTGACGCTGTTCCGCCAGCGTTACCTGCTGGCCGTGCCGCCACTGCACCCGCTGGCGCGCCGCAACAGCGCCAGGATCACCGATCTGCAGGACCAGCCCTTCGTGATCCGGCCGCAGGCCGAGATCATGCCGGCGGCGGAGAAACTGTTCGACGGACTGAACGTGCGGCCGCGCATCATCGGCCGGGCCGAAAGCGATGCGGCCCTGCTGGCGCTGGTGCAGGCCGGCATCGGTGTCGCGTTATTGCCGCACTGGCTGGCCGGCGACGACGTGGCGACGCTCACACTGCCGGAGCTGCGCGACACGCACCGCATCGGCCTGCTCTGGCGCGACGGCAGCGGTGCGGCATTGCAGCAGCTCCGCGATTTCACCGCCGGGCACGACTGGGATGCGGCGGCCGGGCGGACCGTGCTGGGCCATTAGTCCGAGGCGCCGCGCCCCATCAACCCTTCGGCATGGTCCTGCGCATCGACCACGGCAACCGCGCTCATGTTGACCAGGCCGCGCACCGTGACATTGCGCGACACGATATGCGCCGATTTCGCCATGCCCATCAGGATCGGGCCGACATAGAAGCCCTGCTCCATCTGGCGCACCAGGTTGGCCGAGATATTGGCCGCATCCAGGCTGGGCATCACCAGCAGGTTGGCGCTGCCCTTCAGGTTGTTGTCGGGCATCAGCTTTTCGCGGATCGCTTCCGAGACGGCGGCATCGGCCTTCATCTCGCCCTCGATCTCCACGCCCGGCATCAGCTGGTGCAGACGCTGGGTCGCCTCGCGCATCTTGCGCGCCGACGGTGCCGAGGAGGTGCCGAAATTGGAATGCGACAGCAGGGCGATCTTCGGCGCCAGACCGAAACGACGCACTTCGTCGGCAGCCATCTGGGTAATCGCCACGATCTCGTCGGCGCTGGGATCGAGGTTCACATTGCTGTCGGTGATGAACAGCATGCCATGCGGCAGCACCAGCAGCTGCATCGCCGCCGGCAGCGACACGCCAGACCGCAGGCCGATCACATCGGCGATATGCGGCAGATGCTGGTCGTACTGCCCCACCGCGCCGCAGATCAGCGCATCGGCCTCGCCGCGCTGTACCGCCATGGCGGCAATCACCGTGGTGCTGGTGCGGATGACGGTGCGGGCATCGTCGGGGGCCACGCCCTTGCGCTTCATCAGCGCCAGATAGCCGGTCCAGTATTCGTGGTAGCGGTCGTCGCGCTCGGGGTCGATCAGTTCGATATTCTCGCCGATCTTGAGGCGCAGGCCGAGGCGCTCGATGCGCTTCTCCACCACGGCGCGACGGCCGATCAGGATCGGCAGCGCCACCTTGTCGTCCAGCACGATCTGGGCGGCACGCAGCACACGCTCGTCCTCGCCCTCGGCATAGATCAGCCGCATCGGCTTGCGCTTGGCGCGCTCGAAGGTCGGCCGCATGACAAAGCCGGTGCGATAGACGAAGCGCTCCAGGCCTTCGCGATAGGCCTTCATGTCGGCGATCGGCCGCGTCGCCACGCCGCTGTCCATCGCCGCCTGGGCCACCGCCGGCGCGATCTGCAGGATCAGGCGCGGATCGAAGGGCTTGGGGATGAAGTATTCCGGACCGAAGCTCAGATTTTCGTCGTTGCCGTAGGCGCGGGCGACGACATCGGAGATTTCCGCCATCGCCAGGTCGGCAATGGCGCGCACGGCGGCCAGTTCCATCGCCGTGTTGATCGTGGTGGCGCCGACATCCAGCGCGCCGCGGAACAGGAACGGGAAGCACAGCACGTTGTTGACCTGGTTCGGATAGTCCGAACGGCCGGTCGCCAGGATGGCATCGGGCCGCGCCTTCTTGGCGACTTCTGGCAGGATTTCCGGCGACGGATTGGCCAGCGCGAGAATCAGCGGCTTCGGCCCCATCTTCTCGACCATCTCGGCCTTCAGCACATTGGCCGCCGAGAGGCCGAGGAACACGTCGGTGCCGACGATGGCGTCGCCGAGCGTGCGGTGGTTGGTCTGGCGCGCATACCGCGCCTTGAATTCGTCCATCTGCTCGGTACGGCCCTCGTAGACCACGCCGACGATGTCGGTGACGACGATATTCTCCTTGCGCACGCCCAGCTCGACCAGCAGGTCGAGGCAGGCCAGCGCGGCGGCGCCGGCGCCCGAGGCGACCAGCTTGACCTCGTCCATCTTCTTGCCGACCACGCGGAGCCCGTTCAGCACCGCGGCGGCCACGGTGATCGCGGTGCCGTGCTGGTCGTCGTGGAAAACCGGGATCTTCATCTTCTGGCGCAGCGCGCGCTCGACCACGAAGCATTCCGGCGACTTGATGTCTTCCAGGTTGATGCCGCCAAAGGTCGGCTCCAGCGCCGCGATGATGGCGATCAGCTTGTCGGGGTCGGTTTCGTTGATCTCGATATCGAATACGTCGATGCCGGCAAACTTCTTGAACAGCACCGCCTTGCCTTCCATCACCGGCTTGGACGCCAGCGGGCCGATATTGCCCAGGCCGAGCACGGCGGTGCCGTTGGAGATCACGCCGATCAGGTTGCCGCGCGCGGTCAGTTCGGCGGCCTGGGCCGGATCCTCGACAATGGCATTGCAGGCGGCGGCGACCCCGGGGCTGTAGGCCAGCGCCAGGTCGCGCTGGGTGCCGAGCGGCTTGGTCGGGGTGATTTCGAGTTTACCCGGCTTCGGCAGCCGGTGGTATTCCAGGGCCGCGCGGTCGAGATCGGATTTCATCAATGTACTCGCAGGATCTGTACGATCAGGGCGCCGACGCACAGGATGTCGTCGGGGAAATCAGGCTTACAACAGCCTGCCATGCGAGGAAAGTGGGACGGCCCGATCCCGGAGGGGTTTGTCGACCAGAAAGGGCAATCGAATGGTGCGGTCGAAAAGACTCGAACTTTCACGGCCTTTCGGCCACAGCCACCTCAAGGCTGCGCGTCTACCAATTCCGCCACGACCGCATTTTCGGGCGACGCGGGGGAATAGCAAATCCCGGTGGGGTATTCAAGGCCGCGCCAGAGGTTAATACGGCCCTAGTCGTCCGACATGGTGTCGGTGATGGAAACCGCCACCTTCTCGCCGGAAATGACGATTTCGCCCCGGGCGATCAGCTTGTTGTTGGCGAAGATCCAGGCATGGTCGTCGACGCTGGCATCCAGCTCGATGACGGCGCCGCGGCCGACCTTCAGCACCTGATGGATCGGCATGGTCGCCTTCCCCAGCACCACGGAGATTTCGACCGAGACATCGTTGACGGCGGTATTGCTCGCCATGCCACACCTTCCTTCGGGCCACTACAGGCTTTAAGTAACCCGGGCAAGGTTAGCACAGTCTTAAGGTCCATGCCCCTCCTTCCGCCCCCGAACCAGATCATCGCCACCCCGGCCGGCCCGGTGCAGTGGATCATCAGCGACGCCCCGGTTCCGTATCCGGATGCGCTGGCCGCCATGGAGGCCCGGGTGGCCGAAATCCGCGCCGGCACCGCGCCCGAGGCGATCTGGCTGCTGGAGCATCCGCCGCTCTACACCGCCGGCACCTCGGCCAAAGCCGCCGACCTGCTGAACCCGCAATTCCCGGTGTTCGAGACCGGACGCGGCGGGCAGTACACCTATCACGGCCCCGGCCAGCGGGTGGCCTACCTGATGCTGGACCTGGGCCGGCGCGGCCGCGACGTGCGCGCCTTCGTCTGCCGGATGGAAGACTGGGTGATCGCCAGCCTGGCCCGCTTCAATGTCAAAGGCGCGATCCGGGACGGCCGGGTCGGCGTCTGGGTCGAACGGCCCGACCAGGGTCCCCCTTCTGAGAAGGGACCGGGCCGGGAGGACAAGATCGCCGCCATCGGTGTGCGGGTCCGGCACTGGATCACCTTCCATGGCCTGAGCCTGAACGTGGAGCCTAACCTGGACCACTATGGCGGCATCGTCGCCTGCGGCATCCAGAAGACCGCGGCCGAGCCCTTCGGCGTTACCTCGCTGGCCGATCTGGGCCTGACGCCGACGCTGCCCGAGGTCGACCTGGTGCTGCGCGACACGGTGGAGGCGGCCCTGCTCGACCGCCTCGGCGCCAGTTGCCAATCCTGATCAGGTTCTAGTTCTAACTCACTGAATCAGAATTATTTATTCTTCCGTTCATGCGCGCGGCGCTGCTGCCGGGTCATGCCTGCGGTCGAGACCACCTGCGGCTCGGCCGCGCCCTTGCGCGCCTTCAGCACCAGCACGAAACAGGCCGTGAAGATCACCACCGTGCCCAGACCGACCCACTGGCTGCCGGTGGCCCACCAGCCCAGGCCGCCGAACCCGACCGCGCCGGCATAGCACAGCGCCCATTCCTTCAGGCTCATTCTGTATTGTTTCTTTGTAACCATAATCTTATTCGATCTTTCTTAATTTATTGATCAACCCGAGACCGTCCCTGCCGGCGCCCCATTCTGCGGCATTCCGGTGCAGGGCACCACAGCCTGCTCCTGTCCGGTTCGTTTTGCTTCATTGGTGTTCGTTTCGGTTCGTTCAGGTTCGTTGGATACTCGTTCGGCTTCGTTGGTGTTCGTTTGGCTTCGTTGGTGTTCGTTCCGGTTCGTTTCGACTTCCCGGAGATTGCCAGGCCAGAGTTACAATCAAAAGAACACATAGGGTACATTTTCTGCAGATCAAGGCTGGCGCAATCCCCCATCACGCCCGTGCCTGCGGGAGCCCAATTCACCGGTTTGAGGGAGTCCTTCTGGCGCGGGCGTGACGGTAGGGGGCGAGGCCCCCCTTACCCTCCCGGTCTGCGACCGGGGCCCTCCCTCTCCCCGCCTGGCGGGAGAGAGTAAAGCCGGCTCTGTGACTGCCGCTCCTGTGACCCCGTCTTTGTGACAGCCGGCATGGCCCGCCGCGCCGGCCCGGCTATGATGAACCCCGTTCTCTTCAGCCCGGGGCTTTTATGAACATCCTGATCTTCGGCGCCACCGGCATGGTCGGCCAGGCCGTGCTGCGCGAATGCCTGCTCGACCCCGGCGTGGCCCGGGTGGTCGCCATCGGCCGCAGCCCGGCGAAAGGCGTCACCCCGATGGGCCGCCTGCCCGAGGCCGCGACGAAGCTGGAAGACCTGATCCACGCCGACCTGTTCGACTATGCCGGCATCGAGGACCGGCTGACCGGCTTCGAGGCCTGTTTCTTCTGCCTGGGGGTCAGCGCCGCCGGGATGAGCGAGGCGGCCTATACAAGGGTGACGCACGACCTGACGCTGGCCGCCGCCGCCACGCTGGCCCGGCTCAATCCGCAGATGGTGTTCACCTACATCACCGGGCGCGGCACCGACAGCACGGAACGCGGCCCGGTGATGTGGGCGCGGGTGAAGGGCCGCACCGAGAATGCCCTGCTCGCCCTGCCCTTCAAGGCGGCCTATATGTTCCGCCCCGGCGCCATCGAGCCGCTGCACGGGATCAAACCGAAAAGCCGGGTCTACCGGCTGGCCTATCTGCTGCTGATGCCGGTGCTGCCGCTGGTGAAGCGGCTGTGGCCGGAAAGCCTGACCACTACCGAACAGGTGGGCAAGGCGATGCTCGCCTGCGCGCGCGCAGCGAAGCCGAAACGGATTCTGGAAGTGGCGGATATCAACGCGCTGTAGATGAGCGGATCGGCACCGAAATCGATTGGTGCTGCACCGCCGATTTTCCCGAAAGCCTTTATTCGTGGGGTGTCTCCACAGAATGAAAGGCCTCAACAGTGCTCGTCATCCATCATCTCGGAATTTCGCAGTCGGACCGGATCGTGTGGCTTTGCGAGGAGCTTGGGATTCCCTACGAGCTCAAGCGCTACGCGCGCGATCCGCAGACCCGGATGGCGCCGGCCGACTACCGGGCGCTGACGCCATTCGGCACCGCCCCGGTGATCGACGACGGCGACCTCAGGCTGGGAGAGTCGGCTGCGATCATCGAATACATCGCGCAAACCTACGGCGATGGCCGCCTGCTCATCCGGCCCGGCGCGCCCGGCTATGCCGATTTCCTCTACTGGTTCCATTTCGCCAACGGGTCGTTCATGCCGGCCGCCCTGATCGATTCGCTCTGCAACCGCCTGCCCGGCGGCGCCGGGGCGATGACAGCGCTCCGCGCCCGGCTCGACCGCGCCTACGATCAGATCGAGGACCGGCTCGGCCGGGTGCCGTTTCTGGCGGGAGCGGCGTTCAGCGCGGCCGACATCATGACGCTTTTCCCGCTGACCACGATGCGGGTTTTCTCGCCGCGCGACATCGGCCCCTATCCGCAAATCCGCGCCTATCTGCAGCGCATCGCGGCGCGGCCGGCCTTCCGGCGCGCCATGCAGAAGGCCGATCCGGGGTTTGATCTGCCGCTGAGCTGACCATGGGCGCGGCATCGCCTGCACCGGAGCAATCAACCGCTTCCACCGAACCGTCATGACCCGCATAGTGACCGCATGAGCGCAACGCCGGACGACAAAGGCAAAGCCCTTCTGGCCCGCCCCGGGATCGGACTGACGGCGCGCGTCGTCCAGCGCAGCGACCTGCGGTTCAGCCGGATCGTCGTCGACCGCCCGGCGCTGATCCTGCTGCGCCACGGCACGAAACTGCTCGAATCCGCCCGCGGGCAATGGTCCCTGAAGGGCGGCGAAGCCATTGCCATCGCCGGCGGCCAGACCTTCGACGTGACCAATCGCCTGTCCGACAGAGGCCTCTATGAAGCGCAATGGCTGGTCTGGGATCCGTCCGTCATCGCGCGTTTCGAGCGGACGGCGACCGGGGGACATCACCTGGAGGGGGGCGCGGCGCTCGGGAAGGTCGATGCCGAGTTTGCCTCCGCCTTCGACCGCGCGCGCGACGCCATCGCGGATGTGCGGCATGTTCCGGACGATGTCGCCGCGCACAGGCTGACCGAGATGCTCGTCTGGCTGTCCCTGCGCGGCATCCATTTCTCCGCAGCGGAGAACCCCAGCCTGGCGGCGAAGGTGCGCCGGCTGCTCGAGACCGCCCTCGCGGAGCCGTGGACAGCCCCGGTTGCAGCGAAACGCCTGGCGCTGAGCGAGGCTACGCTGCGGCGGCGCCTGGCCGCCGAAGGCACCAGCTTCGGCGACCTGCTGACTGACGTCCGCATGTCCTACGCCATGCTTCTGCTGCAGTCGACGGAGTATGCGGTCAACCGCATCGCGCTGGAGGTCGGCTATGAATCGGCCTCGCGCTTCGCCATCCGGTTTCGCGAACGCTTCGGCTTTCCGCCCACGGCGATCAGGGGACATGCCCGCGATTGCCCGCCCGATGGCGGATCGGTTGTGCGGAACGGGAGCGATCAGGCGGTCACAGAGCTAAACTAGCGTGCGCGGTAAGTTGTCTGGCAAAACGGCATTAACAGCCAAAAGGGCTCTGGCTCTCGCGGAAGCAACTCAAGAAAAAACTATAATTCCAGCGAGAGTGAGAATCCGGACGATGGATCAGCTCAGCGTATGCGCTTTAGCTTGAAGTTGACGTGAACCGGCTCGTTGAGAACCCCGTCCGCCAAAACTTCCTATGCTACTTATTATAATGCCTAATTAGCATAGACTGGAATCGGTCTATATCTCGCTTTATGCCTGCTACTTTGGATGACGTCACATCAACTCCAGCTTCCGTCATCCAACCGCCAGCTTCTATAAAAGTGAGAATTTTTTCGCAGCCCGTGATGTGCCGTTGAATTAATTCTCTTGGGAAAGGCATCGCTATTCTCCTGTTGAATTCACGCATCAGCGCGAAGATTCTTAACGCCCCCCAATGGTGTGTTCACGAGGTAGCAAAAATAAGCCCTCGCGCAAAGTGATTTTTGTTATTAACAAGTGAAGTGGGGATTGCTTCCTACTTCACCATTTCTGACCATCGTGGCCGTTGATAGTCGCTGATAGATTTTTGTAGTCGTTTTATAAAATGTGCCGGACCCGAAGGTCGCTCAAACCACATACCTATTCGCGGTATCATTGTTGTTCAGGCGGCGGGGCGGTTAGATGTAAAATCCGCTACAGCGTCGGCGTCTGCGAGAACTTGGTCGCGCCGGCGGCGAGTTCGGCTTCCTCGGGCGTCACCGCGCCCTGCTCCACCACCTGCACTTCGGCCGTATCGGGCCCGGTCTGCAGCGCATGTTCCAGCGTGTCGAGATCGGCGGTGTCGCCATAGGCCAGCACTTCGACGCGGCCGTCGCGCCGGTTGCGCACCCAGCCGACCAGGCCGAGCTGGCGGCCGCGCGTGGCGGTCCAGTAGCGGAAGCCCACGCCCTGCACCCGGCCGGAAACGAAGAAACGCCGCGCCATTTTTGCCATGCGCCAGCTTAGCCCGGCGCGACGCGGCCGGCCAAGGGGGCAAAACCCGGCCCTGCCCGCGAAAAATCGCGGGATAACCGCGCGCGGCCTCAGGCCGGGAGGCGGATTTCCTCCGGCGCGTAGCCGGCCTGCGCGATGGCCGCCTTCACCGCCTCGGCGTCGGCCGTGCCGGTGACCGTGACGCGCCTGGCCGGCCGGTCGAATGCGATGGCGTCGATGCCGCCGAGCTGGCCGAGCGCCTGGCGGATCGAGGCTTCGCAATGGCCGCAGGTCATGTCGGGAACGGAAAACACCGCCATGGAAAACTCCTGGTCTGACCGGTCGGCAGCCGTGTCACTCGGCCGGCTTGAGCGGGCAGGTGTTGATGCCCAGCAGGGTATAGGCCGGGCAGAAGCGGAACAGGCCGGTGGCCAGCGGCACCAGGCCGATCAGGCCGAACCAGCGTTCCGGGCCGGGATAGACGGCGACGAAGGTGAGCAGGATCAGGCCCGCGACGATGCGGAGGATGCGGTCGAGACTGCCGACATTGCTTTTCATGACAGGGCTGCTTTCTGTGCGGGTTCGGTTTCCGTGCGGGGTTCAGTGTTGCGCGGCGATGCGCTGGCGGCCGGCAACCGGCGACGGTTCGGTATCGCCATCGACCTCGCGGCCGAGTTCCTCCTGCCACGGGCGCCAGCGTTCCAGCACCACCAGCAGGGCGACGATCAGCGCGGCAAACACCAGCGCCACCAGCCAGAAGGGCTGGCCGACCAGATGATCGAGCGTGAGCTTGCCCGGGCCGCCGTCGATCCACGGCCGCAGCGTGGGTTCCAGATAGCCGAAGGCCAGCGCGCCGCAGAGGCCGCCGAGCAGGGTGGCCCAGGCATCGCGATAGCCGGCGCCGATCTGCGCCAGCACGGTGCCGGGACAGCCGCCGGCCAGCGTGATGCCGACGCCGAGGATCAGGCCGCCGGCGATATCGGCGGTGTAGAGCGTGGCCTTGGGCGACAGCTTGATCAGGCCGAAGCCGTTCAGCGCGGCCAGCACCACCAGGCCGGTGGCCACGGCGCTGAGGAAGACCTTGAGCATGGTGAAATTGCGCAGCTGCATCTGGCCGACGATGACGCCGGGCTCGAAGACGCGCGATTTCTCCAGCGCCAGGCCGAAGACCAGGCCCATGACGAGGCCGGTGAGAATGGCTGACAGAACGCTCATGGCGCCCTCCTCTGGTTACACGCGGCGCAGCAGCATCGCGGTGGCGATGCCGCCGGCGAACATGGCGGTGACGGCGGTGAAGGATCCGATCGACAGCTGGGCGATGCCCGAGAGGCCATGACCGCTGGTGCAGCCATCGGCGATGCGGGCGCCGAACAGCATGATGAAGCCGGCGACGAAAGCCAGCGGCAGGCGCTGCTGCAGGCTGCCGATGCCCATGCCGCGCGACCAGACATAGGACATCGCCGGACGGCGCGCGCCGGACAGCCGCGAGGACAGGAAGGCGCCGAGCGCCACGCCGACCACCAGCGCGACCTGCCACCAGTTCTTGGCGCCGGCGAGATGTTTGGCGATGTAGTCGATCTTCACGGCGCCCGGGTCGACCAGCGCGGCGAGGTTGCCGGCGACGGTGACATAGGAGGACGAGGCGCCGAGCGCGGTGTTGATCAGCAGGAAGGCCGGAATCTGCAGCAGGCCGATCAGGATGCCGGCCGCATAGGGCGACCAGGCCTTGTCGCGTAAGGACATCATTGTGCACCTCCGAAGGTCAGCGAATCTCGGGAGCAATTTATACAGTCCCGAAGTGTTTTTACTTGATATGGATCAAGCCGGCTTGACGCGGTGCCGGACGGGCACTACGTTATTCGTCGAATGACGAATGGAGCGCCCGATGGCGACCAGGACCAAAACCCCCAAAAAACCCAAAGCCGCCATTGATAAAGCCGGGGCCGTCTGCTGCGATCCGGGCCTGTCGGCCGCGCCGATCCCGGCCGATCTGGTGGAACATGCCCGCGCCGAGGATGACGAGCTGGCCGAGCTGGCCAAGGCCGTTGCGCATCCGGTGCGCGTGCTGATCCTGCGCAACCTGCTGCGCATCGGCACCTGCTATTTCGGCAAGCTGGCCGACCTGCTGCCGGTGGCGCCGTCGACCGCCTCGCAGCATCTGAGCATCCTGAAAGACGCCGGCCTGGTGCGCGGCGAGATCGGCGACGCCCGCCCCTGCTACTGCGTCGATGTGCCCAGGCTGCGCCGCCTGCAGCAGCTGATCGGCAACCTGTAGGTCCCCACCTCTTTTTTTGATTATCGCATTCGTATTTCGACGAAGACCGAAGGAGCCCCGCCATGAACGCCATCAACACCGCACTCGCTCTCCCTGTCGCCGTGATCGGCGCCGGCCCTGTGGGTCTGGCCGCCGCCGCGCATCTGCTGGCGCGCGGGATGACGGTGAAAGTGTATGAGGCGGCCGACGACATCGCCGCGCATGTGCGCGACTGGGGCCATGTGCGGCTGTTCTCGCCGTGGTCCTACAATATCGACAAGGCAGCGCGCGCCCTGCTGGAACCGACCGGCTGGCAGGCGCCGCCGATGGGCGTGCATCCGACCGGCGCGGAGCTGTATGCGCAATACCTGAAGCCGCTGGCGGCGACGCGCGAGATCGCGGGCGTGCTGGAAACCGGGGTGCGCGTCACCGCGATCAGCCGCGCCGGCTTCGACAAGATGAAAAGCGCCGGCCGCGACAGCGCCCCCTTTGCGCTGACCGTGCAGACGAAAAGCGGCGCGCGGCAGGACCTGGCGCGCGCGGTGATCGACTGTTCGGGCACCTGGAGCCAGCCCAATCCGGTCGGCAGCAACGGCTTGGCCGTGCCGGGCGAGCGCGAGCAGATGGCACGGATTGCCTATGGCATCCCCGATGTGCTGGGCCGCGATGCCGATACTTACGTCGGCAAGCGCGTGCTGGTGCTCGGCGCCGGACATTCGGCGGCCAATGTGCTGCTCGATCTGGCCAAACTGAAAGGCCGCGTGCCCACTACCGAGATCGTCTGGGCGGTGCGCGGCGGCAGCCTGGCCCGCTTGTTCGGCGGCGGCAGCAATGACAAGCTGGCGGCGCGCGGCGCACTGGGCCGCAGCCTCGAGGACCAGGTGAAGGCCGGCGGCATCGATCTGCATATCAACAGCAGCGTGACGAAGATCGACGGCGGCACGGCTCTGCAGGTGACGCTGCAGCAACCGGGCGGCACGACCGAGGCGGTGACGGCGGACCGCATCATCGTGGCGGCCGGGCAGCGGCCGGCGCTCGACATGCTGCGCGAGATTCGCCTCGACCTCGATCCGGCCACCGAAAGCCCGCGCGTGCTGGCGCCGCTGATCGATCCCAATGTGCATTCCTGCGGCACGGTGCGGCCGCATGGCCATCGCGAACTGGCGCAGCCCGACAGCGGCTTCTATATCGCCGGCATCAAGAGCTATGGCCGCGCGCCGACCTTCCTGCTCGCCACCGGCTACGAACAGGTGCGTTCGATCGCAGCGGCTTTGGCCGGCGACATGATCGCGGCCGACGACGTGCAGCTCGACCTGCCGGAAACCGGCGTGTGCAGCAGCAGCCTGGTGACGACACACACGACTGCCGCATCGGGTTGCGGTACGGCCAAGCCACGGGTTGCGGTGACGGCGGCAACCAAGGCAGGCTGCTGCTGATGCAGATTTCGAAGCAGCACCGCCTCGCCGTCATTCTCGCGCTCGGCACGGCGCAGACACTGGGCTGGGGGTCGACCTATTACCTGCCGGCGATTCTGGCCGGGCCGATGGCGGCCGAGTTCGGCGTCTCGACCAGCTGGATCTACGGCGCCTTTTCGGTGGCGATGCTGCTGACCGCCTTCATCGGCCCCGGCGTCGGCCATCGCATCGACCGTTTCGGCGGCCGCAACATCCTGACGCTGTCGAGCCTGATCTTCGCCGCCGGACTCGCCCTGCTGGGCGCGGCACAGCATCTCGCGGTGTTCGTCGCCGCCTGGCTGCTGATCGGCTTCGGCATGGCGATCGGGCTGTACGAGGCCGCCTTCGCCACGCTGACCGCGATCTATGGAAAAGAGTCGCGCAGCGCCATCACCGGCATCACGCTGCTCGCCGGTTTCGCCAGCACGGTGTGCTGGCCGATCTCGGCGCTGGTGGATGCCGAATGGGGCTGGCGCGCCACCTGCTATATCTGGGCCGGCGCGCATCTGCTGATCGGCCTGCCGCTCAACCGTTTGATGATCCCGCGCGAACTGGGCGCGCATATCACCGCGCCGGAGAAAGCCGACGGCAGCGGCGAGATCGCCATCTTCACCCGGCCGATGCTGCTGCTCGCCTTCGCCTTCGCCGTCACCTGGATCACCAGCACGGCGATGGCGGCGCATCTGCCGCGCATCCTGGAAGCCGCCGGGGCCAGCAAGACAGCGGCGATTGCCGCCGCGGCATTGGTCGGCCCGGCGCAGGTCGCCGCGCGCGTGCTGGAACATACGGTGCTGCGGCGCTTCCATCCGCTGCTCTCGGCCCGCATCGCCTCGATCACGCATCCGATCGGCGTCGGCCTGCTGCTGATCTTCGGTGCGCCGGCGGCGTATCTGTTCACCCTGCTGCATGGCGCCGGCAACGGCGTGATGACGATTGCGAAAGGCACATTGCCGCTGGTGATCTTCGGCCCGGTCGGCTACGGCCGGCGCCAGGGCTGGCTCGCCGCGCCGGCACGTTTCGGCCAGGCCGGTGCGCCGTTTGTGTTCGCCCTGCTGCTCGAATGGTACGGCCAGCATGTGCTGCTGTTCACCGCCGGACTCTGCACCGCGGGCCTGATCGCCATGCTGCTGCTGCGCACCGCGGAACCTGAAGCGGCCGGCGCGCGAATCTGACCCTGTCATCACCCTTGTCATCAAAGTTTCACTGGCCGGCGGTCTATATTTCGATATATCTGGAAATATGGAAAAGATGACCGACGGACTTGCCGTGCAGGCCTTCGCCGCGCTGGCGCAGGAGACCAGACTGGCGATCTATCGCCGCCTGGTCGAGGCCGGGCCGATGGGCCTGCCGGCCGGTGCGCTCGCCGAAGCGCTGGAGGTGCCGGCCCCCACGCTGTCGTTCCATCTGGCGCAGCTGCGCGGCGCCGGGCTGATCACGCAGCGGCGCAGCAGCCGTTCGCTGATCTATGCCGTCGATGTCGGCCGCATGACCGACGTCATCGCCTTTCTCTCCGACCGCTGCTGCAGCGGCCAGCCCGAACTCTGTCTTCCTTCAACCCGGACCCGCACCGATGCCCGACCAAGACGCAAAGCCGTTTAACGTCCTCTTCCTCTGCACCGGCAATTCGGCGCGCAGCATCCTGGCCGAAGCGATCATGAACCAGCTCGGGAGCGGCCTGTTCCACGCCTACAGCGCCGGCAGCTTTCCCAAGGGCGAGGTGCATCCGATGGCACTCGACCTGCTGAAAAAGAGCGGCCATGACATCAGCGGCCTGCGCTCGAAATCCTGGGATGAATTTTCCGGCGCCGACGCGCCGGCGATGGATTTCGTCTTCACCGTCTGCGACAACGCCGCCAACGAGGTCTGCCCGATCTGGCCGGGCCAGCCGATGACCGCCCATTGGGGCCTGCCCGATCCGGCGGCCGTCGAGGGCAGCGAGGTCGAGCAGCGGCTGGCTTTCGCCGACACCTATCGCATGCTGAGCAACCGCATCCGCGCCTTCACCAGCCTGCCGCTCAAGGCGCTCGACGGGATGACGCTGCAGCACCGGCTGAACGAGATCGGCCGCGACCAGTCGAAAGCCTCATAGGATGGCAATCACGATCTATCACAATCCGGCCTGCGGCACCTCGCGCAATGTGCTGGCGCTGATCCGCAACAGTATTCCCGAGGGCGGAACGGAGCCGCAGGTGATCGAATACCTGAAAAACCCGCCGGATCGCGCCACGCTGGAAGCGCTGATCGCGCAGATGAGCATCGGCGTCCGCGCCCTGCTGCGTGAAAAGGGCACGCCCTTTGCCGAGCTTGGCCTTGACGATCCAGACCTGGACGATGCGGCACTGCTCGATGCCATGATGCAGCACCCGATCCTGATCAACCGTCCGATCGTGGTGACGCCGCTGGGCGTCAGGCTGTGCCGGCCGTCGGAGACCGTGCTCGACATCCTGCCCGATCCGCAGCGCGGGCCGCTTACGAAGGAAGACGGTACGCCCCTGATCGATGCCGGCGGCGCCCGCGTCGCCTGATCGCAACCCGCTCCAGACAGGAACATTATGTCCGCAGACACGGCCATCGGCCAACCGGCCAAACCGGCAATGAACACCTTCGAACGCTATCTCACGCTGTGGGTGGCGCTGTGCATCGTCGCCGGCATCGCGCTCGGCCACTGGCTGCCCGGGCTGGTACAGGTGGTGGCCGGCGCCGAGGTGGCTAAGGTCAACCTGCCGGTCGCTGTGCTGGTCTGGCTGATGATCATTCCGATGCTGCTGAAGATCGACTTCGCCAGTCTGGGCGAGGTGCGGCAGCACTGGCGCGGCATCGGCGTCACGCTGTTCATCAACTGGGCGGTGAAGCCGTTTTCGATGGCGCTGCTCGGCTGGCTGTTCATCGGCTGGCTGTTCCGCCCGTATCTGCCGGCCGAGCAGATCGACAGCTACATCGCCGGCCTGATCCTGCTGGCGGCGGCGCCCTGCACGGCGATGGTATTCGTGTGGAGCAACCTGGTCGACGGCGAGCCGAATTTCACGCTGAGCCAGGTGGCGGTCAACGACCTGATCATGGTGGTGGCCTTTGCGCCGCTGGTCGGCCTGCTGCTCGGCATCTCGGCTATCACCGTGCCCTGGGATACTTTGCTGCTCTCGGTCGGCCTTTATATCGTCGTGCCGGTGCTGATCGCGCAGCTCTGGCGCCGGTCGCTGCTGCGCCGGGGGACGCAGGCCCTGCAGCATGCGCTACGCCGTCTCGCGCCGCTGTCGCTGCTGGCCCTGCTCGCCACCCTGGTGCTGCTGTTCGCCTTCCAGGGCGAGCAGATCGTGGCGCATCCGCTGGTGATCGCGCTGCTGGCGGTACCGATCCTGATCCAGGTCTATTTCAATTCGGGCCTGGCCTACTGGCTGAACCGCCAGTGCGGCGTGGCGCATTGCGTCGCCGGACCCTCGGCGCTGATCGGTGCCAGCAATTTCTTCGAACTCGCCGTCGCCGCCGCGATCAGCCTGTTCGGCCTGCAGTCCGGTGCGGCGCTCGCGACTGTCGTCGGCGTGCTGATCGAAGTGCCGGTGATGCTGTCGGTGGTGCGCATCGTCAATGCCAGCAAAGGCTGGTACGAACGGCACTGAACGGCATCGGATTACGGTTGCATGCAGCGCCTGCTGCTTTCACGCGATCGTCAACTCGGCGCAGGACCTCTAGCCCCTCTGTGGTATTCTGCCCGCCACGCAATCCGCGATAGCATTAGCCGCAAGGCAATGCAGATGAACGGGGGATGGCATGATCCGTTGGCGCGTGGGCACGAAAATCATCAGCATCGGGATTATCGTCCTGATCGCCTTTGCGGCGATCGCCGGCTTCTACAGTTATCAGAGCCGCCAGGTCGATGCCCTGCTGGTGGAGGATCGCGAGGCCACCGCGCATGTCGAGCGCACCGCCAAAACGCGCGACTTCTTCCTCAAGGCCCGCATCGCCGAACGCAATTTCGATGAATCGCCCGACGCCAGGCATGCGCAGGCGACCGGACAGATGGTGGCCGGCGCGCAGGCCGAACTGCGCGCCATGGAAACCAGCACGGTGCAGCCCGACGAAAAGCGCGAGGTGACCGCCGCGATCGACGCGCTGGCCGCCTATGCCCAGCGGTTCGAGGCGTTGCGCAGCCTGTGGGAGAAGCTCGGCTATAACGAAAACAGCGGCCTGCAGGGGTCGCTGCGCAAGGCGGTGCATGAAATCGAGACAGCCTTGGGCAGCAGCGCACCCGAACTCTCAGCGCTGATGCTGACGCTGCGCCGCAATGAGAAGGATTTCATCCTGCGGCGCGACCGCAGCTATCTGGAGCGGTTCGAGAAGAACGCCGATATCTTCCGTGCGGCCCTGGATAAAGACGGCCGCGCGGCGCAGTTGCAGCTGCTGGCGACCTATCGCCGCGATTTCGCCGCCCTGGTCGAGGGCACGCTGGCAGTGCGCGGCGCCAATGCGGCGCTGGAGGCGGCCGGCGAAACTTTCCTGCCGCAGATCGATGCGCTGTTCACCCGCAACCTCAATGAAATGAACGCCGCCAAGACGGCAGCGGCCGAGATGCGGGCGAAATCCGAAATCGGCACCACGCTCGGCCTGGCCACTGTGGCGATCTTCAGCCTGATCGTCGCCGCCGTGATCGGTCGCGGCATCGGCCGGCCGCTGGCGCAGATGACCGGGCTGATGACGGCGCTGGCCGCCGGCGACCTGAGCAAACCGGTGCCGGAGCTGAAACGCTCCGACGAGGTGGCCGATATGGCGCGCGCACTCGAAGTATTCAAGCGTAACGCTGTAGAAAAGGCGCGGCTGGATGCCGCCGAGAAAATCCGGCTGGAAACCGAACAGCGCGAAGCCAGCGAAGCGCGCGAGCGCGATGCCCGTATCAGCCGGCAGATTGCCGAATTCTGCACCGCTATCGGTGGCGGCGCACTGGATCGCCGCGTCGAGACGACCGGACTGGACGGCGTGTTCCGCGACCTGGCGCAGCAGATGAACGGCCTGGCCGGCATGCTGCAGGACATGGCCGGCGAACTGGCCGCGATGATGGGCGCCATGGCCGACGGCGATCTGAGCAAGCGCGTGGCCGGCGACTATGGCGGCGTGTTCGGCGAACTGAAATCGAGTTCAAACCGCATGAGCGACATCCTGCGCGACTTCGCCGGCCGCCTGTCGGACAGTGCCAGGGCCGCCAAGATGGCTTCGGCGGAAATCTCCGCCGGCAGCCTCGACCTGGCGCAACGCACGGAGAGCCAGGCCGCCAGCATCGAAGAGACCGCGGCTTCGATGCACGAGATCACCACCACGGTGAAGCAGAATGCCGACAACGCCCAGGCCGCCAGCCAGCTGGCCACGGCGGCGCGCGATACCGCGGAAAAGGGCGGCGCGATCACCAGCAATGCGGTTCAGGCCGTGACCCGCATCGAAGACAGCGCGCGGCGGATTTCCGACATCGTCGGCCTGATCGACGAGATCGCCTTCCAGACCAACCTGCTGGCGCTGAATGCAAGCGTCGAGGCGGCCCGCGCCGGCGAGGCCGGCAAGGGCTTTGCTGTCGTGGCGCAGGAAGTCCGCGCGCTCGCCCAGCGTTCGGCCAATGCCTCCAAGGACATCAAGGCGCTGATTACGGAGTCGAACGCGCAGGTCAGGAACGGCGCCAGCCTAGTCAACCAGACCGGCGCCTCGCTGACCGAGATCGTGACTGCAATCAAGAAAGTGTCGGACATCGTCGCCGAGATCGCCGCCGCAAGCCGCGAGCAGGCCGGCGGGCTGGAGCAGATCAATACCGCCGTGGCGCAGATGGATGAAATGACCCAGCGCAACGGCGCGCTGGTGGAAGAAACCTCGGCCTCGGCGCAGCAGCTCGCCAACCAGTCGGCACAACTGGCCGAACTGGTCTCCTTCTTCAGGACGTAGCGGCGAGGCGCCGATCCAGGCTGTCGTGAAACCAGGCGCAGGCCTGCTCGAAGCGGCCGAAGGTGACATGCGTGTTGGCGCCGGAGCGAAAGCCGGCCTGGATCGCCTGGCCCATCTGGAAATCCTCGTCCAGTGCATCCCAGAAGATTTTCACATTCCGGTCCCAGTAGGCCTCCGCCTTCTCGGTGGCGGGCGGTTGCGGGATCAGCGCGCCGCCATGCACGCTGCAGGCATCCGTCCCCTGCGGAAATACGGTCATCACCGTGGCATGGTCCGGCTGCACCAGGATGATCAGATTGGGGAAGATATAGTAGAGCGGATTGCCGTAGTCGCGCAGGTTGCGCCCCTCAACGCCCTGCTCCACCAGCTCGGCGGCATTGCGCTTGGTGAAATAGAGTCGCGCATGCGGGTCCAGCCGGTCGGCCACCGCGACATTGTCGGCGAACATCGGCGCGATGGTTGTCTTGTGCGCGAAGGGGACGTGATAGGTTTCCAGCCCGCCCTCGATCACGACTTTCCAGTTGCATTTCAGACCGATCTCGCGCTCGTCATGCAGCACATGGCTGCCGAGCCCGAAGCTTTCCAGATCCTCGCGCACACCAGCCAGGAATCCGGAGAAGTCATAGCCGTCGTGCGGCTCGGGTAAGACGAAAACCAGCCCGAAGGCCTGCGCCACCGGCAGGCGAACGAGATTGTGCTGCGCCCTGTCGATGCCGGCGAAACCTGCTTCATGCGGGATGCCGCGCAGCTTGCCGGTGAGGTCGTAGCTCCAGGCATGATAGGGACAGGTGAAAGCGCGCTTGCCGCAGCCGCCCCTGTCCCAGACCAGCTTGGCGCCGCGATGACGGCAGACATTGAGGAAGGCCTGCAGCTGCCCGGCGGTGTCGCGCAGCAGCAGAATCGGCAGGCCGAGCAGATCATGCGTGACGTAATCGCCGGGCTTCGCGAGTTTGGACGCGAAGGTGACGGCGATGGGCGACCGGCGCAGCAAAGCCTGTTCGGCCGTCAGTCGCTGTGGATCGATGTAGCGCGCCACATCGACACGGGCGACATCCTCGGCCATATCGGTTGTGCGCGCTGCCATATGGCTGCGGACGCGATCGAGCCATGCGGCCTGTTGCGCCGGCTGCATCTCAGCGACCTTTCTTCTTCGCGGCGGGCTTCAGCCGGATCGGTTTCAACTGGGCCGGTTTCAATCGAGCCGTGCCGGCAATGAAGGACCAGAGCTGTTCGGTCAGGCGATCACGGCCAGGACGCTTGCCCCGGTTCGTTTCCTGGCCGAGCGCCTGGCCAATGGCCTGGCGCAACCCGCCGAGAATCATGGCGCCAAGCAGATGGGCATCGAGATCGGCCGGGATCTCGCCCTTCTGCTGCGCCAGTTCGACATTATGCGCGGCGAGGTCGATATGCCGCGCCAGCCGCGCCGCCTCCACGGCAGCGACGTCCGGCGTACGACTCAGCCGGGTCAGGATCAGCGGCGCCAGCGGCTCGGCGTAATGGAAATCGACCATGCGCTCCAGCCGCAGCCGCTCACGCTCGCCCCAGCCGGCGCCGGGCTTGGGATTCACGTCCATCACCGCGGCTTCGAGCCGGTCGTAAAAGGCTTCCACCACCGCGGCGATCAGCCCGGCCTTGGAGGTGAAATAATGGTAGCTCAGCCCGGCCGAGACGCCGGCGGCACGGGCCACATCGGCGATCTCGCACTGGCCGTCGCCGGCAATCAGCACCTTCGCCGCCGCCGCCAGGATGCGCTCGCGGGTTTCGCCGCCGCGCGCCGAAGCCGGCAGTTCGGGCGGCAGGAGCGACGCAGCGGTAACGCGCAGGCGTGGTGTCGTGGGACGGGTGGCCATGGCCGGGATTATATTGAATTCAATTCAATTTTCAACCAAAACCGCCGGCCGCAAACAAATCCGTGGGCAGCGCATTCGCGCCGCTTTAGAATACCGCCACGGCGGGGGGTTCCCGCTGCAGGTAACAACAAGAAGAGACGATGCTGATGACCTTCACCCGGACATTCCTTGCCGCCGCCGCCGCCGCACTGCTGCTGGCACCGGCCGCCCCCTCCGCTTTCGCGCAGGCCTATCCGACCAAGCCGGTCAAGGTGGTGGTGCCCTTCCCCGCCGGCGGCACCACCGACATTCTCGCCCGCCATATCTCGGCCAAGCTGAGCGAGCGGCTCGGCCAGCAGTTCGTGGTCGACAACCGCGCCGGCGCCGGCGGCAATATCGGCACCGAATTCACCGCCAAGTCGGAGCCCGACGGTTACACGATCATGATGGGCACCATCGGCACCCATTCGATCAACATCAGCCTGTATTCCAAACTGGGCTACGATCCGGTGAAGGATTTCGCGCCGGTCTCGCTGGTCGCCATGGTGGCCAATGTGCTGGTGGTGCATCCGAGCGTGCCCGCGAAAAACGTGCAGGAATTCGTCGCGCTGGCGAAGTCGCAACCGGGCAAGCTGAATTTCGGCACCCCGGGCAACGGCACCTCGGGCCATCTCTCGGCCGAGCTGTTCAAGACCATGACCGGCACCGACATGGTGCATGTGCCCTATCGCGGTTCGGGCCCGATGCTGACCGATCTGCTCGGCGGCAACGTGCAGTTCACCTTCGACAATCTGCCCTCGGCCCTGCCGCATATCCGCTCGGGCGCCCTGCGCGCCCTCGGCGTCACCACGCCGAAGCGCTGGCCGTCCACGCCGGATATCCCGACCATCGCCGAACAGGGCCTGCCGGATTACAGCGCCACTGCCTGGTTCGCCATGTATGCCCCGGCCAAGACGCCGGCGGCCATCGTCGCGAAGCTGAGCGATGAGATCGATGCGATCCTGAAGACGCCGGAGATGAAGGCGCAGTTCGACCAGCAGGGCGCCGATCCCGTCGGCGGCAAGCCGCAGGTGCTGGCCGACCTGATGAAGACCGAGATCGACAAATGGGCCAAGGCCGTGAAAGCCTCGGGCGCCAGGATCGACTGATCTGACGACATTCCGACAATGGAAAGGCGGCTGTCACGGCCGCCTTTCTTTTTTTGCCTGCATCTCGATACCCCACCACCGTCATCCTCGGGCCCAAGAAACTCTCTTGGCCGAGGATCCATCCCAACCCTCCGCGCATCGGAACGCGCAGATGGACCCTCGACAAGCCCGAGGGTGACGATTTGTGTTGAACCCGGGCCCGCGCCCTTCTGTCCTTACATCTCCATCCCCGCCGGCAGATGCCGGAACGGCAGAACCGCGAGATCGAGCGCCGCCGGGCCCGGCGTGTCGACATCGACGATCACCGCCGCGCGGTCGATAAAGGCGGCGCGGAAATGGTTCTTGGCCTTGGCGGCGATCAGCCGCGTGGTGGCCAGGTCGATGCCATGCAGGCGGAAATAGGCCGGGTCGATGCCGGCCTGGCAGCTGGAGGTGACGATTACTTTCACGCTGCCTGTCTTCAGCACCGCCGTTTCGCCCAGATCGACCGCCATGCCGGTCTCGAACGGGCCTTCGTTGATGAAGCGGCCGTCGGTGAGCGCCACCACTTCAACAGTCGCAGCCACTGGCGCACCGAAATGCGGCGCGATCCGCCCGCCGAGCTTCGCCGCGATGCGATTGCCGATGCCGGCGGCTTTCGCCTGCTGCACCAGCGCCGGATCGTAGAGAAAGGCGAAGACCGCCTCGCCATCGATGCCGGTCTCCAGCAAAGCATGAAGGAGTCCGGTGGTGTCGCCGATGCCGCCGGACAGCGGATTGTCGCTCGGCTCGACCACGCAGACGAGGCCCGGGGTGGCCAGCGCCTGGGCCAGCCCCTGCGCCGGTGTCGGCAGCGCGGCATGGAACTGCGCACGACGGGCATAGAGTTTTGCCGCCATGATTTCAGCCACCTGTGCGGCCTGCACCGCCGTTTCGGCATAGCTGAGGATGCCGGCGCCGGCATCGGGACTGTCGCCCCAGACGAAACCACCGAAGACCGTGACGTCCTTCACGCCGTCGCGGCACAGCGCCTTCGCCTCGTCGACCGTGTCTGCCATCGGGCCGGCCGCCGTGCGCATGTTGAAGCTGTGCAGCAGCGCCGGAATCTTTTTCACCGCGCCATGCAGCTTTGTACCACCTCCAGCCAACCGTTCCAGTTCGGCCAGCACGATGGCGGCTGTTTTGTCCATGTCGACATGCGGGTGTGTCTTGTAGCCTGAGGCGAAATCGACGCATTGCACCAGTTCGGGCGCAATATTGGCATGCAGGTCGAAACTGACGCCCAGCGGCGTGGTGCCAATGGCGGCACGCACGCGGCGGATCAGCTTCAGATCGGCCTGCGGCTCAGACACTGTGACCAGCGCGCCATGCAGCGAGAGATAGACGGCATCCCACGGCCCCTCGCCCAGCCCGCGCAGCATGTCGGCGACGATACGCTCGTACAGCGCATCCTCCACCGGACCGCCGGGCGGCGCTGAGGCGCAGCGCAGCACCGTCACATCCCAGTCGGGCTGCGTGTCGATGAAGGCGGCGACGGCGCCCAGTTCGGTGCCGGTGCCGCGATAGCGCGCGAGGTGATCGGCACCCTCGAACCATTCGCGGCGTTCGAAATCGGCCAGTGTGGTGGGCAATGGCGAGAAGCTGTTGCCCTCATGCCAGAGGCGGGCAACGGCGAGGCGTTTTTTTACAGTCATGAGTCCGCTTTAGCCGAATTCGCCACTAGAATTCTATGGGAAAAGACAGATAGCCCCGGAACCGCGCCCGGCCGCCGCGCACCGCCTGGCCGCTGCTGCGGAAAGCGGGGAAGCGCGCCAGCAGGCGGCCGATGGCGATCTGGCCTTCCAGCCGGGCGAGCGACATGCCGGCGCAGGCATGGATACCGGCACCGAAAGCCAGGTGGCGGTTCGGGTTGCGGCCAATATCGAGCCGGTCGGGATCGGGAAACTGGTCCGGGTCGCGGTTGGCGGCGCCGATGCACAGCGTCACCAGCGCACCGGGCGCAAACATCACCCCGCCGATCCCGGCCTCTTCCACCACGCGGCGGTTGCCGAGCTGGTTGGAGGACTCAAACCGCAGGAATTCCTCGATGGCGGTGCGGATCAGGCCTGGCTCGGCGATCAGGCGCTGTTTCTGGTCGGGCCAGTCGAGCAGCGCGGCGATGCCGTTGCCGATCAGATTCGTGGTGGTCTCATGGCCGGCATTGAGCAGGAAGATGCAGTTCTGCACCAGTTCGGCCGCCGACAGACGCTCACCGCCCGCTTCACCCGCGATCAGTGCGCCGAGTACATCGCCATAGCCATCCTCGCCGGTTTTCGACGACCAGGCGGCGATATGCTTTTCGAGATAGGTCTCGAATTCGACCGTCGCGCGGTTACCCTGCTCCGCCCGCTCGGGCGTCAGCACCGGTTCCAGCGCCCCGAGAATGGCGAGCGACCAGTCGCGCAGCAGATGGCGGTCTTCATGCGGCACCGCCAGCATGTCGCCGATGATCTCGACCGGCAAAGCCGAGGCGAAATCGGCGATCACATCCATACCGCCCTGCTTCGCCGCCCGATCCAGCATGCGCTCCACCAGCAGCATGAAACGGCCTTCGAGCAGTTTCAGTGCACGCGGCGTAAACGCCGGCGCCAGCAGCCGCCGCACGCGGGTGTGCAGCGGCGGATCGTTGAACACCAGGCTGGTGGTGTGATGGCGGTAGAGCGGCGTGTCCGCGCCGTATTTCGGCGCGAATTCGATCTTCTTGTCTGAAGAAAACTTTTTATTGTCCCGGTAGACCGCCTGCAGGTCGTCGTAACGGGTCAGGAACCAGCTGCCGTCGGGCATCTGCCGCACCGGATCGTGTTCGCGCAGCAGGCGGTAGACCGGATAGGGATTGTCGAGGAATCCCCGGTCCAGTGCGCGCAGGTCGAAGCCCGCAACGGCGTGCGGAAGATCACGGCGTGAAGTTGCCGTCTCCGTTCCCATTCCCGGGTTTGACATCGGGCTTTCCTCCGGCGGCCGTCTTGCTCGCGGCCATGACATCCGGCGGCACGATCACGCCGCAGGAAATGATCAGCTTCATCGCCTGGTCGACGGTCATCGACAGTATCTTGATGTCGCGCCGGCGGTAATAGGTCATGTAGCCGCCGGTCGGGTTCGGCGTGGTCGGCACATAGACGGTGACGAGATCCTCGCCCAATTGTTCCGATACCTCGCCCCCCTGCACATAGTTGGTGACGAAGGCGATGGTCCAGGAACCGGTCGACGGCCAGGGTACCAGGGCAACCTGGCGGAAGGAATTGCCCGACTGGCTGAACACGGTTTCGAAAATCTGCTTCAGCGCCGAATAGACGCCGCGCACGATCGGCATGCGCGCCACGATGCGCTCGCCCAGCCTGAGCAGCGTGCGCCCCATCAGGTTGGTGGCGAGGAAGCCGATCAGCGTGAGCAGCACGACGGCCGCGATCAGTCCCAGCCCCGGAATGCCAAACGGCAGATTGTAGGACGGGATGAAACGTTCCGGTTCGTAGCCCAGCGGCACCAGGCTGCGCACGTTGCGGTCGATCGCCTCGATGGTGATGAAGACCAGATAGATGGTCAGGCCGATCGGCGCGGTGACGATGATGCCGGCGAGAAAATAATTGCGCAGCCGGGTGAACAGGCTGAGCCTGGGCGCCGGGGCCAGGATATGCAACTCACCGTCGGACGGCGGGGTTTCGGGTGTCTGGGTCATGGGTTACGACCTGAAGAAATCGCGGAGCGCGACATAGGTCTCATCAGGCGCTTCCTCGGGCAGGAAATGGCCGCTGTCGACCGGGTGGCCCGACAGCGGCCCGCTCACCTTGTCGCGCCAGCAGTCGAGGACATCATAGGCCTTGTGCATCAGACCCTTCGATCCCCAGAGAATCAGGGTCGGACAGACCACCCGCTTGTCCTGATCGGCACGGTCATGTTCCAGGTCGATGGAGGCGGCGGCGCGGTAATCCTCGCAGCTGGCATGGATGGTGGCCGGATCGCTGAAGCAGCGCAGATACTCTTTCATTGCCTCCGGGTCGAAGACATGGCCGGCACCCGACCACTGGCCGGTCTTCTTGCGGAAATAGAATTCCGGATCGGCGCCGATCATGCGTTCGGGCATCGGCTCGGGCTGGATCAGGAAGAACCAGTGGTAATAGCCGGTGGCGACCTGCTGGTTGACGTTCTCATACAGCGTGCGGGTCGGGATGATGTCGAGGGTCGAGAGCTTTTTCACCCGATCGGGGAAATCCAGCGCCAGCCGATGCGAGACGCGGCCGCCGCGGTCATGCCCGGCGAGGAAGAAACTGTCGAAACCGAGCGTGGCCATCACCTTCGCCTGGTCGGCCGCCATGGCGCGGAAGGAATAACTGGAATGATCGGGCAGCGTCGCCGGCTTGGAACTGTCGCCGTAGCCGCGCAGGTCGGGGCAGACCACGGTGAACTCCTCGGCCAGCCGGGGCGCCAGCCTGTGCCACATGACATGGGTCTGCGGATAGCCGTGCAGCAGCAGCAGGGCCGGCCCCTTGCCGCCGATGCGCAGGTTGATCTCGGCGCCCTCGCCGGCAATGCGTTTCTGCTCGAATCCGGGAAACAACACGCAGCACATCCTCCATCCGGGCCCGGCCTGGGGCCTGGGCAGGCTGGCAGTCTAGCAGGGGAATCAGGCGCTTGCATGCCCCGGCCGGGCGGCTAGAGTGAGCGGAAGCCGTTTTTTAGAGAAGACCGTTTCTGGGAAGGAATCAATTTCATGCGTCTGTCGGGCAAGGTGGCAATCGTAACGGGTGGCGGATCGGGTTTCGGCGCGGGCATCGCCACGCGATTCGCGGCCGAAGGCGCCGCGGTGGTGATCGGCGACCTCAACCTGGCCGCCGCCGAGAAGGTGGCCGGCGAGATCAACAAGGCCGGGCACAAGGCCCTGCCGGTGGCCGCCGATGTGAGCCAGGCCGTGCAGATGAAGGCCCTGGTGGCCAAGGCGGTGGAAGCCTTCGGCGGCCTCGACATCATGGTCAACAATGCCGGCATGCCGCAGCGCAACGCGTCGCTGCTGGACACCGACGAGGCCACCTTCGACAAGATTTTCGCCGTCAACGTGAAGAGCATCTATCTTTCGGCCATGCATGCCGTGCCGGAGATGCGCAAGCGCGGCGCCGGCTGCTTCATCAACATCGCCTCCACCGCCGGCGTGCGCCCCCGCCCCGGCCTGGTGTGGTATAATGGTTCTAAGGGCGCCGTCATCACGCTGACCAAGGCGATGGCAGTGGAACTGGCACCGGAACAGATTCGCGTCAATGCGCTGAACCCGGTGGCAGGCCTGACCCCGATGCTGAAGGAATTCATGGGCGGCACCGAAACCGACGAGATGAAGGCGAAATTCGTCAGCACGATCCCGATCGGGCGTTTCTCGACGCCGACCGATATCGCCAATGCCGCGCTGTATTTCGCGTCCGACGAAGCCAATTTCATCACCGGCGTCTGCATGGAGGTCGATGGCGGCCGATGCATCTGATCTCCCGCATTGTCCTGCTGGGCGCGGCCCTGCTGACCGCAGCGCCGGCACTGGCCCAGCAGCCGGCGCAGCAGACCGCGCCTGCCCAGGCTGCCCAGCCCCAGACTGCCCAGCCCCAGACTGCGCCGGCCCGGACGCCATCCACGCAGACTGCGCCTGCCCAGACTGCTCCGGCGATGCAGCCCCCCGGCCAGGCCGAATCGCCCAAGGCCGAACCGCCGAAGAAACCCGCCGCCAAGAGCAGCAACAGCAGCCCGCGCGGCACCACCCGCAGCATGGCTTTCGAAGTGCCGCCGCTGGTGCCGATTGCGGAAATCCCGCGCGGCAAGGCAGTGACGATCCAGGGCGTGGTGCTGTCGCCGCAGGCCACCACCTTCGTGCTGAATGACGGCAATGCCAGCCAGGTGATCACCATCGGCCCGACCTGGCGCGACCTGACCAAGGTGAAGCCGGGCGACCGCGTGCGCGTGATCGGCCAGATGGACCCCTATGGCACGGCGGTTTTCCGCGCTGGCAGCATCCTGCTGGAAAACAACCGCATCGTGGTGGTGCCGGCGAGCTGATGGCGGCGAGTTAGGCCGCACCTCATAACCCCAGGTTAAGGCCCCTGGCCAAAAAGGCAGGCGACAGCCGCGCGCTGCGGGACAAGGATAGGCTTCGCGATTTCCTCGCCCGGAGCTTTGCATGAGCGACATCCTGATCCTGCGCGGCAAGCATCTGCTGACCGATCCGCGCCTCAAAGCCGCCGGCCTGATCGCCGATGGCGCGGTCGCCATCCAAAACGGTCGGGTGCTGGAAACCGGCGCCTTCGCCGTGCTCTCTGCCAAACATCCCGGCGCCAAGGTGCTGGGCAACGGCAGGCAGCTGCTGCTGCCCGGCCTGGTGGATGCGCACAGCCATGGCCGCGGCCTCTCGCCGATCCAGAAAGGCGTGCAGAACGACTTCCTGGAGAACGCACTGTTCGACTGGGCCTATATGCCGGTGCTGCCGCCGGAACTGACCGCCGGGCTGTGTGCCTGGCGCCATCTGCGCAGCGGCTGCACGACTTTGCACCATAACGGCTTTGACGATGATGGTCCGGAAGGCGCCCGCCGCGCCCGCATCGCGATCAGGACCTATCTCGACAGCGGTATTCGCCTCGCCTTCAGCCCCGGCTTCCGCGACGAAAGCAAGCTGGCGATGGGCGGCGAGGACTTCCTCACCACCCTGCCCGACGAGTTGCGCGACAAGGCGCAGGCGCTGTTCGCCTTCGACCGCGACGCGCTGATGGACAGCTATTTCGGTCTGTTCGACGAGCTGTATTCAGATTTCGATGGCGACGACACCAGCATCCTGCTCGCGCCCTGCTGGGCCCATGGCGCCAGCGAGGACTTTCTCAACCGGGTGCGCGAGGCGAGCGACAGCCACGGCAACGCCATGATCCACATGCATCTGCTGCAAAGCCCGGTGCAGAAGCAGTGGGGCCTGCGCCGCAACAACAAGCCGACCGTGCAGTGGCTGCACGAGCTGGGCCTGATCAGCGAACGCACCGCTTTCGGTCATGCCATCTGGGTGACGGAAGAGGATATCGCGCTGATGGGCGCGCAGGGCGCCACGGTGACCACGCATCCGAGCTGCAATTTCCACATGCGCAACGGCATCACCCCGGTGATGGCGATGCGCAAGGCCGGCGTCAACATCGCCATGGGCATGGACGACAAGACCATCAACGACGACGAAGACGCCGTGATGGAACTGCGCATGATGCACAAGGTGCACCGGCTCAGCACCTTCGACCTGCGTGAACGCCCGATGGATGCCTACGAGGCGCTGGAGACCGCCACGCTGAATGCCGCCAAAGCCAGCGGCTTCGATGGCCGTGTCGGCGCGCTGCTGCCCGGCTGGAAGGCCGATGCCATTCTGGTCGACCTGGAGCGCGTGAACAACGATCCCTGGACCGACCCCGCCTTCGATCCGGTCGAGGCCTTTGTCGAACGTGCGCTGGGCATGGATGTGAATACCGTGGTGGTCGGCGGCAAAGTCTGCGTCGAGGACCACGCCGTGAAATCCATCGACGTGCCGGCGCTGTGCGATGAAGTGCGCAAATTCTGCAGCAAGGGCCTGACACCCGAGCATCGTGCCCGCGCCGACCTGCTGGCGCGCATCAAACCCTATGTGCAGGACTGGTATGCCGGCTGGGAAACCGGGCTGATCGACCGGCCCTTCTACGCGGTGAACAGCCGGGTGTGAGCCGTACTCACCATTCCTGTTTGCGCCGCTGGGCGCCGACCGTGCCCTTCGGGCATTGCTTGTACAGGGTCTTGACCTGGCCGACTTCGGTGCGGCGGATATGCACGAGATAATCGGTCCAGGTCTTGAAGCCACCGACCAGGTCCTTCAGCACCACGCATTCGACCGGCGAGAAATCCACCAGCTGGCGCGAGGCCACGGTTTCGTTGGCGGCGCGCTGCGCGGCATTCGGATCGTCCGGCCAGTTGCGCTTGTAGGCGCCGGCGCGAATTTCCGTCGCATCCTGGAATTTTTCGGCATTGGCGGTGTCGAAGGCGGCCCAGAGATGGATGATGCTGCCATCGAGGCCGCGCCGGGCGCAGGCGCGCGCATGGTCGCGGATCACCATGCCGCCGCGCACCATGGCCTCGGCTTCGATCTCGATGGTGTTCATGCAGATGTCGGGGCGCTTGGCGCGCCGGCCCGGCCCCAGCCCTTCCTGCGCGACGGCAGGCAGCGCAATCGCGGCGATCAGCAGGCCAGGCAGCAGGCGCCGCAGCATTATCGCTTGTTCGAGATCGCGGCGACGAAGGTGGCCGCGGCATCGGCGGCCACATCGACATGCGAGGACGCCACATTGGGGGTCTGGTCGAGCGCCTGCCGCACCGCCTGCGCCTCTTGCGGCGGCAGGCGTTTGAGGATTTCAGCGGTGCGCTCCGGCCCCGCCACGCGCAGGAAAGCCACCAGCTTGTCCCGGCTCATCTTGCTTTGCTCCCACAGGTCCGCATGGACCGGACTGTATTTTAGTGCAGTTCCGCCGCAATACCAGAGCGCGGTTAAGGCCCCGTTATCCCGAGCCTGCGCTCCGGGTCCCTAGCCCTTGGCCTTGGGTGCCGATTTCATCATCGCCAGGTAGATCGGCATGACGATGTTGGTGAACTTGTTCTGGCCGTATTGCAGCTCGTCCATCGCCGCCTTGACCATTTCCACGGTCGGGTAATAGGGCACGATCACATAGCCATGCTTGCGCAGGGCGGTGACGACGGCATTCGCCTGCTTGGTGTAATTCTCGAAGAAGTAGCTGTTATCAGCTTCCTTGATGGCTTCCGAGATCACATCCACCGCGGCGATCGGCTTGATCGCCTGCGGGCGCCAGTTATAGCCCTCCGGCGGGCCATTCGGATTGTTGCGGTCGTCGGACGAGGCCATCTCAGCGGGCCGGCTTCGCCGTTTTCACCAGGGCCGGGTCGCGCAGTTCGGTCGACCATTCGCGGCCGGTATTCTTCAGCTCGGGCGGCTTCACCGCCGTCACTTCAGGCCGTTTGCTGTCGAGCGCCCGCACCGCATGGGCGACCTTGTGTTCCATCGCCGCATCGGAAGGCTGGCGCAGGCGCATCTTCAGATAGGCTTCGCGGAAGGCTTCGGCCACGCGGCGTTCCAGCACGGTGCCGGGGCCGGCGATGCGACGGCGGATGATGATGCCCAGCGCATCGATATTGAGGCCGATGATGGCATGCAGGCGATAGGTCGGGTTGGTGAGGCCATCGCAGAGATTCTTCAGGGAGTCGGCATAGAGGGTGACCAGCGGATAGCCGAACAGGCTGCCCTGCCCCTTCAGGTCGAGCGCCAGATCGCGGATCCATTCGTAATAGCGGGCGCGGCCGATCGAATTGAACGAGGCCGACCCCCAGGCTTCCTTGAGGGTCACCAGCGTTTCCCGCGCGGCGGTTTCGAATTCGGCCTGGTTCTTCACGATCACCTTCTCGATCTTGCCCCGCAGTTCGGCATTCAGACGCACGTCATGTCCGCGCGCGAAATTCACCGCCTTGCGTTTCAGGTCGCCCCGGTTGGCGATCAGCCGCCCGGCAGCGTAAGGATCGAACATCGCCCCTTGCTTTCGCATTACAACATCGCGCACCAGCGCCGCAGATCGACCATGATGGCCGAATCGGATGGTCCGCCATGAAATCATCGTGGCAGCCAAACCGCTTAGCAACAGGGAAAGCACGGCAGACCCCGGCAGACCGGGGGCGACTCCGGCCGTCTCGGGGACGATCAGGCGTCGCGCTGGATCACGCGCAGGCGGTGGTTGCAGATGTCGATCTTGTCCGCCATGCGGGCGCGCCAGATCTTGTCGGCTTCCTGTTCGCTGGGAAACGGGCCGTAGCGCTCTTCGGTTCCGGCAATCGGAGCCGGATCGGCCAGGTCTTTGAAAATCCCACCTTCGACGTAAAACTTAGCCATGGTCCTCATCCTCCCGGCTCACTGGTCCGGAATGGCAATAGTATCTCGCAACTGCGAAGGAATTTGTAGCCCCTTAAAGGTTGTAAATCGGTAATGACCGCTACGGTTTCCGGGGAAACCGGGCGATCAGGGCCGGGCCGAGGGCGGCGACGGCATCGTCCCATTGCCCTGGCCGGGCCTGCCGGAAGCAGCGGACCGAAGGATAGAACGGGCTGTCCTGCCGCCCGAGCTGCCAGTACCACAGCAGGCCGAAACCGGGCGCCGGCAGCAGCAGCCAGGTCGGCACCCCCAGCGCACCGGCCAGATGGGCGGCCGTATTGCTGGTGGTGATCACCAGATCGAGGGCGGCAAACTGGCTCGCCGCCGCATCCAGATCCAGCAGGGGATCGATGGCCGGATCGCGCCAGAGATCGACGCCGGCCGCAGCGCGTTCGGCCGCCGTGTCGCCGTATTGCAGATCGATCCAGAACAGGTCGGGCCGTGACCGCAACAGCGGCGCCAGATCGGCCAGCGCCAGCGATTTCTGCGCGCCATAGGCGGCATTGCTGCTGCGCCAGGACAGGCCGATACAGGGACGGTCGCCGGACTGCGTCGCCAGCCGGTCGCGATAGGCGGCACTGGCATCGGCATCGGCCTGCAGGAATCCGGAAATCATTGCGGCAGCTTACGGGGCAGACCATGCTGGCGCCAGCATGACTGCGAATCAGACCTCCCCTTCGCCGCACGCCGCCGGCCTGATGCAGGCCGGTATGGCGGCAGTGCAGAGCGGCGATATCGACGGCGCGCTGCTGCGTTTCGCCGCCGCCCGCCGCATGACGCCGGGCGATATCGGCCTGCTGCGCACGCTGGCCGCGCTGTACCAGCATGCCGGCCGCGCCGCTGAGGCCTGGTCGGCCGCCGAAACCGGCCTGGCGCTGCTGCCCGCAGACCCCGGCTTTGCCGCCGCACGGATTGCGGCCCTGGGTGGCGCGGGATTTGCCGATGCGGCACTGACACTGGCCCGCCTGCAGCTGCAGGACACGCCCGAAGATGCAGCCCTGCTGCAGCATTACGGCAATCTGCTGCTGCAGATCGGCGATGCGGCCGGCGCGCTGCAGGCGGCCGAAACGGCTCTGGTCCGCCAGCCCGACGCACCGGCGCTGCTGAGCATCGCCGCGGAAGCCGCCTTCCGCCTGGGCGATCACGGCGCCGCCCGCGCCCGGCTGGACCGCGCCATCACGCTGGAACCGCAGAACCGCACCCTGCGCATGGCACGTGCCACCATGCTGCTCAGTCTGGGCGAGTGGGCACAGGGCCTGCGCGATTACGAATATCGCCTGCAGCCGGATGCAACGCGTGAGATCGTGCGCCACGGCCTCGCTCTGCCGCGTTGGCAGGACGAGGACCTGCGGCAATGCCATCTGCTGGTGGTGGCTGAACAGGGCGTGGGCGACCAGATGCGCTTCCTGCGCGATGTCATCGCCCTGCATCCGCTGTGCGGCGGCATGACGATCGAATGCGCGGCGCGGCTGGTGCCGCTGTTCCGGCGCAGCCTGCCCTCTGCCGTGACGGTGGTTGCGGCGGAGGAGCGAACCGACGGGCGCCGGCATGTCTTCGATTATGGCTGGCTGGCCAGGTCAGGCGGTGCCGACAGCTGGATCGAGATGGGCAGCCTGATGCTGCGGCTGCTGGAACGCGGAGTCGCTCCGGATCGCCCTCCAGAAGGGCATTAAGTCCTTTAATTCGCAGAATATCCGGCAGGTTGACTGGGGCCGGCCGACGACCTATGGTCGCCGCGCTTTCCGGCCCCTGCCGTTATCGGGGCGGCCGGAAAAGGCCTCGTGAGCCCGTAGCTCAGCTGGTAGAGCAAGCGACTTTTAATCGAGAGGTCCCGGGTTCGAATCCCGGCGGGCTCACCACCTCTCCTTTCAGCACACGAAAAAACACGCCGTCAGGTTGCCGTGCGGTATATGCTGCCGGAAACCGGAGGAGTTGTCGTTGAATCGGCAGATTGTCGAAAGCAGGTTCCGGCTCGATCCCGACCTGAATTTCGTTCGCCCCGAACTGACCGCACTGGCCGCGCTCTGGGAAGAAAAGCGTGCCGGCCGGCCGGTGGCCGACCGCGCGGACTTCTCGCCCTTCGTCCTGCGCCCCTACCTGCCGCGCGTACTGATCTACGAAATCGTGCACAGCGAAACCATGCGGCGTTTCCGGATCCGTATCTACGGCACGCTGATCAGCCAGTATTCCGGCCGCGATTCCACCGGCCGCTTCGTCGATGAAATCATGGGCGAACAGGCCTATGCCGACTTCAATCAGGGTCTGTCCTGGGCCACCGACAACAAACGGCCGTTGCGCGCCGCCGGCAGCTATTACTTCGTCGACCGCAGTTTCGTGCAGTTTGAATCGATCACCCTGCCGCTCACTATCCGCGGCGGCAGCGAGATCGAGCAACTGCTCAACATCACCTATTACGACGACGAGGCTTAGCCGGCGAATTTACCGGCGGCACCGCCGCAGGCGTGCTATCATTTTACTATGCCCGACCCGAAAGCCGGCCTCTCGGATGCGGAACGGCAGATGGCCCGCGCCCTGCGCCGCTGGGAAAGCGAGGGCGGACATCTGGCCGGCGATGCTGTGCCCGTGCTTGGCGAGCCCGAGCGGAATATCCTGCTCTGCCTCGGCGCTGCGGCGGTCCTGACCTGGAACGATCTGCCGATGCCGATCCAGCGCGACCTGTTCCTGCGCGCCACCGCGGTGCGCGCGAATTACGATCCTGCCGCACTGAAAACGCAGATCGCGCGTTTCCTGCATCTGCACAAGGATGACACGCCCGACGACGCCGCGCCGTAAGGCAGCTCAGTCGACCGCAACGGTTTTGAAAACGGCCGGGCTGGTCACTTCCAGCAATTCTATGTCTTTTGAAAATTCCGTCAGTTCGTGGCGGATCTCGGGCGGCTGCAGCACGCAGTCGCCGGCCTTCAGCGTGAAACTGCCCTCGCCTTCATACTCGAACTTCACCCAGCCCTTCAGCACATAAACCAGCTGGAAATCCAGCTTGTGATAATGCCGGCCTGCGGGCTTGTAGTTTTTCACATTTCCGGCACGGATTACCTCGGCGTTGTAGCGGCCATGGGTGGCATCCCCGATGCCGAGATCGCGATACTCGAAGAAGGCGCGCAGGCCATCCTTGCGGAATTTCGCGCCTCTGGCGCGGCTGAGGCTGAAGCATTGTTTCTTCGGCTTATTGGCTGCGGCCATGCCATCCTCCCTGACTGCCGGCAACGCTAGCATTGCCGGCAAAGTTTCATCAACCTGCCACATCCGCGGCCTAGGCTGCAAAGATGCGCATTGCCCTGATCACCGATACCCATGTTGCGCCACATGCTCCGGCATTCAACGCCAACTGGCTCGTCGCGAAAGAATTCATCGCCGAACTCGGCACCGACTGGACCATTCATCTTGGCGACATCACCGTCAATGGCGCTCATGACGACAGCCACTACGACTGCGCGATGGCGCTGGCGCAGAATTGGCCCGGCCGTCTGCAATTCCTGCCCGGCAATCATGATGTCGGCGACAATCCGCCCGGCCCGGGCGTGCCGGTGAAGGATCTGCTGCAGCCGGAGCGACTGGCCAGATATCGCACGGTGTTCGGCCCGGATTACTGGCGGCTCGATCTGGCCGGCTGGCGGCTGCTTGGACTGAACGCACAGCTCTTCGGCACCGGCAGTGCCGAAGAGGAGGCGCAATGGGGCTGGCTGGCGGCGCAGGAAGGCGCGAAACCGACCATCCTGCTGCTGCACAAACCGCTGTTCCAGACTGCTGCCGAGGATGCCGCACCGCATATTCGTTATGTACCGCTGCACCCGCGGCGAAAGCTGCTGGCTCTGCTGCGCCGCTTTGATCTGCGCCTGGTGCTGAGTGGCCACACTCACCAGTATCTCGATCGCATGATCGACGGTATCCGCCATGTCTGGGTGCCATCCACGGCCTTCTGCCTGCCGGACGGCATGCAGGAGCGCATCGGCGAGAAGATCACCGGGCTTGCCATCCTCGACCTGACAGCCGACAGCTATCGCTTCCATATCGTCAATCCCGACGGCATGGTGCGGCACAACCTGCTCGACCATCCGGTTTATCCGGGTGTGACGGAACTGCGCGAAAAGCTGGGCAAAGCCGCGCGACTCTAGTTGAGCAACCGGAACAGCAGATGCGCCACGCCATAGGCGATGGCGGCGAAGACCGCGGCGATGCCGAAAACCTTCAGATGCCGCAGCAGCATCTATAGCAGGTCTATATCGCCGCGCGCTTCGCCGGCGTGGAACTCGGCGGCGAAAGCCGCCAGCCGGCCTTCGGCGATGGCGGCACGCATACCCTGCATCAGGTCCTGGTAATAGGTCAGGTTATGCGCAGTCATCAGCATCGAACCGAGAATCTCGTCCGAGCGCACCAGATGATGCAGATAGGCACGACTGTAGTGGCGACAGGCCGGGCAGCGGCAATGCTCGTCCAGCGGTCGCGGGTCTTCGGCATGGCGCGCGTTGCGGATATTGAGCGTGCCGCGCCGGGTGAAGGCCTGGCCGTTGCGGCCCGAGCGCGTCGGCATCACGCAGTCGAACATGTCGATGCCGCGCTGCACGGCACCGACCAGGTCGGACGGTTTGCCGACGCCCATCAGGTAGCGCGGGTGATCGGTAGGCAGATGCGGCGTGGTGACATCCAGCGTGGCAAACATCTCGTCCTGCGTCTCGCCCACCGCCAGGCCACCGACCGCATAGCCATCGAAGCCGGTGGCGATCAGGCCTTTCGCGGACTCTTCGCGCAGCGCAGCGTTTGTGCCGCCCTGCACGATACCGAACAGACCGTAGCCCTCGCGCTGCCGGAACGCCGCCCTGCAGCGTTCGGCCCAGCGCAGGGAAAGCTGCATCGCCTCGGCCACGCGCCTGTCGTCGGCCGGCAGTTTGACGCATTCGTCCAGCTGCATGGTGATGGTGGCGTCGAGCAGGAGCTGAATTTCGATCGAGCGTTCCGGCGTCAGTTCGTAGCGCGCGCCGTCGATATGCGACTGGAAGCTGACGCCCTGCTCCGTGACCTTGTTGAGCTGCGACAGCGACATCACCTGGAAGCCGCCCGAATCCGTGAGGATCGGCCCCGGCCAGTGCATGAATTTGTGCAGGCCGCCCAGCCTGGCGACACGCTCGGCGGTGGGCCGCAGCATCAGGTGATAGGTGTTGCCCAGGATGATCTGCGCACCGGTCTCGGCTACCGCCTCCGGCGTCATCGCCTTCACGGTCGCGGCCGTGCCCACCGGCATGAAGGCCGGCGTGTCGATGCCGCCATGGGCCGTCTCAAGCCGCCCGCGACGAGCGGCGCCATCGGTGGCGCTGACGGAAAAGCGAAGGGTCATGGGGGACTGCCGGCCTGTCTGAACAGCAGGCTTGTATCGCCGTAGGAGTAGAAACGGAAGCCCTTCTCCACCGCATGGGCATAGATCGCCCGCTGGGCCGGCAGGCCGACAAAGGCGGCGACCAGCATCAGCAGCGTCGATTTCGGCAGGTGGAAATTGGTCATCAGTCCGTCCACGACCCGGAATTCAAAGCCCGGGGTGATGAAGATATCCGTCTCGCCCACGAAGGGCTGGAGTTTGCCGGTGCCCCGAGCGGCTGATTCCAGCAGCCGCAGGGAGGTTGTGCCGATGGCAATGACCCGGCACCCTCTGGCCCGGGCCGTCTCAATGGCGGCGACGGTCCCGGCCGTCACCTCGCCCCATTCAGCATGCATTTTGTGGTCTTCGACACGATCGACTTTCACTGGCAGGAAGGTGCCGGCACCGACATGCAGCGTGACGCGGGCGAAGCCGATGCCGGCCGCCTTCAGGCTTTCGATCAGCGCCGGGGTGAAATGCAATCCGGCGGTGGGCGCCGCAATCGCGCCGGTCTTTTCGGCAAACACCGTCTGGTAGTCGGTTTTGTCCCGCGCATCGGCCTTGCGCTGGGAAACGATATAGGGTGGCAGCGGCATGGCCCCGGCAGTCTCCAGCGCCGTCAGCACATCCGCATCGTCGCGGTCGAAGCGCAGCACGATCTGGTCGTCGTCGCGGCCCAGCGCCTCGGCCACCAGACCGCCATCGAACAGCACGCGGTCGCCGGGCCTGAGCCGCTTGGCCGGCCTGGCCATGGCGGTCCAGCGCCGTTCGCCGATGGGCTTCAGCAGCAGGGCTTCGACGCGGACTTCAGGATCGCGCTCGCGCCGGCCATAGAGTCGCGCCGGAATGACCCTGGTGTCGTTGAACACCAGCAGGTCACTGGGCCGCAGCAGGCCAGGCAGATCGGCCACGGTGAGCGGGCGTGGATCGATGCTGCCATCACGAAAATGCAGCAACCGCGCCGCTTCGCGCGGCACGGCCGGCCGCTCGGCGATCAGCGCCGGCGGCAATTCGAAATCGAAATCGGAAACCAGCATTCGTCAGGCCCTCTGCTGAGGGCAGCGATCACTCGGCGTCGGCGGCGACACGCATCGACACGATCTTGTCGGGGTCGGTCACGCTGCCGTTTTTGGCCTGGCTGCCGCGCTTGATCGCATCGACATGCTCCATGCCGTCGGTGACCTGGCCCCAGACGGTATACTGCTTGTCGAGGAAGCGGGCATCGGCGAAGCAGATGAAGAACTGGCTGTCGGCGCTGTGCGGATTGCTGGCGCGCGCCATCGAACAGGTGCCGCGCACATGCGGCTCGTCGTTGAACTCGGCCTTCAGGTTTTCGCCCGAACCGCCGGTGCCGTCGCCGCGCGGGTCGCCGGTCTGCGCCATGAAACCTTCGATCACGCGGTGGAATTTCAGGCCGTCGTAGAAATGCTGGCGCGCCAGCTCCTTGATGCGGGCGACATGGTTCGGCGCCAGATCAGGGCGCAGCGCGATGGTGACGCGGCCGTCCTTGAGTTCGAGATAAAGGGTGTTTTCCAGGTCGGCACTCATGGCTGGTCCTTCTGAGTCTTACTTCACGTCGGCAGCGACGCGCATGCGGATGATCTTGTCGGGGTCGGTGACGGCGCCGCTGCCCGGCGCCCCCTTCTTGATATTGTCGACAAATTCCATGCCGCTGACCACGCGGCCCCAAACGGTATACTGGCCGTTCAGATGCGGCGCCTCGTCGAGGCAGATGAAGAACTGGCTGTCGGCGCTGTTCGGGTCGCTGGTGCGGGCCATGGACACGGTCCCGCGGCGATGCGGCTCGCGGCTGAATTCGGCATTCAGTTTCTGGCCCGAGCCGCCGGCGCCGGTGCCGGTGGGATCGCCGACCTGCGCCATGAAGCCGCGGATCACGCGATGGAAGCGCGAACCGTCATAGAAGCCCTTGCGGGTCAGTTCCTTGATGCGCTTGACATGATTGGGGGCCAGATCGGGACGCATCGCGATCACCACGCGGCCGCCGCTCAATTCCATGACCAGCGTGTTTTCCGGATCGGTGGCCTGCGCCAAAGCCGCGCCCGGCACCGCAAATGCCGCCAGCGCCGCGAACAGTCCGAGCGCGAGGAAATGCCGCCGGAAAAACTGGTCGGGGATCATTCTTCACCCTTGGCTTTGCGGGCCGCGATGCTGACCCGCATGCGTTCGGCCACGCGCGGCGAAACGAAGGGGCTGATATCGCCGCCCAGCATGGCAATTTCCTTGACCAGGCGCGAGGCGATGAACTGGTGGTTATCCGAGGCCATCAGGAAGACGGTCTCGATATCGGCATTCAGCCGCGCATTCATGCCGACCATCTGGAATTCGTATTCGAAATCCGACACCGCGCGCAGGCCGCGAATGATCATCACCGCGCCGAGGTCCATGGCGAAATGCATCAGCAGGTTGGAAAACGGCTTGACCTCGAATTCGGTGGCGCCGGGCATCAGCGGGCCGATTTCCTCGCGCACCATCTCGACGCGCTCTTCCATCGAGAACAGCGGCCCCTTGCCGACATTGACAGCAACGCCGACCACCAGCTTGTCGACCAGCTTGGCCGCGCGCTTGATGATGTCGTAATGGCCCTTGGTCACCGGATCGAAAGTACCCGGGTATAATCCGATCCGCTGCCTGGTCATCTGTTCCCCTCAGATTACTCGGGCGTATCGCCAGGGCTGTCTCCCGGGGCGCCGCCTTCTTCGCCAGAACTGTCGCCGGCGCCATCGTCCTGGCCGGCTTCATTCGGGCCACTTTCCGGCAAATGCGCGACCGACGCAACCTTCTCGCCATCCCCCAGTTTGAAGATGATGACACCCTGGGTATTGCGGCCGGCGATGCGGATATCATGGACCGGACAGCGGATCACCTGGCCGCCATCGGTGACCAGCATGATCTGGTCGTCATGCTCGACCGGGAAAGCGGCCGAGACATTGCCGTTCTTCGCGGTGGTCTCGATATTGATGATGCCCGAACCGCCGCGACTGGTGATGCGGTATTCATAGGCCGAACTGCGCTTGCCGTAGCCCTTTTCCGTAACGGTCAGAATGAACTGCTCGGCGGCCTGCAGCTCGGTAAAACGATCGACCGAGATATCGGCGGGCAGCTGCACGGCGGCTTCGCCATTGCGGATGCGCTCCTGGGCATCCTCGTATTTGAAATAGGCTTCGCGCTCTTCCGGACTGACCTCGATATGGCGCAGCACCGACATGGAAATCACGCGGTCGCCCTCGGCCAGCTTCATGCCGCGCACGCCGGTGGACGAACGGCTCTGGAAGGTGCGTACATCAGCGACCGGGAAGCGCACGCATTTGCCGGCGTAGGAGGCCAGCAGAATGTCGTCCTGCTCGGTGCAGGGAAACACGCCAACCAGGCTGTCGTCGGCATCCTCGCCCTCGAATTTCATGGCGATCTTGCCATTGGCATTGATCGAGACGAAATCGCTCAGATCGTTGCGGCGGACATACCCCTTGGCGGTGGCGAACATGACATGCAGTTCGCCCCACTTCGCCTCGTCCTCGGGCAGCGGCAGCACCTCGGTGATCTTCTCGCCGTCGGCCAGCGGCAGCAGATTGACGAAGGCCTTGCCGCGCGACTGCGGCGTGCCTTCCGGCAGGCGATAGACCTTCAGCTTGTAGACGCGGCCGATATTGGAAAAGAACAGCACCGGCGTATGAGTGCTGGCGACCAGCACGCGGGTGACAAAATCCTCTTCCTTGGTGCTCATGCCGGTACGGCCCTTGCCGCCGCGCTTCTGCAGGCGGTAGGTCGACAGCGGCGTGCGCTTGACATAGCCGCCGAAACTGACGGTGACGACCATATCCTCGCGCTGGATCAGGTCTTCATCGTCCTGCTCGAATTCCATCTCGGCGATCTGGGTACGGCGCGGTATGGCGAAGCGCTCGCGCATCGACACCAGTTCGCTGCGCAGGATGCCCATCAGCTTGTCGCGGCTGCCCAGGACCGAGAGATATTCGTTGATCTCGGCGGCGAGCTTCTTCATCTCGTCGCCGATTTCGTCGCGGCCCAGCGCGGTCAGGCGCTGCAGGCGCAGGTCGAGAATGGCGCGGGCCTGGGTCTCCGACAGCTTGTATTTGCCGTCGATCACCTTGTGACTGAGGTCGTCGATCAGGCCGATCATGTCGGCCACATCGGCGGCCGGCCATTCGCGGGTCATCAGCTGGTCGCGCGCCGTCTGCGGATCGGGCGCGGCACGGATGGTTTTGATCACCTCGTCGATATTGGCCACCGCGATGGCGAGACCGACGAGAACATGGGCGCGGTCGCGTGCCTTGCCAAGCAGGAAGCGCGTGCGGCGCAGGATCACCTCTTCGCGGAAGTTCACGAAGGCGGCGATCAGCTGCTTGATGTTCAACAGTTCCGGCTTACCGCCGTTCAGCGCCAGCATGTTGACGCCGAAGCTGCTCTGCAGCGGCGTGAAGCGATACAGCTGGTTCAGCACCACATCGGCCATGGCATCGCGCTTGATCTCGACCACCACGCGCACGCCGTCACGGTCGGACTCGTCGCGCAGATCGGAAATGCCTTCGATCTTCTTGGCGCGCACCAGTTCGGCCATCTTCTCGATCATCGAGGACTTGTTCACCTGATACGGAATCTCGGTGATGATGATGGCTTCGCGATCCTTGCGGATTTCCTCGAAATGCACCTTGCCGCGCACGATCACCGAGCCGCGGCCGGTCCACATCGCCGACTTGGCGCCGGCCCGGCCCAGAATGATGCCGCCGGTGGGGAAATCGGGCGCCGGCAGGATTTCCAGCAGCTGCTCCAGCGTCACATCGGTATTGTCGACATAGGCGCAGCAGGCGTCGATCACCTCGCCCATGTTGTGCGGCGGGATGTTGGTGGCCATGCCGACCGCAATGCCGTTGGCGCCATTGACCAGCAGATTCGGATACTGCGCCGGCAGCACAGTGGGTTCCTGCGTGCTGTCGTCGTAGTTCGGCTGAAAATCGATGGTGTCCTTGTCGATATCGGTGAGCAGCGCTTCCGCCGCCTTTTCCAGGCGGATTTCGGTGTAGCGCATCGCCGCGGCCTTATCGCCGTCCATCGAACCGAAGTTGCCCTGGCCGTCCAGCAGCAGCTGGCTCATCGAAAACGGCTGCGCCATGCGCACCATGGCGTCGTAGATCGACTGGTCGCCATGCGGGTGATACTTACCCATCACGTCACCGACCACGCGGGCCGACTTGCGATAGGCCTTGTCGGACAGATAGCCGTTTTCATGCATCGAATAGAGGATGCGGCGATGCACGGGCTTAAGCCCGTCGCGCGCATCGGGCAGCGCCCGCGACACGATCACGCTCATGGCGTAACCGAGATAGGAGCGCTGCATCTCCACTTCGATGGAGATGGGCTGGATGTCCTGCGGCGGCTTGGGCTGTTCGGTCACAAACTGGCGTCCGGAAATGGAGGAATCTGGGGTCTGAAAACGGGCGAATCAGGCCACCCGAAAGGGCCGGATTCGGCCCTGGAATCAGGCCGCGAAAACTACCATGCCGGGGGCCGCCGCAGCAACGTTTCGGGGGGTGTTTTACCCCCGGAAATCAGGGGTCAAAAAGACCGGTTTTCAGCCAGTTCCACTGGTCCTCGCCGCAGGCCGCCAGCAGGGGGCTGCCGCCCGGCGGATCGCCGGCCCGATAGAGCCGTCCGTTCAACCGTCGGGCGACCCCGCCGGCCTCCGAAATCAGCAGGGTGCCGGGCGCGTGATCCCAGGGAATATTGCGGCCATAAATGGCCCAGTGAATCTGCCCCAGCGCCATGGCCGGATATTCCTGGCCGGAGCATCGCAGGTTCAGGACCCCGGCGATTTTATCCAGCCGGTAGGCCATACGGGCGGCGAGGTCCCGGTCGGCCATGCGGAAATTCGCCACGCCCGACAGATGCGCCAGCGACGGCGGCTGCAGCATGGTCAGGCGCTGCGTTTCACCATCGGGTTCGCGCAGCCAGGCGCCCGCGCCCTTTTCCGCCATGAACAGCCGGCCGGTCGGCGGATCGAGCAGCCAGCTGGCCACCGCATCGCCGTCCTGCACCAGCGCCACCATGCAGCCGAACAGGGCGCAGCCGACCGCGAAACTGGCGGTGCCGTCGATCGGATCGATCAGCCAGTGCAGGCCGGTCTGACCGAGCAGCCCCAGGAGCGCCGGATCACGGCCGACCGCCTCCTCGCCCACGGTGCGCGACCCGGGCAGCAGGGCCTCCAGCCGCGGCGTGAGAAACGCCTCGGCTTCCTCGTCGGCCACGGTGACCAGATCGGCATGATGGGTCTTTTCGCGGATGTCTTCCGCGCGCAGGCGCCGGAAACGCGGCATGATGATCTCGCGCCCGGCCTGCAGCAGCAGGTCGCCGACGGCGTCCATCGGGATGTTCATGGCAGGATCAGGCGTCGAAGATGTCTTTCTTCAGCCAGTTCCACTGGTCTTCGCCGCAGGCCGCCACCAGTGGTGAAATGAAAGGCTTGTCGGCCGCGCGGTACAGGCTGCCATCCAGCCGCCTGGCGATGCCGCCGGCTTCGGTCATCAACAGGCAACCGGCCGTATGATCCCAGGGCATGGCGCGGTTATAGACCGCGTAGTGGAAATGACCGTCCAGCATGGCGAGGTATTCCTGGCCGGCGCAGCGCAGGATCATCACGCCGGCGGTCTTGTCCATGCGGTAGGCAATGCGGGCGGCGAAGTCGCGGTCGCCGTAGCGCAGATTGGGCGCGCCCGAGAGATGCGCCAGCGACGGCGGTTTGGGCATGCTGAGCCTGCGCATGCTGCCATCGGCTTCGCGCATCACGGCGCCGCTGCCTGTTTCGGCCATGGCGCAGATGCCGCGGATCGGATCGTAGATCCAGCTCGCCACCGCATCGCCGTCCTTGACCAGCGCCACCATGACGGCGAACAGCGCACTGCCGACGGCGAAATTGGCGGTGCCGTCGATCGGGTCGATCAGCCAGGCGTAACCCGGCCGGCGCAGGGCATCCATGATGCTTTCATCGACACTGCTGGCCTCCTCGCCCACGACCGTCGAGCCCGGTACCAGCGCCCGCAGCCGCGGAGTGAGGAAGTCTTCCGAAGCCTTGTCGGCCACGGTGACCACGTCATGCGGCCCGGCCTTCTGGTCGATATCGCCGGATTTCAGCTTGCGGAAATGCGGCAGGATGGTGGTGCGCGCCGCCTCTTCCATCAGCAGCCGCACAGCCTCCATATCAACCTTCACTGCCGTCATACCTGTCTGCCTTCCTGTCGTTTCAGCCATTTGCCTGCCTCGGCCTGGCTTAACGCCACCGAAAGCTTCAGGTGCCCGTCTTTTTCCTGCATCTGCAGCACTTCGCCATGGCGATGCAGCCAGGCAACCGCCGCGCCGTCGCCAGCATTCAGCGTCACATCCATCTCGACCCGGTCGGAATCCAGTCTGGCATCGATCCGTTGCAGCAGCGTGTCAATGCCGCTGCCATCGAGTGCCGAGATCAGCACGGCATCGTCCTGGCGTGCGGCCTGGTTGGCCAGCGCCTCGCGCATATCGGGCGGCAGTTGGTCGGCCTTGTTCCAGGCTTCCATCCTGCGATGGCCGCTCTCGTCGCCGATACCCAGCGAGGCCAGCACATCGCGCACGTCGGCGGCCTGGGCCTCGCAATCGGGATGCGCCATGTCGCGCACATGCAGGATCAGGTCGGCCGAGATCACCTCTTCCAGCGTGGCGCGGAAAGCGGCGACCAGATGCGTGGGCAATTCGGAGATGAAACCGACTGTATCGCTGAGAATGATGTTGCGGCCCGACGGCAGGCGCAGCGTGCGCATGGTCGGATCCAGCGTGGCGAACAGCAGATCCTTGGCAAACACCTCGGACTGCGTCAGCCGGTTGAACAGCGTCGACTTGCCGGCATTGGTATAGCCGACCAGCGCCACCACCGGATAGGGCACCTTCTGCCGCTGGCGACGATGCAGCGAGCGGGTGTTCACCACCTGCTCGAGATCGAGCTTGATGCGCGCGATGCGCTCGCCGATCAGGCGGCGGTCGATTTCCAGCTGGCTTTCGCCGGGGCCGCCAAGAAAGCCAAAGCCGCCGCGCTGGCGTTCCAGGTGGGTCCAGGACCGCACCAGGCGCGAGCGCTGGTAATTCAGATGCGCCAGTTCGACCTGCAGCCGGCCTTCCTTGGTGCGGGCGCGGGCACCGAAGATTTCGAGGATCAGTCCGGTGCGGTCGATCACCTTGGCCTTGAGGCCCTTTTCCAGGTTGCGCTGCTGCACCGGCGTGACGGCGGCATCGACGATCACCACATCGACCGGGTTTTCCTCGATCCAGGCGGCGAGTTCTTCCACCTTGCCGGGACCGATCAGCGTGGCCGGACGCCAGGTCGACACTGCCACGACATCGGCGCGCACCACATCGAGATCGATGGCGGCCGCCAGACCCACGGCTTCGGCCAGCCGTGCCTCGGGGTGGCGGCGCAGATTGGCTGCCACCGCCTTTGCATGAGCGGATTTCAGGGACGGATGCAGGACGAGCGCCTTGCGGGGGCGCTCGTCTTCCAGAGTGTCGATATCAGACATCAGCCAAACTTATACGATGCGCTGTGAATAGGCATCGGTTGGGAGGAAAACCCGGCTGGGTCAGCCCTGTTCCCCGGCAGTTGCCTTCTCGCCAGCCGCAGCCGGGTCGAAGAGCTGGATCGGGCCGGACGGCATGACCGTCGAAATGGCGTGCTTGTAGACCAGCTGCATATGGCCATCGCGGCGCAGCAGCACCGAGAAATTGTCGAACCAGCTGATGATACCCTGCAGCTTGACGCCGTTGACCAGGAAGACGGTCACTGGGGTCTTGGTCTTGCGGATATGATTGAGGAAAACGTCCTGGACGTTCTGAGGCTTGTCGGCGGCCATAGTTATGGACCTTTCTTTTCTTATCTTGTTGTCTTTATTTTGTTTTTTCACCAGCTTCCGGCAAATACGCACGAGATTACGCACTGGACCGGTGCTGCGGGGGCGGCGGCCGCTGCCCTCGCCCTTGGATTAAACCATTAATTTCGGAAAGTGGCAAAACAATGGCGTGCACTGCGGCATCGGGCCGCTGTCCTGCCCGCTGCAGTCACAGTGTGACGGCCGTCACGGGTCCTGTTACAAGGCATTCCGTCACGGTGAAATGAAGGGCGCCTGCCAGTCGCTGCTGTGGTTCGCCGCATGGGTCTCGTAGAGGCCGCGCAGCCTGGAAGCCACCACGCCGGGACCGCCATTGCCGATCGGCTTGCCATCCAGCGTCACCACCGGGATCACATAGGATGTGGCCGAGGAAACGAAGGCTTCCTTCGCCGCCAGCGCCTCGGCCACGGTGAAGGGCCGGAATTCGACCTTCAGCCCTTCCCGCTTCGCCAGTTCCAGCACGGCGGCGCGGGTGATGCCGCTGAGAATCTCGGTGGTCGGCGCGCGGGTGACCAGCACGTTCTCCTTCGTCACAATCCAGGCATTCGACGAACTGCCTTCCGTGACGAAGCCCTTCTCGTCGACCAGCCATGCCTCGTAGGCGCCGGCTTCCTTGGCGGCCTGTTTGGCCAGCGCTGCCGGCAGCAGGCCGACCGTCTTGATGTCGCAGCGGCCCCAGCGGATATCGGGCTGCGTAATCGCCGGCACGCCCCTGGCGGCATTGGCCGCCGCCTTGTTCCAGTCGAGATGGCGGGCGATCGCCACCACGGTGGGCGCGATGCCGGCGGGAAAGGCGAATTCGCGCTTCGCCGCGCCGCGGGTGATCTGCAGATAGATGCTGCCGTTGCGTACGCGATTACGCCGCACGGTTTCACGCAGCACCACACTGAGCGCCGCGCGCGTCATCGGCCGTTCGATACGCAGTTCATCCAGGCTGCGTTCCAGTCGCGCCAGATGGCCTTCCAGATCGACAAAGCCGCCATCGGTGATGGCAACCACTTCATAAACACCGTCGGCGAACTGGAATCCGCGGTCTTCGACATGCACACCCGCCTGGGCATAGGGCACGTACTGACCGTTGACATAAGCGATACGCGACATCGGGAAGGCCTCGTCGTTTTTATATGATCTCAGAAGAATTCCAGGCGGACGGCGAACAGCTTCTCCACCTTCTTCACGGCATCGCGCCGCACGAAGAGGATGACGCGGTCACCCGCCTCGATCTCGCTGTCGCCGCGGGCGATTTCGACGCTGTCACCGCGCAGGATGGCGCCGATCTTCAGGCCGTCGGGCAGGTTCAGTTCGGAGAGCGGCTTGCCGACCAGGGCGCTGGTCTCCACCGCTTCGGCCTCCATCGCCTCGGCCGCGCCGTCATGCAGCGAATGCACGGCGCGGATACGGCCGCGCCGGACATGCTGCAGGATCGACGATACCGTGGTCGAGCGCGGATTGACCACGACATCGATGCCAAGCGAACCGATCAGCGATTCATAAGCCGGGTTGTTGACCAGTGTGATGGCGCGCTGGGCGCCGGCCCGCTTGGCCAGCAGCGAGGTGAGAATATTCACCTCGTCGTCGTTGGTCATGGCAATGAAGGTTTCGGCCGCGCCAACCTTGGCTTCCTGCTGGATGTCCTGATCCAGAGAATCGCCGTGCAGCACCACCGCATTTTTCAGTGCGCCGGCAACGAATTCGGCGCGCTCGCGATTATGCTCGATCACCTTGAGCAGCACCGAAGGCTGGCTTGCCTCGATCTCGCGCGCCAGGAACAGGCCGATATTGCCGCCGCCCGACAGCACGATGCGGCGCGCCTCGCGCTCCTCATGGCCGAACAGGCGCATGGCACGCGGCAGGTGTTCGGACAATACGCAGGCATAGATTTCGTCATTGGCTTCGAGGTGATCGTCGGCATCGGGCACCAGCATGGCGCCGTTGCGGATGATGCCGCAGATATTCAGGGCCAGATCGGGAAACAGCCCGGTCAGCTGGCGCAGCGCCGTGTTCAGGATCGGGCAATCCTCGTCGAGCCGCACGCCGACCAGACGCAGACGGTCGCCGGCAAAGGGGATCATGTCGAAGGCACCCGGCGTCAGGATGCGACGGTGGATGGCGCGCGCCACTTCGATCTCGGGCGAGATGATGTAGTCGATCGAGATATGCTTCTCGTTGAACAGGTCCGACCATTCCGGCCGGAGATAGCCCTGCGCACGGATGCGGGCGATCTTGGTCGGCACGTTGAACAGCGCATGCGCCACCTCGCAGGCCACCATGTTGACCTCGTCGGCGAAGGTAACCGCGATCAGCATATCGGCGTCGGAGGCGCCGGCCTGTTCCAACACGTCTGGATGCGAGGCATAGCCGACGATGGCGCGCAGATCGTAGGTCTCGGCAGCCTTGTTGGCGCGATCGGCCGAAACGTCGATCATCGTCACCTCGTTGCCTTCAGCGGCAAGCTGGCGTGCGATGGTTGAGCCGACCAGGCCGGCGCCACAGACGATGACTTTCATGGATTTGGCACTCCTAGCCGCCGTTGCGGTCGAGGGTGACGACGCCGAGCGCCTTCAGCTTGCGATGCAGAGCCGAGCGTTCCATGCCGATGAAACTGGCGGTACGCGAGACATTGCCGCCGAAGCGGGTGATCTGCGCCAGCAGATATTCGCGCTCGAACATTTCACGGGCATCGCGCAGCGGCAGCGCCATCACTTCCGTCGTCGTTTCCGGCCGCAGTGCAACCGGCGGGGTCGCACCCAGGTCGGAGGGCATCATATCGGCATGGATCGCGGCGCCGCGCTGATCCGCCGGCAGCATGATCAGCAGGCGCGCAATGGCATTGCGCAACTCGCGCACATTGCCCGGCCATTCCGCCGATTGCAGCGCCAGCAGCGCATCTTCGGCCAGATCGCGCACCGGCACACCCTGGCGCTGCGCCTCGACCTGGATGAACTGCCGGGCCAGCAGCGGCACATCCTCGCGGCGATCGCGCAAGGCCGGCACCCGCAGCGGTACGACATTCAGGCGATGATACAGGTCCTGCCGGAACTGCCCCTGGCCGACCCGGACGGTCAGGTCATGCACGGTGCCCGAGATGATGCGGACATCGACCTGCACGCGGGTACGGCCGCCGACACGCTCGAAACTCTGCTCGGTCAGCACGCGCAGCAGCTTGGCCTGCGCCTCCGGCGACATCTCCGCCACCTCGTCGATGAACAGCGTGCCGCCATGGGCTTCTTCCAGCACGCCGATCTTGTGCTGGCGCTGGCCGTTGACCACTTCCTCGATGCCGAACAGCTGCTGTTCGATGCGATCCGATGTCATCGCCGCGACATTGAGCAGCACAAAAGGCCCGCCGGCGCGGCGCGAACGCTGATGCAGCAGCCGCGCAACCAGTTCCTTGCCGGCGCCCGGCGGGCCAGACACCAGCACGCGGCTGTTGGTCGGCGCCACACGGTCGATCGCCTGACGCAAAGCAACGATGGCCGGCGAGGAGCCGATCAGTTCGGCCACCGTGCCCGAGCGTTGCCGCAGATCCTCGTTTTCGCGCTTGAGCCGCGCCTGCTCCAGGGCACGCTCAAGCAGCAGCAGCAGGCGGTCGCTCTTGAACGGTTTTTCGATATAATCGTAAGCCCCGCGCTTGATCGCCGAAACCGCCGTTTCGATATTGCCATGGCCCGAAATCATCACCACCGGCACGGTGCTGTGGTCGCGCATGATGCGGTCGAGGATTTCCAGGCCGTCCAGCTTGCTGCCCTGCAGCCAGATATCCAGGATCACCGCACTGGGCCGACGCGCTTCCATCTCGCGCAAGGCACCATCGGAATCCCCGGCCATACGGGTCTCGTAGCCCTCATCCTGCAGGATACCCGCGATCAGATTGCGGATGTCCGCTTCGTCATCGACGATGAGAATGTCACGCGCCATGACTGCCCGACCCTAATACCTTACGCAATGCGGCATGCGCCTCCGCCGCGGGAGGCTCCGGATTAACAGAACGGCCGGCCGGCCCGGCCGCCTCGTTGCCGGGCAGGACGCCCGGCAGGTGAATGCGCGCCAAGCTACCATTTTTCAGCGCCGGATCAAACAGGGTGGCATCGGTGAGCGTGATACTGCCGCCATGTTCCTCGATGATCTTCTTGACGATGGCAAGGCCAAGCCCGGTACCCTTGCTGCGCGTTGTGACATAGGGTTCGAACAGGCGGTCGCGATTCTCCACCGGCAGGCCGCGGCCGTTATCCAGCACGGTGATATCGGCCGTGGTGCCGTTGAGCCGCAGGCCGACCGAGATATGGCCGCGCGGCAGGGTTTCGCCGGCAACGCGATCGCGGCCATCGATGGCATCCACCGCGTTCTGCAGGATGTTGGTCAGCACCTGGGCGAGCTGGCGCGCGTCGACATTGATGCGCATCGGCATTTCCTGGATATCCGTCTCGAACTGGATATCCGGGCGGGCCACCTGCTGCAGGAACACGCCCTGACGCACCAGCTGGGTGATGTCTTCCTCGCGATAGACCGGACGCGGCATACGGGCGAAGGTGGAGAATTCATCGACCATGCGCCCGATGTCGCCGACCTGCCGGATAATGGTATCGGTGCATTGCTCGAAGATTTCCGGATCGGTCTGCACTTCCTTCATGTATTTGCGCTTCAGCCGCTCGGCCGAGAGCTGGATCGGGGTCAGCGGATTCTTGATCTCATGCGCGATGCGCCGGGCGATATCGGCCCAGGCGGCATTGCGCTGCGCCGCCACCAGTTCGCTGACATCGTCGAAGGTGACGACATAGCCAAGCAGTTCGTTGCCGGTGACCTCGCGCGCGATGCGCACCAGCAGGGTGCGCGCGCCGTCCGAGCGCTGCACCACCACCTGGCCGCGCTCCACCCCTTCGGCCGGGCGCTGCGCGAGCTGGTCGAACAGCTCCGCCATCTCCGGTGCCACTTCGGTGAAGGGCCGGCCGACCATGTCGTCGAAGCTTTGCTGCAGCATCGCCTGGGCGGAGGGATTGGGCAGCGTCACCATGCCCTGCGGATCGACGCCGATCACGCCGGCCGAAACGCCGGAAAGCACGGTTTCGGTGAAGCGGCGCCGCTCGTCGAGCTGGCGGTTGGCGGCGATCAGTTCGGCCTGCTGCGCGGCCAGCTGGCCGGTCATGCGGTTGAAGGTGCGGCCCAGCGTGGAAATCTCGTCATCGTCGGCACGTTCGGTCACCCGCGCGGTCAGATCGCCGCTGCGGATTCTCTCGGCGGCCGTCACCACCTCGCCGATCGGCGTGACCAGCCGGTTGGCGATCAGCAGCGCAAACCAGATCGCGGCGAACAGCAACAGCAGCGAGACCAGCAGGAACAGGATGGCGAAATTGATTTCCAGCGTCGCGCGCGCGCGTTCCAGGCGGTTATACTGCTGGGCTGCATTGCGTGTCCGCTCCAGCTCGGCCTGTACCTTCGCGTCGATATAGCGGCCGACATAGAGATAGGCGTCGAGATAGCCGTCCAGCCGCACCAGCGCACGCACGCGGTCATCGGTTTCGGCGGTGATGATCACCACCTGCCCGGCATTGGCATCCTCGATGGCGCGCGGCGGCACGCGGTCGAATTCCATCAGCAGGCTGAGTTCGTTGCGGGCGAGGATTTCGCCGGTGGAGGTGAAGACAATCGCCTCGCCCAGGCCGCGGATACGCGACAGCTGGCGCACCGCCTGCTGGAAGGCATAGGGGTTGCGGGTCAGGTTGGGCGCAGCGCGGTTGAGATCGACCGCCATCGCCAGCACATCGGCGCGGATCGTCTTGCGATGCTCCTGGATATAGGCTTCGGCGATGGCAACCGAGGCATTGACCGCCGAATTGACGCGCTCGCTGAACCAGGTCTGCAGACCGAGATTGAAGAACAGCACGGCAAACAGGGTCATCAGCACGGTGGGCAGGGCGGTGACGCCGGCAAACATCATGACCATGCGGGCATGCAGGCGCGAGCCGGCCGCGCCCCGGCGCCGCTGCATCCACAGCACCACCAGGCGGCGGGCCACCAGGCTGGTCAGGCTGAGCAGGACGATCAGGTCGGTCAGCAGCAGGATCTGGACGTCGCGCGGCGTCAGTTCGCGATTGGCGCCCGGCGTCATCGCCAGATAGGTCAGCGTGCCGGCCACCAGGGCTGCGATGGCCAGGGCGATCTCGAGCTGACGAAGCAGGTTATGGCGGCGCGCCCAGCCGAGCGCCCCGTGCCACAGGCGCCGGGCGAACCGGGCGATCGGACGGCCGTCATCGCTGACCGCAACGAAACCCGCTCCGGATGCCACGCCGGCAGCCTCGCCCGCGGCCTCACGGGACGTCGGAATCGTCTCGCCAGTCCTATCCGGAGTCATGGTTGGTGACAGTCTGTGAATCGGGGGTACCCGGCCATTGGCCGATCATACCCCAGCCGCAGCGATCCGGCACCCATCCCCCGGGCATTCCGGGAGGGGCAAACCGGCCGTTCGCAGAACTATCCCAGGTCGCCGCGGCTTCGGGCCGCGACTACTTCAGGCCACGGATGACCTGGATATTATGGTCGCGGATCTTCTTGCGCAGGGTGTTGCGGTTGAGCCCCAGCATATGGGCCGCCTTGATCTGGTTGCCCCGGGTGGCCGCCAGGCTGAGCGAGATCAGCGGGATTTCCAGCTCGCGCAGCATCCGGTCATACAGGCCCGGCGGCGGCAGGTCGTCGCCCTGGGCGGAGAAATACTTGGTCAGGTGGCGCTCGATGCTGCCGGTCAGCGTCTCTTCCTCGCTCGGCTCGGCGTTGCGCGGTGCCTGCGGCGGCTCGGCCAGCTCGTTCTCGATCACTTCCAGGCCGATCACGTCATCGGCATAGAGCGCAGCCAGGCGGCGGACCAGGTTTTCCAGCTCGCGCACGTTGCCGGGCCAGCGGTAGCGGCGGATGCGTTCCATCGCTTCGGCCGACACCGTCTTGGTCGGCAGGCCCTGGGCGGTGGCCTGGTTGAGGAAGTGGCGCACCAGATCGGCGATATCCTCGCTGCGTTCGCGCAGCGGCGGCAGGCGCAGCGGCACGACATTCAGGCGATAGAACAGATCCTCGCGGAACAGGCCCTGGTTCACGGCCTGGCGCAGGTCGCGGTTGGTGGCGGCGACAATGCGCACATCGGTGCGGATCGGCGTGCGGCCGCCCACGGTGGTGTACTCGCCCTGCTGCAAGACTCTTAAAAGGCGCGTCTGTGCCTCGATCGGCATGTCGCCGATTTCGTCGAGGAACAGCGTGCCGCCCTCGGCCTGCTCAAAACGGCCCGCGTAACGGTTGGCGGCGCCGGTAAAGGCGCCCTTCTCGTGGCCGAACAGTTCGCTCTCGATCAGCTCGCGCGGGATCGCCGCCATGTTGATGGCCACGAACGGCCCGTTGCGGCGCTTGCCGTAATCATGCAGCGCGCGCGCCACCAGCTCCTTGCCGGTACCGGACTCGCCATAGATCAGCACGGTGAGGTCGGTGCCCATCAGGCGCGCCATCACGCGGTAGATTTCCTGCATCGCCGGCGAGCGGCCGATCAGCGGCAGCTTTTCCTCGTCGGCATCGGCGGCGGCGGCCTCGGAGGGCTGGGCCTTCGGCTGATTCATCGCGCGTTCAACCACGCGCAGCAGCTCCTTCAGGTCGAAGGGCTTGGGCAGATAGTCGTAGGCGCCGCGCTCGGCGGCCTTCACGGCGGTCAGCAGCGTCTTCTGCGCGCTCATCACGATGATCGGCAGTTCCGGCCGGATCCGCTTGATGCGCGGCAGCAGATCGAGGCCGTTCTCGTCGGGCATCACCACATCGGTGATGATCAGTTCGCCCTCGCCTTCGGAGGCCCAGCGCCACAGCGTGGCGGCATTTCCGGTCGAGCGCACCTGATAGCCGACCCGGCCGAGCGCCTGATCCAGCACCGTGCGGATCGAGCGGTCGTCGTCGGCGACGAGAATGGTGCCCTTGTTACTCATTCCTGTAACTCTCCGGATTCATCCGCTGTCGGGCTGTGAACCGGCAGACGGGCACTGAAAACTGTACGGCGGGGACGGCTGTCGCATTCGATAACGCCGCCGTGATCGCCAATGATCTTGGCAACCAATGCAAGACCGAGGCCAGAACCGCTGACTTTGGTCGAAACGAAGGGATCGAACAGATATTGGCGGATATCCTCGGGGACTCCCGGGCCATTGTCCTGAACCGAGACTTCCAGCGGCAGGTGCAACCGGTCGCGCGAGCCTCGCACGGCCAGACGCACGCCATGGCGGTAGGCCGTGGTCAGGATGATCTCGCCGCCGGGGTCGTCGCCGATGGCTTCTGCCGCATTCTTCACCAGGTTCAGGAACACCTGCACCAGCTGGTCCCGGCTGCCATTCACCGGCGGCAGCGACGGGTCATAGCGTTCGACAAAGCGGATATTCTTGGCAAAGCCGGCCTGCGCCACCTTGCGCACATGCTCCAGCACCTGGTGGATATTCACCGGGCCGCGCTCGATGCGCTTGTCGGTGAAGACTTCCATGCTGTCGACCAGCGCGCAGATGCGATCGGTCTCGTCGCAGATCAGGCGGGTCAGTTCGCGGTCAGCCTGGTTGGCATTGGCTTCCAGCAGCTGCGCCGCGCCGCGAATGCCGCTGAGCGGATTCTTCACTTCATGCGCCAGCACGGCGGCCATGCCGGTGACCGAGCGCGCCGCGCCGCGATGGGTCAGCGCGCGGTCGATCTTGGCGGCCATGGTGCGCTCGTCAAACCGCACGATCACATGATCCTGCGCTTCGGGCACCGGCGAAATCTGCACATCGACCAGACGCTCGCCCAGACGCGGCGAGCCGAGATCGACATCATATTCCGCCACGCTGTAGCGCTCGCGGAACACCTGGGCAAACAGCTGCAGCACCGGGCTGCCAAACGGCACCAGGTCGCGCAGATTCTGGCGGCACAGCACGGCTGCACCGCTGTCGAAGAACTGTTCGGCGGCTGGATTCACGTAGCTGATGTCGCCCTGACGGCCGACCACCAGGATCGGATTGGGAATGGCGCCCAGCACCTGGGCGGCATCGATAGTGCTGCTTTCGTAGCTGTCCACCGACTGCATCAGGCGGCCATCCGGTCAAGCTGCGGGGCGTAGAAATCGCGAATGGCGCCGCGCACCTGCTGCGGTTCGTCGATCTGCATGATGCGGGTGCGGAACTCGGCCGAACCCGGCAGGCCCTTGGAATACCAGGCCACATGCTTGCGGCCGATCTTCACGCCTGTGGAAATACCGTAATGCTCCAGCATCGCGTCATAATGTTCAAGCACGGTGGCTTCCTGCTGGGCCAGCGACGGATCGGGCAGCCGCGTGCCGGTCTTCAGATATTCGATCACCTGGCGCAGGAACCACGGCCGGCCATAGGCACCACGACCGATCATCACGCCATCGGCGCCCGACTGCTCCAGCGCATCCCTGGCTTCATCCAGTGTGGTGATATCGCCATTGACGATCACCGGCAGCTTGACGGCGTCTTTCACCTTGCGCACGAAACTCCAGTCGGCACGGCCGTTATACAGCTGGCAGCGCGTACGGCCATGCACGGTGAGCATCCGAATGCCCTCGCCTTCGGCGATGCGCGCCAGTTCCGGCGCGTTGCGGTTGGCGTCGTCCCAGCCGGTGCGCATCTTCAGCGTCACCGGCAGTTTCACGGCCTTCACCGTGGCGGTCAGCAGCGTTTTGGCATGCGCCAGATCGCGCATCAGCGCGGAACCGGCATGGCCGTTGACCACCTTCTTCACCGGGCAGCCCATGTTGATGTCGATGATGGCGGCGCCGCTGTCTTCGTTCAGCTTGGCGGCCTCGGCCATCACGCTGCCCTCGCAGCCGGCGAGCTGCACCGACATCGGAAATTCTTCCGGCACGTTCTGCGCCATCTTCAATGTCTGGCGCGAGGCGCGCACCATGGCTTCGGAGGCGATCATTTCGGACACAACGAGACCGGCACCGCTTCGTTTGACGAGGCGACGGAACGGCAGATCCGAGACACCCGACATGGGAGCAAGGATGACCGGATCTGCGATGGCGACGGGACCGACGTTTATGCTCATTTTTTACACAATTCTCTGGGATGCCCAGTTGTTGGTCACGATAGTGAGTTTTTTACTGCGCTGCAACATCCTTCCGCAACCGGAGCAGGTTGGGGCGACCTTTGCCTCGCCGGACCGGCTCGGGTAGGTTGCCCGGCATGACCACCGCCGCGCTGATTGTTGCGGCCGGCCGCGGTACCCGCGCCGGCGGAGAGAAACCCAAGCAATACCAAATGCTTGGTGGAAAACCTTTGCTCCGGCACAGCATCGACGCGCTGCTCGGCCACGCGGCCATAGCACGGGTTGCCGTCGTGATCCACCCCGACGATTCCGCCGCCTATGCCGAGGCCGTAAAGGGCCTCGAAAACCATCCTCGCCTGGCTTCGGCCTGCCTCGGCGGCGCCGCACGGCAGGACAGCGTCCGGCTCGGTCTGGAGACCCTGGCGCACGATCCGCCGGCAGAAGTGCTGATCCATGATGCAGCCCGCCCATTTCTTCAGCACATCTATATAGACCGCCTGCTGACCATGCTCAAACAGGCGCCAGGCGCAGTCCTCGGCATCCCGGTGGTGGATACGCTGAAACGCGACGACACCGGCTATGCGCGCAGTGGCGTGGAGCGTCAGGGCCTGTGGCGCGTACAAACCCCGCAGGCTTTCCGTTTTGGCGACATCCTGACCGCGCATCGCCAGTCGGCCGGCCTGGCGCTGACCGACGATGCCGCCGTGGCCGAGCGCGCCGGACTGCCGGTCAGGCTGGTGCCCGGCGCCGAGGAGAATTTCAAAGTGACCGAACCGGAGGATTTCGCCCGCGCCGAACGCCAGTTGCTGCTGCAGCTTGCCGATATCCGCACCGGCCAGGGCTTCGATGTGCATGCCTTCAGTGACGAGCCGGGCCGCAAACTGACCATCGGCGGCCTGGTGATTCCGCATGACCGCGGCCTCGCCGGCCATTCCGATGCTGATGTGGCGCTGCATGCGCTGACCGATGCGATCCTCGGCGCGCTGGGCGATGGCGATATCGGCCAGCATTTCCCGCCGTCCGATGCGCGCTGGAAGAATGCCGACTCCGCCGCCTTCCTGCAGCATGCGATGACACTGCTGGCGGCGCGCGGCGGCATGCTGGCGCATGCCGATATCACCATCGTCTGCGAAGCGCCGAAGATCGGGCCGCATCGCGACGCCATGCGCGCGCGCATTGCCGGGATCGCCGGAATCACCATCGACCGCATCAGCGTGAAAGCCACCACCACCGAACAGCTCGGCTTCACCGGACGGCGCGAAGGCATCGCGGCGCAGGCCGTCGCCACCGTGCGGCTGCCAGGTTAGAGAAAGCCGGCTGATGAATATCTATGCCCTGCCCTTCCTGCTCTGCACCTGGTTCGGTCTCGGCAAGCTGAAGCCTGCGCCCGGTACCTGGGGCTCGGCCGGCGCGCTGCCCTTTGCCTGGGCCCTGCAGGTCTATGGCGGGCCATGGGCCGTTGCGATTGCCGCCGCCACGATTGCGCTGATCTCGCTCTGGGCGATCCGGCTGTTTCTGGTGCGCTGGCCCGGCGACGATCCGGGCGAGATCGTCATCGATGAGGTGGCCGGCATGTGGCTGACGCTGATTTTCGTGCCGGCCGATCCGGTCTTCTATCTGGCGGCCTTTGCCGTCTTCCGCTTTTTCGATACCACCAAGATCTGGCCCGCCTCCTGGGCCGACCGCACGCTGGATGGCGCGCCCGGCGTGCTGATCGACGACCTCTTCGCCGGTGTTTACGGCATGCTGGTCATGCTGGCCGTCGTATATTTCTGGTGACTGTCATGGACGATACCCTGCTCCGCCTTGCCGAAACCCTGCTGCAGCGTTGCCGCGAAGCGAAACTGATGCTGGCCACGGCGGAATCCTGCACCGGCGGATTGATCGCAGCGACACTGACCGAGATCGCCGGCTCGTCCGACGTGTTCGAGCGCGGCTTCGTCACTTATTCCAACGATGCGAAAACCTATGTCCTCGGCGTACCGGCCGAGATCGTCGCCGGCCGTGGCGCGGTGTCGGAACCGGTGGCGCGTGCCATGGCGGAAGGCTGCCTGCGCAAGAGCAAGGCCGATATCGCGATTGCCTGTACCGGCATCGCCGGGCCCGGCGGCGGCAGCGCGACCAAGCCTGTCGGCCTGGTGCATATCGCGGTTGCCGCGCATGGCCAGGAAACCATGCACCAGCGCATGACCTATGGCGAGATCGGCCGCTCTGCGGTGCGTGCCGCCACGGTGGAAGACGCGCTCACTCTCGCCGGCGAGATGGTGGCGCAGATGCAGGCGAGCAAGAGCTAGGGATCGGCCAATTACAGATCCGCCAGCCGCTTCACCTCGCCCGACGCGGCAATGGTGCCGTCGCGCACGAAGCGCTCGTGGTTCTGGTCGATGTCGTCCAGGCGATACAGATAGTTCACCATCATGCCGGCCGACTGCTTCATGCCGTTGCGCGAGCGGTCGCCCAGCCAGTTCAGACGATAGACCATCGAGCCGTTGCTGAGATGGAAACGCGCGACGGGATCGCGCGGCTTGCCGCCCTTGTCGGTGGCGGTGAGCAGGTAACGCGCGCAGAGCCGCAGCAGCACCGGACGCAGGGCCTCGGACAGGGCCGCATTGTCGAGCCAGGCATGGTCCTTCAGCAGGCCGGGCAGCATGCCCTTGGAGAAACGCTGGCCCAGCGCATGGCTGAGTTCGTCGCGCGCCTTGCTTTCCACCAGATCGGGGGTCCCCGCAGTGACGACCTCGTCAAGCCAGCCGCGGAAACCCGGGATCGGCGACAGGGTCGAGAACTGCTTCAGGTTCGGCAGGTCGCGGCTGAGATCGTCCACCACGCGCTTGATCAGGAAATTGCCGAAGGAAATGCCGCGCAGGCCGACCTGGGTATTCGAGATCGAGTAGAAAATCGCCGTATCGGCGTCTTTCGGATCGAGGACCGGGGTGGCCTGATCCAGCAGCGTCTGCACGTTGCCGGCGATGCCCTTGACCAGCGCGACCTCGACGAAGATCAGCGGTTCCAGCGGCATGCGCGGATGGAAGAAGGCATAGCAGCGCCGGTCGGCATCCAGCCGGTTGCGCAGGTCGTCCCAGCTTTCGATCGCGTGCACGGCCTCGTAGGCGATCAGCTTTTCCAGCAGAGCCGCCGGGCTGTTCCACGAGATGCGCTGCAGCTCGAGGAAGCCGACATCGAACCAGCCGACCAGCAAGTCTTCCAGGTCGGCCTCGACAATCGCAAGCTCGGGCGACTCCTTGCGGAAGCGCAGCGCATCGGCGCGCATGTCGACCAGGAATTTCACGCCCTGCGGCAGGGCGGTGAACTGCGTCAGCAGTCTTTGCCGTGGCGGCGTCAGCGCCAGCCGCAGCGCGCGCTGGGCCTTGTGCCGCGCCACCGGCTCGGCGGCGCGCTGCACATCGGTGATGGCCTTGTCGAGCGCCACCTCATCGGCGGCAAAACCGCCGGCCAGCACCTGCAGGAAGGCGCGCTTGCCGGTATCGTCGAGGCCGAGATAGAGCCGGCCGAGCGCCGCCGCGCGGGCCCGCGCCGAAACCTCGCCGCCGCGCGCCTCCAGGCAGTCGGCGAACAGGGCGCGCAGGCGCTCGGTGTCTTTCGGATCCGCCAGCCCGTCGCGGGCCAGCTGGGCGGTGTCGTCGCCGCCGGCGATGCCACGCCAGGCGCCGACCAGGCTGCGCAGGCCGCGCTCCAGCAGCGTGCCGGAAATCGAGATATTGGGAAGCGTAGGCAGGGCCACCATACTGGACTCCGTGTTTGCCCAGCCCTAACGGCCGAGCCGGGTCAGAGTGCCGTAATCGTAACACCAGGCGGCAGGGATAATCCATTCTCGCCGTAAAGCTGCTGCGCCCGGGTCTCGAAAGCGCCGACCATGCGCCGGACTGCTTCGTTGAACAGCAGTTCGATGGTTTTCTGCAGCAGGCGCGATTTGAATTCGAAATCGACATAGAAGTCGATCTCGCAGCCGGTCGGGTGCGGATTGAAGATCCAGTGGTTTTTCAGATATTTGAACGGACCGTCGGTGTATTCGACATCGATGCGGCGGGCAGCGGGATCGAGCGTGACCCGGCTGGTGAAGCGTTCGCGGAACACCTTGAAGCCGATGATCAGGTCGGCCACCACGACAGTTTCGTTACGCTCGCGGATGCGGGCGCCGACGCACCAGGGCAGGAATTTCGGATACTGCTCGATGCCCGCGACCAGCGCATAAAGCTGGTCTGGCCGATAGGGCAGGATGCGTTTTTCGGCGTGGGTCGGCACCGGGCGTCAGGCTTCCGCGCCAAGTTTGGCCTGGCGCGCCGCCTTCAGCCGGGCGAAATCGTCGCCGGCGTGATGCGACGAGCGGGTCAGCGGCGACGCCGACACGGTGAGGAAGCCCTTGGAATTGGCAATCGTGGTATAGGCGGCGAATTCATCCGGCGTGACGAAGCTCTTCACCTCGGCATGCTTGCGGGTCGGCTGCAGGTATTGCCCGATGGTGAGGAAATCCACGTCGGCGGCACGCAGGTCGTCCATCACCTGCATGATCTCTATCTTTTCTTCACCAAGACCGACCATCAGCCCGGACTTGGTGAACATCGTCGGATCGAGTTCCTTCACCCTGGCCAGCAACTGCAGCGAAGCGAAATAACGCGCGCCGGGCCGGATGGTGGGATAGAGCCGCGGCACGGTTTCCAGATTGTGGTTGTAGACATCGGGCTTTGCTGCCACCACCGCCTCGATGGCGCCCGGCTTGCGGATGAAATCGGGCGTCAGGATTTCCACCGTGGTGGCCGGCGCGCTTTTGCGGATCGCCGCGATGGTTTTCACGAACTGCGAGGCGCCGCCATCGTCGAGATCGTCGCGATCCACGGAGGTGATCACCACATGGTGTAGCCCAAGTTTACCCACTGCCTCTGCAACATGCTCCGGCTCGTCATGGTCGACACCGGAAGGCTTGCCGGTGGTGACATTGCAGAAGGCGCAGGCCCGCGTGCAGACGGCGCCAAGGATCATCACCGTGGCATGCTTCTGCTGCCAGCACTCGCCCAGATTCGGGCAGGCGGCTTCCTCGCAGACGGTGTTGAGCTTGAGGTCGCGCATCAGCCGGCGTGTCTCGGCCACCTGCGGCGAGGTCGGCGCCTTGACGCGAATCCAGTCCGGCTTGCGCAGCACCGGGGTATCGGGCTTGTGCGCCTTTTCCGGATGGCGGACCGGGATGGGGTGAACGTTAATGGCCACGACGTCTAAATCCTCTGAGCAACCTCGATCCTGAGATAGCGTCCGGCAGTATACAGAAAAGCCCCTGCCCCCGCATCTGCCGGCACCGGCTGCAGAATCCTAGTAATTCAGCGCCTTGCCGTAAGCGTCCAGCACCGACTCATGCATCATCTCGCTGAGCGTCGGATGCGGGAAGATCGCATGCATCAGCTCGGCCTCGGTGGTTTCCAGGGTCTTGGCGATGCCGAAGCCCTGGATCAGCTCGGTGACCTCGGCGCCGATCATATGGGCGCCCAGCAGTTCGCCGGTCTTCTTGTCGAATACCGTCTTGACCAGGCCTTCCGGCTCGCCCAGCGCAATCGCCTTGCCGTTGGCGAGGAAAGGGTAGCGGCCGACACGGACTTCATGGCCCTTCGCTTTGGCAGCGGCCTCGGTCAGACCGACGCTCGCCACCTGCGGCGTGCAGTAGGTGCAGCCCGGGATGTTGCTGACATTCAGCGGATGGACATCTTTTTCGCCGGCGATCTTCTCGACGCAGATCACGCCTTCATGGCCGGCCTTGTGCGCCAGCCAGGGCGGCCCGGTCAGGTCGCCGATGGCATAGAGGCCCGGCTCGGCGGTGCGGCTCCATTCGTCGGTGACCACATGGGTCTTCTCGACCTTGGCCTTCGTCGTTTCGAGACCGATATTCTCGACATTGCCGACAATGCCGACCGCGAGGATGACGCGCTCCACGGTGATTTCGGTTTCCTTGCCGGCCTTGTCCTTCAGTACGGCGGTCACGGTGTCGATGCCCTTCTTCAGCGCCGTCACGGTGGTGCCGAGATGGATTTTCATGCCCTGCTTCTCGAAGGCCTTCTTGGCGAGAGCGGAGATCTCTTCGTCCTCGACCGGCAGCACGCGGTCCATCACCTCGACCACGGTGACGTCGGAACCGAGCTGGCGATAGAAGCTGGCAAACTCGATGCCGATGGCGCCCGAACCGATCACCAGCAGCGATTTCGGCAGCGCCGGCGGCACCATGGCTTCCTTGTAGGTCCAGACCAGCTTGCCATCCGGCTCCAGGCCGGGCAGCGAGCGTGCGCGGGCACCGGTAGCAAGGATGATATGCCTGGCGGTGAGATCGGCGACCGGCTTGCCGTCCTTGGCCACCTTCACCTTGCCGGGACCGTTGAGCGTGCCGTGGCCGTCGAACACCGTGATCTTGTGTTTCTTCATCAGAAACTTCACGCCGTTCGACAGCTGCGCCGCCACCTTGCGCGAGCGTTCGACCACTTTCTTGGTGTCGATGGTGACCTTGCCTTCGACGGTGAAGCCATAAGCCTCGGCATGCCTGATGTTGGAATAGATTTCGGCCGAGCGCAGCAACGCCTTGGTCGGGATGCAGCCCCAGTTCAGGCAGATGCCGCCGAGATGCTCGCGCTCGATGATCGCGGTTTTCATGCCGAGCTGGGCACCGCGGATCGCCGTGGTGTAGCCGCCCGGGCCGCTGCCGACGACGATCAGATCGAAACTGGTATCAGCCATGGGAGCCTCTTTTACACAGAGCGGGTGATGCCGCCGTCGACGCGCAGATTCTGTCCGGTGATGTAACTGGCCTGTTCCGACAGCAGGAAGGCGACGGCATCGGCGATCTCGCGCACGGTGCCGTAGCGTTTCATCGGGATGCGGGCCACACGTTCGTCCTTGGCTGGCAGGCTGTCGATGAAGCCCGGCAGCACGTTGTTCATGCGGATGCCCTGCGCGGCATACTGGTCGGCATAGACTTTCGAGAATGCCGCCACCGCAGCGCGCACCGGACCGGAGATCGGGAAATCCGCTTCCGGCTCGAAGGTCGCGTAAGTGAGAAGATTCACGAACGCGCCGCCGCCCTGCTTGAGCATCACCGGCGTGACCAGCCGCACCATGCGGATGACCGCCAGATGCACCAGTTCGAAGCCGGTGAGCCAGGCGGCATCGTCCAGCTCCAGCAACTTGCCCTTGGGCGGATGGCCGGTGCTGTTCACCACCGCATCGATGCGGCCGTATGTGTCGAGGGTGAGATCGACCAGCGCCTTGACGTCGTCCGCCTTGGCGTTGGAGCCGGCAATACCGACACCGCCGAGACTCTCGGCCAAAGTCCTGGCCGCACCGGACGGGGACATCGCCACCACGCGATAGCCATCGGCGGCAAGCTTTTTCAGAATCCCGGCGCCCATGCCCTTGCCGGCGCCGGTAACGATGGCGACTTTCTCCGTCATCCTTGCCGCCTCACAGCAGCATGGTCAGCGGGTCGTCGATGAAGCCCTTGAAGGCCTGCAGGAACTGCGCGCCCACGGCGCCGTCCACCGCGCGATGATCGACCGACAGCGTGCAGGTCATGATCGTGGCCGGCACGATCTGGCCGTTCTTGACAATCGGGCGCTGCTCGCCGGCGCCGATGGCGAGGATGCAGCCCTGCGGCGGGTTGATCACCGCCTCGAACTGCTTGATGCCGAACATGCCGAGATTGGAAATCGAGAAGGTGCCACCCTGGTATTCTTCAGGTTTGAGCTTGCCATCCCGCGCCCGCGCAGCGAGATCTTTCATCTCGCTCGCAATTTGCGTCAGGCCCTTGCCCTCGGCCTGCTTGATGATCGGCGTGATCAGGCCGTTCGGCGTCGCCACCGCCACCGAAATATCGGCATGCTCGTAATACATCATGCCGCTGTCGTCGTAACTCGCATTGGCCGTCGGCACCTTCTTCAGCGCCAGCGCCACGGCGCGGATGACGAAGTCGTTGACGCTGATCTTGGCCTCGGTCTTGTCGTTGAGCCGCTTGCGCAGGGACAGCAGCTCGTCGATCTCGGTGTCGATGGTGAGGTAGAAATGTGGCACCGTCTGCTTGGACTCGGTGAGCCGGCGCGCAATCGTCCTGCGCATGCCCGACAGCGGCTCCAGCCTGTAGGGCATCTTGAGCAGGTCGGCGAGCTGGCGCGCGCCCGGACCGGACGCCACAGGCGCCGCCGCCTTGCCAGCCGCAGCCGGCGCCGCGGCACTGCCTTTCGGCGCCTTCTCGATATCGGCCTTGACGATGCGGCCGTGCGGGCCGCTGCCAGACACGGCTTTCAGGTCGACGCCCGCCTGTTCGGCCATGCGGCGGGCCAGCGGCGAGGCGAAAACGCGCTCCCCGCTCTTGGCAGGCGCGGCGACTGGCGTCGCAGCCGGCGCAGCGGCAGCAGCAGGCTTCGGGGCCTCCGCCTTCGGCGCTTCAGCCTTCTTCTCTTCAGGCCTGGCGGCCGGCGCGGCAGCCGGCTTTGCCTTCATGTCGCCGGCAGACTCGCCCTCCTCCAGCAGGATGGCGATCGGCGTATTGACCGCCACGCCATCGCTGCCTTCGGCGACCAGAATCTTGCCGAGCCTGCCCTCGTCGACCGCCTCGAATTCCATCGTCGCCTTGTCGGTCTCGATCTCGGCGATGATATCGCCGGCCTTGATCTCTTCGCCTTCGCGCTTATGCCATTTCGCCAGCTTGCCCTCGGTCATGGTGGGCGAGAGGGCCGGCATCAGGATTTCGATCGGCATCCTTTGGCCCTCCCTTACTTGCGGTAGCAGACGGCTTTCGCCGCCGCGACGATTTCCGGCACGCTGACCAGCGCCAGCTTTTCCAGGTTGGCGGCGTAGGGCATCGGCACATCCTTGCCATGCACACGCGTCACCGGCGCATCGAGATAGTCGAAGGCCTTTTCCATCATCACGGCGGCGATTTCCGCGCCGATGCCGGATTGCGGGAAGCCCTCTTCCACGGTGACGATGCGGTTGGTCTTCTGCACCGACTGTATGATGGTGTCGTGGTCCATCGGGCGGATGGTGCGCAGGTCGATTACCTCGGCCTCGATGCCCTCTTCCGCCAGTTTCTCGGCGGCGGCCAGCGCATGACCGACGGCAATCGAATAGCCCACCAGCGTGACATCCTTGCCTTCGCGGGCGATGCGCGCCTTGCCGATCGGCACAACATAGTCATCCAGCTTCGGCACCTCGAAACTGCGGCCGTAGAGGATTTCGTTTTCCAGGAAGATCACCGGATTCGGATCGCGGATCGCCGCCTTGATCAGGCCCTTGAAGTCTGCGGCGGAATACGGCGCTACCACCTTCAGGCCCGGGATATGCGAATACCAGGCGGCGTAATCCTGGCTGTGCTGGGCAGCGACGCGGGCCGCCGCGCCGTTGGGGCCGCGGAACACGATGGGGCAGCCCATCTGGCCGCCCGACATGTACAGCGTCTTGGCCGCCGAATTGACGATCTGGTCGATCGCCTGCATCGAGAAGTTAAAAGTCATGAATTCGATGATCGGGCGCAGGCCGCCGAAAGCGGCGCCGACGCCGAGGCCGGCAAAGCCCTGTTCGGTGATCGGCGTGTCGATCACGCGATCGGGGCCGAATTCATCCAGCATGCCCTGGCTGATCTTGTAGGCGCCCTGATATTCCGCGACTTCCTCACCCATGAGGAAAACCTTGGGGTCGCGGCGCATCTCTTCCGACATGCCTTCGCGGATCGCCTCGCGCACCGTCATGGAGACGAACTGCGTGCCCTCGGGGATCGCGGGATCCTTCAGCTCCGGCGCCGGCGTCTTCACGGCCGTGACCGCCGATTCAACGGCCTTGTCAGCCTTCGCCTCGGCTTTCGGCGCTTCCGCCTTGGGCGCTTCGGCTTTCTTTGCCGGTACCGCACTCTTCTCTGAAGACGTACCGGGCTTTTCGTCGTCGCCGCGCAAGGAGGCAATCGGCGTGTTCACGGCAACACCCTCGGTGCCTTCGGCGACCAGAATTTTCTCCAGCACGCCTTCATCGACGGCTTCGAATTCCATCGTCGCCTTGTCGGTCTCGATCTCGGCGATGATGTCGCCGGCCTTGACCGCGTCGCCTTCCGTCTTGTGCCACTTGGCCAGCTTGCCTTCCGTCATGGTCGGCGACAGGGCGGGCATCAGAATCTCAATGGACATCGCTTAAATCCTCCCGGCCCGCTCAGGCTTCAACATAAACGTCGGTCCACAGCTCCGATGCATCGGGCTCCGGACTTTCCTGGGCGAAATCGGCGGCCTGCTGGACGATGTCCTTGACCTCCTTGTCGATGGCCTTGAGGGCATCCTCGTCGACCATCTTGTTGCCCAGCAGCAGCGCGCGCACCTGATCGATCGGATCATGCTCGGCGCGCATCTTGGTCACTTCGTCCTTGCTGCGGTATTTCGCCGGGTCCGACATCGAATGGCCGCGATAGCGGTAGGTCATCATCTCCAGGATGATCGGCCCCTTGCCGGCGCGGCAATGCGCCACCGCCTCTTCGCCGGCTTCCTTCACCGCCACCACGCTCATGCCGTCGACCTGGCGGCCGACGACGCCGAAGCTTTCGCCGCGCTTGTGCAGTGCCGGCTGCGCCGAGGAACGGTTGATCGCCGTGCCCATGGCATACTGGTTGTTCTCGATCACATAGATGACCGGCAGCTTCCACAGCTCGGCCATATTGAAGCTCTCGTAGACCTGGCCCTGGTTGGCCGAGCCGTCGCCGAAGTAGCAGAAGGTCACATTGTCGGTCTTGTTGTACTTCTGGGCGAAGGCCAGGCCGGTCCCCAGCGGCACCTGGGCGCCGACGATGCCGTGGCCGCCGTAGAAATGCTTCTCGCGGCTGAACATGTGCATCGAGCCGCCCTTGCCCTTGGAATACCCGCCGGCACGGCCGGTCAGTTCGGCCATCACGCCCTTGGGGTCCATGCCGGTGGCCAGCATATGGCCATGATCACGGTAGGAGGTGATGACGGCATCGCCGAGTTTGGCGCAGGCCTGCAGGCCGACAACGACGGCCTCCTGGCCGATATAGAGGTGGCAGAAGCCGCCGATCAGGCCCATGCCGTAAAGCTGGCCGGCCTTCTCCTCGAAGCGGCGGATCAGCAGCATGTCGCGGTAATACTGCAGCAGTTCCTTGGCCGGCGGCAATTTGCCGCCCTTGGCCGCGCTATCCGCAGCCTTACCCGCTTTTGCCATCGTTTCCTCCCGACTGACCTTACGGCATTTGCCAACAGCTAACACCGTCAGGCGTCCGTTGGCGAGGCGGAAGATTATGGCTAACTTTAGTTAAAACAAGGATTTTTAGATGATTAACTGAATTTCGGTTAATCGACGAAATTCCGTTGCGGGAAAACCCGGTTCAGCGGCCGAGAATTACCCGGTCGCCCGGTCGCAGCAGGCCCAGCACTTTCTTGCCCTGCTCTTCCAGCATGTCGGCATCCAGGCCGTCGGCGCGCAGCAGGTCGACCCGGCGCTCCAGCGTACGGCGTTCGGCCGTCACCTCGGCCAGCGCCGCCCGGGTATCCTGAATCTGCAGGGTGAGGCGCGTATAGGCATTGATGCCGTGCTCGCCTTCCATCGCATGGTAGGCGAAGTAGCCGATGGCGGCGAAGCAGATCACCGGGATAACGGCGGCAAGCGAATGGCGGCGGATTTCACGGACAGCACTCATGGTGATTCGTAAAGAATCACAGCCGAGTCGCCAGGTCAAACCCTTTCCGAGTCGGTCGCAAGATTCTCACAGGTGAGTCAAAGGATTAGCCTGAACACCGCATCCGGGGCCGAAGCATGGCTTTGCGGAAGGCGCCGGTCCGGTTATGCTCTGGTTATGCGCAAATCCAGAGTGATCCGTCTCGCCCTTCTTGGCACCGTCGGCCTTGTCGGCCTGGCCGGCTGCGACAACAACGACCCTCTCGCCGGCCATGACGTGCTGCGCGACCAGAAGGAATGCGCAAGCCGGCCCGATCCGGATGCCTGCCGCACCGCGCTGGCCGACGCCAGGGCCCAGCATGTGCAGACCGCCCCGCGCTTTGCCAGCCGCGAGCAATGCGAGGCCGAGTTCGGTGTCAGCAACTGCGGCACGCCCAGCCAGGTCCTGTCCGGCAACGATGCATTCTCGTCGGCCGCACCGGCGGGCGATCCCAACAGTCCCTCGGCACAGCCGATGCAGCAGCAGGCGCAGTCCTCTTCGGGCGGCATCTTCATGCCGATGCTGATGGGCTACATGATGGGCCGCACGCTGGGCGGCGGCCTCGGCGCCCAGCCGCTCTATCGCGACCCGTCCAACACCGCCTATTCCGGCGGCCGGCCGCTGGGCCAGCTCAGCGCCAACCGCTTCCCCGATGCGCCCAAGGCCTCGCCGCTGGCCGTATCGCGCGGCGGCTTCGGCCGCACCGGCAGCGCCCTCACCTCCTCGGCCGGCTCGTAAGCGGCATGGAGCGCCTGCCATGGAGCGGCTGACCATCGAGCCGCGCGCCGACTGGCGCGAGCGTGCCGAAAAGATCGGCTTCGAATTCCACACCATCAACGGCGAACCCTACTGGTGCGAGGACGCCGCCTACAGTTTCACCTCTGCCGAAATCGACGGGATCGACGACGCGGCGCAGCGGCTGGAGGATATGTGCCTCGAACTGGTGGACGGCATTATCG
>NZ_JAOZVR010000009.1 GCF_025869515.1 Ferrovibrio sp.
CGGTGAGCATCGACGCTGAAAGCCGCCACATCACGCAGAACATCTATCTGCGCGTAGTCGCCAAGGCCGATGACGGTACCTACTACAACAAGGAAATCCAGACCTTCGAAAACCAGAAGGATCCGGGTCTCGCCGCCGCGAAGTAACGCAGCGAACCATGATGCGAGGACAGTCCGCCGAAGAGAGCTTCAGTGGACTGTCCTAGTGGCCCATCCCGTTTGGGCCGCAATATCCCGCCAGAGCGCCGGCGCATGACCGGCCCGGCCCGAGAGCGGGACTTACAAGGTGACGGCCGCCGGCGCATCGAGCGGATGCGCAAGGCCAAAAGACAGGAACCAAACAATGCAAACCATGTTCAGCATAGCCGTCGATGCGCTCGCCTATGGCATGGTGCTGTTCGTCATTTCGATCGGTCTTTCGGTGACCATGGGCCTGATGCGTGTCGTCAATCTGGCTCACGGCGCTTTCGCCATGATCGGTGGCTATTTCGCCTCTTATGCGGCACAGCACTTCGGCATCGGCTATGTCGGCGCGATCTTCGTCGCGGTCATCGGAACGGTGGTGATCGCCATTCCGCTGGAACGGCTTCTCTATCGCCGTATCTACGGTTCTCCGCAGCTGACCCAGGTGCTGATGACCATCGGCATCACCTTCTGCGTGATCGGTATCGCCAACTTCGCCTTTGGGCCGACACTGAAGACCATTCCGCTGCCGGAACAGCTGCAGGGTTCCGTCGATATCGGTTTCCGTTCGATCGGCGCGCATCGCATCTTCGCGATCGTCTGCGGTCTCGCTGTTGCCGGAGCGCTCTGGTTCCTGATCGAGCGCACCGCGTTCGGCGTGAAGCTGCGCGCTTCGGTCGATAATGCCGCCATGGCGGCAGCACTCGGCGTGCGGACCGAGGTAGTCTATGCGATCTCGTTTGCGGTTGCGATCGGCCTTGCCGCGTTCGGGGGTGTCGTCGGAGCGGAACTGATGCCGGTCGAGCCTTACTATGCGCTGCGCTACATGGTGACCTTCCTGGTCGTCGTTTCGGTCGGTGGTGCAGGCTCCATTCCCGGCGCGCTTGCCGCCTGTCTGCTGCTTGGCGGCATCGATACAACCGGACGTTATCTCGCGCCGGAATATGGCGAGTTCTTCTTCTATCTGGCCGTCATCGTGGTGGTCACCCTGTTCCCCCGCGGCCTGGCCGGAAGGCTCAAGTGAAAATGGCGGTCCTCATGAACGAAACCAATCTTGCCGGTGCGGTGCCCCGCAGAAAGATGGAAATCGGCGGTCTCGTCGGCGTGGCGGCGATCATCGTCGTCGCCATCATCGGCTACTTCCTCTTCCCCAGCAATCTGGCGCTCCTGACGCGCATCATCGGCACAGCACTTCTGGTGCTGTCGATCGATCTCGTTACCGGTTACTGCGGTGTCGCGACTCTCGGCCATGCGGCCCTATTCGGGGCGGGCGCCTATGGCGCCGGCATCGCGGCGGCTCATTTCGGCATCACCGAACCGCTGACCATGACACTGATCGGTGCTGCCGCCGGCGCGGTCGCCGGCCTTGTTTCCGGCGCCATCGTGCTTCGCGCCCACGGGCTGTCGCAGCTGGTGCTGTCGATTGCCGTGATCCATCTCTTCCATGAGGCGGCCAACAAGGCATCCGGCTGGACGGGCGGTAGCGACGGTCTTGCCGACATCATGCCGGATGCGCTTCTCGGCATGTTCGAATTCGACCTCTGGGGCCAGACGGCCTATATCTACGGCGTCGTGCTGCTGCTGGTGGTCTTTGTGCTGCTGCGCATGCTGGTGCGCTCGCCTTTCGGCATGCTCTGTCGGGGTATCAAGGAGGATCCGATCCGTGTTCACGCGATGGGTGCTTCGGTCAACTCGACGCTGCTCAAGATGTACGTGATCTCCGGCATGGTGGCCGGCGTGGGCGGCGCGCTGAACGCAATCTCCACCCAGGTCGTTGGCCTCGACAGCCTCAGCTTCACGCTCTCCGCCGAAGCCCTCGTCATGCTGGTTCTCGGCGGAACGGGTTCGCTGTTTGGCGCGCTGATCGGCACCGTTACCTTCATGTGGTTCGAGGACCTCGTTTCCGCGGCCAATCCGTTCCACTGGTTGACCATGGTCGGTGCGCTGCTGATCGCGGTCGTGCTGTTTGCTCCCCGCGGCCTTTACGGTACCGCGCAGCATCTGTTCAGCCGCCGCACGGAGCGCAGCGCATGAGTGCGATATTCGAAGTCCAGCAGTTGCGTCGCAACTTCGGCGGTCTGGTCGTCACCAATGATGTGTCGATCTCCATGGCCAAGGGCGACCGCATCGCCCTGATCGGCCCCAATGGTGCCGGCAAGACCACTTTCGTCAATCTGGTGACGGGTAACCTGAAGCCGTCTTCGGGCAGCGTGAAGCTGGCCGGAGAGGACGTGACCGCGCTCAACTCCATGCAGCGCGTGCGTCGTGGTCTCGTGCGTTCCTTCCAGGTGACGCGGCTGTTCTACGACATGACGCCGGAAGAGCATGTGTCGCTCGCCGTCCTGCAGCGCGAAGGCAAGTCCGGCCGCATGTTCGGCAGTCATGCCGGCATGCGCGAGGTGATGGAGGAAACGTATGACATCCTCGGAACCCTTGGCCTAACGGCGCTTGCCCAAAGCCGGGTGAGCGAGATTGCCTATGGCCAGCAGCGCCTCCTCGAAATCGCGCTCGCCCTTGCTCTCAAGCCCAAGGTGCTGTTGCTCGACGAGCCTGCAGCGGGCGTGCCACAGAGCGATACCGGCCGTATCGAACAGGCGCTGGAAAAACTGCCGGCAGATCTCGCCGTGCTGATGATCGAACATGACATGGACCTCGTCTTCCGTTTCGCCAAGCGCGTCGTCGTGCTGGCGGCGGGTACGGTGATCTTTGACGGTTCGCCGTCCGACGTGACCAACGACGCCCGTGTCCGTGAAGCCTATCTAGGGAGCTATGCCAATGCCGGCAGCGCCGCTTGAAATCCGCAACCTGAGCTCGGGCTATGGCCCGACACGGGTGATCGAGGATGTATCTTTCTCCGTTGCCGCCGGCTCTCGCCTCGCGGTTCTCGGCCGCAACGGCATGGGCAAGACGAGCCTGTTTGCCACGCTCGCCGGCCAGACGAAGCGTTATGGCGGTGAGATTCGCCTTGGCGAGCGCGACATTGCCGCACTGCCGAGTGCTGCACGCGCGATTGCGGGCCTTGGTTACGTACCTCAAACGCGCGACATCTTCCCGACGCTGACGGTTGAAGAGAACCTCTTCGTCGGCCTCAAGGGACGCTCGAAGGACGCGCTCGAGGAAGCCTATGCGATGTTCCCGCGCCTCAAGGAGCGCCGCCGGAACCTTGGTTCGCAGCTTTCGGGCGGCGAGCAGCAGATGCTTTCGACTGCGCGGACCATTCTCGGCCAGCCGACCGTGCTGTTACTCGACGAACCGCTGGAAGGGTTGGCGCCGGTCATCTGCGAGGAACTGATGGCCGCCTTCTCGCGGCTTGCCCAGACGGGCGACATGACGATCCTGCTGGTCGAGCAGCGCATCCAGAGCGCACTCGATTTTGCCGATCACGTCATCATCATGGAGCGCGGCCGCATCGCCTGGCGCGGCACACCCGTCGAACTTTCTGCCGACAAGCAGGCGGTCGAGGAACTGCTCGGCGTCGGCGGTCTTCACTGACCGCCTGACGGCTCCCTCCGGCACGCCTCACGTTTACCGCAACGCTGCGCTTCTCCTGTGATGCGCGGCGTTGCGTGCTTCGTCGGTCTGTCTCCGCGCAGTGGAAAAGTCCCGGCTGACACCAGCCCTGCCGAACCCGTTCCGGTTTGCATTCTCTTTACAAAGTTCATGGATCCTTCGCGGTACGGGAAGGGCCTTTCCTTCATACTTGCCCTGCGATAGATGATGACTTGCGGTCGCATCGGCGTGCAGCCGAATCCTGATGTAGGTCAGGGAGTTGCAGCGGGATTTTCGCCGGGGACAGATGGCGTCTATGGCTTTTCTCTCTGGCGGTCGTGGTGGCCGTTCCGAAGAATGGCTCCGCCGATCAGGGGCAACGCGGCAATCGCGGGGCCGCTCAAGTTTGCGAAGCGAAAGGCTTTCATGCGTATTCATGAAATCACCAACTGGGCCTATGGCCTGACGCTTGTCTTCACCGGCCTGTCCGCAGCCGCTTTCATCGTTTCGTCCCACAGCGCGGATCGCGAGAGGGTGGCGGTGGAGCACCATCTTTCGCTCGACAGCCTCGCTGAGGAACTGGCGCTCGGGGCTGACGAGCGTACCAATGAAGCCCGGCTCTACGTGATGAGCGGCGAGGAACGCCGCCTCGTGTCCTTCGCCACCGATGAAGCGGAGGAAAAGCGGCTGGAGGGGACGATCACCGCCATTCGCTCGCTCGACCCATCGCCGCAGGAAGTCGATCTCCTGAATTCCATACGGCGGGATGCGGACGTTCTGGACACGATGGAGCGGCAAGCGATCCAGACCTACCAGCAGGGCGACGTGGCAAAGGCGCGCGATACCCTGTTCGGCACCGAGCATGTGCAGCTCCATGCGCGCTTCATGGCGAATGTCGAGACCTTTCGCAAAGATACGGCAAACCGCACCCTTTCCGCCGTGCACGATGCGCAGTTCCGCGCCGATTTCTTCGGCCTGATCGCGCGCATACTGCTGGGTGCGACGGCGGCGCTTTTCCTCGGCGTGCTCTATTTCGTGCTGCGTCGGCGAGTGGCGATGCCGCTCGTCAAGATGGCCGCCGTTGTCCGGCGGCTGGCCCGGCAGGATTACGAGGTCGAGGTTCTGCCGGATGGCCGGCACGACGAAATCAGCGAGATGAACAATGCGCTCGTGGTTTTCCGCGAAAACGGACTTGAGCGCGAACGCCTCGATGCGGCGCGGCGCGCCGAGCAGGAGACGAAGGACCTGATCCTGCAGATGATGCACCGGCTTCAGGCCTGTCAGACCCGCGGGGAAGTGGCGGAGATGCTGACCCGCTTCATGCCGCAGATCTTTCCGAGACTTGCCGGCCATCTGTTGCTGCTTAACGATCGGCGCACCACGCTGCGGGTGGATGCCAGCTGGCTGGAGCCGAAGCGCTGCGAGGACCAGTTCGAACTCTCCGACTGCTGGGCATTGCGCCGAGGCCATCCTCACGTGAGCGATGTGCGCGGCGGTGATGCCCAGTGCAAGCATCTGCGCGAAGGGGAGCAGGAGGCGCTCTGCGTGCCGCTATCGGCGCTCGGCGATACGATCGGTCTCCTCTATTTCGAAGAGGTGGACGGCGCGTGTTCCTCCGGAGACATATCGCGTCTCTATCTGGAGATGATTGCGGAAAACGTTGCGCTGGCCATCGCCAATCTGGAACTGCGCGAACGCCTGACGGACATGGCGATCCGGGATCCGCTGACCGGCCTTCTCAACCGGCGTTCGCTCGATGAAATGCTGAACCGGTTCGCGGACGGGCAGGGCACGGCGCTCGCCTGCATGATGCTCGACATCGACCACTTCAAGCGCTTCAACGACGAGTTCGGCCATGACGCCGGCGATATGGTCATGCAGCACGTGGCGCAGATCGTCCGCGAAAGCGTGGCCGATCGAGGGAAGGTTTTCCGTTTCGGCGGAGAAGAGTTCACCGTGCTTTGCCCCGGCATGGAGATCGAGCAGGCGCTCGATCTGGCTGAAGTCATTCGCGCCGCGGTGGCCGATGCCCCGCTCAGCCATCGCGCCCGCCCGCTCGGCCGCGTCACCATGTCGATCGGTGTGGCGCAGTCACCGGGCGAGGGACCCTGGGCTACGCTGGTCAGTCGCGCCGATGCCTCGCTGCTCAAGGCCAAGGAAGACGGTCGTAACCGCGTGCGACCGGGCCGGGAACAGACCGTGGATCTGGCTCCTTTGGCTCATCGGTGACCTGAGGATGCAGAGAGCCCTGCCGCTTGGATGCGCTTGTTCACCGCACCGCTTGAAGTTTCCTGGTTGCTTCTTTTGGGCAGTTTTCAACAGCCCTGATAAACGGTCAGGTATTTGGGAATAATGGCGCACTGCGCCGGGTGAAGACGAGAACTATGTCTACGCTATAGCCCTCACTTAAGCATGGTTCGAATCTTAGAAGTATTCGGCTGCCCCGTGTCAATCGAAGCTGGGACTGTGACGGCGTGCTTCCTTGATCAGCCAGTTCGCGAACATCTGGATAGGTCCTTCGCTCAATCGTATCGGCTCCGGCAAGATGAGGCAGAAGGTTTTGGCGATCGATATGCCATCGGGCCAGGGCGCGACCAAGCGACCTTCCGCCAATTCGGTTTCGACATAGAGGCGCGGTACGAGTGCAACGCCGAGGCCGGCTAACGCGGCTTCGATTTGCATGGAGTGAAGATCATAACGGGCTCCAACCGCAGGATTGGTCAGCGCGATCCCGGTTTCCTGCGCATAGCGTTGCCAGGCGTCCGGGTTCTGACGTCGGTGAAGGCGAGGCAGTTCATCCAAGGATACCGCTCCTTCACCTCCATCGAGAAGCGCCGGATGGCAAACAGGTACCAACGTCTCATGCAACAGGCGGTGCGTTCTCATTCCCGTCCAGGCAGGATGCTCGAAATGGATCGCAGCATCGAAGCCGCTACCGGCAAGCACAAAGGGCTCCATCCGCTCAGTAAGATGCACGGTGGTGTTTGGGTGCATTTCACGAAACCGCGCCAACCGGGGAATAAGCCAGCGCGTGGCAAAGGTCGGGATGGTGGCGATGTCGAGGCTCGCGCCATCGCTGGGCTGCCCCATCAGATATTGGCTGTCACGCTCCAGCCGGTCGAGTGACTCGCGAACCTGAACGGCATAACGCTCTCCATTCGGCAAAAGCCGGACACGATTGCCAACCCGTTCGAACAACGTGATGCCAAGGAACGCTTCCAGTCGACCGATCTGGCGGCTGATCGCCCCTTCGGTCAGGGCCAGTTCGTCGGCCGCGCGCGCGAAGCTGCCATGACGAGCGGACGCCTCGAATGCCATGAGTGCGGAATTGCTGGGAATCTTGCGGCGCATGATGGTTCCTGACAGCACGGGTCGGCGTTCGATCCACCGCCACCTTGATATTAGATCACTGAAGCATGATCCGTTGTCGATATATAGACCAAGATTGTCAGTCTATCATGAGCAAATATCAACGATAGATGGCCTGAAGCTCCGTGCTTTCGGTCGAAGGTGGTGCAATGATCTATACGGTGGAATGCAGCTTTGCCGATCCCGGCAGCGAAGCGGAATGGAACGACTTTTACAGCCTGGACAAGCTGCCAGCCCTTATTTCCGTGAGCGGTTTTCATACTTCGCAACGTTTCAAGGCTTTGACCCGTGGTTGCCCTGTTTATCTAGCCCTTCATTCGATTGATGGCCTCGATATTCTGGCGGGTGAGGAATACCGCCAGAAGGGCGGCGGCAATTTTGCACGCTGGCAACAGTACATCACCGACTGGCACCGGAACCTCTACGATGGCATCGAGCGAGCGCCGGCCATTGGTGAGGGCGAATATCTTGCGTTGAGCGCAACAGGTCCCGAACCTCTGGTCCGGCTTGGTCTCACCCCGTATGCGATGCAGGCGGTTGCTATGGAGAAGTTCCCGGAGCAGCGCTGGTTCGCCAAGGTGGAGCGCGGCAAGGTACTTGACATCAAGCATCTGCCGGACGGCGCCCATGTCTATGCGCCGATGACGGCGCAGTTGACGAGCGACGGTGACGCTGCTGCCGGGAAGGCACGGTAGCACCGATGCCGAACGTCACGATCTACATTCCCGTAGACAGGATGCCACCGGACGAAGCGCTCGCAGATCTCACGGAGCAATGCGCAGAACTTTGCACGGGCATTCTCCGGGCGGCATTGCCGAACGTGCACATCATCTATGTCGCTGTTTGGCACGGTCGAGGGCACCCGGCTTTCGCTGAAATCCAATATCGCCTTGAGCCATTTCGGACGCTGCCGGTCATGGAACGGTTCATGGAGGGGCTGGACGACGCCATAAGGCGCAAGATCGGCCTCACGGCGCGCATTCGCTGCTTTGGCTATGACGCGTCGAGCATCCACGCACGAAATTGAGTTGACGCCTGGAGAAGAACCATGTCTCATCTTGCATTACCCAGCCAGCCGGTCGGTGACTTCACGATCACCGCCGTCAGTGATGGCTATCTCCACGCCAGTTTCGATTTCCTCGCGAATATCGATCCGGCCGAAGCTTCTCGCATGCAGGAAAATGCAGGGATAACGGATCATACCTCGATCCATATCAACTGCTATCTGGTGCGCGGAGGCGGTCGCACGATCCTGATCGACGCAGGTGCGGGCGGTTTCAAGCAATGGGGCGGTCGATTAACTGCCAATCTGCTACTCGCTGGCATTCATCCTTCGGAAATCGACGCAATCCTATTGACGCATGCCCATCCCGATCATGTCGGGGGGGTGATGAACGCATCAGGGGAAGCCGTCTTTCCGAATGCCGAGCTTGTCGCCCACCATCGGGAAGTCGCGTTCTGGCAGGATGACGGCAATCTGAGCCGCGCGCCTGAGCGTGCCCGTGGCAACTTCCTCGTGGCGCGTCAGGCCTTTGACGGCTATCGCGACCGTCTGCGCACCTTCGACGCCGGTGAGGTGCTGCCTGGCATGACGGCGGTTCCGCTTCCGGGTCACACCGCCGGGCACACCGGCTACCGTCTCGAATCCGGCGGCCAGAATCTGCTGGTTTGGGGAGATATTGTCCATTTCCCTGAGATTCAGATTCCGCGCCCTGACGTGTCGATTGCGTTCGATCAGGATGCACATCTCGCCGCCGAAACACGAACGAGGCTGCTGGACATTGCCAGTTCGGAAAACCTGCTGATCGCGGGAATGCATCTGGGCGAATCCGCTTTCGGACATATCGCGCGAGCAGCAAACGGGACGTATGCGGTCTCCTATGAAAAATGAAAGTGGTTCAGTGGCCTTACCTCCGCGTCTTGGCATCTTGGCACGTGGGAAGGCGGTCACAGGGATCTTCAGCGGGGAAATTATCCCGGTATAATTTGCAGATGGGAATATCGGGTTATCGACGGGAACCCGTTCGCCAAAAGGGCCTTTGAGGGGAAAGTTGGCGCGCCGCGCCAGGTGATGATGAGAACTATGTCTACGCTATAGCCCTCCCTTAAGCCGGTTCGAATCCTGCGCGCTCCGCCAGCCCCGCCGATTGCCCTCCATGGCGCGATACCCTGCGCGATAGCTACGCAAACGCCACCGATTTCCGCACCTCGCGTCAAGCCGCCGCCGCTCCGCCCGCCACCATGACAGCGAAAACGGGACGAACCGGCGCGATATGCGATGCCTATTGCGGCTGCAGATGCTCGGCCATGAAGTCGACGAACGCCCTCAGTTTGGGCGTGATCTGGCGGCTGGCCGGCCAGAGCACGTTGAACTGATCAGCCTCTTCCACCCACTCGTCCAAAATCGACACGAGACGGCCGTCAGCGATCTCGTCACGGATCGCAAAGGGCGGTAGACAGGCAATGCCCAGCCCCTCGATCGCCAACTCGATCAGAGGATCGACCGCCGTCGCGCTCATCCGTTCGGGCAGGACAATCTTCGCCTGCCGTTCCCCGCGAGCAAACGGCCAGGGTCGGATCTTGCCGGTGCTGGGCGACCGTTGGTGAAGACACTGATGCTGCGCCAGATCGTCGGGGGTTTCCGGCACTCCGCATTGCGCCAGATAGCGGGGTGAGGCGACGATCTTGAGTTTGAACCGGCCGACATTCCGGCTCATCAACCGGCTGTCCGATGGTTGCCCGGTGCGAATGACGGCATCGAACCCTTCCTCCACGACGTCCACCAGCCGATCGCTGAAATCGAGGTCGAGTTGCACCTCTGGCCAGGCGCGCATGAACTTTGCCATCACCGGGGTCAGCAGCATGCCGACCAGCGGCAGACTGACCCGCAGCCGCCCTCTCGGCGTACGATTGGATCGGGCAAGCTCGGCTTCCGCTGCCTCGACCTCATCGAAGATGCGGCGGCAGCGTTCGAGGAACAGCCGCCCCTCTTCGGTCAGGGTCATGTTGCGCGTGTTGCGATGGAACAGGCGCACATCCAGCCGTTGTTCCAGTCGGACCACCGCCTTGCCAACCGCAGAGGCGGAAAGGCCGAGCTTGCGGCCAGCCGCTACGAAGCTGCCGGTTTCAGCCGATTGCACGAAGGAGTCGAACGCCGTGAGTTTGTCCATGCCTTGATCATTACAGGAATCTTATTCCGTAGTCATCGGAACAATGGCCTATTTTTCCGGGACAAGCCGACCGCTATCCCTTGGCCTTCCAAAAACCAAGGAGACGAGCATGATCCCCGCCTTTGCGATCCAGCCCACCCCGACGGCCTTCATCGTCAACGTGATCCACGTTAATCCTGGCAAGCAGGAGGAAGCCTTTCGCCTCATCCAGGATGTTGTCCACTATGTCGCCGAGCGGAAGCCGGGCTTTCTGTGGAGTAACCTCGCCAAGAGTACGGATGGGCTGACGGTCGTGAATATCGAGGCGATCTCAGACCCCGGCGACGTCGAGATTTTCTTTTCCGATCCGGTATTCCTCGAAAAATTCCGCAAGCTCGACACCGTCTCGTCCAGCGAGTTTCACACCTACACCGTTGGCGACCTGGTGCTGCCGAAGGCCTCAGCGTGACGACGCAGGTCGAACGGATGCCGCTAGCGGGGCTATGCGCACTGGCGGTTGCCGGTTTCGTCACCATCCTGACGGAGGCCCTCCCGGCCGGTCTGCTTCCGCAGATCGGGGGGGCGCTGGGGGTGAGCGAGGCCATGGCGGGACAATGGATCAGTATCTATGCGCTGGGATCGCTGCTCGCAGCGATCCCGCTGACGGCAGCAACGCGAAGCTGGCGCAGGCGACCGCTCCTGCTCGGCGCCATCATCGGTTTCGCTATCGCCAATCTGATTACGGCCCTGACGGCGAGTTTTATCGTCGCGATGACGGCACGTTTCGTCGGCGGTGTATCGGCCGGCCTGCTGTGGGCGTTGCTGGCCGGCTATGCTGTTCGCATGGCACCGCCCGGCCTCGCTGGCCGGGCCATGGCCATTGCGATGGCGGGGACGCCGTTGGCGCTCTCCATCGGCATCCCGGCCGGCACATTTATCGGCAACCTCGCCGGTTGGCGACTGACCTTCGGATTGCTCAGCGTGATCGCGTTGCTGCTGGCTGGCTGGACCATCGCGAAGGTGCCGGATTTCTCTGGCGAGCCTGAAGCGCAACGCCCCTCCTTGGCCCAGGTCTTTGTGGTTCCGGGCGTACGCCCGGTGCTGGCGGTGACGCTCTGCTTCGTCCTGGCCCATAACCTCCTCTACACCTACATCGCGCCACTTCTGGTCGGCTATCGCATGACGGGCCAGATCGACAGTGTCCTTCTTGTTTTCGGGGGTTCCGCACTTGTCAGTATCGGTCTGACGGGCGCGTTGATCGACAAATGGCTGCGACCATTGACCTTCACCGGCATAGGCCTGTTTCTTGTGGCCGTCTTGATACTTGCGGTGACGACCGGAGCACCGTTGGCGATCTACGGGGCCGCACTTATCTGGGGACTGGCTTTTGGCGGGTCGGCGACGCTTTTTCAGACCGCATCAGCGCGTGCTGCCGGTCCTGCGGCCGACGTGGCCCAGGCGATAATCGTCACGGCATGGAACATCGCCATTTTTAGCGGAGCCGTCATGGGCGGTGTCATTCTCGAAACCGCAGGAGCAGGCGGGTTGTCGTGGGCGGGTATCGCCCTGCTTGTCGGGGCTGCCGGATCATCGCTGTGCATGGGGCGCCCCGCTGGCGCAGGACGCATGATGTGACAAAGCGCGATGCAAGGTTTGGTCCGGATTGTCGCCTTGTGCGCCGTTAGGGCGCCCATGTGAGCGTAGACATAGTGATCATCTTCGTCCGGGCTTGGCGGTCGCGGGGATGATCTCGACGGTCGCGGTCATGCCCGCCGCGAGTTCGACGCCAGACGGCACCCGATCGATATGGATGCGCACCGGAATGCGCTGGGCAAGACGCACCCAGGAAAATGTCGCCGCCACATTGGGCAGGCCGAGATGACCGGGCACGTCGTTGCTGTTCTCGATCCCGCGACCGAGGCTTTCGACATGGCCAGAGACTGGCTGATCAAAGCCCATCAGCATGATCCGCACTGGATCGCCAACGCGGATCTGCCGGATCTTCGTCTCCTCGAAATAGCCGGTGATCCAGAAACTGGCGGCGTCAAGGACGGCGACCTTCGTCACGCCGGCTGTCGCGTAGTCGCCTGGCCGAAGCCTTAGATTGGTGACATAGCCATCGACCGGTGAGCGGACCGTCGAGCGGGCAAGGTTGAGCTTGGCCAGATCGAGCGCCGCCACCGCTGACTGATAGGCGGCGCTGGCGACAGCGGCCGCTCCGCCCGATTGCTGGACGGCTTCCTGGGAGACGACATCCTTGAGCTGGCTGTGCCGCTGCGCCGTCGCCTGACGAACGATCATATCCTGGCGTTTGGCTTCGACCTCAGCCTCAGCCAATGCCACTGCGAGCCGCAGCCGCTCGGGGTCGATCTCGTAAAGAATGTCGCCCCGGCGCACATATTGATTGTCAACCACGGGAACAGCGCTGACCGTGCCGGAAACCTCAGGCACGATCTGCACGACATCGACACCAACCCGTCCGTCGCGGGTCCAGGGCGTCCGCTCGTAATGGCTCCACGCCTTCAACGCGATAAAAGCGGATACGGCGACGAGGCAAAGGGTCAGGGCATAGCGGCCAAGCAGGGATAGAAAAGGCTTCAAGGCAAGAGTCCGATCGATGGCAGGTACTGCACGAGCAGACCGTAGATGATGACGAAGGTGGCGAGCTCGACGAGCGGCCGATAAGCGAACCAGCGATGGAGGCCGGCGGCAAACAGGCGGAGCGTCGCCATTGTGGCGACCAGCGCGATGAACGCGAGCACCACCAGACTGGGGATGAGAACACCCCCGACATTGAGATCAACGATCATGAGTTGTGGCCCTCCCGTCTGCTGGGGAGCTGAGCGCGAACCGCAGGTCAATGAGCAGGTCGACAATCCGCAGGCGGTTTCTGAGCGTGCTGCTCGCCATCGTCACGATCAAGGTCTGGATGCGTCGATCGAGGTCGAGGAGGTCGGCAGGTGTTGACGACTTCCTGCCACTGAAGCGCCCGGCGATCACGGATAGAAGTTCGCTCAGTTCGACGCCGGCCTCGCCCTTGATCTGCGGGATCGTCTTGCGAATCTGTCCGGCAACATGACCGATGCGAAGGTGGTGCAGCGTATTGTCGAGTACATTCGAATAGGCTTTTCCGGACACCCGCAGCCTTGGCAGCAGCAGGGCTGTCCGATCGATCATCAGGCTCGCCCAGCGCGCTTCGTTGGGCGCAGCGCCGAGCGCGCGCCGGCCAACGTCCCGGCGGCTCAACCGAAGCAAGCGGTTGATCGCCGCATCGACCGGCACGGTCTGGAACAGGGACATGCTCACCGCCCCGAATCCCACCGCCGCAAAGAGCGCGATCACACTGTTGAGGGAGGCAGCGAAGTCGCCGGTGTAATGGGTGCCCAGACCCGAGAGGATCGGAATGGTCAGCGTGATACCGAGCGCCATGAAAGTCGTTGGCAGGCGCGCCTGGAGAGAGCCAGCGAACAGGAACGCCGGGGCGAGCACGGCGACAAGAACCCAAAAGTCCGTGACCTGAGGCAGGATGACGAAGCTGTAGATGAGGCTGATCGCCACCCCGTAGATCGAACCGACGATATATTTGACGACAAATGGTACGGGCGCATCAAAATTGCCGAATAGGGTGCAGCACACGCCGAGAATGGAGACGGCCATTCCGCCCTCCGGCCAGACCGACCAGATCCAGAAGGCGCAGCCGATGAGGATGCCGACGACAGCGCCGACCGTGGTGCGAGCCGCCATCCACGGATCGCGGTGATAGACGTAGCCCCTCGCCCACTTCGGCCCATGAAGCGACGCGGCATCTCGCAATCGCCCGGTCGCCGCGATGTTCCGCCCCAGTCTGTCGCAGTCCTGAAGCAGACCAATCATCTCGGCCAGGTGACCGGCGAGATTGGCGGCAAGCCTGTCGCCGGGCGTCGCGGCGTCTGAGCCAAAGCGCTTCTGGACTGATTGCGCGCGCGCGATCAGTTGGGCTGCGCCAACCTCCCGTTTCTCCGTCACGACATTTGCGATCCAGGCCCCGACGTCGCCGACCAATGCGATCAGTTCGTCGGGCGCATCGTCGTCGCCTGTGCCAAAGGCCTCAATCCGGTCTTCGATCTCGGCCGCGAGCGGGAGCAAGCGTGCGAGCCGGTCATGAATGAGTTGCAGCGTCTGGCGTCGTGGCGTGGGGGCTGGATCATAGGGCAGATGCGTCGCAAGCCCCTGGATGGCAAGCAGGTCCGCTGCGAGCTGGTGGCGGTCGCGACGGTTTTGTCCTGATGTTCCATTGAGCGCGTCGCCCGCCAGCCGACGGGCGTCCCGCAGCGTGGCCCACAGCTTGCCGGTGAATTGGCCGGTCATGCGTTTCGGCAGGACGTAACGATGGATCAGGACCGCGCACAGAATTCCAATCGAGATTTCCTGGACGCGCACTGACGCAGTCTCGAAAACCGCGCCCGGATCGAGCACGCTCGGGAACCCGATCAGGCTCGCGGTATAGCCGGCGAGAACGAAGGCATAGGCGCGCGGCGTGCGATCGAGCAGCGAGAAAAACAGGCACAGGCCGATCCAGCCCGCAAGCACGACGCTGCACACCATCGGATCGTTCACGAAGTTCGGGACGATCGCGACCGTCGCGGTCGCGCCGAGAAGCGTCCCTGCAAAACGATACACGCCACGACTTAATGACGCTCCGGCGGAGGTCTGCGAGACGATGTAGACGGTGACGATGGCCCAGAACGGCTTGGGAAGCCCGATCCGCAGCGAAATGTAGTAGGCCAGCATCGCCGCGGCGAAACTCTTCGCCGAAAACAGGATCGCATCCGCATCCGCCTTCAGGGCCGGCGTGCGAAGGAAGCTCGTTCCAGCTTTAAACATGGCTGCAACGGTCTTGCTTGAGGGGGTGTTTATGGGCTGCGCGGTGTTCATGCCGCGTGTTGTGATCGATTTGCAAAAGCAAATAAATTCAGTATTTTGACATAAAATACCTAAAATCGGCCATTCTCATGTCTCTATTGCGATCTGCTGTTTCCGTTTTCGATCCCGACCTCACCCTTCTGCCTGCGGTCGCCCACAAGCTTGATTTCGCGGAACACGAGGCGGAAGTGCCTCTGCACGTACATCGCAAGGGGCAGTTGATCCTCGCTCTACACGGAGCCGTCACCTGCACTGCGGGCAACGAAATCTGGATCGTGCCCCCCAATTGCGGTGTGTGGATTCCAGGCGGTATGCCCCATAGCGCGCGCGCAACTGCCAATGCACGGCTCAACTATCTGTTCGTCGAGCCGGGGTCTGCGAAGCTGCCACAGAACAGCTGCACCCTCTCGGTCTCCCCGATGATCCGCGAGATGGTCGACCGGCTTGCCCGCGAGCGCGCGGACTATCTGGCCGACAGCCATGCCGCCCGGATCGCGCGGGTGATCCTCGACGAACTTGCGCAGATGCCGCATGAGCGGTTCAACCTGCCGATCTCCACCCATCCGAAGATCCGGGCGATGGCTGATGCTCTGACGATCGAGCCTTCGGACCGCAGTACACTGAGCGATTGGGCGAAGCGGGTCGCAATGAGCGAGCGGTCGCTGGCGCGACTGTTGATCCGCGAGACGGGACTGACGTTCGGGCGCTGGCGGCAGCAACTCCACCTTGTCGTCGCGCTTCGTGAACTGGCCAGCGGCGAGACGGTGCAAAGTGTTGCCGCCGAACTGGGATACGAGTCGGTCAATGCGTTCATCACGATGTTCAAGAAGGCGTTGGGTCGCACGCCGGCACAGTATTTCACGCAACGCAGGGCTGCTCACAGCTCCGAAACCGGCGCTTAAAGAGTAACTGATTTTTGTATTGTCGGTCGATGCTCCCCGATGGCCGATGATGGGCGCATTCCCGCTATACCAGGCCGCAACGTGTTCATTTGGCAATCACTCGACCGAAAGCGATTCGAACTTTTCCGCCGCCGAACGCCGCCATTTCTACGCTCTTTTGCGCGCGGGCCGACCTCTACCGGATACAAGGGTGTACGTTCGGCGGCTATAGCGTACTGCGGAGGGCAATCGGCGGTATATGGCGCACCCGACAGGATTCGAACCTGTGACCTTTGGAATCGGAATCCAACACTCTATCCAGCTGAGCTACGGGTGCATCCGGGGCGAGGTTTGGCCTCGCCGTCAGGCTGTTTGGCGGTCATACCCTAGAGTTTGCTTCGCATCAATGTGGAAAATGCGCAAACGCGTCGCTCTCAACAATCTCGACATAGTGAGCAGGATTCAAATCCTTGACCGTAGGAAGCCTGATCCAGCACTCTATACGCTACGAACCGAAAAACAGACGGATTCCCGGGGCGGAGCATATCCTTCCGTGTCTCAATGTAACCGAGGATTGCTTCGGGCCAAATCTGTCTGTTTTCACGGGTATCTGAGCCTAAACCCTTGTGCCATGAAGGTAATCCTATAAGATTATTGTTATGATCATGACGCTTCCCGTTGGTTTGCGTTATGGTTTGGCGGGGAAAATGCATGAGAATGGCGTCTAGATGACGGAAAATAAGGCTGAAGAAACAGCTCTGGGGTCCACCAAGATAGATTTTTCGATGATGGAGGATGCCGTCGGGTATCGCCTTCGGCGCGCTCAACTTGCGGTCTTCCAGCATTTCAACGAGACGTTTGCCGCAAAGGGGTTGCGGCCGACGGACTTCGCCGTCTTGCTGCTTCTGACCCGCAACCAGGGATCGAAGCAGAGCGAGGTGGCGGAGGCGCTCGGTATCCAGAGAGCCAATTTTGTCGCCATCGTCGACGGTCTTGAGCACAAGGGCTTCGTCGAGCGCCGTAAGTCCGATCTCGATCGCCGCGTCCAGTCGCTCTACATTACCGACGCAGGCCTTGCCTATCTGAACGAACTCATGCCGATCTGGCAGGAGCATGAAGGGCGGCTACTGGCGCAGCTTGGCGGTCCTGAAGCGCGCGACCAGTTGATCGGGCTGCTGAAGAAACTTTACGATTGAAATCTGAAGGTTTCCGGCGCCGCTGCCCGTTCTGATCGGATTGACTTGATCAGGGCAGGCGGCGGATTGCTTCGTCGATCAGCAGGTTGGCGATCTTCATACGTTTCGTCGCGCGCTCCCTGAAATCGGCATGAATCCTGTCGGGGTGGTTGAGTTTGGCGAACTGCCGCCGCCGCTCGGCCAGTCTTTCCCGATCATCGGTCGGCGCGATGCCGAGATCCTCCGCAATTTCCTCCAGTGACAGGCGCACAAGGTGGGCGGGTATGACGGGCGCTTGGGCCTGTGGCGGAGCAGGGGCCGCAGGCTCTTCGAGCGGCCCGTCTTCCATCAGGAAGAGATAGGCCTGCTGCAGGCGGGTTGCTTCCTGAGGCTCGGTCGTGAGACTGTCCGCGAGATAGTTGCCCGGCATGCCGTGGATGCGATGGGATACGGCTGGGCTTTCCTCGGCCGTCGGGTCGATATCTTCATCCGAAAGACGCTCGACGACCGACTGGAACAACGACTGGCGAAACAGCATGCGTGATTCTCCCTTGGGCAGATGAGGAGAGCACGCGGACTTGGCGTCGGGCTTACGGCGTGCATGTCACCGGTGGGCCGTGGCGTGATGTGCAGATGCGGGAACTCGGGGTGTTCCTTATGTGTCCGGGCGGGGGCAGGGTGATGCTGCGGTGTCAGCTCTGGCTCTGGCTTTGCCCCTGAAGCCTGGGCTCCACCACCACCTTGACGGCAAGATCCTCGCCGGCGCGGCCGATGCGCATGCCCGAGACCGGCGCCACATCGGCATAGCAGAGGCCGGAGGCGATGCGCACGTAGCGGGCATCCGGGCAATGGTCGTTGGCGGCGTCGAAGCCGACCCATCCGAGACCGGGAAGAAACACTTCTGCCCAGGCGTGGGTCGCGGCCTGCTCGGCCACGCCTTCCATCATCAGATAGCCGGAGACATAGCGAGCAGGGATATCCAGAAGCCGCGCGGCGGCGATGAAGATATGCGCGTGATCCTGGCAGACACCGTGGCCCGCTTCAAGCGCCTGTTCGGCCGTCGTTTCCGTGCCGGTTTCGCCGGGGCGATAGGCGACGGATGTGTGGACCGTGCCCATCAGGTCATGCATGCGGTCGAGGTCGGTCACACCGGAAAGACCCTTGGCAAGCTCCTTCGTCAGCTTGCCGGCCTTGGTGCGCGGAGTGTCGCGAAGGAAGAGCCATAGTGGGCAGTAGCCGATATGGGGGCCGAAGACGCCGGCGCGATCCTCTGTCTCCACCTCGCCGCTGGCGACGATATGGACCTTGGAACTGTCGCCCTCGGTCGAGACGAGGTGGACGTGATTGCCGAACTGGTCGTGAAAACCTGCCTCGACGACGGCGCCATCGACGGCTATGTGCCAGGAGAGCACGTCCTGTCCGGGGCTTGCCACGGGCGACAGCCGCAGCCGCTGCAGCGAATAGGCCACCGGCTCGGCGTACTGGTATTCGGTGGTATGGGTGATCTTGAGCCGCATGATGGTGTCCTGCCTGCCGTCAGCTGTAGAAGCGGTAGCCCTCGGTAATCTCGCTGCCCAGCTGGTTGTTCCGGGAGATGAAATTATCGAGAAATTCGTGCAGTCCCTGGTCCATGATCGCGTTCACATTGCAGGAACTCAGAGTGGTGCGCACGGAATCGGCGGTGTCGTGGGCCGGCAGCCGCTGGCCGTATTCCTTGGCAAGATAGCCGAGGTTGCTGACGATCTTCTCGTAGGAATAGGCGAGCGAGCGCGGCATCTGGCCGTTGAGGATCAGGAAATCGGCGATGTTGGCCGCACGATATTCGCCGTCATAGACCCAACGATAGGAGCGGTGCGCCGAGACGGAGCGCAGGATCGATTCCCACTGCATGTTGTCCAGCGAGGAGCCGACCTGGGTCACGGCCGGCAGCAGCACGTAATACTTCACATCGAGGATGCGGCTGGTATTGTCTGCCCGCTCGATGAAGGTGCCGATGCGCGCGAAATTGTAGATCTCGTTGCGCAGCATGGATCCGTGGAAAGCGCCGCGGATAAGGCCGGCGCGGCGCTTCACCGTGTCGATCACTTCGGGCAGGTCTGCCGATTTGAGCCTGCGGCCCAGCAGCTGCTTCAACTCGATCCAGCATTCGTTTGTGGCTTCCCAGGTCTCGCGGGTCAGCGCGGTGCGCACCATGCGGGCGTTGTTGCGGCCGGAATCGATGCATGACATCACGCTGGACGGATTGGCGAGGTCGCGCAGCAGGTAGTCGATCGCATCGGCGCTCGTCAGCTTCGGGTGGGCTGCGTCATATCCCTCGCGCACATCGGCGCTGAGAAGCACGGCGCCCCAGTCTTCCTCCGAGGCTCCGGTGCGGGTCAGCGACATCCTGAGGCCGGCGTCCACGAGGCGGGCGATGTTTTCGGCCCGCTCGATGTAGCGGAACATCCAGTAAAGTCCGTTTGCGGTTCTGCCCAGCATGGCTCAGTCCTCCAATACCCAGGTGTCCTTGGTGCCGCCTCCCTGGGAGGAGTTGACGACGAGCGAGCCCTGTTTCAGGGCCACGCGGGTCAATCCGCCCGGAATGATCTGCACTTTGTCGGATACAAGGACATAGGGACGAAGATCGACGTGGCGAGGGGCAATACCCTTGTTGACCAGGATCGGGACCGTCGAAAGCGAAAGCGTCGGCTGAGCGATGTAGTTGTTGGGCCGGCTCTTGAGCTTCTCGGCGAAGACCGCACGCTCCTTCTTAGAAGCGGTCGGGCCGACCAGCATGCCGTAACCACCGGAGCCATGGACTTCCTTGACGACCAGTTCCTCCAGATGCTCCAGCACGTATTTCAGGCTGTCGGGTTCGGAGCAGCGCCAGGTCGGCACGTTCTCGAGAAGCGCCTTGCGTCCGGTATAGAACTCGACGATCTCCGGCATGTAGGAATAGATCGCCTTGTCGTCGGAAATGCCGGTGCCGGGAGCGTTGGCGATGGTGATGTTACCGGCGCGGTAGACGTCCATGATGCCGGGTACGCCGAGACAGCTATCCGGACGGAAGGTCAGCGGATCGAGGAAGTCATCGTCGACGCGGCGGTAGAGCACGTCGATCGCCTCATAGCCACGGGTGGTCCGCATCTTCACCTTGCCGTCGATGACGCGGAGATCCGAACCCTCGACGAGTTCCACGCCCATCATGTCGGCGAGGAAGGAATGCTCGTAATAGGCGGAATTGTAGATGCCGGGGGTCAGCACCGCGACGCGCGGCTTGCCCTTGCAGCCGGGAGGCGCCAGCGAAGCGAGCGACTGGCGCAGGAGATAGGGATAGTCTTCGACGCGCTGCACCTTGTTGAGCTGGAACAGCTCCGGAAACATCTGCATCATGGTTTCGCGGTTTTCCAGCATGTAGCTGACGCCCGACGGCGTGCG
>NZ_JAOZVR010000010.1 GCF_025869515.1 Ferrovibrio sp.
ACCACGCGACCGTCGAACCGCCGCACCGGCACGGCCAGCGAACGGAAACCCAGTTCGGCTTCCTGATCCGACAGCGCGTAGCCGTCTTTCGCCACCCGGGCGAGGATGGCTTTCAGTTCGACCGGATCGGTCACGGTTTTCGGTGTCAGGGCCTGGACGCCGGCGGGCTCCGCGCCGGCAGCGGCCAGCAGCACGCGGCCGAGCGCCGAGCAGAAGGCCGGCACGCGGAAGCCGATGCCCGGCGCGGAAGACTGGAAACGCGGCGGCGAGGCATGTGCCACCATCACGGCATGTTCGCCAGCCAGTACGGCGGCCGAGCAGGCCTCGTCGAGTTCGTGGCACAGTGCATCGCAGGCAGTCTGCAATGCGGCAGCGTTACCCGCAGAACCAAGATAGGCGCCGGCCAGCCCCATCACCTGCGGGGTGAGACGGAACAGGCGGTCATCGCTCTCCAGATAGCCGAGCTGCTCCAGTGTATACAGCGCGCGGCGCACGGTGGCGCGCGGCAGATCCACGTTGCGCGCCACATCGCTCAGCGTCATTTGCGGCCGGCTGCCGTCGAAGGCGGTCAGCACGCTCAGGCCCCGCGCCAGCGCCTCGAGGAAATCCGGGCTGCGGCCGCTCTGCTGGCGCTTTTCGGCATCGGAATCGCGCAGGCGGGTCATGTCGAGGCCTCACTATGGTCTTGCTGTTAGCAACCGACAGCAGTAAAATCGCACATATGTTCGCTAGTCGGACATTCTCGGGCCTGTGGGAGGGCCCGTCAAGACGGAATGACGAGGGACCAGCCATGACCACGCACGATCAGAATATGCGCATGACCCGGGTCGGCCCGGGCCAGCCGGCCGGCAAGCTGCTGCGCCGCTACTGGCAGCCGGTTGCGCTGATCGAGGAACTGGACGATCTGCGTCCGGTCCGTCCGGTCAAGCTGATGGGCCAGGATTTCGTGCTGTTCCGCGACGAGCAGGGCCGCTACGGCATGCTGGATCGTGACTGCCCGCATCGGGGCGCCGATCTTGCCTTCGGCCGGCCCGAAGATGGTGGCCTGCGCTGTCCTTTCCATGGCTGGCTGTTCGATGTGAAGGGCAACTGCCTGCAGATGCCAGCCGAGCCTGAAGGCAGCAAGCTGTGTCAGCGCATCAAGCAGAAGAGCTATCCGGTGCAGCTGCGCAGCGGCATCCTGTTTGCCTACTTGGGCGAAGGCGAGCCGCCGGCGTTTCCCGATCTCGACTGTTTCGTTGCGCCCGACAGTCATGTCTTTGCCTTCAAGGGCCATATGGCCTGCAACTGGCTGCAGGCACTCGAAGTCGGCATCGATCCGGCGCATGCCTCTTTCCTGCACCGCTTCTTCGAGGACGAAGACCCTAATGCCAATTACGGCCGGCAATTCCGCGCCAATTCGGCCGATTCAGACATGCCGATGACCCGCGTGCTGCGCGAATTCGAGCGGCCCAGCATCGAGGTCGAGCGCACCGATTACGGCATGCGGCTGATCGCGCTACGCGAGATCAATGACAAGAACACGCATGTGCGCGTGACGAATCTTCTCTTCCCGCAGGCCTTTAATATTCCCTTGTCTGCCGAGATGACCATCACCCAGTGGCATATGCCGGTGGATGACGTGAACTGCTACTGGTTTGCCATTTTCACCAGCTTTTCCGGGCCGGTGAACAAGCAGCAGATGCGCGAGCAGCGGCTGCAGCTCTATACGCTGCCCGACTACATCCCGCGCCTGAACAAGTCGAACGACTACGGCTTCAACGCGATGGAACAGAAAACCCAGACCTATACCGGCATGGGCAACGACATCAACGTGCATGACCAGTGGGCGGTGGAAAGCCAGGGGCCGATCCAGGATCGTACCCGTGAGCATCTCGGCAGCACCGATAAGGCGATCATCAACTACCGCTCCATGCTGATGAAGGCGATCGACCAGGCGGAAAGCGGCAACGAACCGCCGCTGATGGTGCTGGATGAAACCGCCGCTCGCGCCATTCGCGGCCCGGTCACCATCGACGGCATTGCCCCGACGGCTACGTGGCGGGCATACTGGCGCGAGGCCGATGCGCGCAAACGCCAGGCCGCTCCGTGGCAGGCCCCTGCGCCTCTCGCGGCTGAATAAGACGCCAGCTTTCTTCGGGGGATTTTCGTGGAGCGTTTCGTCGACCAGCACGGCCTGTGGACGCCGGAGCAGCACAAGGCTGCCAAAGCCGTGGAGAAGGAGGTCGCCGAGCGTGGCCTCGGTGTGATCCGCTTCTCGTTTGCCGACCAGCACGGCATCCTGCGCGGCAAGACGGTGGTGGCCGAGGAACTCGGCAGCGCCATGCACAGCGGCGTCGGCTTCACGACGACGCTGCTGGCGAAAGACACCTCGCATCGCACGGTCTTCCCGGTCTTCACCAAGGGCGGCGGTTTCGGCCTGCCTGAGATGCAGGGCGCCGCCGATGTGCTGATGGTGGCCGATCCGACAACCTTCAAAGTATTGCCCTGGGCGCCGCATACCGGCTGGCTGCTCTGCGACCTCTATTTCGCCGATGGCCGTCCGGTGCCCTTCTCGACGCGCCAGCTCTATCGCGATGCGCTGAAGCGCGTGAATGACGCCGGCTACGACTATGTCGCCGGCCTGGAGGTCGAATTCCACGTTTTCAAGGTGGAAGACGCGAAGATGCGGCCCGAGGATGCCGGCCAGCCCGGCAATCCGCCGGAGGTCAGCCTGCTGACGCAGGGCTACAACTATCTCACCGAGCTGCGTTACGATCAGTATGACGAGATCTATGAAATCCTGCGCAAGGATATCCAGGCACTCGGCCTGCCGCTGCGCTCGATGGAAGTGGAATTCGGTCCGAGCCAGGCGGAATTCACCTTCCGCCCCGGCACCAATATGGAGTCCGCCGACACCATGGTGCTGTTCCGCTCGGCCGCCAAGCAGATCGCGCGCCGCCATGGCCACCATGTCACCTTCATGTGCCGGCCCAAGCTGCCGAACATCTTCTCGTCCGGCTGGCACCTGCATCAGTCGTTGGTCGATCGCAAGACGCAGAAGAACGCCTTCATCCCCACCGAGGACGGCCAGCCGCTGTCACAGCTCGGCCGGTACTTCCTCGCCGGCCTGCTCGAACATGCGCCGGCCTCGGCGGCTTTCGCGGCACCCACCATCAATGCCTATCGGCGTTACCGCCCCTATTCGCTGGCGCCCGACCGTGCCATCTGGGGCAAGGATAATCGCGGCGTGATGTGTCGCGTTCTGGGCGCCAAGGGCGATCCGGCCAGCCGCATCGAAAACCGGCTGGGCGAGCCCGCCGCCAATCCCTATCTCTACATGGCGTCGCAGCTGCTCGCCGGCATGGACGGCATGGCGAAGCAGGCCGAGCCGCCGCCATCAGCCGATACGCCTTACGAGACACCGGCACCGGCTTTGCCGCGTTCGCTGGAGGCGGCACTGGCAGCGCTGAAAGACAGCGCCTGCTATCGCGCCGGCTTCGGCGACACCTTTGTCGATTACTTCCTGCATATCAAGCAGGCCGAGATCGCGCGTTTCCTGCTGGACGTCAGCGACTGGGAACATCGCGAGTATTTCGAGCTGTTCTGATGCCGATGCTCAGTCTGTTTCCCACCCGCATCGAAGTCGCCCTGCTGAAAAAGCGTGGCCTGGACAGCTTCAACCGCGATCTCATCGATGTTTGCGAGTCGCTCCGTCTGGCCGATACCACCGGCCAGCGCTGGAGCGCCAGGAATTATCCCGGCGGCTATACGTCTTATGGCAGCCATGACCAGATGCATCGCATCTCAACAACATTTGCAGTGTTGGAAAAGGCGCTCGATCCGCAAGTGAAGGCTTATGCGCTGGCGCTGGGCTACGACCTGCGCGGCCGCAAGCTTTCGATGACCGACTGCTGGGTCAACATGATGGCCGGCGCGGTGACGCACAGCCTGCATCTGCATCCGCTCAGTTTCATCAGCGGGACTTACTATGTGCAGGTGCCGCGCGGCGCGGCGGCGATCAAGTTCGAGGACCCGCGGCTTGACCGCCTGATGGCGGCGCCGCCCCGGCGCGACGACCTGCCGCCGCGCGAGCGCCTGCATTTCAGCGTGAAGCCGAAGGCCGGGCAGGTCGTGTTGTTCGAAAGCTGGCTGCGCCACGAGGTGCCGCCGAGTTTCACGCTGCGGGAGCGCATTTCGATCAGCTTCAATTACGGCTGGAGCCAGACCAAGAAATAACGAACCGCTGGCGAGTGGACCAATGGGAACCAATTCAGACCCAATCAGGGGCGGGGCCTTGACCTTGGCCATGACTGCGCCATCCTGACCCGGCATCCGCAACCCAGCCCGAAGATATCCCGCCCATGTCCGCTTTGTTCGAACCGCTGCAGCTCCGCTCGGTGACGCTGCCCAATCGCATCGTGCTGTCGCCGATGTGCCAGTACAGCGCCATCGACGGCGTGCCGAATAACTGGCACCGCATCCATCTCGGTCGCTACGCCACGGCCGGACTTGGTCTCATCATTGCAGAAGCAACCCATGTGAATGCCCGCGCCCGCATCACGCCGGGCTGCCTCGGCCTGTATAATGCCGTGCAGGAAGCCGCTTTCGGCGAGATCGCTGCCGATGTGAAGCAGTTTGGCCCCACGCCCTTCGGCATCCAGCTGGCGCATGCCGGCCGCAAGGCCTCGGCCGACCTGCCTTGGCGCGGCGGTCTGGCCCTGCAGGGTCCGCTGGCCTGGCCCACCGTGGCGCCGAGTGCCATCCCGCATGATGCCGGCTGGCATATTCCGGCCGAACTGGATGACGAGGGCCTGGCCGAGGTGAAGCGCGACTTCGTCGTAGCGGCTCAGCGCGCCGACCGTGCCGGGGTCGATCTGATCGAGTTGCACGGCGCGCATGGCTACCTGTTTCACCAGTTCGTGTCGCCGATCTCTAACAGGCGCACGGACGGTTATGGCGGCAACCTGGAAAACCGCATGCGCTTCCCGCTCGAGGTGTTCGAGGCGTTGCGCGCGGTCTGGCCGAAGCACAAGCCGCTCGGCATGCGCATCACTGGCAGCGACTGGATGCCGAATGAAGGCCTGGAAATCGCCGATGCGATCCGGTTTGCCGCGCGGCTGAAGGAGCTCGGCGCCGATTTCGTCGATGTCAGCTCAGGCGGCGTCTCGGCCAGGCAGAAGATCACCACCGGGCCAGGCTATCAGGTGCATTTCGCCGAAGCCGTGAAAAAAGCCACTGGCATCGTCACCATGGCGGTCGGCATGATCACCGAATCCCAGCAGGCCGAAGCCATCGTCAAGGAAGGCAGGGCCGATCTGGTGGCAATGGCGCGTGGCCTGCTCAACGATCCCTACTGGGCCTGGCGGGCGGCCGATGCGCTGCAGGGCGAGGTGCATGTCGCGCCACAGTATCTGCGTGGGCGGGCACGGGGCGTCGATACGCCGCGCGAGTTGGTGCTCAAGGCTGTCCGGTGACGCCCCGGCTGACGTAACGGCAATCTTGTATCGCAGCAATCGCCTGCTTGCCGGACGGGCGCTCCCGTCCTATGCATGGTGTCAGGTCGCCGGATGGTCCGGCGGTCACGTTCTCAGGGCGGGGTGAAAGTCCCCACCGGCGGTATGCATGCGGGATGATCTCCCCATGCGAGCCCGCGAGCGCCTCCCGGCTTTCATGCGGTCGGCAGGGTCCAGCAGATTCGGTGCAAGGCCGAAGCCGACGGTTACAGTCCGGATGGAAGAGAGCGGTGAAGGACCATGCTGCTGGCATGCGACGCCTGTCGTGTGCCTGTCGCGTGTCGCCGGTACCGTGCGCCCTGATTCTGATGGCAGGAAAGGACGCCACCATGAATCAGCGCCTAGAACCTACTTTCTCCCCCGATTTCCGTGCTGCCGATATCAGTCTCGATGCGACTGGTAAGGATGCCAGGCGCGTCGCCTTCATCCAGGCCTGCTGGCATCGCGACATCGTTGATGAAGCCTGGGAGGCGTTTCTCCCCGAAATGGCCAGGGCCGGGCTGCGGCAGGGCAGCATCGAGCGTTTCGAGCTGCCCGGCGTATTCGAAATTCCGCTGCAGGCCAAGCTGCTGGCGAAAACCGGCCGCTATCATGCCATCGTCGCCGCCGGCTTCGTGGTCAATGGCGGCATCTATCGCCATGACTTCGTGTCGGCGGCGGTGATCGACGGCCTGATGCAGGTGCAGCTGGACACCGAAGTGCCGGTGCTCAGTTGCGTGCTGACACCGCATCATTTCCATGAGCATGACGAGCATCGCGCTTTCTTCCGCGACCATTTCAAGGTCAAGGGCCGCGAGGTGGCGGTGGCCTGTGCGGCGACGCTGCGCAATATCGGTGCGCTGCAGAAGGCGGCGGCTTAAGCGGTTATTACAGAACCGTCATGCCACGGCTTGGCCGTGGCATCCACGTTTTGCTTTTAAAAGAACTCGTGGATGCTCGGGCTAAGCCCGAGCATGGCGGATTCGAGCAATCAGCCCCGCTTCACGAACTTCGCGATACGCTCCACCGCGCCATCCAGCTTGTCGGTGGTCTTGGCGAAGCAGAAGCGCACCACGCTGCGCACCTGGTCCTCGCTGTAAAACGCGCTGACCGGAATCGCCGCCACTTTCGCCTGTTCCACCATGCGCAGGCAGAAGGCGGCATCGTCGATGTCGTTCGCAATCGTCGACAGATCGACATTGAGGAAATAGGTCGCCCGGCTCGGCAGCACGGTCAGGCCGGCCTCGGTCAGACCCTTGGCGAAACGGTCGCGCGCGGTCTGCAGATCCTGGCGCATGCCGAGGAAATAGTCGTCGCTCTTTTCCAGGCCATAGGCCACCGCGGCCTGCAGGTTCGGCGGCGTGGTGAAGGTGACATACTGATGCGCCTTGGCCAGCACCTTCATGATCGCCGGCGCGGCGCAGACGAAGCCGACCTTCCAACCGGTCAGCGAGAAAATCTTGCCGGCCGAGCCGATCTTGATGCAGCGCTCGCGCAAACCGGGCAGCGCAATCAGCGGCTGGTGCTGCAGGCCGTCGAACAGCACATGCTCCCAGACCTCGTCGCAGATCGCGATGGCATTGTGCTTCACCAGATAGCGGCCGAGCAGGTCGAGGTCTTCGCGTGGGAACACGCTGGCCGTCGGATTCAGCGGGTTGTTGAAGATCACCGCGCGGGTCTTCGGCGAGAAGGCGGCCTGCAACGCGGCCTCGTCGATACGCCAGTGCGGCGGGCGCAGGGTGACGAATTTCGGCACGCCGCCGGCGCGCTTCACCAGCGGCAGATAGGCGTCATACATCGGCTGGAACAGCACGACCTCGTCGCCCGGCTCGATCAGCGCCAGCAGGCTGTCGGCCAGCGCCTCGGTGGCGCCCGAGGTGATCATCACCTCGCTCTGCCAGTCGAGGTCGAGCCGGTGGAACCGCCTGTAATGCTCGGCCACCGCCTGGCGCAGTTCGGGCAGGCCCATCATCGGCGGATACTGGTTCCAGCCCGAAAGCACGGCCTGCGCCGCCTTGGCGCGCACGTCTTCCGGCCCCGGATCGTCGGGAAAGCCCTGGCCGAGATTGATCGCATCATGCTGGCCGGCAAGCCGCGACATGGTCTCGAAGATGGTGGTGGGCGCGTCGGCGAAAATCGGGTTCATGCCAGATAGTCCGGTAAAGTCGCGTGGAATGGGGGGGTGTTGCGGGCCGCTGGATTAGCATGGCGGTCGCGGGGACGCCATTCCCGCCGGGTTAACACGAAGGGTTAAAGGCGCCCGTCCGCTTCGGCCCTGCGGAAGGTTTCGGCCAGGAATTCGACGAAGACGCGCACCCGGGCCGAGAGCTGGCGGTGCGCCGGATAGACGGCGGAAACCGGCATCGGTGCCGGCCGCCAGGGCTGCAGGATTTCGCGCAGGCGACCGCTCTGCAGATGCTCCATGACATGGTACCGCGGCAACTGGATGATGCCGAGGCCGGCCAGGCAGGCGGCGGCATAGGCATCGGCGTCGTTCACCGCCACCAGGTTCGGCAGCATAACGACGCGGTTCTCGCCATCGATGGTGAAATCCAGCGATTCATGCCGCCCGGTCGCCATCGACATGTAGCTGACCGCCCAGTGGGGAGTCTTGTGGTTGCCGCGATGCAGTTCGTCGGGATGTCGGGGTTCGCCATGGCGGGCCAGGTAATCGGCACTGGCCACGGTCACCTGCTGCATCTGAGTGATGCGCCGCGCCACCAGGCTGGAATCCGGCAATGGCCCGCTGCGGAGCGCGCAGTCGACGCCCTCGCGGATCAGGTCGACCGGCCGGTCGCCGAAACCGAGTTCGAGCCGCAGCTCCGGATGGCGGGCGAAAAAATCCGGCAGGGCCGGGATGATGAAGCGGCGCGCCACGGTGCCCTGCAGGGCGACACGCAGGGTGCCGCGCGGGCTGCCGCCGGCCTGCTGGAACACGGATTCGGTTTCGTCCAGGTCGGCCAGCAGCCTGGTGCAGCGCTGGTAATAGGCCTCGCCGTCCAGCGTGGTGCGCACGCTGCGGGTGGTGCGCTCCAGCAGCCGGGCCTGCAGCCTGGCCTCCAGCTGCTTGATCGCATGGGTGACGGTGGCGCGCGGCAACTGCAGGTCGTCGGCGGCAGCCGTAAAGCTGCCCAGCTCGACGATGCGGGTGAACAGCCGCATGGCGTGAAAGCGGTCCATATCTATTGTTTATAATAATTGAATAATAATGGCAATAATTGGTTATTTATTCCATTTACTCTAAGGCGCATATCGAAGGTGTCCGACCCACTGATTCAGGAGCCTTCCCATGACTACGTCTCATCGTGTTGCGATCGTCACCGGCGGGTCGCGCGGCATTGGCGCTGCGATCTCAGAAAAGCTCGCCGCCAGCGGCCATGCCGTGGTGATCAACTATGCCAGCCGCGCCGACGAAGCCGAGAAGCTGGCGCTGAAGATTGCCGAAGCCGGCGGCCGCGCCATCGCCGTGAAAGGCGATGTGGCCGATTCCGCCGCTATGACCGCGCTGTTCGATGCCGCCGAGAAAACCTTCGGCGCGGTCGATGTGCTGGTCGCCAATGCCGGCGTGCTGGATGCCCGTTTGCCGAAAATCGGTGAGACGGCAGAGGCCGATTTCGACCGAACATTTGCCGTCAACGTGAAGGGCGTGTTCAACCTGATGCAGCTGGCTGCGAAACGCCTGCGCGATGGCGGCCGCATCGTCACGCTGTCGTCCAGCGTGCTGGCGATGAACCTGCCGGGCTACGGCGTTTATGCCGCCAGCAAGGCCGCCGTCGAAACGCTGTCGCGCTTTCTGGCGCATGAACTGCGCGGACGGCAGATCACGGTGAACACGGTGGCGCCAGGCCCGGTGGCGACCGAGCTGTTCTTCGCCGGCAAGAGCGAGGAGCGCGTCGCGCAGCTGGCGAAAATCCCGCCGCTGGAGCGGCTCGGCCAGCCGGATGATATCGCCAGTGTGGTCGACTTCCTGGTCAGCCAAGCGGGCGGCTGGATCAACGGCCAGCTGCTGCGTGCCAATGGTGGTGCGATTTAAACTGTCTTTCGCAGGTGGCGCCGGCGCAGCAGCGCCAGCGTCACCGCGATGCCGAGTGATCCCGTGATGCCAAGTGTGAAGGCCAACAGCGCGCCGATCTCGGTGCCCAGCAGCGCGAGGCTGAGGAAAAACGGCATATGGCTGACTAGGCCGATCTCGGTGGCGCGCAATGCAGCGCGGATGCCGGCGTCTTCCAGCCGGCGCGGGATAAACCAGCAGACAGTGAGCAGGGCCACCGGGAAGGAGGCGAAGATGCCAGCCACAGTCGGTCCGAGCAGATGCGCCAGCCCGCTTACCGCCGCCACCAGCAGTCCGGCAGTGGCGCCGCGCAGCACGATCTCACTCCAGGGCGAGCGGCCGCGTGCCGCCGGCGCCGTCATCGGCACGCGGCGCGCGGCCAGCCAGGCAATAAGGCCGGTCGCGGCCAGGATGCCGAGCGAGATCCACAGCGCCGCGGGGAGGCTGCGGATCAGCAGTCCGGTGGCGAACCAGGCCGTGAGGCCGCCCAGCAGCGCCAGTGGCATCGGCGCGCGGCCGACCAGGGCGATCACGCAGACGAGAAACAGCAGCACGGCGCCGAGGGTGGCCAGGCTGCCGAGGGCAGCCTGTGCCACGAAGACGGGCTCGTGATGCAGGATGATAAACAGATAGGCCGGCGCGGTGACGATCGGCAGCGCCAGCACGATGCCACCGATGAAGGGCGAGCTGCGCTCCATCAGCGCCACCACACCGCCGACGAAGCCGGCGGTGGCCAGGCCGCGCGCGGCCATGGCAAGAAGGGTGAAATCGATCCCGGACATGGCTAGCGCCTGGAATCATCCCGCCCAAGATCGTCGGGCTGGGGCGGCGTGCCCTGACTGAGTCGCTGGGTCGGCGCCACCAGATGATGACCGCTGACCTCGGCGCCGGCATCGGCCGGCAGGCGCCAGAAGATGATGGTCGACAGCATGGCCGTGATGCCGACGGTGAAGAAGGCCGGCATGAAACTGTCGGCCCTGATCTGCTCGACACCGCCGCTGAAGCTGACCGTGGCATGCAGCACCATGGCGCCAACCGCCACGCCGACTGACAATGACAGCTGCTGCATCATCGAGGTGAAGCTGGTAGCGCGGCTCATGCGCTCGTTAGGGATATCGGCGATCGTCAGCGTGTTGGTGCTGGTGAATTGCAGCGAACGGAAAAAACCGCCGAACAGCAGCAGGCCAAGCATCACGGCATGCGGTGTGTCAGGGCGGAACAGGCCGCAGACGGCGATGAAAAGCCCACACAGAACTGCATTGCCGATCAGCACGCGGCGAAAGCCGAAGCGGCGCAGGATCGGCCCCGCCGCCATCTTCATGGTCAGCGCACCGGCCGCCGAAACGAAGGTGATCATGCCGGATTCGAAAGCCGACAGGCCGAAGCCGAGCTGCAGCATCAGTGGCAGCAGGAAAGGCAGGGCGCCAACGCCGATACGGAACAGGAAGGCACCGCTCATGCCGGCACGGAAAGTCGGCACCTTCAGCAGCGACAGATCGATCAGCGGATGTGGATGCCGCCGGGCATGGCGCAGGTAAAGTCCGATGCCAATAGCGCCGATAATGAGCAGGCCGGCCACGGCGGCATCAGGCAGCAGGCCGCGGCCGATGGTCTCGAAGCCGAAGACCAGGCCGCACAGGCCGAAGGCCGACATCAGGAAACCGCGCCAGTCGAGCGGCGGCACCTGCTGCTCGCGGATATTGGGGATGTAAAGCGTCACCAGGATGACACCGAGCACGCCGATCGGCAGGTTGATCCAGAAGATCCAGCGCCAGGACAGATAGGTGGTGAGGAAACCGCCCACCGGCGGCCCGATCACCGGACCGATCAGTGCCGGCACGGTGAGCCAGGCCATCGCGCGCACCAGATCCGATTTCGCGGTCGAGCGCAGAATCACCATGCGGCCGACCGGCACCATCATGGCGCCGCCCAGACCCTGCAGCACGCGGGCGCCGACCAGGGTCCAGAAGGAATCGGCCAGGCCGCAGAGCAGGGAACCAATGGTGAAGACGATGATGGCGGCGCGGAAGACAGTGCGGGCGCCGAAGCGGTCGGCCACCCAGCCGCTGACCGGGATGAACACCGCAAGGCTGAACAGATAAGAGGTGATCGCCAGGTTGAGCTTGAGCGGGCTTTCGCCCAGCGAGGCGGCAATGCTGGGCAGGGCCGTGGCCAGCACACTGGAATCGAGGTTCTCCATGAACAGCGCGCAGGCAACAATCAGGGGAATCAGCATGACAACCGGCTGGCGCGAAGCGGAGAACGAGAGACGGGAGCGAAAGTTATAGCAGACTGCCAGTATCGCCAGTCCTGCGAAGCCTGCAAGGCTCGCATGATTGGAGGGCAGAGCGGCTGCGGCAATTCGCGCCTGCAGCATCGCATTGACCGCAGCAAGGCTGCACGGTTTTCTTTGGTAGCCGTCCGAAACGGCCTTAGCATGTCCGCGGAGGATCTGCCGATGCAAGCCCTGCTCGATCCCGTCTTTCTGGCCCGGTTGCAGTTCGCCTTCACAGTCTCGTTCCATATTATCTTTCCGGCCTTCACCATCGGACTGGCCAGCTATCTGGCCGTGCTCGAGGTGCTGTGGCTCGCCACTGGCCGCGATGTCTACATGCAGGTCTTCAAATTCTGGGTGAAGATTTTCGCCGTCACCTTCGGTATGGGCGTCGTGTCGGGCATCGTGATGAGCTACCAGTTCGGCACCAACTGGGCGGTGTTTTCCGACAAGGCCGGACCGGTGATCGGCCCGCTGATGGGTTACGAGGTGATGTCGGCCTTTTTCCTTGAGGCCGGCTTCCTCGGCGTGATGCTGTTCGGCATGAAGCGCGTCGGCAGGGGGCTGCATTTCTTCGCCACCGCCATGGTCGCCTTCGGCACCTTCATCTCAGCCTTCTGGATTCTTGCCGTGAACAGCTGGATGCAGACGCCGGCCGGCTATGCGATCGCGCCGAATGGCCAGTTCGTGCCGGAAGACTGGTGGACGGTGATCTTCAATCCGTCCTTCCCCTACCGGCTGGTGCATATGGTACTGGCAGCCTATCTCACCACCGCCTTCGTGGTCGGCGCCGTCGGTGCCTGGCACCTGTTGAAAGACAAAACCAACACACCGGCCCGGGTGATGTTCTCGATGGCGATGTGGATGGCCGCCATCGTGGCGCCGATCCAGATCGTCGCCGGTGACTTCCACGGGCTGAACACGCTGCAGCATCAGCCGGCCAAGATCGCCGCGATGGAAGGCCATTACGAAGAAAGTATCCGCGGCGCACCGCTCTATCTGTTCGGCCTGCCCGACAACGAGGCGGGCGAAACCAAATACGCCATCGGCATCCCGAAACTCGGTAGCCTGATCCTGACTCATGACTGGGAGGGCGAACTGAAGGGCCTGAAGGCCTTTCCGCGCGAGGACTGGCCACCCACGCCGGTGGTGTTCTGGAGCTTTCGCATCATGGTCGGCCTGGGCGTGCTGATGGCGGCGCTGGGCCTGATCAGCCTGGTGATGCGCTTCGGCGGACATATTTACAGAAACGCCTGGCTGCATCGCGCGGCATTGCTGATGGGGCCGAGCGGCTTCGTTGCCGTGCTGGCCGGCTGGGTCACCACCGAGGTCGGTCGTCAGCCCTATACGATCTATGGCCTGCTGCGTACGGTCGATTCCGTGTCCCCGATCGGTCTGCCCGGGGTCTCGGCGTCGCTGATCGCCTTCATCATCGTCTATTTCATCGTCTTCGGCGCCGGGGTGTTCTACCTGCTGCGCCTGATGGGCAAGGTGCCGGGTGCGGCACCGGATGAACCCATCGCCAATGCCCCCCTGCGCAGTGCCGGCATCGTGCCAGGACCCGCCATGCAGCACGGAGACAGGCCATGACACTCGATCTTCCGCTGATCTGGGCCGGGCTGATTGCGTTTGCCGTACTCGCCTATGTGGTATTGGATGGTTTCGATCTCGGCATCGGCATGCTGTTCCCGCTGTTTAAAAAAGAACGCGAGCGCGACGTGCTGATGAATTCGGTGGCGCCCGTGTGGGACGGCAACGAAACCTGGCTGGTGCTCGGCGGCGGCGGCCTGCTGGCGGCATTTCCGCTGGCCTACGCCATCATCCTGCCCGCGCTCTACATGCCGATCACGATCATGCTGCTCGGTCTGATCTTCCGTGGCGTCGCCTTCGAATTCCGCTGGCGCACGGTGCGCTGGAAGCCGGTCTGGGACTGGAGCTTCACACTCGGCTCGCTGGCGGCCAGCTTCATGCAGGGCATTGCGCTCGGCGGCCTGATCCAGGGCATCAGGGTGGCCGATCGCGCCTATGCCGGCGGCTGGTGGGACTGGCTCACGCCCTTCAGTATCCTCACCGGCATTGCCGTGGTGGTCGGCTACTGCCTGCTTGGCGCCTGCTGGCTGGTGATCAAGACCGAGGGGGACATCCAGAACCGCTGCTACGATCTCGGGCGCAAGCTCAGCATCGCGCTGGTGGTGCTGATCGGCCTGGTCAGCCTGTGGACGCCATTCCTCGGCGAGCAGTTCCTCAGCAGGTGGTTCACCTGGCCGAATATCGCGCTCACTGCACCGATGCCGATCCTGGTGCTGGTCGCGGCCGGCGCGCTGTGGCGTGGCCTGCATGATTACAGCCGGCCGATGCAGCCGTTTCTTTCGGCACTGGCGCTGTTCGTGCTGTCTTACATCGGGCTCGGCATCAGTTTCTGGCCACTGATGGTGCCGCCCTCGATCACCTTCTACGACGCGGCGGCACCCGATGTTTCGCTCGGCTTCTTGCTGGTCGGCGCAGTGATCCTGCTGCCGATTATCCTGGCCTATACCGCCTATGCCTATTACGTGTTCCGCGGCAAGGTCGATCCCCATGCCCACTACCACTGAACACAAGCCCGTCTGGCAGAGAGTGCTGTGGTTCGTCGCCCTATGGGCGGGCGGCGTGCTGACCGTTGCCGCCATCGGCTACGGCATCAAGCTGGCGCTCAGGGTTTGACGCCGGCACCCAGCCGCAGGCCTGCAGGACCGCCTGCATATGTGCCGGCGGTTCGGCCGTCACGCTGACGGCGGCGCGCGACGGATACAGCGGCAGCACAATCGCACGGCTGTGCAGATGCAGGGTCAGCGGCTTTTCCAGCGCCGCATCGCCATATTGCGCATCACCCAGCAGAGGCGCGCCGAGCGAGGCGAGGTGCACGCGGATCTGGTGCGTGCGGCCGGTGCGCGGATGGCATTCGATCCAGCAGCTGCCGTCAGCCGCCTTGCCCAGCACGCGATAATCGGTCACGGCATGCTGGCCGTCTTCGGCAATCGCCATATGCCAGCCGCCGGTTTTGGTGCTGAGCTTCTTCAGGGGCGCGTCGACGCGGCCCTCGCTCTGTGCCGGCGCATGGCGTGTCACCGCCCAGTAGGTCTTGTCCACCTTGCCGTCCTGGAACAGCTTGCCCAGCTTGCGCAACGCCTTCGGGTGCCGGCCGAGTACCAGGCAGCCCGAGGTGTCGCGGTCGAGCCGGTGCGCCAGCGACGGCGCCTTGGGCAGGCCGAAGCGCAGCCAGTTCAGATGCCGTTCCAGGTTGTCGCCGCCGCCGGGCCCGGCATGCACCGGCAACCCGGCCGGTTTGTCGATCACCAGCATCAGGCCGTCGCGATAGAGCAGGCGCTTTTCCAGTTCGGCGGCGTTCATGCCGCAGGGGTGCCGCAGATGTGCCGGGAGGTCAAGGGGATATGGGCATTCCTTATGGAATAGCGATGGTCTTCTCGGCGCAGCCGCGATAAAGACGGTCCTGCAACCGCACTTCCGCAGTATAGGGATAATTCCGGCTCGCCATGGTGTCGCCGCAGTCCTGCGTGCTGATCGTGACGTCCAGCTGGCCGTTTTCGCCATCCAGCACCCAGGTTTGACGGTTGCTTGCGATGCTCGGCTGCTGCAGGCGATAGCTCTGCGGCAGCTCGCCGAGCCGATCGAAGATCACATTGTCGCCGCTGATGCGCAGGCTCCAGAACGGCTCGTTGCCGAAGGCTCGCCAGCCGGTCTCCGCCGCCGCATTCGGCGGCGGGCAGTCTGGCGTGAAATAGGTCAGCCAGCCGAGCAGTCGGCCGGTGCCGCTCAGTACCGGCTGCGGCGTGCCGCACCGCATGTAGGGTTCGGGCATGCTGGCCGGCGTGAAAGCCGGGCCGCGCACGCGCTGTGGCGTGGCCGCCGTCAGTGTCGGCGCCGGATGGCCGGTCGTGCCGGTGCTGCATTCATACAGGCTGTGATCGGCGCCGCGCAGCCGCACCAGAATCATGCCGTGATTCTGCGGTACCGCATCGGTGGCATAGGCCGGCTGCACCGGATGGGCCGCCAGGCAGGCGGTGAGGCCGCTGTATATATCGGGCAGGAAGCGGCCCCAATCCTGCGATTCCCGGCTCTGTCGGGTCAGCACGATGCGGTCGGGCGTGTTTTGCCCGGCACAGCCGGCAAGCAGTGCGAGGGCGGTAAAGGCGAGGATTGCACGTTTCATACAGGCATCCAGACAAACCATTGCGGCGCCAATGCGGCGCGCCGGCAATGGTTGCCTGTGAAAACGCGGCTTTCTAGGCTCTGGTTCCGGAGGGTGTTTCATGTCCTTGCCTGCTTCCGTCACATTGCACACCTATAGCCCCGATACCCTGGCGGCGGTGCGGGCGCTGCATGCGCTGGCTTTCCGACAGTTGGCCGCCGGCCATCACGATGAAAGCCAGATCGCCGCCCATGAAGCCCTGATCGCGGCACCGGATTACGCCGCCGATCTCGCCCGCTCCCACCTGATCCTGGCCCGCCATGGCGAGGACGGCCTGATCGCCACCGCCGGCTGGCTGGCCCTGGAGGATCGTCCGCACACGGCCCGCATCCGCAAGGTGTTCGTGCATCCCGGCTGGGCCCGGCGCGGCCTCGCCACCGCCCTGGTGCGCGCGGCCGAGCAGGCCGCTGCGACTGCCGGTTATCCGAATCTGTATGTGCGTGCCAATATCAACGCCGTGCCGCTGTATGCCGCGCTGGGCTACCGCGCCGAGGCACAGGGCCTGATGCCGGCCGGCAAGGCCGAACTGCCGGTGGTCTATATGTCCAGGCCAGCCGGCTGAGGCAGCAGCAATATTACGCAGATTTTGCGCCCCGCCGCGGCGGGCTTCCGCTATCCTGCCCGCAATGCGGCGACCGCACGGATAAGGGCGGCGGCGCAGATCGGGGGAAACAGTCACGGATTGCAGGGTCATGAATACGGCTGCCATCACAGCAGATGCCATGAACGGCGGCGTGCGCCGCTCGCAGACACGCCGCGCCTATGACGAGCTCAAGCGTCGCATTCTCGACAACGAACTACCGCCCGGCACCCAGGCGCTGGAGCAGCAGGCCGCCGAATGGCTCGGCATGAGCCGCACACCGGTGCGCGAGGCGCTGATCCGGCTGGCGCAGGAAGGCATGGTCGAGGTGCGGCCGCGCCATGGCATGCGTGTCCTGCCGATCGCCATTGCCGATCTTCGTGATATCTACGACCTGCTCGCCGGCCTGGAAGCCACGGCTGCCGATATCATCGCACGGCGCGGCCTGCAGCCGGCCGAGACGGCCGAACTGGACGGCCTGCTGGCCGAGACGACGGCGGCGCTGGCGCGCGACGACCTGGCGCTGTGGGCCGAAGGCGATGCGCGGTTTCATCGCCGGTTGGTCGAGATGTCGTGCAATCAGCGCCTGATCCTGATGGTGGAAACCATCCGCGAGCAGTCGCACCGTGCACGCATGGCGACCTTGCGGCTGCGGCCCAAGCCGGTGGCCTCGAATGAAGAGCATGCCGCGCTGGTTGCCGCCCTGCGCCGGCGCGATGCCGAGGCGGCGGTGAAACTGATTCGCGCCCATCGGCTGCGTTCGGCCCGGCTGCTGATCGATCTGCTGGAGCACCACGGCCTCGATCAGCTCTGACGGGCGGCGTTGCCGCGCGGCATTCTGTGCATCTGCCGAGATAAGCGGCAAGCCGATGCCGGAACCTATTGCGGCCCTGCCGGATTGGTTCACTTTGCATGGGTAACGCGGCACAAAAACAACGGCGTACCAATTTCGAGGCAACGTATACGCAGTGGCATATCGATTGCATACCTGAGCAGGTCTTTCGCCGAAGCGCAGCAGTCGCTTCGGCACCACTCGGACCCATGAGGTATGCCATGAAACGTCGTTCCTTCGTCAAGGCCGGTCTGATCGGCGGTGCCGCCGCCGCCACCTTCGCCAGGCCGAATATCGCCACGGCGCAGGGCAAGACCTTCCAGTGGAAGATGACCAACGCCTATGGCCCCGGCTCGCCTTTCTATGTCGCCGGTCCGGGCAGTCCGACCGATTTCTGCGAGATGGTGAAGAAGATGTCGGGCGGTCGCCTGACCATCCAGCATTTCGCCGCCGGCGAACTGATTCCCGCACTGGAAGGCTTCGATGCGGTGTCCAAGGGCATCGTCGAGATGAATGCGGCCAACAGCTATTTCTGGGCCGGCAAGATTCCCGCCGCGCAGTATTTCACCACCGTGCCGTTCGGCCTGAATTTCCAGGGCATGACCGCCTGGCTGTATCACGGCGGCGGCCAGAAGCTGTGGGAAGAGCTGTATGCGCCCTTCGATCTAGTGCCGATGGCGATGGGCAATACCGGCGTGCAGATGACCGGCTGGTATCGCAAGCCGATCACCGGCATCGAGGATTACAAGGGCCTGAAGATGCGCATCCCGGGTCTGGCGGGCAAGGTCTATGCTGCGCTCGGCGTCGATGTGAAGCTGCTGCCGGGTGGCGAAATCTTCCCAGCCCTGGAGCGCGGCGTGATCGATGCGGCCGAATTCGTCGGCCCGTATCAAGACCGTCGCCTCGGTCTGCACAAGGCGGCGAAGTTCTATTACACCACCGGCTGGCATGAGCCCTCCAACGTCACTGAGCTGATCGTCAACAAGAAGGCCTGGGATTCGCTGCCGCCCGACCTGCAGGAAATCGTGCGCGCCGCCGCCGCCGCCTGCAACACCATCAGTCATACCTGGTGCGAAGCGACCAATGCCGAGGCGCTGGACGATCTGGTGAAGAACCAGGGTGTCACGGCGCAGCCGCTGCCGCCGCAGATCGTCGCCAGGCTGAAGGAAGTCACCGAGACCGTGCTGAACGAAGGTGCGGCCAAGGATGCCTCGATCAAGAAGGTGCATGATGCTTTCATGGCCTTCAAGGCCAACCACGACAAATGGGCCGGTATCTCTGAGTCGGTCTATCAGACGCAGATTCGCGGCCAGCTCACCAAGGCATAATATTTTCCATGCTGGCTTTGCGTCTGGAGTCCGCCGCCCGCATGCTCGATCTGGTGGTCGAGCATAGCGGGCGGTTCGCATCCTGGGCCGGCTTTGCGCTGGTTCTGGTGATGGCCTTCAATGTCCTGCTGCGCTACCTGTTCCACACCGGCTCGGTGGCGATGCAGGAACTCGAATGGCATCTGATGGCGCCGGTCTCGCTACTCTGCATCGCCTATGCGATCAAGCATGAAGGCCATGTGCGGGTCGATATCCTCTACGGCCGCTTTTCACCGCGCACCAAGCAGGCGCTGGAAGTGGTGTCCTGCCTGGTCGCGGTTGCTTTCTCCGTCATCATCATCAAGCTCAGCATAGGCTATGTGATGCAGTCCTACCTGATCGGCGAGACATCGCCCGATCCCGGCGGGTTGCCCTATCGCTTCCTGCTCAAGGCGATGATTCCAGCGGGCTTCCTCCTGCTGCTGGTGCAGAGTCTTGCCGCGACCCTGCGCGCCCTGATTCCTTTCTGCGGCGGCAGCATTCCGCCCGAAGCGCAACCCGACAAGCCGTTTGAACATGCCGCTGAATGAAATCCTGGCGCTGTCCTGTATCGCGTCCTTCTTTGTCCTGCTCGCGCTTGGCATTCCGGTCGCCCTGACCCTGGCGATCAGCGGCTTTTTCTTCGGCTGGCTCGGCTTCGGATCGCTGCTGTTCAACCTGCTGCCGGCGCGCATCTACGGCGTGACAGCGAATTACACGCTGATCGCCATTCCGCTGTTCGTCTTCATGGGCATGATGCTGGAAAAATCCCGCATCGCCGATGAACTGATGGAGGTGATCGGCCATCTTGCCGGCGGTCTGCGCGGCGGCATGGGCATCGGCATCGTGCTGGTCGGTGTACTGATGGGCGCCACCACCGGCATCGTCGGCGCCACCATCGTGACTTTGGGCCTGCTCACGCTGCCCACCCTGCTGCGGCGCGGCTATAACAAAAGCATCGCCTGCGGCACCATCTGCGCCTCCGGCACGCTGGGTCAGATCATCCCGCCCAGCACCCTGATCATCCTGCTGGCCGATATCCTCGGCCAGTCGGTCGGCACGCTGTTCGCCGCCGCCGTGCTGCCCGGCTTGTTGCTGGCCGGTATCTTCTGCATCTTCATGATCGTGCTCGGCATGGTGCGGCCCGATATGGTGCCGCCGATCCCCGCCGAAGAACGCTTTGCCATGACGCGGCAGGAGCTGCTGCGCAAGACCTTCAAGGTCGGCCTGCCGCCGATTGCGCTCGTTCTGGCAGTGCTCGGTTCGATCATCGGCGGCATTGCCGCACCCACCGAAGCCGCCTCAATGGGCGCGCTCGGCAGCATCCTGGTGGCGGCCATCGCCGGCCGCTTCAACTGGGCCATGCTGAAGGAAACCGTCTACGCCACCGGGCGGATCACGGCGTCGATGATGTTCATCCTGATCTGCGCGCAGGTGTTTGCACTCGCCTTCCGTGGTCTGCAGGGCGAACAGCTGGTGCATGACTTCTTCAAACTGGTTCCCGGCGGCATCGAGGGCGTGCTGTGGTTCATGATGATCCTGATCTTCATCCTCGGTTTCTTCATCGAATGGATCGAGATCAGCTACATCGTCGTGCCGCTGTTCCTGCCGGTACTGCAGGCGGCGAATGTCGACCTTGTCTGGGTCGCCACCCTGATTGCCATGAACATGCAGACGTCATTCCTCACGCCGCCGTTCGGCTGGGCGCTGTTCTACCTGCGCGGCGTGGCGCCGCCGCAGGTGACGACCATGGATATTTACAAAGGCGTGGTGCCGTTCATCGGCCTGCAGGTCGCTGCCGTCGTGATCCTGTTTTACATGCCCGGCATCGCCACCTGGCTGCCACGCGCCATTGGCTGGTGAATGGGGCTGATGAGCCGGGGCTGGCATCCGTTTCGGCCTTGTCGTAAAGACGAGCCATGCTGAATACACCGCGCGCCCGTCGGGGCATGGTCACCGCCCCGCATCATCTGGCTGCCGAAGCCGGCCTCGCCGTGCTGCGCGAGGGCGGCAATGCCATCGAGGCGACGGTGGCGATGGCCGCATGCCTCACGGTGGTCTATCCGCATATGACCGGCATCGGCGGCGACGGCTTCTGGCTGATCGCGGCGCCCGGGCAGGAGCCTGTCGCGGTCGAGGCCTGCGGTCGCGCTGCGATGGCGGCCACGCCGGAGCTGTATAAATCGAAAGGCCTCGGCAGCATTCCCTGGCGCGGGCCGTTAGCGGCCAATACCGTGGCCGCCACGGTGAGCGGCTGGGGCGAGGCCATGAAGCTGAGCGCGGAACTCGGCGGCCGGCTGCCGCTGTCGCGTCTGGTGTCCGAGGCGGTCTGGCATGCCGAACACGGCTTTGCCGTCACCCAGAGCCAGCATGACCTGACCACCGAGAAGATGCCCGAGCTGAAGGATGCGCCGGGCTTTGCCGCGCGTTTTCTGCCCAATGGTGCGCCGCCGGCCGAGCGCAGCGTCATGACGCTGCCTGCGCTCGGCGCGACGCTGAAGGCCATTGGCGCGGCCGGCACCGAGGATTTCTATCGCGGCGCTCTGGCCAAGAAGATTGCGGCCGATCTGGCCAGGGCCGGCAGCCCGGTGACGGCCGACGATCTCGCGCGCCACCAGGCCCGCCGTGTCGCCCCGCTCAGCGTCGCGCTCAAGGCGGCAAGGCTGTTCAATTTCCCGCCGCCGACGCAGGGCCTGTCCTCGCTGATGATCCTGGCACTGTTTGAGCGACTGGGCGTGACCGAGGCCGAAGACTTTGCCCATATCCATGGTCTGGTCGAGGCCACCAAGCAGGCCTTTCTGGTACGCGACCGCATCATCGGCGATCCCGAGGCGATGCCGGAGCCGCCGCAGAAATATCTCGAACCTGCCATGCTCGATGCGCTCGCGGCCAGGATCGACCGCCGCAAGGCGCTGCCCTGGCCGCAGCCGGCTTCGGGCGGCGACACCACCTGGATGGGCGCGATTGACGGCAATGGCGTCGCGGTCAGCTTCATCCAGTCGATCTATTTCGAATTCGGTTCGGGCTGCGTGCTGGATGAAACCGGCATCAACTGGCAGAACCGCGGCTCCAGCTTCCTGCTCGAAGGCCCAGAAAAGCAGAATGGGGGCCCGCGTTTGCTGGCCCCCGGCCGCATGCCCTTCCACACCCTCAACCCGGCCATGGCGCGCTTCGATGACGGCCGCATGATGGTCTACGGCACCATGGGCGGCGAGGGCCAGCCGCAGACCCAGTCGGCGCTGTTCAGTCGCTATGCCATGTTCGGCCAGGGCCTGCAGGCCGCAGTTACTGCACCGCGCTGGCTGCTCGGCAAGACCTGGGGCGAGAACAGCGTGACGCTCAAGCTGGAAAGCCGCTTCGATCCGGCCCTGGTCGCCGAACTGAAGGCCGCCGGTCACGATGTGGAAATGCTCGGCGCCTATACCGGCACCATGGGTCATGCCGGCGCCATTGTTCGGCATGCGGATGGCGTGCTGGAAGGTGCCACGGATCCGCGCAGCGACGGCGCCGCGGCCGGATTCTGACCGGGTTTCCGGCGTCTGCCTAAAATTCAGACCGGCCGGTCGGGACGGAGGCAACTCCGGGCTGCTTCAGACGTTTTCACTGGACAGCGGCGCGGCATACCGATTGCATCGTCTGGCATAAGTCCCGCCGAGAGAGCGCATGAGCATCCAGGTCGCCCTGCATCACCGCACAACCTATCGCTACGACAAGCTGATCAGCCTGGGTCCGCAGGTGGTCCGGCTGCGGCCGGCGCCGCATTGCCGTACGCCGATCATCAGCTATTCGCTGAAAATCTCGCCCAAGGACCATTTCATCAACTGGCAACAGGACCCGCAAGGTAACTACCTCGCTCGCCTGGTCTTCCCTGAACGTACCGATCATTTCGAGGTGGCGGTCGATCTGGTTGCCGACATGGCGGTGATCAACCCTTTCGATTTCTTCCTTGAGCCGGCGGCCGAGAAATACCCCTTCGACTACGATCCCGACCTGAAGGAAGACCTGGCGCCGTTCCAGCGCGCCGATCCGCCCGGCAAGCTGCTCAGCGCCTGGCTCGCCACGGTGCCGCGCAAGGCCGAGCGCACGGTGGATTTTCTTGTCGGTCTCAACCAGCGGCTTTCCAGCGAGATCAAATATCTGATCCGGCTCGAACCCGGCGTGCAGACCGCCGAGCAGACGCTGCAGCTCAAGAGCGGTTCCTGCCGCGACACCTCCTGGCTGCTGGTGCAGGCGCTGCGCCATCTCGGCTTCGCCACGCGCTTCGTCTCCGGCTACCTGATCCAGCTCGTCGCCGATGTGAAGGCGCTGGACGGCCCGTCGGGGCCGACGGCGGATTTCACCGATCTGCATGCCTGGGTCGAGGTCTATCTGCCCGGTGCCGGCTGGATCGGTCTCGATCCGACATCGGGCCTGATGGCGGGCGAGGGGCATATCCCGCTCGCCGCCACGCCCGAGCCGCAATCGGCCGCCGCCATCAGCGGCGCGATCGAGAAGGCCGAGGTCGATTTCTCCTACGACATGAAGGTGACGCGGTTCCATGAAACGCCGCGCGTCACCAAACCGATTTCCGATGCTGACTGGGACAAGATGCTCAGGCTCGGCGATGTCGTCGATGCGCGACTGAGCAGAGGCGATATGCGCCTCACCATGGGCGGCGAGCCGACCTTCGTCTCCATCGACGACATGGAAGGCGCCGAATGGAATACCGCGGCGCTCGGGCCGAACAAGCGCACGCTGGCCGGCAAGCTGATCCGCCGCCTGGCCGACCGCTTCGCGCCGGGCCATCTGCTGCATTACGGCCAGGGCAAATGGTATCCGGGCGAACAGCTGCCGCGCTGGGCACTCAGCTGCCACTGGCGCAAGGATGGCGAGCCGGTCTGGCGCGAACGCGCGCTGCTGGCGGCCGATGAAGATGCCGGCGACGGTGCCAATGTGTCGGATGCCGATATCTTCACGGCGGCCCTGGCCGAACGGCTGCAGCTCGATCCGGGTTATCGCATCCCCGGCTTCGAGGATCTCTGGTATTACATGTGGCGCGAACGCCGCCTGCCGGTGAATGTCGATCCCTTCCAGTCGCATCTCAAGGAACCGGAAGAACGCGCGCGGCTCGCCCGCATCTTCGAACAGGGCCTCGACAAGGTGGTGGGCTATGCCCTGCCGCTGACCCGCGAGCCCACAACAGATGGCGCCAAGCGCTGGCGCTCGGGGGCCTGGTTCTTCCGGCCGCAGACCATGTATCTGCTGCCCGGCGATTCACCGATGGGGCTGCGCCTGCCGCTCGATTCCCTGCCCTGGGTGACGGCGAAGGAGTATCCCTACCAGCATGCGCCGGACACCATGATGGAGCAGCCGCCGCTGCCGCCGCATGAAGTGTTCCGCCAGGCCAACCGCATCGTTGCCGACCGCATGCAGGCCTGGGCCCAGGCGCGCAACTATGCCGCCGCATCGGCACCGCGTGATCAGGCGGCGCTGCCGAAGAACCAGCAGTCCGATCCCTCCGTGGTGCGTACCGCCATGTGCATCGAGCCGCGCGGCGGGCTGCTGCATGTCTTCATGCCGCCGCTGGAACAGGCGGAAGACTATCTCGATCTGGTCACCGCGATTGAAGACACCGCGGTGGTGCTGGGCCGGAAGGTGGTGATCGAGGGCTATCTGCCGCCGCGCGATTCCCGCCTGCTGCATTTCAGCGTCACGCCAGATCCCGGTGTGATCGAGGTGAATATCCACCCCTCGTCGACCTGGCGCGAACTGGCCGAGAAGACCACGATCCTGTATGAGGAAGCGCGCCAGACCCGGCTCGGCACCGAGAAATTCATGCTCGATGGCCGCCATGTCGGCACCGGCGGCGGCAATCATGTGGTGATGGGTGCGGCGACGCCGCCTGACAGCCCATTCCTGCGCCGGCCGGACCTGCTGAAGAGCCTGGTCGGCTACTGGCAGAACCATCCGTCGCTCTCCTATCTGTTTTCCGGCCTCTTTATCGGCCCGACCTCGCAGCATCCGCGTATCGATGAGGGGCGCGACGATGCGCTGGTCAACCTGCAGATCGCCTTCGATCAGGTCGAGCAGAATCCCAATCCGGCACTCTGGCTGGTGGATCGCATCTTCCGCAACGTGCTGGTCGATATCACCGGCAACACGCACCGCACCGAATTCTGCATCGACAAGCTCTATTCGCCCGATGGCCCGACCGGTCGCCTTGGTCTGGTCGAACTGCGCGCCTTCGAAATGCCACCCGATGTGCGCATGAGCCTCGCACAGCAGCTGTTGCTGCGCGGGCTGCTCGCCACCTTCTGGGACAAGCCCTATACCCGCAAGCCGGTGCGCTGGGGCACCCGCCTGCATGACGAATTCCTGTTGCCGCATTTCTGCCTGCAGGATTTCAACGACGTGCTGGATGATCTCAGCCAGCAGGGCCTGGGCTTCGATCCGAACTGGTTCGCCGCCCATGCAGAATTCCGCTTCCCCAAGATCGGCGAACTGGCGGCGCGCGGCATCGAGCTGGAACTGCGCCATGCGCTCGAACCCTGGCATGTGCTGGGTGAGGAGGCGACCGCCGGCGGCACCGTGCGCTATGTCGACAGTTCGGTGGAGCGCCTGCAGGTGAAAGTGAAGGGTCTGGTCGATGGCCGCCATCTGGTGGCCTGCAACGGCCGCGCCGTGCCGATGCGTGCCACCGGCGTGCCCGGCGAATATGTTGCCGGCCTGCGCTACAAGGCCTGGGGGCCGCCCAGCGCCATGCATCCGAGCATCGATGTGCATACTCCGCTGGTCTTCGATCTGTTTGACACCTGGACCGGCCGCTCGCTCAGCGGGTGCACCTACCATGTCGCGCATCCCGGCGGGCGCAACTACGACACCTTCCCGGTTAACGCCAACGAGGCCGAGGCGCGCCGCCGTGCCCGCTTTTTCGCCATGGGCCATACACCGGGCAGCATGCCTGTCCCGGCGGCACAGCCGCCGGGTGAACAGCCGCTTACCCTCGACCTGCGAACCGGTTAAACTTCCCGTCCGATTCGGACGCGAAGGGCCAGCCCTGTGAATTCGCCCCTGCAGGTCCCGGTTTCACCGGCTCCAACCACGGCTTCCGGCGCGGCGGCCGCACGGACTGCCGCGCCTGCCGCCGTGTCCGGGAGTCTGGCCGACGCCTATGACGAGATGGTCACCGGCCAGGGACTGATCCGTGGCCATTGGCAGCCGCTGCTCGCCACCCTGAGCGAACTGGGGCCGTCCGGCCTGGCCGAACGTGCCGAGCGCGGTCGCCAGTATCTGGAAGACGAGGGCGTCACCTATAATCTCTACGAACTGCCTGACGGCACCGGCGGCGCCATTGCGCCGCCTTTGCCCGAGCAGCGGCCCTGGCGGCTGGATCCGGTGCCGGTGCTGCTGTCGGCCGAGGAATGGGCCGGTATCGAGGCTGGCCTGATCCAGCGTGCGCGCCTGCTCGATGCCGTGCTGCGCGATCTCTACGGACCGATGTCCCTGCTGCACGAGAGGCGCATCCCGCCGGCGCTGGTCTATGGCCACCGCGATTTCCTGCGCGCCGCGCGCCGCACCGACGGAAAACCCCAGGGCCGCATGCTGCAGCATTATGCCGCCGAGCTGGTGCGCGGCCCGGATGGCATCTGGCGCGTGATTGCCGACCGCAGCCAGGCTCCGGCCGGTGCGGGCTACGCCCTGCAGAATCGCCGCGTGATGTCGCGCCTGCTGGGCCAGGCATTGCGGCAATGCCGCGTGCGGCCGCTGAATGCCTATTTCGAATACTGGCAGGCCGATCTGTCCAACCGCGCGCCGCGGCTGCAGAGCGGCGCGCAGTCGGACAATCCGCGTGTCGTGCTGCTGACGCCGGGCCCCTATAACGAGGCCTATTTCGAGCATATCTATCTGGCGCGCGAACTGGGTGCCACGCTGGTGGAAGGCGCCGATCTCACCATGCGCGAGGGCCGCGTCTTCCTGAAGACATTGGCGGGTCTCGAGCCGGTCGATGTCATCATGCGGCGTCTGGATGGCGAATGGTGCGATCCGCTGGAACTGCGTGCCGATTCCACGCTCGGTGTCGTCGGCCTGATGCAGGCGGCACGCGATGGCCAGGTGGTGGTGTGCAATGCCGTTGGCAGCGGCCTGGCCGGTGCGCCGGCGCTGCATGCTTTCCTGCCGAAACTGGCGCAGCAGCTGATCGGCGAAGACCTCGCCATGCCCTCCATCGCCACCTGGTGGTGCGGACAGTCCTACGCGCTGAAGGAAGTGGAACAGAATTTCGACAAGATGGTGATTCGCGGTGCCTATGGCCTGAACGACCAGCCGGTTGTCGTCGCCGCCCTGCCTGATGCTGAAAAGGTCAGCCTGCTGGCGCAGATCAAGGCGCATCCTGGCGATTACGTGGCACAGGAGCGTATCGTTCCGTCGGTTTCGCCCGGCCTCGGCGCCAATGGACTTGAGCCGCAGCCGATCCTGCTGCGTGTGCAGGTGGTGGCCGATGGCGACGATTATGTGGTGATGCCGGGCGGTCTGGCCCGCGTGCCGGCACAGAATGATCCCTTCGGCGCCACGCTGCAGCGCGGCGGCGTCAACAAGGATGTCTGGGTCGTCGCCAAGGATCAGTCGCCCACCATCATCCGTGGCAGCAGCACGCGCCAGCGCCTGGCACTGCGGCGTTCGTCGGGGACCCTGCAGAGCCGCGTGGCCGACGACCTGTTCTGGCTCGGCCGCTCGGTTGAACGGCTCGATGACGGCGCCCGCCTGCTGCGCGCCGTGCTCACGCGTCTGGTCGGCGAATTCGCCTCCGCGCGCGACATGGTCGAGATGGCGGTGCTGGCCCGTGCGCTGGCGCGCTGCGGCATCCTCGATCAGCGCGCCGCTGCGGCGCCGCCCGATTCCGCCCTGTTCGCCGGCGCGATTACGCGCGCCTGCACCTCCGGCCAGCTGCTGGGCCAGACGCTGGATGGCATTGAACGGCTGGCCGCCGTCTCCCGCCACCGCTTCTCGGCCGATATGTGGCGCATGTTCAACCATCTGCTCGGCGAGCTGCGCCAGAGCCGGCCGTCTGCCACCGGCGATGCCGATGCCATGCTGGAATTCTGCGACCAGATGATCCGCGCCACCGCGGCCATCGCCGGCATGCTGTCGGAACACATGACGCGCGGCTCGGGCTGGCGCTTCATCGATTTCGGCCGCCGGCTGGAGCGCGCGATTTTCATCACCCGCAGTGTTTCGGCCGCCACCACGGTGCTCGGTGCCAGCAGCGACTCGGCCTTCCGTATCGCCCTGGAAGTCAGCGATTCCACGCTCACCTACCGGCGCCGCTACCGCGCCTCGCTGCAGGCCGCCGCCGTCTTCGATCTGCTGCTGCTCGATGCCAGCAATCCGCACGCCCTGGCTTTCCAGCTGCATGCCATGGCCCAGCATCTCGACGCGATGCCCAATTCCGAAGCGCCGCCGCGCGGTGCCGATTGCATGGCTCTGGCGCGGCCGTTTGCTGATCTGGTGGTGCTGTTCGACCGCGACGAGATCGGCCGCGAGGAGATGGTGCAGCTCGCCGCCCGCCTGCGCGGCAGCCTGGATGCCGCCGGTGATGCGCTGATGGATGTCTCCGATCAGCTGTCACGCACCTATTTCAGTCACGTGCAGGTCGCGCGTTCTTTCGGCTTCGGGTCGTAACATGCGCTACCGCCTGCGCCATACCACCTCCTACACCTATTCCTGGGCAGTCGATATCTCGCACCACATGCTGCATCTGGCGCTGCCGGACCTGCCGCGCCAGCGCGTCAAGTCCTGCACGGTCAGCACCAGCCCGTCGGCCGGTCGCATGTCGGAGCAGCAGGATCATTTCGGCAATCGTGTCGCCTGGCTGACGCTGGGTGAATCGCATACTCGCTTCAATGTCGAGCTGCGCGCCGAAGTCGAGGTCGATCCGGTGCAGGCGCCCGATCCCGAGGCGACGCCCGGCTGGGAAAGCCTGCGCGATGCCCTGGCCGGCGATGGCTTCCCCGTGCCGGTGGCGGAAAGCGAATTCATCCATGACTCGCCGCTGGCGCTGCCGAGCGACGAGGCGATCCGCTATGCGCTCGCCAGTTTCACGCCAGGCCGGCCGGTGCTGGCGGCGGCGCGCGACCTGACCGGGCGAATCTATAAGGATTTCCGCTACGATCCCATGGCGACGGAAATCTTCACCCCGGTCGCTGCCGTGATGCAGAAACGCGCCGGCGTCTGCCAGGATTTCGCCCATCTGGAAATCGCCATGCTGCGCGGCCTGGGGCTCGCCGCGCGTTATGTCTCGGGCTATATCCGCACGCTGCGCGCCGGCGATGCGCCGGTCAGCGGCCTGCCCAACACGGCTCTGCGGGGCGCCGATGCCAGCCATGCCTGGATCAGCCTGTGGTGCGGGCCGGATCACGGCTGGATCGATCTCGATCCCACCAACAACCTGATCTGCTCGGACGAGCATGTCACCGCCGCTTTCGGCCGCGATTACGGCGATATCAGTCCGGTGCGCGGCGTGGTGCTGGGCGGCGGGCCGCATCGCATCGGCGTCGCTGTCGAACTGGTGCCGCTCGCCTGAGGCGTCCCGCTGCATCGCAGCCCATCCCCGGAGAAGCGCATGCCCAACCATCTGCCCTATACCGCACGCACAAAAACCGGCGATGTTTTCGAGATCAGCTTTCCGCTGCATCGAGAGACGGGTTCGCCGATGCGGGTGTCGCAGCTGCTGACCGCCGTGCTCGATACGCTCGACCGCGAGATCGGCCTGCTCGGCGACACCAGCAACGGCGATGTGCTGCAGGCGCTGACCATGGCGACCGCGATCCGCGCGGCCATGATCCATGCGCCGCTGCCGGTCAGCGAACGGCTGGCTGCCGAGTTACTGGCCTCTGCGTTATCCGGCATGGGGCAGGCCGAGCGCCGCAGCCCCACCGCCGGTCATGCATGAGTTTTAAGCCGGGTCCTGCAGCAGGCTGACATGCGCGCTGACCACGCGCCAGCCTTCGGGCGTGCGGATCCAGGTCTGGCTCTGCCGTCCGGTCCTGGTGGAATTGGCGCGCTTGAATTCGGTATTCGCCGTGGCGAAGTCGCGGCCGTAGGTGGTGATGCGCGTATTGTAAATCTCGCGCTCCAGCCCCGCCGAGGGCCGTCCGGCACGAAACGCCATGATCTCGTCGTAGGAATGCAGATTCTCGGTCACGCCGTAGCGCATGGTCAGCGGGCTGTTGTGGAACAGCTCGTCCAGCACGGCGACATCGTTGCTGGTCAGCGCCTTTTCGTAACGCATGAAGGCGGTGGTCATCTCGGCCACGACCTCGGGAATGTTGATATCCATGCAATCCTCTAGACAGCTTTCGATGCGGCAATGCCGATGGATTCCAGTCGCCGCGCCACCCGCAGGGCCAGCTCTTCCTTCCACGGCGCGGCGATGATCTGCACACCGATGGGCAGCTTGCCGGCCCGCTCGGCATAAGGTGCCGCGACCACCGGCAGGCCGATAGCCGAGATCGGCTGCGTGAACAGACCAAGATTGGCGCGCACCGGCATCTCCACGCCGTTCAGTGTCATCATCGCCTGGCCGAGTTTCGGCGCCACGCGCGGCGTCGCCGGCGCCAGGATGATATCGACCTCTTTGAACAGTTCGGCGGCGCGCGCCTGGTACCAGCGGCGGAAACGATGCGCCTGCACCAGCCAGTCAGCGGGAAGCATCAGGCCGGCGAGGAAGCGGTCGCGCACGGCGGGATCGAAATCCATGGCCCGCGTCTTCAGGCGTTCGCGATGGAGATTCGCCCCTTCGACTGTCGTGATCACATAGGCGGCCGCACGGCCGCGTCCGGCTTCGGGGACGGTGACGCGACGTTCGGTCTTCAGCGCTTTGGCAAAGGCAGCGACGGCTTCATGCACTTCCGGATCGCCCTGATCGGCGAAATAGCCGTCGGCGACGGCGATGCGCAGGCCGTCGATGCCGGCATCAAGTTTGGCCGTCACCGGCTCGGCCGGCTTCTGCGCGCACCAGGTATCCATGTCGTCCGGTCCCTGCATGGCGTCGTAGCTGAGCGCCAGGTCGGTCACCGAACGCGTCATCGGTCCGAGATGGTCGAGGTCGGCCACGAAGGGGAAGCTGCCGTGGCGGCTGAGCCGGCCGAAGGTCGGTTTCAGGCCGAACAACCCGCAGAGCGAGGACGGCACGCGAATCGAGCCGTTGGTATCCGATCCCAGCGCCAGCGGCACCATGCCCGATGCCACCGCAGTGCCCGAGCCGCCCGAGGACCCGCCCGACATGCAGGTCGGGTCATGCGGATTGCGCGACGGGCCGTAATGGATGTTCTCACCGGTGAAGTCATAGGCGTATTCGCCCATGTTCAGCGCGCCGACCAGGATGGCACCGGCGGCTTCCAGCCGCTGCACCAGCGCCGCATCGGCTCCGGCCGGCGGGCTGTCGCGATTGATCTTCGATCCGGCCAGGGTCGCGAGGCCTGCGACATCGAACAGGTTTTTCACCGCGAATGGAACACCTGCGAGCGGGCCTAACATCTTGCCCTCGTCGCGCGCCTGGTCGATGGCGGCGGCGCGCGCGCGGGCGCGTTCGGAGGTGACGGCGGTGAAGGCATTCAGCGCCGGATTGCTGCTCTCAATGCGCGCCAGGGAGACCCGTAGCGCCTCGGTGGCGGACAACTTGCCGTCGCGCACGGCGGCGGCAATCTCGAAAGCCTTGCTCTGGACATCGATCATGGTGTTGGGCTTACGGCTTGAATACCGAGGCGGGCTCGATCGTGTCGGGCAGCGGGAAGCTCAGCACGGCCTGCGCGATCTGGCGCGAGCGCACCAGGTTGTCGAGTACGGCGGGTTTCCACTCCGGGGCAATGTCCAGCCCCATCGCGGCGGCGGCCGCCTCCAGATAGGCTTCGGCGTCGAACGCATCCTGGCTCATGCAACATCCTCGATCAGCGAATCCGGTTCATCGGTGTCCGCGCGTACAGTATCGATCCCAGTATCGATGATTGGGAAGTGGCAGGCAACGGAATGGCCGGGCCCGACACCCTGCAGCAGCGGCATGGCCTGTGTGCAGGCCTCAGTCCCCTGCGGACACCTGCCGTGGAAGCGGCAGACTTTCGGATCCGGGTCGATCGGGCTGCGCGGCTCGCCGCTGATGCGCAGGCGCGGCACAGAAGCCGCGCCGTCGCTCCCCTTGATCTGGTCGAAATGCGGAATCGCCGACAGCAGCGCCCTGGTATAGGGATGCGCCGGATGGCGGAACACCCGCTCGGCCGGGCCGGTCTCGACGATGCGACCGAGATACATCACCATCACGCGGTCGCAGAGCAGCCGTACCACGTTGAGGTCGTGGCTGACGAACAGGTAGCTCATGCCAAGCCGCTGTTTCAGGTCGTCGAGCAGCTGCAGGATCACCACCTGCACCGAGACGTCCAGCGCCGCCGTCGGTTCGTCCAGGATCAGCAGATCGGGTTCCACCGCGATGGCGCGCGCGATGCCGACGCGCGCCTTCTGGCCGCCCGACAGCTGGTGCGGAAAGCGCCCGAGCAGTTCCAGCGGCAGACCGCACATGGCGGCCAACTCTTCCACGCGGGCCTTCAGCGCCTCGCGCGGCAGCGGCTTCAGCCGGCGGAGCGGATCGGCGATGGCGGCAAAGGCCGTGAAGCGCGGATTGAGGCTGTCGCCGGCATCCTGAAACACCATCTGGATGCGCGGGCGATAGAGACTCTTGCCGAAGCCTTTCGCCGGCAGATGACCGATCTCCTCGCCATCCAACTGGATGCTGCCGTCGGTGAGATCGAGCAGGCGGGTCAGCAGGCGCACCAGGGTCGACTTGCCGCAGCCGCTTTCGCCGACCAGGCCGAGCGTCTCGCCCCTGGCGATGGTGAAGGTGACGTCGTCCACGGCGTGCAGTCTGGGGACCGGCCCTGCAGAACCGCGTGCTCTGGCGAACAGGCCGGGCGTCTTGCCGATCGGGAAATGCTTGTGCAGCGACTGGGCATCCAGCAGCGGCGTGTTGAAAATATCCTTCATAGCGGATTCCAGCAGGCGACCATGCTGTTCCTCTGTTCGCCCAGCACATGCGGCAGGGCCTGGTCGCAGCGCGGCTGGCGCCGCTCGCAGCGCGCGCTGTAGCGGCATGAGGCGATTTCGGCGGCGCGCAGGTCGGGCAGGTTGCCGGGAATGGCGACCAGATCGCGCAGGCGCACGCTCGGCTTCGGCGTCGCCGCGATCAGCTTGGCGGTATAGGGGTGGCGGGGATGCGCAAACAGGTCCGCCGTCGGCGCCGCCTCGACGATATGGCCGGCATGCATCACCACGATCTGGTCGCAGTATTCCGCCGCCATGCCGAGATCGTGGGTGATCAGCAGCGTCGCCATGCCCTGTTCGGCGCCCAGCTCGGCGATCAGGTCCATGATTGCCGCCTGCGTGGTGACGTCAAGGCCCGTCGTGGGTTCGTCGGCGATCAGCATCTTGGGCGCGCAGCTCAGTGCGATGGCGATCATGATGCGCTGGCACATGCCGCCCGACAGTTCGAAGGGATAGGCCCTGGCGCGCCGTTCCGGATCGGGAATGCGCACGCGGGCCAGCATCTCGATGGCGCGTTGCGGCGCTTCGCGGCGGGTGACGTTGCCATGCTGCAGCAGCACATCGGCGATCTGGTCGCCGACGCGGCGGATCGGATTCAATGCGACGCGCGGATTCTGGAAGATCATCGACATTTCGCGGCCGCGGATGTCGCGCATCACCGCTTCCGGCGCCTGCAGCACGTCCAGGCCGCCGAAGGTGGCGGTGCCATGACTGACGCGGCCGGCGGCATCGAGAATGCCCATCACGGTAAAGGCCGTCACCGACTTGCCTGAACCGGACTCGCCGACGATGGCGACCATCTCGCCCTTGTTGACGGTGAAGCTGACCCGCTCCAGCGCCTTGACGATGCCGCCGCGGGTGCGGAATTCGACGCTGAGATTGTCGACGCTGAGGACGGGGACGGCACTCATGTGCGCCTCGCCGTATATCTGGTCGGCGCACTCATGTGCGCCTCCTGGGGTCCACGATATCGCGCAACCCGTCGCCCAGCAGGTTGAAGCAGAACACCGCCGTCATCAGGGCGAGGCCGGGAAACAGCGCCACCCACCATTCGCCGGAAATCATCAGCGCGGCGCCCTCGGCCACCAGGATGCCCCATTCCGGTGTCGGCGGCGCGATCCCCAGGCCGATGAACGACAGGCCGGCGGCATTGAGGATGGCATAGCCCATGGTGAGCGAGCACTGCACCATCAGGATCGGCAGGATATTGGGCAGGATCTGCAAGAGAAGAATCCGCCCCTCGCCGTTGCCTGACAGTCGCGCGGCTTCCACGAAACCGGCGTTGCGCCGGATATTGGCCTCGGCGCGGGCGACGCGCGCGTAAAGCGGCGTGTTGATGATGGCGGTGGCCAGCACGATATTGCCCACCGTGTTGCCCAGGGCCGCGACGATGCCCATGGCCAGCACGAACAGCGGAAAGGCCATGATCGTGTCGGCGAGCCGGCCCACGGCGCGGTCGACCCAGCCACCGAAAAAGCCGGCGGCGATGCCGGCCAGCGCGCCGATGGCGAAGGTCAGGATCACCGAGGCAAAAGCGATGCCGAGATCGAGCCGGGTCGCCACCAGCACGCGGCTGAAAATATCGCGGCCGAGCGCATCGGTGCCGAACCAGTGCGCGGCAGATGGCGGCCTGAGCGTTGCCGCGCCATCGGTGGCGAGCGGATCGTACGGCGCCAGCCAGGGCCCGAAGATGGCGCAGAACAGGATGAAACCGAACAGGCCGAAGGCAAACAGCGTGACCGGATTCTCGGTCAGCACATAGCGCACATGCTTCAGCGTCGCGGTCGTCGTCATGACTCGAACCCCACGCGCGGATCGATCACGATGTAAAGCACGTCGATGGCCAGGTTGAGCATCACGTAAAGCAGCGCCATGGTCAGCACGAAGCCCTGGATCGGTGCATAGTCGGATGCCACCAGCGCCTCAATGGCGAAAGTGCCGATGCCGGGCCAGGAGAAGACTTTCTCGACCAGCACATTGGCGCCGAGCAGGAAGGAGAACACCATGCCCAGCGTGGTCACCACCGGCAGCATGGCGTTGCGGAAGGCATAGCCGTAGACGATCTTGCCCTTGGGCAGGCCCGACGCGCGCGCGGTGCGGATGAAGTCGCTGCCCAGCACCTCCAGCATGGCGGCGCGGGTCATGCGCGCCAGCGGCGCCAGCGTGAAGACGGCAAGCGCGGTCACCGGCAGCAGCAGCTGCGCCAGCGCGGCGCGGAAGATTTCGAGATTGCCTTCGATCAGCGCATCGATGGTATAGAAGCCGGTCACGGTCGTCGGCGCCGAATAGAAGATGTCGAGCCGCCCCAGTGGTGCCGGCGCCCAGCCGAGCCGGTAATACAGCACATAGACCAGCAGCAGTCCGGTGAAGAAGGCCGGCAGCGATACGCCCGCCGTGGTGACGACGCGGCACAGATGATCGATCCACGACCCCGGCCGCGTGGCCGCCAGCACGCCGAGTGGCACGGCGATCAGCACCGAGACCAGCAGACCGTAGAGCGTGAGTTCCAGCGAGGCCGGCAGCCGGGTGCGGATTTCGGTCAGCACCGGCTGGCCGGTGGCGATCGAATTGCCCAGGTTGCCGGTGGCGAGATCCTTGATGTAGACGACGAACTGTTCCGGCAGGGTCTTGTCGAGGCCGAGGCTGCGGCGCACTTCCTCGATGGCCTGCGGTGTTGCCGCGGGCCCGGCGAAATAGGCGGCCGGGTCGCCGGGCAGGGCACGGGTGAGGACGAAGGTGACCACCAGCACGCCGATCACGCTGGGAATCGCGCTGACGATCCGCTTGCCGATCAGGGACAGCATGGCCGGCCTTCGTCCGTTCCCGCTTACGCTTACTTCTTCTCGATCTGGCGGAAATCGAGCTGGCGGTGGAACCAGTAGGTATAGCCCTTGATGTTCTTCTGCATGCCGACATCGAGAATCTGCTGATACAGCGGGATGCGCGGCGCCTCGTCCATCGCCAGCTTGATGAAGCCCATCACCTCGTTCTTGTACTTGGCCGGATCGGCCTCGTAGCGCGCGGCGTCGATCAGCGCGTCCATCTTCGGATTCTGGTAGGCCATGGTGTTGAACACCGCATTCTGGCCGTGATAGCCCCAGAAGAAGAAATAATCCGGGAAGTTCAGCCAGCCGCCGAAGCTGGCGATATGGATCGGGCGGTTTTTCTGCAGCATGGCGTTGCGGAAATTGGCGCCCGGAATCTTCTCGATGGTGGCCTTGATGCCGATCTTGCCGAGCGCCTCCTGCAGCAGCACGGCTTCCGGCTCCGACGCGGTGGCATCGCCCAGGTCGATCGAGATGGTGGTCTCGAAGCCGTCCGGATAGCCGGCCTCGGTCAGCAGCTGCTTGGCCTTGGCCAGATCGGTCTTGTAGGGGAAGGGCTGCGGCCAGCTGGCATCCTTGGGCGCATCGCCCGGTCCCATCGCCATCGGAATGCCGCGGCCGTAGACCGCCGACTTGTAGATCTGCTCATAGGGCACGGCATGGGCCACCGCCTGACGCACCTTGGCATTGTCGAAGGGCTTCTGGGTGGTGACCAGGCCGATGTATTTCAGCGAATTCTCGATCGGCACGCCGACCACGATGTATTTGCCGGTGCCTTTCTCGGCGACGATCTCGGCCGAATCCTTCTGCGGCATGTCGACCGAGATATCGGCATCGCCACGTTCCATCAGGGCGCGGCGGTTGCCCGGCGAAGGCACCTCGCGGATGATCACGCGCTTGATCTTGGGCAGCGGACCGCTCTTCCAGTCGTCGTTGCGGTTGAAGGTGATTTCCTGGCCCGGCGACCATTTGTCCAGCTTGAAGGCACCGCCGGCGGCGGAGTTGGTCTTCATCCACTCCATCGCCCAGGGGTCCTTGTCGGTGGCATGCTGCCTGGCCAGCTTGGAATTGAAGATCGCCGGCACCACCACCGCCATATCGGGCAGCGACAGCTTGTCCTGCTTGGGCAGGTCGACGCGGAAGGTGTAATCGTCCACCACCACGAACTGTTCGGGTTTCTCCAGGCTGCCGGCCTTCATCTGGAAGGTCGGGAAGCCGCCGACGCTGACGGCGCGGTCATACGACCATTTCACATCGGCCGCGGTGACCGGCGCGCCATCGTGGAATTTGGCATCCTTGCGCAGTTTGAAGGTGACCGACTTGCCGTCCGGCGCCATCGCGTAGCTCTCGGCCAGTTCCGGCACGATCTTGCTGTAGTCGTAAGACTGCGTGCCGTCGGGCAGCGTCTTGATGCCGAAAGTCACCAGGCGGTCGTACATGTTCCAGGCCGCCACATAAGAGCGGAAGCTGGTGCCGACGCCATGGATATCCATGCTGTTGGGGCCGTTCTCCACCAGCACCACCAGGGTTTCCTGGCGCGACTGTGCGAAGGCCGGAGTGCCGGCGAGTGCGACTGCCGCAAGAATGGCCGACGACGCGAACAGGAAGACACGCCGATGGATGGGCAGGCGGTACATGGACAATAGCGACATGGTTGGAGCCCCCGGGCTGCGTTGTGCTTTGCATACACGGTGCAACGCGCGTGCCATGCCTCTGCGGCGGGCCGGCCGCTTCGGGTAATCGTCTGATCGGGCTGCGGGAATCCTCCGTTTGAGGAATTTTCGCCGGCCGGGTGCTTGATTGGCGTCGCCCGAAATATGACTAAATTATATGCAATTGCATTCGGGCGCGATTAAATTTACGACACGGATATTCTGTAATAAGTGATATTTTCTAGTATCTTAGTCGAATAATCCGGCGGTATGGTGATTGCATACACGTTAGAGAAGGCCCGCCCAAAACGGCTGCGGGCACAAGGATATGACGCATGACTGTTGCCTCCGTTGCCGTCCAGGCTGCCGCCATTGGCCCGCTCGATCTGACCACGCTGGGCGAGGCCTATCGCCACGGCCGGCGCAAACCCTCCGCCGTGATCGCCGCGATCTACGATGCCATCGCCGCCAGTGGCGAGGACGGCGTGTGGATCGTGCTCAACCCGCGCGACGCGGCCTTGCAGCGTGCCGCCGAGCTGGAGCGCGATGGCGTCAGCGATGCGCTGCCGCTGTGGGGCGTGCCCTTTGCGGTGAAGGACAATATCGATGTCGCCGGTTTGCCGACGACGGCGGCCTGCCCGGCTTTCTCTTATCTGCCGACGCAGACGGCCTTTGCCGTGCAGAAGCTGCTGGCGGCTGGCGCCATCCTGATCGGCAAGACCAATCTGGATCAGTTCGCCACCGGCCTGGTCGGCGTGCGCTCGCCCTATGGCGTGGCGCGCAATCCCTTCGATGCCGCCTATATCCCGGGCGGCTCCAGCTCCGGCTCGGCCGTGGCGGTCTCCAGTGGCCTGGTCAGCTTTGCGCTCGGCACCGATACCGCCGGCTCGGGTCGCGTGCCGGCCGGCTTCAACAATATCGTGGGCCTGAAGCCCAGCGTCGGCCTGCTCAGCGGCAGCGGCATGGTGCCGGCCTGCCGCAGCATCGACTGCATTTCGGTCTTCGCGCTCACCGTGCCCGACAGCATGGCGGTGCTGGAGGCCGCCGCCGGGCTCGACACCGGCGATGGCTACAGCCGCGCCGCGCCCGCCGGCTGGCGCAGCGTGGTGCCGGCAAAACCGTCGGCCTTCCGCTTCGGCCTGCCGCAAAAAGCGCAGCGCAAGTTCTTCGGCAATGCGGAAGCCGAGAAGCTGTTCGATGCCGCCATTGCAAAGCTGCAGGCCATGGGCGGCACGTCGGTCGAGATCGATTACGCGCCCTTTGCCGAGGCCGCCGGTTTCCTCTACCAGCCGGCCGGCACGGCGGAACGCACGGCGGCCACGGCCGACTTCATGGCCGGCCATGCCGGAGCCATGCATCCGGTGACGCGCGCCATCGTGGAGAAGGGACTGGGGGCCAGCGGCGCCGATGTGTATCGCATGCAGTATCGCCTGCAGGCCCTGCGCCAGCAGACCGCCAAAGTCTGGGATGATCTCGACTGCATGGTGGTGCCGACCAGCGGCACGATCTACCGCATCGACGAGGTTGCGGCCGATCCGATTGCGCTCAACAGCAATCTCGGCACCTACACCAATTTCGTGAACTACTTCGATCTCGCAGCATTGGCGGTGCCGAACGGTTTCCAGCCCAACGGGCTGCCGGCCGGTATCACCCTGATCGCGCCGCGTTTTCATGAAAGTGTTCTTGCTGCCATCGGACATGCCTTCCACCAGCAGAGCGGGCTGACGCTCGGCGCCACCGGTTTTGCGCAGCCGGCGGCGAAACCGGCCGCGGCGGCGCCGTCCTGGCCCTGGATCACGGTTGCGGTCTTCGGTGCGCATATGTCGGGCGAGCCGCTCAATCCGCAGCTGCTGGCGCTCGGCGGGCGACTGATCGGGCCCTGCCGCACCGCGCCGGATTACCGGCTCTATCGCCTGCGCGAGAAAAACATGCTGCGCCCCGGCCTGGTGCGGATCGGCGCCGGCGCCGGCGTTGCCATCGGCTGCGAGCTCTGGTCCCTGCCGCCGGCCGGTTTCGGCGTGATGACGGCGGCGATCCCGGGCCCGCTCGGCATCGGCAGCGTCACCCTGGAGGATGGCAGCAGCGTGAAGGGATTCCTCTGCGAGGCCATCGCCGTCGGCGATGCCGAAGATATTTCGGCCTATGGCGACTGGCGCGCCTATCGCCGCGCCGTTGCAGCCTAGCTTGGGCAGCCTAGCTTGGGCAGCCTAGGCCGGGCGGCCTGCGGCGCCGCTGATCCGGCCACGGCCCAGTTTATGCCTGCCTCGCTGCTGGGCAGCGGCCGGTGCCGTCGCCCGCCTCTTGGGCAGAGAGGCGGATTTTCCCGTCCAAACCGCCCGGAATCCCCCTGAAACGGCTGGCATGAAATCTGCTTCGTAAGGACAAGCATCCGGTGCCGAGGCGCATCGGGCTGCGAGTACCCCGGCTGCTGGACTCAGGTTCGGCCCCGGGTGGCGAGACGGACACTTCACGCCGGCTGCGGGCACTTCCCGCTAGCCGGCGTTTTTTTTGCACCCGGCCCGGACCGGCGCCCGCTTCACGGGATTGTCGTGATTGTCCGCATGGCGCGCCCGCCGCACCACGGCTAGGCTGTATGCGAATCAACAAGCAACACCGTCTGGGGAAGACCGTCCGATGAAACTCTATTTCTCGCCGACCTCGCCGTATGTCCGCAAGGTCACCGTCCTCGCATTGGAAACCGGCCTCGATGCTCGGATCGAGCGGCTGCCGAGCCCGACCACGCCGATCGACCAGAATGCCGAGGTCGCCAGGGCCAATCCGGTCGCCAAGGTGCCGACGCTGGTCACCGATGACGGCCTGCATCTCTTCGACAGCCGGGTGATCTGCGAATATCTCGACACCCTGCATGACAGGGCGAAATTCTTTCCCGCCGCCGGCGCGGCGCGCTGGACCGCCCTGCGCCAGCAGGCGCTCGGCGACGGTCTGCTCGATGCCGCCCTGCTGGCACGTTACGAAGGTTTCCTGCGTCCGGAAGACAAGCGCTGGCCGGCCTGGGCCGAGGGTCAGATGAAAAAGGTGCATGGCGCGCTGGCCGACATCGAGACGCTGGCCGACAGCCTGGGCGAGCGTGTCGATATCGGCACCGTCACGCTGGCCTGCGCGCTCGGCTATATGGATTTCCGCTATGCCGGCATCGAATGGCGCAAGCAGTATCCGAAGGCGGCCGCCTTCGCCGACCGCATGTTCGCGCGGCCGTCCTTCAAGGCCACGGTGCCGGCCTGATGCCGGCAGCCGCCGCAATCGTGCCGGCCTGATGCCATGAACGATGCGGCGCTCTCCCGGCCATGGCTGCAGGACCGCCGCATCGTGCATCTGCTCGAAGTCTGGCGCTCGGCCCGGCTGGCGCCGGGTCTGCTGCCGCCGCGCACTGCCATCGATCCGGTCGCGCTCGGCGCCGATCTGCTGCCCTATGTGGCGCTGGTGGACGCCACCCATGGCGGCACGCGGTTCCGCTTCCGCCTGGTCGGCACCGGGCTGGTTGAGCATGCCGGGCTTGATCTCAGCGGCCACTATATCGAAGAGCTCAATAACAACCGCGACTATGTCGACTACATCAACGGCCTGTACCGCCAGACGGTGGCGGCGCGCCTGCCGGTCTATTCCGAGACACGCTATCGCGCGCCCAGCGGCCGCGTCGGGCTGACGCGCCGGCTGACCTGCCCGCTCACCACCGACGGCAGCACGGTGAACATGTTCGTCGCCACGCAGGTCTTCGAAACCGGTGACGGCGACGGCGACGCACCGACCTACACCTATGCCGCCAGCTTCGTGCCAGGCATCACCAAAGTGCTGGCGGATTCGGACTAGGCGGCCCGCGCGCTTATGCCGCCGCGTCGGTGGCGTACTGCGCGAGGCCGTGACCCATCGACCAGTTCTCGGGCAGCGTCTCGACCAGGTTGATGAAGACGTCCTCCGGGCGCAGGCCGGGATTGACGGTGAGCTTTTCGGTGATGCGGCGATACAGCGCCTTTTTCTGCGCGCTGCTGCGCGTGTTGCTGACGGTCAGCTGGATGACGACGAGATCGTCGCTGCGCGCGACGCCGAGATAGGTGGGACTGCACCAGAAATCGGCCGCGTCATGCTCGGTCACCAGCATGAAGTAATCGTCGTCCGGCACAGTGAAGGTCTCGCGCATCGCGGCGTAGAGGCCGTCGAGAATGGCCTGGCGGTAGGCGGCGGGCTTGCCCCGGCGCAGCGAGACACGGGTGAGTGGCATGAGGTGATCCTCCTGATTGAACCAATGACCGGGAGGGTAGCGCGGCATTGACCATTAAAAAATCATATGGAATCATATTTCAATGATTTCCATTTACAATGATTGGCCAGCATGAAGGCGCTCGATATCGAAACTGTCCAGGCCTTCGTCCTGGTCGCCGATCTGGCCAGCTTCACCCGCGCGGCCGAGGCGATGGACGCGACGCAGTCTGCCGTGAGTCTCAGGATCAAGCGCCTCGAGGACGAGCTCGGCCGGCGCCTGTTTGAGCGGACGCCCCGGCGGGTCCGCCTGACCGCCGCCGGCCAGCTCTTCCTCGACCGGGCGCGCCTGCTGATCGCCGCCCATGGCAACGCGCTGGATGCGTTTGCGATCGAGCGGCGGCGGCTCGTCGTCGGCATCAGCGACCACGCGGTCGGCGCCGAACTGCCGCTGCTGCTGCAGCGCGTGAAGCGCGCCGAACCCGGCCTCGTGCTGGAGATGCATGTCGGCAGCTCGCGCGACTTGCTCGCCGCCTTCGACGATGGCGCGTTCGATGCCGTGATCGTGCAGGGGCATGACGCGGGGCGACGCGGCGGCGAGGTGCTGCTCGCCGAGTCCTTCGGCTGGATGGCCGGGCGCGATTTCGCGCATCGCCCAGGCGATCCGCTGCCGCTCGCCGCGCAATCGGCGACTTGCGGCATGCGCAGCATGGGCGTGACGGCGCTTGATGCTGCCGGGATTCCCTGGACCGAGGTCTTCGTCGGCGGCGGGGTCGGTACCATCGCGGCCGCAGTCTCGGCCGGGCTCGCCGTCGCCGTGCTGGGCCGGCGCGTCGCTCCGCCGGGCGCGATCGATATCGGGCCTGCTCTGGGCCTGCCGGCACTGCCGCCGCGCGATCTTGTGCTCTATGCGAGCCTCTCGGACCCCGCGGCCCGGCAGTCGCTCAAGACACTTGCCGCGGCCATTCGTTCGACGGCGGCCTAGGCTGCCTGCGCGGCGCGCCGGCGATCCTCCACCACGCGGTCGGCCAGCTTGCCGGCCAGTTCCTGCAGATGGTCGAATTTCGCGCTGAAACCGCCGACCCCCAGCGTCATCGACCGCAGCTCGACGGCCAGGTCGTGCATTTCGGCCTCGGGCAGGTAGCAGTCGATCTCGTCCCAGCCCGGCCAGTCGGCGCGCGCGCTGATGCCGAGGATCTGGCCCCGCCGCGACGACACGATGGCATGCACCTTCGCGGTATATTCGGTCGGCACCGTGAAGGTGACGGCCTGGATCGGTTCCAGCAGCACCGGCGCGCATTTGCTCAGCCCCTCGCTCATCGCCAGTCCGCCGCAGGTGCGGAAGGCCTGGTCGGAGGAATCGACCGAGTGATACTGCCCGTCGGTCAGCGTCACGCTGACATCCACCACCGGGAAGCCGAGCGGGCCACGGACAAGCGATTCCTGAATCCCTTCATCCACCGCCGGAATGAAGTTTTTCGGAATCGCGCCGCCGACCACGCGGTTGACGAAGTGGTAACCGGCGCCGCGCGGCTGCGGCGCGATCTCCACCTTGATATCGGCGAACTGGCCATGACCGCCGGACTGCCGTTTGAAACGGGCATGCTGGTAGGCGCCGTGGCGGATGGTCTCCTTATAGGCCGTCATCGGTGCGCTGCTGTGCACGCCGACATTGAAGCGGTTCTGCAGCTTGTCGATGCTGAGCTTGAGGTGGATCTCGCCCTGGCCCTTCAGCCGCAGTTCGCCGCCGCCCTGCTCGACGACCAGGCTGGGATCTTCCTCCTGCAGCTTGTGCAGGGCGGTGGTCAGCTTCACTTCGTCCTTGCGGTCGGCCGGATGCAGCGACACGGCATGCACCGGCGGCGCCGGCACCGGCCAGTCGGCAATCGGCCGGCCGGCACCATCGCCATTCAGCTGCTGGCCGGTGGCGATCTCGTCCAGGCGGCTCAGGCCGACGATCTCGCCCGGCCCGGCCAGCGCCGCCTTTTCGGCATGCCCGCCCATGAGGCGATACAGCCCGCCGAGCCGTTTGCCGCCGAGCTGCGCATTCTCGGCAATGCTGCCGCGCCACAGCCGCGCCAGGCTCAGTTTGCCGGTATGCGCCTGGTACAGCGTCTTGAACACGGTGGCGCCGAGCGCTTCGCTGTCGGCATCGACATCCAGCCGCGTCATCGTCTCGTCGTGATGCGGCGCCTCGTGGCGCAGCGCCTTCCACAGCCGCAGCACGCCGTTGCCATGCTCGGCCGAACCGAAAAAGACCGGCACGATCAGGTCCTCGGCCAGGTCCTTGCTCAGCCGGCTGTAGATATCCTGCGGCGCCGGAACGCGGTCTTCCAGCAATTGTTCCAGCAGCGCGTCGTCGAAATCAGCGATGGTTTCAAGCAACTGTTGCCGTGCCTCGCTCTCGCGCGGCCGCACGCTGTCGGGCATCTCGATCAGGTCGGATGTGGTGTTGTCGCGCCAGCGGTAGGCGCGTTCGGAAACCAGGTCGACATAGCCGGTGATCGCCGCATCGCCGTCGCGGATCGGCACCTCACGCAGCACCAGCGGCTTGGATGACACCTGCTGCAGGGCGGCCAGCAGGTCGCGCATGCGGATGCTGGTCTTGTCCAGCTTGTTGACGAACAGCACATGCGGGATGCGGCGTTCGTCCAGGAAGCGCAGCAGCGGCGCCAGCGTGACGGCGCGCGCCGGATCGGGCTCGGCCACCACGACGGCGATATCGGCCACCATCAGCGCGTTCAGACTCTCCTGCGCCAGCTCCACCGAACCGGGGCAATCGAGAAAAATCCAGGGTTCATCGAGAAAGCGGCAATGCGCCAGATTGGGCTCGATGGTCATCTGCCGGCTGCGCGCCTCGGGCGCCGCATCGCCGACCGATGTGCCGGCGGCAACCGAGCCCTTGCGCGGGATGGCGCCGGCCACGAACAGCAGGGATTCCAGCAGGGTGGTCTTGCCGGCCGTGTAGGGACCGACGATGGCAGCGACCCGCGGTCCGGAAACCCTGGGCGAGGTTTTAGAGGTGTTGGGCATGGTCGGTCTCCTCTGTTGCGGCACGGGAATGCAGCAAGCCTGGCGGCGGATGGGACCGGTTCTGCTGCCGGTCTCAGACGGACGGAACAGCGTTTAACCCTGCCGGTAAGATTCCACAGAACCCGGCCCGGCGATAGCGGATTCGCGGCGGGCTGTGCCGGTGGTCTTGTTATTTTAGGAATCGCTAATACATGTGTGGAAACGGCGAGCGGCTGGCCCATGGCCCGCAGCGAAGGAGTTATCATGACCGATCAGGTTCTTATCCCCTGCCCGCACTGCGCCACGGTGAACCGGCTGGTGCCGGAACGGCGCGCCGACGGCGGCAAATGCGGCAAATGCGGCCAGCCGCTGTTCAGCGGCCGGCCGGTGACGCTCACGGCGGCGAATTTCGAGCGCCATGCCGGGGCGGCCGATCTGCCGCTGCTGGTGGATTTCTGGGCCGCCTGGTGTGGTCCCTGCCGCATGATGGCGCCGGTGATCGACCAGGCCGCGGCGGCTTTCGAACCGCATGTCAGGGTCGGCAAGCTCGACACCGAAGCGGAGCAGGGGCTGGCGGCGCGCTTCCAGATCCGCTCGATCCCGACGCTGGCGCTGTTCCGCGGCGGACGGGAAATCGCCCGCATCGCCGGGGCCATGCCGCTGCCGCAGCTGCAGCGCTGGGTCGAACAGAGTCTGGCACCGCGCCCGTAAGGCGCTGTCGAGTCGCAAGGAATCTGTGTTTCGCGCCCCGGTTTCATACTAAAGTCGAAACCATGATTCGGTGGTGAGGTCGTGCCGGGGGGCACGCACTGCCGTGCATTGCGGGGAGCAACATCCATGCTTGAGCGCTATTTCAAACTGTCCGAACACGGCACCACCGTGAAGGTCGAGCTGCTTGCCGGCCTCACCACCTTCCTCACCATGGCCTACATCATCTTCGTCAACCCGATGATCATGTCCAAGGCCGGGGTGGACCAGGGCGCGGCCTTCGTCGCCACCTGCGTGGGCGCCGCCTTCGCCAGCGCCCTGATGGGCCTGTGGGCCAAGTATCCGGTCGCGCTCGCGCCGGGCATGGGCCTCAATGCCTATTTCTCCTATGGCGTGGTGCTCGGCATGGGCCACACCTGGCAGGTGGCGCTCGGCGCCGTCTTCCTGTCCGGCGTGCTGTTCCTGATCATCAGCGTGCTGCCGATCCGGGAAAAGATCGTCAACGCCATTCCGATGTCGCAGAAGATGGCGATCGGTGCCGGCATCGGCCTGTTCCTCGCCATCATCGCGCTGGAAAATGCCGGCATCGTGGTGGCGCATCCGGCCACCATCGTCACGCTCGGCAAGATCGGCGCGCCCACCGCGCTGCTGGCCTGCCTCGGCTTCGTGCTGATCATCGCGCTGGACTACCGCAAGATTCCGGGCGCCATCATGATCGCCATTCTGGCGATCACCGTGGTCGGCATCGGCATGGGCCTGTCGAAGTTCAACGGCATCGTCTCGGCACCGCCGAGTCTGGCGCCCACCTTCCTGCAGATGGATATCATGGGCGCGCTGTCGGTCGGCCTGGTCTCCATCGTCTTCGCCTTCTTCATGGTCGATCTGTTCGACAATACCGGCACGCTGATCTCGATTGCGCCGCGTGCCGGCATGATGGACAGCCACGGCCGGCTCAAGCGCATCGGCCCGGCCTTCATCTCGGATTCGATCGCCTGCATGGTCGGCGCCGCGCTCGGCACCTCCACCGTCACCAGCTACATCGAATCCGCCGCCGGCATCCGCGCCGGCGGCCGCACCGGCCTGACCGCCGTGGTGGTGGCCGTGCTGTTCCTGGTCTCGGTCTTCCTGGCGCCGCTGGCCACCAGCATCCCGGGCTTCGCCACCGCGCCGGCGCTGTTCTTCGTCGCCTGCGTGATGGCCGGCAGCATCGTGAAGATCGACTGGGAAGACGTCACCGAATATGCCCCGGCCGTCGTCACCATGATCGCCATGCCGCTGACCTTCTCGATCGCCACCGGCATCGCGCTCGGCTTCATCGCCTATGTGGTGGCCAAGCTGCTGTCGGGCCGCGTCAAGGACGTGCATCCGATCATGGGTGTGCTGGCGATCCTGTTCGTGATCAAGCTGGCGGTCACGTAATCCGGCAGCCAGCCGGCAACCGGCGGGCGGCGGGGCAACCTGCCGCCCGTTTGCATTTATGCCAGCAGGTCGGCGCTTTCCGGATGGCGCCGCAGCCAGGCGGCAGCATAGCTGCACAGCGGCACCAGCTTTTCATTCTGCGTGCGCGCCAGTTCGACGATGCCCTGCATCAGCCGCCCGGCGGCGCCGCTGCCGCGCAAGGCAACCGGCGCCTCGACATGCAGGATGGACACGATGCCATCTTTACGGCGGTAGCGCGCGAACACGGTCTGGCCTGCGACGGGCAGTTCATACTGGCTGCGTTCGATATTGTCAGTGACGATCTCGCTCATGCCCCTAATCTGGGAAAGACGGGCGCGCCGGGCAAGCCCTTATTTTCGCTCACGCTTACTTGCGCACGGCCAGGCCGAGCAGGATGCCGCCGACCAGCACGATCACGCCGATGATTTCGCTGCGCGACGGCTTTTCGCGGAACACCAGATAGGACATCAGGAAAGTGAAGACCATTTCGGTCATGCCCAGCATGCGCACATAGGCCGCCACCTGCAGCGCCATGGCGGTGAACCAGCCGGCCGAACCCGCTGCCGAAGCCATGCCCACCACCAGGCCGGGTCGCCAGGCCTGCACCACGCGCTTCAGCTCGCCCGGCTCGCGCCAGAGCAGATAGGCCAGCATGAGCCCGATCTGAAGCACGATGGCATGCACAAGGGTCGTCGCTGCGGCCAGCGGCAGGAACGCTTCGTTGAGCGACAGCGAGGCGGCGCGGAAGCCGATGGCCGAGACGGCGAACAGCGCGCCCGAGCCGATGCCGATCAGCGCCGACTTTTCCATCCAGCCGAACAGGAAGGCGCGGATGGCGTTGTCGCTGCCCTTCAGCGAGATCAGCAGCACGCCGATGGTGCCGATCACGATGGCGGCGACGCCATAGAGACTCACCGGCTCGGCCAGGATCAGCATGCCGAAGGCGGCGGCCTGCAGCGCCTCGGTCTTGGAATAGGCGGTCGCCACGACGAAATTGCGCATCGACAGCGCGAGAATCAGCAGATTGGTGGCGAGGATCTGCGCCACGCCGCCCAGCGCGGTCCAGGCGTAAAACTCCAGATGTGTGCCGGGCAGTGGTTTGCCGGTGAAATACAGGCAGGCGGCGAGATAGACGATGGCGAGCGGCAGGCCATAGGCAAAGCGCACGAAGCTGGCGCCGTTGGTGCTGAGCCGGCCCTTCAGCTGTTTCTGCAGGCCGGTGCGCACGGTCTGGCAGGCGGCAGCCCAGATGGTGATCGGTATCCATGCCCATTCCATGCAGCATGGCCTAACCGGTCATCGCCAGGCGGGCAAATGAAAAGCGCTCCGGCGCCCCTTGAGGGGAATTCGCCGAAGCGTCTCTGCGTAGCCCGAGTCCGGGTCTTCGTTTACCTGCCGCCGGCCTTCAGCCGCGCGACCACCTCGATCAGCTGGTCGGCGACCTGGCCCCAGCCTTCGTGGAAGCCCATCTGTTCATGGGCCTGCATGTCCTCGTCCGACCAGTGCAGTGCCCGGGCGGTGTAGCGCGTCCTGCCGTTGCCCAAGTCATCGAAGGTGGTGATCGCCACCATGAAGGCCTTTTCGCTCGGCTGCCAGCCCGGCCGGAAGGCATCGGTCGAGACGATGCGCTGGTTCGGCACCACTTCGAGGAAGACGCCGTCGAGCGGATATTCCGGGCTGCCCCCCTCTGCTGTGGCGGGGTCTTTCATCACAGCCTGGAAACGGCCGCCGGCGCGGAAGTCGATCTCGATGGCGGTGGTGGTCAGCGGCCTGGGCGCGAACCATTCGGTCAGATGCTCGGTCCAGGCCCGGTAGACCAGGGCGGGCGGCGCATCGATGTCGCGGGTCAGCGACAGTTCGCGGGACGGCGTCTGGGTTTTGTTGCTCATGGCGTTCATCCTGTTGGTCCTTTCGGGGGTTGATACCGCAAGGACGGTGACGGGACGGGCGATCCGACAGCGCGCCGGAAATTTTTCCGGACATTCTTTCAGGCGATTTTCTGGCCCAGGCGATCCAGATGCTGGCGGATATGGGCGGCCTCGGCCGGGGTGCGTGCCAGGGCAATCGCCCGGTCGAAGGCGATGCGGGCTTCCTCGTCGCGGCCGAGTTCCTGCAGCAGGGCGCCCTGCACGCCGTAGAAATAGAAGTAGTTGGCGAGCGCCGGGGCCAGCGGCGCGATCATCTCCAGGGCCGCCTCGGGCCCGGAGGCTTTCAGCACCGCCACCGCGCGGTTCAGCGTGATCACGGGCGAAGGCTGTATCTTCTCCAGCGTCGCATACAGCCGCTCGATCTGTACCCAGTCGGTGTCTGCCGCCTTGGCTGCCTGCGCATGCAAGGCCGCGATGGCAGCCTGCACCAGCATCGGCCCCGGCTTCGCGTGACGCATTGCCTTGTCGAGCAGGGCAAGGCCTTCGGTGATCATGCCGATATCCCAGCGGCCGCGGTCCTGGTCTTCCAGCAGTACGATCTGGCCCTCGCCATCCAGCCGCGTGTCGGCGCGGGCATGCTGCAGCAGCATCAGGGCCGTCAGTCCCATGATCTCGGTTTCGGAGGGGAACAGCCGCAGCAGCAGGCGGGAAAGCCGGATGGCTTCGTCGCAGAGCGGCTTGCGGATATGCGCCTCGCCGCCGCTGGCCGAATACCCCTCATTGAACAGCAGGTAGAGCATGGCGGCCACCACACCCAGCCGCCCGGCGCGTTCCACCGCACCCGGCGTGGCGAATTCCGTGCCGGCCTCGGCAATGCGCCGCTTGGCGCGGGTGATGCGCTGTTCCATGGCGCTCTCGCTGACCAGGAAGGCGCTGGCGATCTCTGCCACGGTCAGTCCCGATACGATGCGCAAGGCCAGCGCGATCTGCTGTGTATTCGGCAAATCCGGATGGCAGCAGATGAACAGGAGGCGCAGGATATCGTCGCGATACTGCGCGCCATCCAGCCGTTCGGCCATGTCGTCCTGCACATCCTCGCCGTCGGTGAGGATGTCTTCCTCGGGCAGCGCCACATGCTTCCGGCTGCGCCGCCCCTCATCGACGCCGGAATTGCGCCCGACGAAAATCAGCCAGGCGGCCGCATCGCGCGGCGGGCCTTTTTCCGGCCAGCTCTGCAGGGCGCGCAGGCAGGCTTCCTGGAAAGCTTCCTCGGCGCGGTCGAGATCGCCGCGGAAAAAGCGCAGCAAGGCCGCCACCGCCTGCGGGCGGGCGGATTTGAGCGCCGTATCGATCCAGGTCAGGTCGGTCACGAAATCATGGTCTCCCGTTGCACGGTATCGGGGATGAAGGCACGCAGCGGCCGGATTTCAAAAGCACCGCTGCCGCCATCGCCGTCGCGGCCAGCCATGCCGCGCGCAACCTCGATGGCGTCCTCCAGCGAGGCGACGTCGATCACATACAAACCGAGCAGCTGTTCCTTGGTTTCGGCGAACGGCCCGTCCATCACCACGGGTTCGGCGCCATAGCGCACAGTGGTGGCGGCTGTGGTGTTCATCAGTCGCAGCACCGGGCCGAGCCGGCCCTGTTCGGCCAGCTTGTCGGTGACGACGCGGCGCCTGGCGATCACGGCGTCGTCCTTGGCTTTGGGCCAGGCTTCGACGGCGGCTTCGTCGTTGTAGCAGAGAATGGCATACAGCATCGGTTCGGTTCCTGAATCGGTACAAGGACGCCGAACTATGGCCCAGGCCGACACAGCGGGCGAAAAATAAATTGCCCCATGACAATGCGGGATGACATCGAGGGGCGTTTTTTGCGAGGCCGGATCGCAGAAATCCCGGGATAAATCCCGATACGGAACGTTGATGTCACAACGCCCGAGCAACAGGAGCCGCCATGCCCGACCGCAGCCAAGCCCAGCCGCATCATGTCCCGCAGAATCCGTCCGACCGTATCGCGCTGATCGTGGTGAAGACGCTGCGCTTTTTCGCCGACACATTCTTCGCCAGACGCTACGGCCACCGCGCCGTGGTGCTTGAAACCGTCGCCGCGGTGCCCGGCATGGTCGGCGGCATGCTGGTGCACCTGAAAAGCCTGCGCCGCATGAGCGACGACCGCGGCTGGATTCATACCCTGCTGGAAGAGGCCGAGAACGAGCGCATGCATCTGATGGTCTTCGCCACCATCGCCAAGCCCAATGCGCTGGAACGCCTGCTGGTGCTGCTGGTGCAGGGCGCGTTTTTCAACAGCTTCTTCGTGCTGTATCTGCTGGCGCCGAAAACCGCACATCGCGTGGTCGGCTATCTGGAAGAGGAAGCCGTGGTCAGCTACACGCATTATCTGGAGGAGATCGACGCCGGCCGGCATCCCAATATCCCGGCGCCGCAGATCGCCATCGACTACTGGAAACTGCCGGCCGAAGCCACGTTGCGCGACGTCGTGCTGGTCACCCGTGCCGACGAGGCCAAGCACCGCGACGTCAATCACCGCTTCGCCGATATCCTGGCCGGCGATCGCCCCGGCGCGAAACCGGCGGAGGCCTGACCGTCGTTATTCGATCGAGGCGCCGGTTTCCTTCACCACCCTGGCCCATTTGTCGATCTCGGCCGCGATGAAGCCGGCATAGGCATCCGGTGTGCCGCCGCCCGGGATATAGCCGCCGGCGGCATAGCGTTCCCGGATCGGCGCTTCGCCAAGCGTCGCGTTCATCGCCTTGTTGATCTGCATGACGATTTCGGCCGGCGTCCTGGCCGGCGCCGACAGGCCCATCCAGCCGATCGCGGAGAAACCGGGAAAACCGGATTCCGCCACGGTCGGCGCATCGGGATACAGCGGATTGCGCGCCGGGCTGGTCACCGCCAGCACCTTCAGCTTGCCGCTGCGCACATGCGGCAGGGCGATATCGACATTGATCATCACCGCATTGACCTGTCCGCCGATCACATCGGTGATCGCCGGTGCGGCGCCGCGATAGGGCACATGCTGCAGCTTGATGCCGGCCGTGTGCTGCAGCATCGCCATCGCCAGATGGCCCGACGAGCCGCTGCCGGGGCTGGCGCAGGCGATCTGGTCGGGCTTGGACTTCACCAGCGCGATGAAGTCCTTGAAAGTCTGGGCCGGGAAATCGGCCGAGACCAGCAGGGCATTGGGCACCGAGCCCATCTGGCCGATATGCACGAAGTCCTTGCGCGAATCGTAGGTCATCTGGCTGTACAGCGCGTGGTTCATCGCATTCTGCCCGTTGCCTGACAGCAGCAGCGTGTAGCCATCCGGCGCGGCGCGTGCCACCGCATTGGCGCCGATATTGCCATTGGCGCCGGCGCGGTTCTCCACCACGAAGGGCTTGCCGAAACTCTGGCTGAAGCTCTGCGCGAACAGTCGCGCCAGCACATCGTTGCTGCCGCCGGCGGGGAAGGGCACCACGATGGTCACCGGCCGCTCCGGCCAGGTTGCGGCAAAGGCCAGACGCGGCGCCAGTGCGGCGCCGCCGAGCGCGGCCAACGCGGTAACGACGGTGCGGCGGGTTATCTTGGTCATAGCGGGTTCCTCCGGTTTTTATGGGTATGCGGTTACGGCGCGCAGCGCCATGTCGCCGTCAGCCAGGGCGCCAGGCGTTCGGGGTCGAGATCCAGCCCGGTGCCCGGTGCCTCCGGCACGGCCATCATGCCGTCGCTGTCTAAGGTCATTTCGCCGGCCACGGTCAGCAGCGGATTGGGCGTGGCATCGATTTCCATATAGGGATAGGGCGCCGGCCCGCCGCCGCGCCGCGCCGGCAGCAGGGCCGCCATCTGCAGGGCCGCGCGCTGGTTGACGATGGTGCCGAACACATGCGGCATCACCGGCAGGTCCCAGGCCGCCGCCAGCGCCGCGACGCGCTGGAAACCGCTATAGCCGCCACAAACGGTCAGGTCGGGCTGCAGAATCGAGAAAGTGCCGGCGACCAGGAAATCGCGGAAGGCGGCCAGGCTGCCCAGCGCCTCGCCGCCGGAAATCGCGGTGGGCACGGCGGCGGCCACCGCCGCAGTGCCGGCGATATCCTCGGGCAGCACCGGTTCCTCGATCCACAGCAGCTCGGCATCCTGCATGCGGCGCGCAGACTCGATGGCGGCGCGCGCCGTGTAACCCTGGTTGATATCGACCATCAGGCCGATATCGGGGCCGACATGCCGGCGCAGGCTGCTGGCCATCACGCCATCGGCGCGCGGATCGAAACCGGCGCGCGGTTTGATGGCGCGGAAGCCGCGTTTCAGATAGGCGTCGGTCTCCTTCAGATACTGCCCGTAGGGATCGCTGCCCTCGGCAATGAACGGCCCGCTGGCATAGGCAAAGACCTGATCGCGCAACCGCCCGCCCAGCATGGCGGCCACGCTGGTCTGCTGCGCTTTGGCGGCGATATCGTGCAGGGCCATGTCGAGCGCCGAGATTGCCATCATGGCGACGCCGCGCCGGTCATAGCCGATGCCGGCCATCATGCGGTCCCACAGCCGGCCGTAGTGCAGCGGCGATTCCCCCAGCACCATGCCGGCCAGTCGCGCCTGGACCAGCGCGCCGGCCGCATGCGGCGATGCGAATACCTCGCCCCAGCCGCTGAGGCCGGAATCGGTGATCACCTGCAGCAGCAGGAAATCGCGGCGGCGGATGAAGGTGCGGGCATTGCCGATCGGCGGCGTGGGCGAAAAGCCGAGCTGATAGCCGCGAATCTCGACAACCTTCACTGCGTCCTCCCGGACCTGCTTTTATCTGGCTCGTATTGTCGTGGCCGGGGTCATATATTCAAATGCCGATTTGACCTGAGATCATGTTCTGGACTTATGAATCATGCTGCTGAGCCTGCGCGAGATGGATGTGTTTCGCCGTGTCATGGAACTGGGCAGCGTCACCGCCGCCGCCGCGGCGCTGAACATCTCGCAGCCGGCGGTCAGCCGCCTGCTGCAGCATGCCGAACAGCGGCTCGGCTTCGCGCTGTTCGTGCGGCAGAAGAAACGCCTGGTGCCGACGGCGGAGGCGCATGCGCTGTTCCCCGAAACCATTGCGGCCTTTGCCGCCATCGACGCGGCGCAGCGGCTCGCCGGCGGGTTGCGCACCGGGCAGTCCGGCACGCTGACGCTGGCGGTGATTCCGGCGCTGGCCAATGCCCTGCTGCCCAGGGCCGTGCAGCGGTTTCGCGCGGCGCGGCCCGATGTCTCCGTGGTGATCCAGGCGCTGACCGCGCATGAGATCGCCAACCGCGTGGCCGATTATCGCGCCGATCTCGGCGTCATCATCGGGCCGATTGCGAGTGCCGGCGTGAGCGTCAGCGATCTCTGCGCCACCAGGCTCGGTTGCGTGCTGCCGCGCCGGCATGCGCTGGCGAAAAAGTCCTCGCTGCATCCGGCCGATCTCGCCGATACGCCGCTGATCTGCCTGAGCCGTCATCTGCCGCTCGGCAACCAGACCAGCCGGCTGTTCGCCGATGCCAATGTGCCGCTGCGCATCGCCGTCGAGGTGTCGCAATCGGCCACCGCGCTGGCGCTGGTGCGCGCCGGCGCCGGCATCGCCCTGCTGGATGGCTTCGCCTTCGGCGGTGTGCAGGGCCAGGATCTGGTGATCCGCCCCTTGCGGCCCGATGTCGAAAGCGTGGCGCGTGTCCTGCAGGCCCGCGACCGGCCGCTGTCGCGCCTGGCCCAGGAATTCCTCAAGACCCTGCAGCAGGTGGCGTCGGAGATGAATTTCACCGTGCCGGCGGCCGGGGCGGGGGGGCCGACGGCGCCAGGAGACGCAAAAGCGGTGGCTGGCCGGGGGAAGCGGCACCGGGCTTGAAACCGGGTGCATTGTTCCCATATTGTTCCGTTTGATCCATAAAACTCCGGCCAGTCGGTTAAACCGGCTTGTCGCCGGCGACCCGGTGCTGGACCCGGTGCTGGACATCGTGCAGATCGGTTCGGACTGGCCGAAATTGGCCCGGATTGGCTCGCGTTGGCCCGGATTGGCTCCCGTTGGCCTCCTTCCGGCCCTGACTGGCGGTGCCGGGCCCGGTTCTGGCCCTTGTTTCCGGCGGTTCGGGCGGTTTACCAAGGCCCCATGACATTTCCTTCCTCTTCTGTCGTGATCGCCGTCGACGGCCCGGTGGCCGCCGGCAAGGGCACCCTGGCCCGCCGGCTGGCCGACAAATACGGCTATGCCTATCTCGATACCGGTTCGCTCTATCGCGCCGTGGGGGCCAAGGTGCTGCGCGCCGGCGGTGATCCGGCCGATCCGGATTTTGCCGCCAAGATGGCGGAATCGCTGGAAGAATCCGATCTGGCCGCGAAAGACCTGCGCAGCGAGGCGGTCGGGCTGGCGGCTTCGAAGGTCGCCGCCATTCCCGGTGTGCGGGCCGCCCTGCTGGACTACCAGCGCCGGTTTGCCGCCCTGCCCCCGGGAGGTAAGCCCGGCGCGGTGCTGGACGGCCGCGATATCGGCACGGTGGTCTGCCCCGATGCGGCGGTGAAGCTGTTCGTTACCGCGCGCGACGAGGTGCGGGCCGAGCGGCGGTATAAGGAACTGATCGACAAGGGCGAAACCGTAACCTTCGAGCGCGTGCTGGCCGATCTGCGCCGGCGCGACGAGCAGGACAGGGCGCGCAGCGCCGCCCCGCTCAGGGCCGCCGACGATGCCCACTTGCTGGATACCTCGGATTTGGCTATAGAAGCCGCCGTTGCTGCGGCTGTGGAAATCGTCGCCAACACCCTGAAACCCTGACGCCGGTTTCAGGCTTTTCAACCCACCCTCCGGTCGTTTGCGTCGCGCCGGATGCCTGCATACCCCTCGGCCGCTTCTGAAGCGCGCCGGCAGGCCACCAACCCCGGGGTTTCTAGGAGACTATATGGCCAAGCGCCCTGCCGTTAAGGCTGCGGAAGAGTATTCCGCGGACAACGAGAATTTTGCCGCCCTGCTCGAAGAGTCCTTCACCTCGTCTTCCGCCATGGAAGGCTCGGTCGTCAAGGGCATCGTCGTGGCGATCGAGAATGACTTCGCCCTCATCGATGTGGGCCTGAAGTGCGAAGGCCGCGTGCCGGTCAAGGAATTCGCTGGTCCCGGCCGTGCGGCCGAGATCAAGGTCGGTGACGTTGTCGAGGTCTTCCTCGACCGCATCGAAAACGCGATGGGCGAAGCGGTCATCAGCCGCGACAAGGCCCGCCGCGAAGAGGCCTGGGAAAAGCTGGAGCAGAGCTTCAACGCCAACCAGCGCGTCGAAGGCGTGATCTTCGGCAAGGTCAAGGGCGGTTTCACCGTCGACCTGTCGGGTGCCGTTGCCTTCCTGCCGGGCAGCCAGGTCGATGTGCGTCCGGTGCGCGACATCGGTCCCCTCATGGGCCAGCCGACCGCCTTCCAGATCCTGAAGATGGACCGTCGCCGCGGCAACATCGTTGTCTCGCGTCGCGCCGTGCTCGAAGAGAGCCGCGCCGAAGCCCGCAGCGAACTGGTGTCCAACCTCAAGGAAGGCCAGATCCTCGACGGCGTGGTCAAGAACATCACCGATTACGGTGCGTTCGTTGATCTCGGCGGCGTCGACGGCCTGCTGCATGTCACCGACATCGCCTGGCGTCGCGTGAACCATCCGTCGGAAGTGCTCTCGATCGGCCAGACCGTCAAGGTGCAGGTCATCCGCGTGAACCCGGAAACCCAGCGCATCAGCCTCGGCATGAAGCAGCTGGAAGCCGATCCGTGGGAGGGCGTGAAGTCCAAGTATCCGGTCACCGCCCGCTTCATGGGTCGCGTCACCAACATCACCGACTACGGCGCCTTCGTGGAGCTGGAGCCGGGTGTGGAAGGCCTCGTCCACGTCTCCGAAATGAGCTGGACCAAGAAGAACGTCCATCCGGGCAAGATCGTTTCGACCTCGCAGGAAGTCGAAGTGATGGTGCTGGAAGTCGATCCGGCCAAGCGCCGCATCAGCCTCGGCCTGAAGCAGTGCATGTCGAATCCGTGGGATGCCTTCGCCGAGAAGCATCCGGTCGGTTCGAACATCGAAGGCGAGATCAAGAACATCACCGAATTCGGTCTGTTCATCGGTCTCGATGGCGGCGTCGACGGCATGGTCCATCTGTCGGATCTCGACTGGAACAAGCCGGGCGAGCAGGCCATCACCGAATACACCAAGGGCCAGGTGGTGCAGGCGCAGGTTCTCGACATCGACGTCGAGAAGGAGCGTATCAGCCTCGGCATCAAGCAGCTGGCGAACGATCCGTTCCAGTCGCTCGGTGACCTGAAGAAGGGCAGCGTCGTCACCTGCACGGTGACCGCGGTCGATCCGAAGGGCATCACCATCGCCGTCGGCGACGGTGTGCAGGGCTATATCCGCCGCACCGAGCTGAGCCGCGATCGCGACGAACAGCGCCCCGACCGCTTCTCGGTCGGCGACAAGCTGGACGCCAAGATCGTTACCATCGACGGCAAGGCGCGCAAGCTGACCCTGTCGGTCAAGGCGCTGGAAATGGAAGAGGACCGCAAGGCGATGGAACAGTTCGGTTCCACCGACAGTGGCGCGTCGCTCGGCGACATTCTCGGTGCCGCCATGCGCAAGAAGAAGGACGACGAGGCCGGCGAGTAAGCCGCCCCTCGTTTTCGGGACGACACGAACCCCGGCGGAGCGATCCGCCGGGGTTTTTCTTTGGGGACTGCCCCTGCAACCCGCACCGGATTGCGGCGGCCGTCACACCGGGGTTGCAGCCACCGTCACAGCCGGCACCCTGCGGCCGGGCCAGAATCGCTTGCGTCCGGCAAGGCGGCAGGGTCCGTGACGGGCCCTGTTGCCGACGCCGCGCCATGCTAGACTGCCGCGGGGGCGGCAAGGGGGGTATTATGAATCACGCGTTGAGAGTCATGCTGCTGGTCGCGGTCACGGTGCTGGCCGCCGGGGCCGTACAGGCGCAGGGCAGCAGGCAGGCCGCCGTGGTCGAGGATCTGGCCGGCAAGGTTGCCGGCGTCGAGGTCTTCGATTTCCTTGAACCGGGCAAAACCATCGCCCTGCCGGCCGGCGCCAGGCTGGTGCTCGGCTATATGCAATCCTGCATGCGCGAAACCATCACCGGAGCCGGCAGCGTCACCATCGGCGAAAGCGGCTCCAGGGTGACTGGCGCCAGGCTGCAGCAGGAACAGCTCAAATGCGCCGCCGCCAACCAGCTGGCGCAGGGCCAGGCCGGCAAGAGCGCCGCCATGGTGTTTCGCGGCCAGCCGGGCAGCGGCCGCAAAAAGGCGGAGATTCCGCAGCCCAGCGCCGTGCTGATGTATACCGCGCCGGTCTTCGCCGTGGCGCAGCCGGGCCAGCTCACCATCGAGCGGCTTGATGTCGCCGAGACCGTGCAGGTCTTCCAGGTCAGCGGCAAGTTGTTCGATTACGGCAAGACCGGCAAGAAACTGGATGCCGGCGGCTATTACCGCGTCGAGCTGAACGGCAGAACCGCCGTCTTCCACATTTCGCTGGATGCCGGCGAAGGCTCCGGCCCGCTGCTGCTGCGTCTGGTGCGTTTCTAGGCGGCAATGACCCAGGCAATGACCCCGGCGAAACTCCGCGATCTCGCGGTTGTCGCTGCGATCGCCCTGGCTGCCGCCGCCGGTTTCGCCAGCGGTCCGGCGGCGGCATGGCTGCGCGGTCCCTCGCTCGATCTGCTGATGCCGCTGCGCCATCTGCTGTTCGCCGCGCCGGCACCGTCCAGTCATGTCGCGGTGGTGGCGATCGATGAGGAAACCTATCGTCGCCCGCCCTTCAACCAGGCGCCGCAGGCGGCCTGGCCGCCGCTGCTGGCTCCGGTGCTGGCCGCGGTCGCCGGCGAGGCGCGGGTGATCGGCTTCGACGTCGTCTATTCCACCTCGCTGGACAGTATCCAGCGCGGCTTCGAGCGCGACTTCCTGATCGCCCTGCGCAATGCCGCCCGCGCCGACAAACTGGTGCTCGGCAAGGTGCAGCATTCGGCCTATCCGATCCTGCCGCATGCGGCGCAGCAGATTGCCGTCGGCGGCGCGGCCAATATCCGCCCGCTCAATGTTTTTGAGGATATCGATGGCGTGATCCGCCGTGTGCCGCTGTCGTTTGCCGCGGCAGACGACAGCCGCGAGGCAGGTTTCGCCGCCGAACTGGCGCAGCGGGCCGGCGCCAGGGCAGCACCGCCGCTCGATGCGGCGGGTAATCTGCAGCTCAATTTCAATACTGCGCCGGGCGCGATCCCGACCTATTCGCTGGCCGACCTTCATGCCTGTGCCCAGGCCGGCAATACCGACTATTTCCGTACACATTTCGCCGGCCGCACGGTGATCTTCGCCACGGTGCTGGATGTCGAGGACCGTCGCCTGACCAGCCGCCGGCTGGTTCCTGCCGTCGACGGCGCCAGGGCGCCGCCGCGCTGCGTGCATCCGGTGATGGAACTGGCCAGCGCCGCGCGCGACAGCATTGCCGGCGTCTATATCCACGCCGCCGCGATCGACAATCTCCTGGACGGCACGGCGCTGCGCGACTGGCCGCCGCCGGCCAATATTGCGGCGGCCATTGTGCTGGCGCTGCTGAGCGCGCTGGCCGCTTTCCATCTGCCGCTGGCTTTCGGTCTGGCCGGCATCGTCGCCGGCCTGCTGCTGCTGCCGCCTGTTGCCGCAGCGCTGCTGCAGGGCGGCAGCGTGGCACCCTGGCTCAGTTTCGTGGCGGCGATGGTGGCGACGGCGGCGGCCACGGTCGCTTATCGCTTTGCCGTGGCCGATCGCGACCGGCGCCTGATCGCCCGGCTGTTCTCGCTCTATCTGCCGCCCGTGGTGGTCGAGCGTATGGTGGCGGGCGGCCGCATGCCGGAACTGGGCGGCGAGGAACGCGATGTCACGGTGCTGTTCAGCGACATCGCCGGTTTCACCGCGATTTCGGAAGCCTGCGCTCCCGCCACGCTGGTGCAGGGACTGAACACCTATTTCAGTACCATGACCGGAATCATCGAGGATCATGGCGGCTTCGTCGACAAATACATCGGCGATGCCATCGTCGCCGTCTTCGGCGCCCCGGTGGAGGACAGCCGGCATGCCGAGCGGGCCATGCGCGCTGCCCTGAAAATGCAGGCCGCCCTGCGCGGCGATCCGCAGCGCTTCTCCGTTGCCGGCCATGCCATGAAAACCCGAATCGGGCTGAATACCGGCCGTGTCCTGATCGGCAATATCGGCTCGCCGCGCCGCTTCAACTACACGGCGATGGGCGATGCGGTGAATCTGGCCTCGCGGCTGGAAGGCGCCAACAAGGCTTATGGCACCTCGATCCTGGTGAGCGAGGACACGATGGCGGCGGCAGGCGATGCCATCGTCGCGCGACGGGTCGATGTCGTGCGCGTTGTCGGTCGTGCCCAGCCGGTGCGGCTGTACGAACCGCTGGCGCCGCGCGAGACGGCGGATGCGGAACAGCTGCGCCTTGCCGCCCAGCCGGACGATCCGGCGCAGGCCGTACGGAACCTGACCGAGAAGTGAGTCGGCGCCTGCTCAGGCCCGACCTTAGCCGCCGTCGCCCATCAGCGTGTAGGGCGCCCAGAAGATCGGGTGGCTGTAGCTGAACAGCGATTTGCCGTCCTCCTGGTAGCCGGGCCCGTCGAGCAGGGCGATCATCGCCTGGCGCAGGGCTTCGGCGCGGCCGAGCTTTGCATCGGTGGCCTGGCGGCGGAACAGATCGGTGACCAGGTCGCGGGCCGAGGCCGAATGCACCGACCAGTTGGTCAGCAGCAGGGCGCGTGTGCCGGCATAGAAGAAAGCGCGACCGAGGCCGGAGGCCGCTTCGGCACCCGCCCCGGCCCCGGTGCCGGTATTGCAGGCCGAGAGCACCACCCAGTCGGCATCCAGCTTGAGGCCGAGAATCTCGTCCATGGTCAGCAGTCCGTCACCATCGACATCGGCCACCAGCGGTGCGCTGAGCGCCAGTGCCGGCTGGGTCAGGCCGTTCAGCTCGCCCGGCACCAGGCCGTGGGTGGCAAAGGCAACAACCCTGTAGCCGTCGAGCTTTGCCTGCTTGACGACCGTCTCGTTGGCATTTTTGCCGAGGTAAAGCGATTTGCCGGCATCCGCCTGCATGGCGGCGGCAACCGAGCGCAGTTCGTCGGCGGTATCGGGCAGGCGCGGCAACTGGCCCAGCTCGGCGCTGTCGGCACCGTCGATCTGCGGCGCGTTGCGGCGTTTCAGCCTGGCGCCGCGCACCGCCACCGGATCGGCGGACGCAATGCGCAGCGGCGCCTCGCTGGCCGCTTCGGCGGCCTGTTCGGCATTGAAGAAGGGATCGCCGAAACCGATCAGCGGTGCGCGTTTGGCGCTGCCGGCCGGCAGGCTGCGCAACGTCTTCAGTGCGGCGGTGGATGGCAACTGGGTCACAGCATGGCTGCGCGCCAGCCAGGGCACGGATTTGTACCCCTCGAACAACGGCGCGGCCTTCAGGTCCACGGTCGCCGGCGCGGTGGGCAGCAGGGCGAGCGGCAGCAGGCCGAGCGCGCCGTTGCTCACCACGAACAGGTTCCTGGCCGGTTTCCAGCCGGCTTCCACCGGCTGCAGCAGCGTCTGGTACAGCTCATGCGCCAGCGCCAGGTCGAAGGCGGGAATATCGCCCAGTGTCTCCGCCTGCGGCTCCAGTGCGCGCCGCAAACTGTTGACCTTCTGCTCGATGGCGGCAGCACCGACCGGGCTGGCGGCAAAGGCCACCGGCCCGTCCTTCGGCACGACCCAGACGAAGCTGTTGTCCTGCGCCAGATAGAAGGAGACCAGAGCCTCGCCCGGGCGCAGCGCGCCGCGCACGTCGTCGGGCGTCGGCGGACGCGGATCGATCAGGCTGGCATATTCGGGGAACTGCTTTTCGATCTGCTGGCGCGTCCTGGCGCGGGCATCGCGCAGCTTGTCGACCTGGGTGCGTAGGCTGAGGATCGCCTTGTCATCGCGCTGTTCGGGCGGCAGCGTCAGCAGATTGCTCAGCAGGCCGAACTGGGCGGCGATCTGCTTGAGCACATCCTGCTCGTCGCGGATCAGGGTCGCCAGGGCCGGATCGCGCACGGCAGCGCGGGCAGCCGAGGCGGAGAGGGCGCGCTGCACGCTGCGGCCGCGGGCGACATCGGCCAGCCGGAAGCTCTCGATGCCGGCATCCAGTCCGCCTGCGGCCGGCGTACCCTGCACCTTGGCCAGCAGCACGATGTAGCTCTCGACGATGGTCTGGATATAGAAATCGCGCGAGGCCGAGGTGGATTCCTCGGTATCGGCCTGGCGCGAACTGCTGAGAATGACCGGCAGCGCGGCGCGGAAGGCGGCGACCGCCTCGGCATCATGGCCGGCGGCCGCCAGCGCGACGCCGGCGACGCCACGGGCCATCGCCGTGTCGAAATGGCGCTCGCCCAGTCGCGCCGTCGTTGCCGTCAGAACGGCATTGGCCACGTCCACGCTGCGGGCACCCTGGCCGGTACGGGCGAGGGCGAGAATGCGCCCGTTGGAAATGCGGCTTCCGGCGCGGGCGGGATCGCGATTGTTCTGCAGGCCGGCGAAGACTTCATCGTAAAGCGCGGCAGCTTCCTGCCAGCGCCGCTGCAGGATCAGAATACCGGCGAGCGCCCGCTTGGTGTTGATGATCTGCGCAGCGGTGTCATCGACGCCGATCTGGTGATGGATTTCCAGCACCGTGCGCGACAGCTTCTCGGCCTCGGCATAGCGGCCCTGCTCGACCAGAACGGTGGACAGGCTGGAGACAGCCTGGGCGGTCGGGCCGAAATACTTGCCGCCGCGGCGCAGGATGTTGAGCAGGGCCTGGCGGATATCGACCTCGGCCTCGACGATGCGGCCCTGCGCCAGCTTGGTTTCGCCGAGCTTGATCAGGGTCGCATCGTTACCGGTTTCCATGCCGCCGGCCGGCGGCGGATCCTGCCAATGCTTTGCCTTCTCGATCGCATCGCGGCCATTTACCAGGCTGCTGGCAAAATGCTGCTCGGCCTCGGCGTAACGTCCGCGCGTCAGTGCCACCTGCGCCTTGCCGAGATCGATATCGGCCTGCCAGCTGGTCAGGAACATGAAGACGTTGGCGTTGCGGGTATTGGTGGCGAGGTCGGTATAGGCCGACTGCGCATAGCCGACATATTTCTCGGCTACTTCCACCCTGCCCAGTTCCATCGCGACCATTGCGGCCGAGCGATAGGCGTTGATGGCGCGGCCGCGCAGGCGCGACTTGTCCATCCGTTCGGCATATCCGGCATAAATATCGAAGGCTCCCTGCAACTGGCCGGTGTTGCGGGTCATGCTGGCCTGCAGCTGAGCTATGCGATAGCTGTCGGCGCCGACCTGTTCCGCGAGGCGCACCGCCTCGGTGGCATCCTTCAGCGCCGCCTCGAGACGGCCGATCTGGGCCGCGGCCTGGGCGCGGTCGAACAGGAAGCGGCTGCGCTGGCGCGGGTCGAGTCCCGGCGGCTCGGCGATCTCGGCCTGGGCGATCAGCTGGGCGCGTTTCGCCGGATCGGGTTTTTCCTGGTCGAGGATGGCGACGATATCGGCGATGCTGCGCGGCGGCGCGGCGAGGGCAGGCGCAGCCGGGGCAGGTGCTGCTGTCTGCGCCACGGCGGACGAAACCGCGGCAACGGCACAAACCAGTCCGACAATGAATCCCGTAACGGCGCCGCGCATGACTTTCCCCCCACCCATTCTTGGTGGACAGCATAGTCCTGTATCCGGACCCGTCAAAGCAGCTTATGCGTGTGGAGCCGGTCGCGAAGGATTGGCGTCAGACCCGCGCGCCGGCCAGCGGATCGAAATACAGCGCCACCTTCTTGGCCATCTGGGCATCGAGGCAACGGTATTTCATCGCCACGAAACCGTCTTCGGTGTAGCGCACCACATCGCCCTCGGCATCGAAGGTGATCTGCAGCTTGGGATTCTTGATTTTCACTGTCAGTTTCAGCAACTCGCCTTCCAGGAAGGTCCCGGTGATCGGGCCGAACAGCAGGCCGATCGAGCTCCAGTTCTTCAACGGAATGCGGTTGCCTTCCAGCACGACATGGTCTTCCGGACCGCATTGCGTGCGGGTGGATTTGCGCTGGTCCTGACCGATGCGCTGGATCAGCGGATCGAGAATGCCGAGAAACTGCTCGCGGCGATGATCCGACAGGCCGGCGCTGATCAGCTTCTTGCGCAGCTCCTGGGCGATCTCGGTCTTTTCCTCGGTGGAATAGGCCGGATCGACGAATTCCTTTTCCAGGTCGCGATGCTCGAACAGGTAGGCGATGTATTTGAGCAGGATGTCCTTGGGGCCCTCGCCGATGCTTTCCTCAAACAGCTTGAGGCCCTGCATCAGTTTCGGCGCCGAGAAATGTCCGGGGATCAGGCGGTTCAGCTTTTCCGCCGTCACCAGCCGCACCATGCGTTTCTCGAACAGATCGGCGGCGCCGAGCTCGATGGCGAAGTCGCGGTCCTTGGTCAGCAGCGCATAGACTTCGCGCGTGGCCGGGAATTCCTCGGCCGGCTCTTCCGACAACAGCGGGACCGAGGACATCAGCAGGCGGCGCACCAGCTGGATGACGGCCTCGCGCAGGGACGGCATCGGATGCTTGGCGGCGACCGCATGCAGCCGGTTGGCGAAGTCGGTGGCATAGGCCTCGTCGTCGGCCGCGTAGCGGTTATCCAGCAGGGCCATCAGCTGGATGATGCGCAGGCGCGCATCGCGGAATTTGCCGAGCAGTTCGGGCACCGCGGTCTTGGCCTGCAGGATTTCCGCCAGGGCTTCGTCCAGCACCGCCACCGCCGGGGCCTCGATGCCGGTATCTACCAGGGCCAGCACCCGGCCGGCCTTTTCCGTCCAGGTCTTCGACAGGTTGAGATGGTGCGCGAGCGCGCAATAGGCGATGCGGGTGCCGTAAAGCGGGTCGGAGGCGGTCAGCTGGGTCAGCAGCCGGTGCGTCAGCGGTGTCGTGGGCAGCCGTTTTTCGAAGGCCTCGACCTGGGTGATCGCCGCCGTGGTGATGGCGTAGATCTTCTTCATCTTGTCGCGCACGGCGGTATTGGTCGCCTGGGCCTGTGCGATCGCGGCTTTCTGCACCAGGGCGGCGCAGAGATTCTCGGCGCCGTTCAGCAGTTTGGCATGGCCGCTGTGGTGCAGCAGTTCGAGCGGGGTGAGGATATTTTCATCGAGATAGTCGCGGCAGACCCGGCCGATCATGGCCAGCGCGCGGCGCTCCGACAGCGCATGCGCATCCTGACACAGGACAACACCGCTGCCGACTTCTGTTACCCCGGATGGTGCACTGACGTTCATTCTCGACTTCTGTCACTTCCCCACTGCCACCCACTATGACAGGAGCCTGTGGAAAAGTGAATGGCAGGTCATTGATTCTATTAGAAATCGGCCCAAATCGGGAGGCCCGTGAAACCCCAGATTGCCGGACAGTGCCGGCGGACGTGCTAAAGGCTGCGCTTGGGATGGCGGCCGCCGGGATTGGCCGGCGCCGTGGCGGCGCGGGCCAGCGGCGACAGCGGCCGTTCGGCAAATTTCCCCAGGGTAATCAGGCGGTCGTACATCACGATGGCGCCGGCGACGCCGACATTGACGCAGAAGCTGGTCGGAATCTTGATCACATGGTCGCAGCGTGCCACCAGCGCCGGACTGAGCGAGCCCATCTCGGGTCCCAGCACATAAGCCGCACGCAGCGGGTGGCGGAAGCTCGGCAGCTCAATGGCCTCGTCCAGCAGCTCGATGCCGACCAGCTGGCAGCCGGTGGGCAGGCTCAGCTCGGCCGGCGAGTCGTAGGTATACCAGGGCAGGTTATGTGGCGTCTTGCTGGTATCGGAGCGGGCGGCGTTCACCGAATAGGTGGCGGCGATGGTAAAGACGAAGCTGCCGCCGAAGGCATGTGCCGTGCGGAACAGGTTGCCGGCATTCATCGGCTTGCTCAGGCCCTCGACACCGATTCCGAAAAAGCCGCGCATCGCCAGTTCCATTCCTTACGTGTATAAGACCACCGGATTCTGGACAGGAGTATACCGCCATGGGCAAGCCTTTCGCTCCCCTGCCGGCGCCCGGTGCGCGGCCCTTTATCGTTGAAGTGAAGCGCGGCGCGCAAGTGGAAAGCCGCCACCCGGTGATCGCCACCATCGTCGATGGCGACGGCAAGACGCTGGCGGCCTGGGGCGATCCGCAGGCCTCGATTTTCCCGCGCTCCTCCAACAAGGCGATCCAGGCCCTGCCGCTGGTCGAAAGCGGCGCCGCCGATGCCTTCTCGCTCAGCCAGAGCGAACTGGCGATGGCCTGCGCCAGCCATGGCGGCGAGCTGCGCCATACCGAAACCGCCGGCGCCTGGCTCGCCCGCATCGGCCGCAGCGCCGACGACCTGGAATGCGGTGCGCACTGGCCTTATCACGACGAAACCGCGCGGCAGATCGCCCGCGACGGCAGGGCACCGACCAACCTGCACAACAACTGCTCGGGCAAGCATTCCGGCATGGTTTCGGTCGCCACGCATCTGGGCGAGGATATCCGCGGCTATGTGAAACCCGAGCATCCGGTGCAGCGCCGCGTGACGGCGGCGATCGAGGATGTCTGCGGGGTGAAAATTCCGGCGGAGCATTTCGCCACCGATGGCTGCTCGATGCCGACCATGGCGATTCCGCTGCACAATCTGGCCTGGGGCTTTGCCCGTTTCGTCACCGGCACCGGGCTGGCGCCGGAACGCGCCAGGGCGGCCAAACGGCTGGCCGCCGCCGTGGCGGCCGAACCTTTCTTCGTGGCCGGCAGCGGCCGCTTCTGCACCGTTGTCATGCAGGCGGGCAAGGGACGCTTCATCGCCAAGACCGGCGCGGAAGGCGTCTACACGGCGGCTTCGGCCGAACTCGGTCTCGGCATCGCGCTGAAGGTGCTGGATGGCACGGCGCGCGCGGCGCAGACCGCCCTGGGCGGCCTGCTGGAATATCTGAAGCTGCTGGATGAGGCCGGCCGCGAGCAGATCCGGCCGCTGGTGGAGCAGCCGTTGAACAACTGGCGCGGCATCCATGTCGGCAGCATCGGGCTCGAACCGCCCGCTTTCTGAACGATGATCGAGATCGCCCAGGAAAATCCGGACCAGCCGGATATCATCGCGCTGCTGCAGGCCGCCGATGCCTGGTATGCGACGCTCTATCCGGCCGAGAGCAATCACCTGCTCGATGTCGCCAGCTTGCGGCAGTCTGATACCGCCTTCTATGTCGCGCGGGAAAACGGCCTGCTGCTCGGTTTCGGCGCCGTGGTGGCGCGCGCGGGCTATGCCGAGATCAAGCGCATGTATCTGGCGCCGGCGGCGCGCGGCCGCCAACACGGCCGCCGCATTCTCGAAATCCTGGAAGCTCATGCAGTGCAGGCGGGCGCAGCCTGCTTCCGGCTCGAAACCGGGATTCACCAGCCCGAAGCCATCGCGCTGTACCGCAGCACCGGCTATCGCGATATCGCGCCGTTTGGCGATTACGCGCCAGATCCGCTCAGCCTGTTCATGGAAAAACGGCTCTAGTCCCGGCGCAGGTTTAGCCCAATACCGCGCGCAGGGCGTCGTCGGCTGCCACGGCCTGGCGCACGTCGCGGCCGGCATAAGGTGCGATCAGGCGGGCGAGCGCCAGCAGCCAGGCCATGCGGCGGCGCAGCCTGCGCAGGCTTGCATGCACATCGGGGCTTGCGGCGCCCAGCAGGCGCGCAGCGAGTGCCGGCAGGCGCGGTGCTTCCGGATTACGGTCGTAACGCGTGAGGGAATACAAAAACAGCAGCAGGTCGCGTGCCTGGCGCTCATGCAGGGTCATGCGGGGAAGGTCGTGGTCCTCGAAATCGAGCAGGCCGGGACCATTCTGCGTCCAGCTGAAATTGCGGATCTGCGCGCCGCCATGCCACAGTTCTGCGCCATGCAGACGGCTCAGCAGCGTGCCGGCTTCGGCGATCAGCCGCCAGCAGTCTTCCGGCTGGCGGTCGCGCAGCGAATTCAGGCGGCTTTCCAGCGCCTCGCCGGCATCGCCCAGCACCAGCCAGTCGGCGGTGCAGGCAATCACCGGCGGCACCGGAAAACCCGCAGCTGCTATTTTGCCGATCGCCGCCGCCTCGGCGGCCAGGCCTGCGGCGCCGCCGTGGTTCTGTGCCGGCTGCAGGATCGGCAGTCCGAACAGTTTTGCGATGACCTGCTGCAGCAGCACGGCCGAGCGCAGACGCGGACGCGCCACGGTCTTGATCCACAGCCGCTGCCCGCCATAGCTGGCCGAAAATACCCGGTTCCGCGCAGTGCTCTGCAGGCTGAGGATCAGAGTCTCGAGGCCGGCATCCAGCGCCGGCATGTCAGACAGCGCGTTCATAGGCGCGGCTTCAGCCTGCCGTCCTTGCCGTAGCCGGCCGCGGTGGACTGACGCTGCCGCTGCATCTGGCGCAGCATGTCCATCATCGCGGCGGCATGCAGTTGCTCGCCGGCAATCAGCTTGGCATTTTCCTGCAGGGCGGCTTCGCAATCGGCCGCCACCGCGAGCCAGCGCTCACGTTCCACCGCGCCGGCGCTGGCGCGCTGCGGCTCCAGCGCCGCGAGGCTCTGCTTGAGGCAATCGAGATATTCTGCCTTGCGTGCGGTCAGCGTCTCGAAACTGCTGCGTTCGCCCTGGCGCAAGGCGGCGGTTTCGGCGCGCACGAGCTGCGCGAAAGTGGTTCCCAGCGCGATCAGACCGGCGATGCTGGTTGCCGGGCTGGCGGATGGGAAATCACCCATACTCATGATGCTCAGCCGCCTTGTGCCGGCGGCTCGGCCTGCTGCAGGGCCTTCAGCGTCTGTTCGATCACTTCGCGGCCGAGATCGCGGGTGATGAAGACGATGCGGCTCTGGCGGCTGTCGTCCGGCCAGGCCGGGATTGTCGCCGGCGGGTGGAACAGGTGCTGCACGCCATGGATCACCACCGGCCGATCGACGCCGGTGACATTGACCAGTCCCTTCACGCGCAGCAGGTTATCGCCGCGATAGGCCGCCAGCAGGTCGAGCCAGGTCGCCAGCGTGTTCCATTCGAAAGGTTCGTCGAAGGTAAGGCAAAAGGACTGGATCGAGGCATCGTGCCGGTTGACGTCGAGTTTGCCGTCGGTGGTTTCGAAATGCTGGTGGCCGTGATCGTCATGATGATGGTGACCATGATCGCGGCCGTGGTCATGCCCATGGTCGTGCCCATGGTCGTGATGATGGTGATCCGCGCCATAGGCCTCGGCGCGCAGCCAGTTCTGCACATCGAAACTTTTGGTAGCCGGATCGTAGAGCCCGGCATTGAACAGCTGGTTGGGTGCGATATCACCGCCGATCGCAGTGAAGACCGGCGCGCCGGGATTGAGATGCTGCAGCCGGTGGCGCAGATGCTGCACCGCCTTCTGTTCGGCCAGATCGGTCTTGGTCAGCACCAGCCGATCGGCCACGGCGGCCTGTTTCACGGCCTCGGTGTGATGATCCAGTGTGCCGCTGCCGTTGACGGCATCCACCAGCGTCACCACACTTTCCAGCCGGCAGCGTTCGGCTACCACCGGATCGCTCATCAGGGTATGCAGCACCGGTGCCGGATCGGCCAGGCCGGTGGTTTCGATCACCACGCGCTTGAATGGTTTGATCTCGCCGGCATCGCGTTTCTGGGTCAGCTCGCGGAAGGTATTCACCAGATCCCCGCGTACCGTGCAGCACAGGCAGCCCGAACTGAGCAGGATGGTGTCTTCTTTGCTCGATGCGATCAGGGCGTGATCCAGGCCGATCTCGCCGAATTCATTGACGATCACCGCCGTCTCGCCCATGTCGGGGTGACGCAGCAGGCGATTGAGCAGGGTGCTCTTGCCAGCGCCAAGAAAGCCGGTGATGACGGAAACCGGAATGCGGCTGTCGATCTGTTCGGACATCATACGCTCCTGATGGGCAGGATATTTCGGTCAGCCCAGGAAATGAAGCCTGGGCGCGAAGTCCAGTGCGATAGGCCCCCCGAACCGAAGATGTTCGCCCTAAAGCGTCCAGTATTTCAGGCCGGCAGGCAGTTTGCGGGCCCGCCACATGCCCTTCAGGTCGGCGACCAGGCCGTCGGGCTTCACCAGCCGGGCCAGTTCGGCATCGGCCAAATTGCGGTAAACCTCGTGCGGCACGGCGCCCAGCACGGCATCGAAGCCGGACAACTGATCCAGCCGTGGCGCCAGCATCAGGCCATATTCGTGCTGGGCCTCGTTGGGATCGGCCAGCGGGTCATGGATCGTGACAGTGTGCCCCTGCCGTTTCAGATGCCCGACCAGATCGGCAACCTTCGAATTGCGCAGGTCCGGTACATCTTCCTTGAAGGTCATGCCGAGCAGCAGCACGTGGCCGCCGGGCGCGATACGGGCCGAAACGGCCTGGGCCACATGGGCGCTCATACCGTCGTTGATGGCGCGGCCGGACAGGATGATGCGGGCATGATGGCCCAGTTCCTCGGCGCGATGCGCCAGATAGTAGGGGTCGACGCCGATGCAGTGGCCGCCGACCAGGCCGGGCTGGAATTTCAGGAAGTTCCACTTGGTGCCGGCAGCTTCCAGCACATCGTAGGTCGAGATGTTCATCTTGCCGAAGATCATCGCGATCTCGTTGATGAATGCGATGTTGATGTCGCGCTGGGCATTTTCGATCACCTTGGCGGCTTCCGCCGTCTTGATCGTCGGTGCCAGATGGATACCGCCCGCGGTGACCTTGCCGTAAATGCCCGCCAGCGTCGCCGCCACATCGGGCGTCTGGCCAGCCACCACCTTGGTGATCTTGTCGACGGTATGCACCTTGTCGCCGGGATTGATGCGCTCGGGCGAGTAGCCGAGGAAGAAATCCCTGCCGCAGGTCAGGCCCGATATCTGCTCCAGCAGCGGGCCGCAGATATCCTCGGTGACGCCGGGATAGACCGTGCTTTCATAGACCACAATGGCGCCGGGCGCCGGCTTGCTCTTGAGCGCCTCGCCGACGGTCCGCGACGCTGATCGCACGGGGCCGAGATCGGGCGTGTTCTTGTCGTCCACCGGCGTCGGCACGGTGACGATGTAAACCGCATGGCCCGGCAGGTCGGCCGGGTCGGCGCTGAGCTTCAGGCTGGAGCTGCGCAGAATCTCGGGTTCGATTTCCCGGGTACGATCCTCGCCCCGGCCGAGCTCGTCCACCCGGCTGCGGTCGATATCGAAGCCCAGAACCGGGAAATGCTTGGCGAGTGCGATAGCAAGCGGCAAGCCGACATAGCCAAGTCCGAGGACGGCAATCGAGGGGGGCAAGGCGGGCTTGGACACGGCAGGGCTTTCACTGGAAAACTGCTAGAGGGGGGTACCCGGCCGGCCGGTCCCTGTCAATAAGCCGACCGGGAAAGCTGCAGGCGGCAGCCGGCTAGCCCCAAGGCGGGATTAAGGAATCCAGCGGCTTGACCCGCCTCCCGCCAGCCGGTAGAGCGCGGTAATGGCCCGCCGGTTACTGATCGTCGTCCAGGAAGCTTTGTTCTTCACCACCCACCGGCTGCCCGTCGGTCGGGCGATGCAGCGTCGTGGCTGGACCGTACATGTCGCTGCGCCTGACGACCCGGCCATTGCCGCCCGGCTGAAGGCCGAGGGCTTCATCTTCCATCCTATCCCGCTGACCCGCAGCCGGCAGAATCCCCTGGCCGAACTTAAATTGCTGCTGATGCTGTTCGGCCTGTTCCTGCGGTTGCGGCCGCACCTGGCGCATCTGGTTTCCATCAAGCCGGTGGTCTGGGGCGGGCTGGCGGCCCGGCTGACCAGGGTACCGGCTGTGGTGCATGCCATCACCGGCCTGGGTTATGTCTTCATCCAGGCCCAAGACCGCAAGGATGCCAGGGCGGGCCTGCTGCGTCGCCTGATCAAATCGCTCTATCGTCTGGCGTTGGCGCATTGCAACAGCATTGCCATCTTCCAGAATCCGGACGATCTCGCCGTGTTCGAGGCCCGCCAGCTGGTGCGCCCGGGCAAGTGGGTGATGATCAGAGGCTGCGGCGTCGACATGGATGTATTCGCGGCCCGGCCGGAACCTGCCATCGATGCAGCCCATCCGCCGGTGGTGATGTTTCCGGCGCGTCTGCTGGGCGACAAGGGCGTGCGCGAATTCGTCGCCGCTGCCGAGATGCTGCATGCGGAGAATGTGAAGGCGCGTTTCGTGCTGGTCGGCCGCCGCGATCCCGACAACAAGACCGATATCGGCGCCGAACAGCTGCAGCGCTGGATCGACAGCGGTGTCGTCGAATACTGGGGCTTTGCCGATGACATGCCCGCGATGCTGTCGCGGGCGCATATCATCGTGCTGCCGTCTTATCGCGAGGGCCTGCCGCGCGGCCTGATCGAGGCCGCCGCCATCGGCCGTGCTATCGTCACCACCGATGCGCCGGGCTGCCGCGAGGTGGTGCGGCATGAGGAGAACGGCCTGCTGGTGCCGGTCGGCGACAGCAAGGCCACGGCAGCGGCGATCCGCCGTCTGCTGGCCGACGAGTCCCTGCGTCATCGTCTGGCCGTGCGCGGCCGTACCGTCGCGGTCGACGAATTCTCGGTCGAGCAGTTCGTTGTGGCAAGCCTGCAGGCTTATGACCGCGTGCTGCAGATGCAGGGTAATAGACTGTGAGCGGGTTAACGCCGGACTGGCTGCTTGCCGGTGGTATTGCGGGGATCAGCGGACTTTTGGTTTTCGCGCTGTTACCACCGCTGATCGGCTGGCTCAGGCGCCGCGCCGTGCTCGACATTCCCAACCACCGCTCCAGCCACAGCGAGATCACGCCGCGTGGCGGCGGCATCGCCGTTAGTGCCTGCATCCTGCTCGGCCTGGCGGCCTGGCTGACTCTGCGCCCCGACCCGGTGATGCCGCTGGTGCTGCTTGGCATGGCGGCATTGGCGATTGTGTCCTGGCTCGACGATCGTCGCGGCGGCCTGCCGGTCGGCATCCGGCTTGGCGCGCAGATGCTGTCGGCCGGTCTCGTGCTGGCGGTGCTGCCATCCGATTACACGGTTGCTCAGGGGCTTGTCCCTGTCTGGCTGGAGCGCGTCGTGCTGTTCCTGGCCTGGATATGGTTCACCAATCTGTTCAACTTCATGGATGGCATCAACGGCATCACCGGTATCGAGATGACGAGCATCGGTGCCGGTTATACGCTGGTCTCGCTCGCACAGAATGCCGAAGGTGTTGCGCCGGCCGGCCTCATTGTTGCTGCGGCAGCGCTGGGCTTCCTGCCATGGAACTGGGGCCGGGCAAAGGTCTTTCTCGGCGATGTCGGCAGCGTCCCGGTCGGCTATCTGCTTGGTGCGCTGCTTCTGGCGCTGGCGCTTTCGGGCGCGTGGGCCGCAGCGCTGATCCTGCCGATGTATTATTGGATCGATGCCACCTATACCCTGCTGCGCCGCCTGTTGCGCGGCGAAAAGATCTGGCAGGCCCATCGCAGCCATTTCTACCAGCAGGGCGCGCGCAAGCTCGGCAGCCATGCGGCCGTCTCCGGCCGGATTGCCGCGCTGAACCTGGTGCTGATCGCTCTGGCACTGGCCAGCACCCAGTCCTGGCAGGTTGCGCTTGCAGCCCTGGTCGTCGCCCTGGCCGCTACGGCAGGCCTTTGCAGGTATTTCGCGGAGCCGGTCTAGCGGTTAAGATAGCGGTCATCCGACCATGATCGACAAGCCGCGATTCTCCCTTCCCATCCGCCTCAACCACCGCGTCCTGCTGGTGGCGCTGCATGACATTGTCATGGCGGCGGTTTCGCTGCCGCTGGCGATCTGGCTGCGCTTCTGGATCGTCGATATCGACTGGTCGCCGCTCGAAGCCTGGCAGCCGACCCTGATTTTTGCCGGCGTGGCCGGCGTGGTGTTCCAGTATACCGGGCTCTATCGCGGCATCTGGCACTTCGCCTCCCTGCGCGACATGCTGGCGATCCTGCGCGGCAGCCTGCTGTCGCTGCTGATCTTCGTGCCAATGCTGTTCGTCTTTACCCGCCTGGCAGATTATCCGCGCAGTGCCCTGGTGATGCAGTTCTTCATCCTGATGCTGCTGCTGGCCGGACCGCGTATCCTGTATCGCAGCTGGAAGGATGGCAGTCTCGCCACCGGGCTCTGGCGCGGCGAGGACAGGCGGATTCCGGTGGTGCTGATCGGCTCCAGTCTGGCGGCCGATACTTTCATCCGCGAAATGGAACGCAGCCAGGCCTCCTATCGCGTGGTCGGCATCATCGACGATTCGGCCGGCCGGCATGGCCGCGACCTGCGCGGCATTCGCGTACTCGGTCGCCTGGACGACCTGTCGACCATTGTGTCCGGCATGCGCGAAGCCGATCGGCCGCGCCGCATCATTGTGGCCGACGATCGCCTGGGGGGACGTACCATCCGCGACCTGGTCGATGTCGCCGCGCAGCTCGGCATCAGCGTGGCGCGTCTGCCGCGTATGACGGAATTCCGCAAGGAAGGCGAGGCATCGCAGGTGCAGTCGATCGACGTCGAGGACCTGCTCGGCCGGCCACAGCGCGTGCTCGACCGTGCCGCGGTGATGCGGCTGGTCGCCGGCCGGCGCATCTTGGTCACCGGCGCCGGTGGCACCATCGGCTCCGAACTGGTGCGCCAGGTGGCGGCGCTGGAGCCCGCTGCGATCGTGCTGTTCGAACAGAGCGAGCATGCGCTGTACCAGATCGACATGGAACTGTCGGAACGTTTTCCGGCCATTCCGCGCGTGCCGGTGCTCGGCGATGTACGCGACCCGGATTCGGTGGAATCGGTTTTCGCCATGCAGCGCCCGGATATCGTGCTGCATGCCGCCGCTTACAAGCATGTGCCGCTGGTTGAGGCCAATGTCGGCGAAGGTTTGCTGACCAATGTCTGCGGCACGCAGATCGTGGCGCAGGCGAGCCAGCGCCACGATGTGGCGGTCATGGTGATGATCTCGACCGACAAGGCGGTCAACCCCACCAACGTGATGGGGGCGACCAAGCGCATTGCCGAAATGATCTGCCAGAGTCTCGATCTGGAACGTGCCGCCGGGCGCAGGAACTCCACCCAGTACGTGACCGTGCGGTTCGGCAATGTGCTGGGTTCGTCAGGCTCTGTCGTGCCGCTGTTCCAGCGCCAGCTCAGCCAGGGCGGTCCGCTGACCGTGACGCATCCGGATGTGACGCGGTTCTTCATGACCACGCGCGAGGCGGTCGAGCTGATCCTGCAGGCAGCCGCCATGCCGAGCGACATGGTGCATGCCGAAGGCAAGATCTTCGTGCTCGACATGGGCGAACCGGTGCGGATCCAGGACCTGGCGCGGCAGATGATCCGCCTGGCCGGCCGGCAGCCCGACAAGGACGTCAAGATCGTCTTCACCGGGCTGCGGCCGGGCGAGAAGCTCTACGAGGAAGTGCTGCACAGCGCCGAGGCCACGGTGCCGACGCCGCAGGAAGGCGTCATGCTGGCGGCGCCGCGCACGATCGACCGCGCCGAACTCGACCGCGCCATTGCCGGCCTGATCGCTCATGCGCAGCACCGCGACACGGCGGCGCTGATCGCGGGTATCGCCGCGCTGGTGCCGGAATTCCGGCATGCACCCAACGGTCAGGCCTCCAGCCAGGCCGCCGCACCGGCCTCGGCGGCGTAAAGACGCATCAGCCCTTCGCGATCAGTTCGGCCTGTTTGACGATGCCTTCGGCCTGGCGGATCGAGGCGATGTCGATCAGCTTGCCGTCCAGCGCCACGGCGCCCTGGCCCTTGGCCTGGGCATCCTTCATCGCTTCCAGAATCCGCTTCGCCTTGGCCACTTCCGCTTCCGGCGGCGTGTAGACTTCGTTGGCGAGCGGAATCTGCGCCGGGTGGATCGCCCACTTTCCCTCGCAGCCGAGGATGGCGGCGCGATTGGCCTGCGCGCGGTAGCCTTCGTTATCCGAGAAATCGCCGAACGGGCCGTCGATCGGGCGCAGGCCGTTGGCGCGTGCCGCCACCACCATGCGCGAAATCGCGTAATGCCACATGTCGCCCCAGAAATAGTCGCGCGGCTTGTCGCCGTCCTTGTCGGTCAGCACGCCATAGAGCGCATTCGGTCCGCCGATCGAGGTGGTGCGCGCCCGCGTCGAGGCGGCGTAATCGGCCACGCCGAAATGCAGGCTCTCCATGCGCGGCGAGGCGGCGGCGATCTCGTGGATATTCTGCATGCCCAGCGCGGTCTCGATGATCGCCTCGATGCCGATGCGCTTCCTGAAGCCCTTGGCGGTCTCGATCTGCGTCAGCAGCATGTCGACGGCATAGATATCGGCGGCGGTGCCCACCTTGGGCACCATGATCAGGTCGAGCTTGTCGCCGGCACCCTCGATCACTTCGACGACGTCGCGATACATGTAATGGGTATCGAGGCCGTTGATGCGCACCGACATGGTCTTGCGGCCCCAGTCGATGTCATGCAGGGCCTGCACGATGTTCTTGCGCGCCTGCGGCTTGTCGTCCGGCGCCACGGCGTCTTCGAGGTCGAGGAAGATCATGTCGGCGGCGGATTTGGCCGCCTTCTCGAACAGCTTCACATTGCTGCCGGGCACCGCCAGTTCGCAGCGGTTCAGCCGGGCCGGGGCGGGTGTGATGGTCTTGAAGCTCATGACGCTGGCTCTCCCATGATATGCTGCATCTGCTAACTGGCCGGGAGGGGCTTGGCAAGTATGACGTTAGGGTAAGGAAATTACCTCAGCAAATACTAAGGCTTGGCCAGCGGATGATGCTGCCGCACCAGGGCCTGCTTCCGCGCTTCCAGCACATGGGTGTAGATCTGCGTCGTGCTGATATCGGCATGGCCGAGCATCTTCTGCACCGCGCGCAGGTCGGCGCCATGGGCCAGCAGGTGGCTGGCAAAGGCATGGCGCAGCACATGCGGCGAGACTTTCGACGGGCTGATGCCGGCCGCCGCCGCCAGATCCTTGAGCAGCTGGCCGAAACGCTGCCGCGTCAGGTGGCCGCTTTCGCCGCGCGAGGGAAACAGCCAGGGCGAGGTCTTGCCGGTGATGAAATCGCCGCGCCAGCCGGCCCAGTCTTCCAGCGCCTGCCGCGCCGGCTCGCTGAGCGGCACCAGCCGTTCCTTGTTGCCCTTGCCGCGCACCACCAGGAAACGCGCATCGTCGCCGAAGGGCGGCCAGCGCAGACCCACCAGTTCGCTCACCCGCAGCCCGGTGGCATACAGCACTTCCAGCAGCGCCGTGAGCCGCGCCGATTCCGCCGGATCGTCGCGCAAGCTGCGTGCCGCGAGCAGCAGTTTGTCGACCTCGTCCTCGCTCAGCAGCTTGGGCAGCGGCCTTGCGCGCTTGGGTGCATCCAGCAGGGCGGCCGGATCGTCCTGGCGGATATTCTCCTGTACCAGGAATTTGAAGAACTGCCGCAACGCCGAAAGCCGTCGTGCCGCGGTCGCCGGCGTCATGCCTTCGTCGGCGAGGCCCTGCATGTACAGCCGCAGCATATCGGTGCCGACGCTGTCCGGGGTCTCGTTGCGGCCGGTGAGGAAACCGCTGAAATCGGCGAGGTCGGTGCGATAGGCCAGCAGTGAATTCTGCGCCAGACCGCGCTCGGCAGTGAGCATCTCGAGGAAGCTGTCGATATGTCTGGAGGCGCGCGCCATCAGCGCTGCCGTTTACAGGCCGCGCAGCAGGGCTGCATCCAGCGCGATCTGCTTCGCCTCGGCCGCCAGGCCGACATCGCGCAGTGCGCCCAGTGCGGTGGCCAGACTCTGGCCATCGACATCCAGGCTGCCATTGCCGCCCAGCATGGCCAGCGCCAGCGCCACGGTTTCGGCTTTCGCCTTGGCCGCGCTGGCACGCTGCAGGTTGCGCCACACCGCGATCGACGGCGCACCCCGCCGGTCGCCGGCGGCGGCGGCCGTCAGCAGGCTGTCCCAGCGTTCGGGTGGTACCGCGATGCCGGCGGCCTCGGCCAGTGTCAGCAACTGCGCGGCGCGATTGTTACGGTCGGCCGGCGACAGGTCGGCCTGGGCGTTGAGCCAGGCTTCGTAGCGGCTGTCGCGCCATTCGCCGTCTTCGCCGGCGATCAGCAGCAGCGGCCAGGCCTCGGCGGCGATCTCCCCGGCATTGTCGCGTTCGGGCGGCAGGGCCAACAGGATGTTGCGCCACAGCCGCGCCGCGCCGGTCTCGCCGGCGGCCAGCGCCAGACGGATCACTGCCGGTGCCGCGGCAATGCTGCCCTCGTTCGGCACCAGGTTGTTCAGCAGCGGTTTGTAAACGGCGGCCGTCGCCAGCAGCAGGTCGCGCGCCAGTGCCAGGTCATAGGCACGCTTGATCAGTTCGGCGCGCGCCTTCGGCTCGGCGGTGGCTCTGGCCGACTGGTACAGCAGCGCGGCGGCGCGCACGCTCTTGTCCTTGCCGGACGCGATGCCGGCCATCAGGCCAGCACGCTGCGCTTCCGGAATCTCGGCTGCCGCATAGGCTTCCGCCAGCAGTTCGGGCGGCAGCGCGCCATAGCTTACGGCGCGTTCCGCGGCCGTCAGGCGCAGTTCGGCATCGGCCTTGTCATAGCCGACCAGCGCCACCAGCAGGGCTGGCGAAGCGGCATCCAGCGTATCCCTGGGCAGCTGGCGGTTGGTGGCGCGCAGCATGGCGAAATGCAGCGGGCCGGCACCGGCGCCCAATGTGTCGACCTTGGCGCGGGCATCGCCGCGCAGGGCGGCCGCGAGCGCGCTGAAGGCGGCATCGTTTCCAGCTCCGGCTTCTTTCGGGCCGTCGCGCCACAGGCTGAGCGCCAGGTCGCCGCCGGCAATATCCTTGTTGCTGTAGCGGCACAGCACGGCCGCCTTCTGCCAGGTGGATGTGGCCTCCTCGCGCAGTCCGGCGGCGGCGATTTCGCAGGCTTTGGGCAGATCGTTTTTCAGCAGCGCAAGCTCGAAGGGCAGTTCACGGAAGATGGGGTCTTTCAGGTCGCGCGGCGGCGGCGAACCGAGCCGCTCGGCATCGGCCAGGCGACCGAGGCGATAGAGCTGCGTCACCCGGAGGCCGAGCAGGCTGGGTGCGGCGACATTGCCGGGCGGGACTTCGGCGACGCTGAGCAGCAGGCGGCGCTGCAGGTCGCGCAGCGCCGGGCCCGACACCGGCGCCGGCAGCACGCCGAGCGCCTGCAGGGCCTGGGCCCGGCTGGATCCCTGCCACATCGCGCTGCCCAGACCGCCATTGCTGTCGTCCAGCAGGCCGGCCGAGGAGGGGTCCGGGGCTTTCAGCGGCTGGATGACGAAATCGGGGGCTTTCTGTCCGGGGCCGGTCTCGGCGGCGGGAGTCGCCGGGGATGGGGCCAGCGGGGCGGCCTGAACCGGCTGCATCGACGGCATGACAGCCGGCGGCGGGGCCGCCATGCCGGTCGGCAGGGTGTTGCTTTGGACCGGCGGGGCCAGCTGCTGGGGTGCGGGGTCGGCTGCTGCAGGCTGTTCCTTGCCCGCCTCAGTCCTGGCCGGGGGGGTCAGCCGGATCGGCTGCGCCTGGGCAGCCAGGCAGCAGAGAACCAGGCTGCCGGCCAGCAGAAAGCCGGCCTGGCGGCGGGCTGACCGGTTCGACATGGGTTATTTCCCGAGCCGGTCGGCCGGGATGATCTTTTCGACCTTGGACCGGGGTGCGGGAATGTCCCAGCTGGCCAGGAAGGCGAAACCGCCGCCCACCACCAGCACCAGGACCAGACCCAGGATCATCGACATACGGGCCATACGGTTGCACTCCGGACTTCAGCGGCAGGACCGCAGCCGGGCTGGCTGGGGCGGGCGCGCTGGAATTATGACTCAATTGCTCTATTGTACCGGCGCTGCCAGCCCCAGGCAATCGGCGGGTGGCAAAGGCGAATCCGGCTTTCGGCCCCCGCGGCCGCAAGCCATCGGGCCGCAAACCATCCGGCCGGAAACTGCGGGGCCGCAGGCAAGGCTGTCTGGCCGCAGGCTATGGGCCAAGTATTACGGGAACAAGCGTGAGCACGACCGATACCGTTTCTGCCATGGCCGCTTCGCCCGATCGGGCCGGGTTGCCGGCGGCGGCCCCCTCGGATGTTGCCGGGGGCGACCAGGCGGCGCTGCGCAGCCTGGTGCTGGTCGGCCTGATGGGCGCGGGCAAAAGCTCGGTCGGCCGCCGTCTGGCGGCCCGTCTCGGCTTCGATTTCCTCGATGCCGATGTCGAGATCGAGAAGGCCGCCGGCGCGACCATCCCGGAAATCTTCACCGAACATGGCGAGACGGCCTTTCGCGACGGCGAGCGCAAGGTGATTGCCCGCCTGCTTGAGCAGCCGCGGATCGTGCTGGCCACCGGCGGCGGCGCCTATATGAATGCCGAGACCCGCGCCCGCATCCGCGAGCGCAGCTATTCGATCTGGATCAAGGCCGCACTCGATGTGCTGGTCAAACGCTGCGCGCGCCGTTCCAACCGTCCCCTGCTGGCCAACGGCGATCTGCGCGGCACGCTGGACCGGCTGATGCGTGAACGCTACCCGGTCTATGCCGAGGCCGATTTCACGGTGACCAGCATCGACGGTCCGCATGAGGCGGTGGTCGAACAGATTCTGCAGGCCCTGCCCGAAGCCTATCGTCAGGCCGCCGGTGGCCCGACAGCCGGCGCGCCGGCCTCCAACGAATGAGCAGCCCTGCGATGACCCGCCACAAGACCGTCCGCGTCGATCTCGATAACCGCGGCTACGACATCCTGGTCGGCGGCGGCCTGCTGGAGCAGGCCGGCGAACATATTGCGCCGCTGCTGCGCCGGCCTTTTGCCGTCATCGTCACCGACCAGAATGTGGCGGCGCGGCATCTCGACACGCTGAAACGCGCGCTGGCGCTGAAGAATATCGGCTGCGAGGCGGTGATCCTGCCGCCGGGCGAGACGCAGAAATCCTATGCCGGCTTCGAGCAACTGTGCGAAGCCCTGCTGGCGCTGAAGATCGAGCGGCGCGATCACCTGATCGCGCTGGGCGGTGGCGTGGTCGGCGATCTGGTCGGTTTTGCCGCCAGCGTGCTGCGCCGGGGCATGGATTTCATCCAGGTGCCGACCTCGCTGCTGGCGCAGGTCGACTCATCCGTGGGCGGCAAGACCGCGATCAACAGCCGCCAGGGCAAGAACCTGATCGGGGCCTTCCACCAGCCGCGTCTGGTGCTGGCGGATGTGGCGCTGCTCGACACGCTGTCGCCGCGCGAGCTGCGCGCCGGCTATGCCGAAGTGGTGAAATACGGCCTGCTCGGCGATGCCGATTTCTATGCCTGGCTCGAACTGAACGGCGCGAAGCTGCTGGCAGGCGATCTGGCTTTGCGCAGCGAAGCCGTGGCGCGCTGCTGCACGCACAAGGCGCGCATCGTTGCCGCCGACGAGCGTGAGGAAGGCGAGCGCGCCCTGCTCAATCTCGGTCACACTTTCGGCCATGCACTGGAAGCCGAAACCGGCTATTCGCAGCGCCTGCTGCATGGCGAGGGCGTCGCGGTCGGCATGGCGCTGGCTTTCCGTCTGTCGGCGCAGCTCGGGTTGTGTGCTGCCGGGCTCGCACCGCGCGTCGAGGCGCATCTGGCCGGGAGCGGCCTGCCGGCCAGGCTGGCCGATGTCGATGGCGCCAGAGCATTCACACCGCCGGTCCTGCTCGAACATATGAAGCAGGACAAGAAGGTCCGCGACGGCAAGCTGGTCTTCATCCTCGCCGAAGCGATCGGCCGCGCCGTGCAGAAAAACGACGTGCTGCCGCAGGCGGTCGAGAGACTGCTTGCTGAACAGCTCGCCGCGGCCTGACCGGCCGCCACGTGTCCGTCGCACTCTTTGCGGAAATCTTTTCGGTCATCGCGCCGCTGGTGGTGCTGGCCGGCGCCGGCTGGCTGTGGGCGGCGCGCGGCAAGCCGTTCCAGATCGAGCAGATCAGCCTGCTGGTGACCAATTTCGGCACGCCATGCCTGGTCATCCATGCGCTGCTGGCCGCCGAAATCGATCATGCGATGATCGGCACCATGGCGTTTGCCACGGTGGCGGCGATAGTGACCTTCATGGCAATCAATGCCGCTGTGCTGCGCGCGATGAAGCTTTCGGTGCGCGACTATGTCTCCGGCCTGACTTTTCCCAATGCCGGCAATGCCGGGCTGTCGCTCAGCCTGTTCGCCTATGGCCAGCCCGGCCTGGCGCTCGGCATCATCTTTTTCGCCGTCAGTTCGCTGGGCAATTTCACGCTCGGTCAGTCGATCCTGGCCGGTCGCGGCAATCTCGGCACCGTGCTGCGTTCGCCGATGATCTGGGCCGTGCTGGTCGGCGTGGCCGGCAATCTGGCCGAATTGCATCCGCCGCTCTGGGTGATGCGCAGCCTGCAGACGGCCGGCGGCATCGCCATTCCGCTCATGCTGTTCACGCTCGGCGTTTCGCTGGCGACGCTGAAGGTCAACGATCTGCGGCGCGGCCTGCTGCTGTCGGCCCTGCGCCTGCTGGCGGGGCTGGCGGCCGGTTTCGGCCTGAGCTGGCTGCTCGATCTGGAGGGTATTGCGCGCGGCGTCTTCATCATCCAGTGCGCGATGCCGGTGGCGGTGGTGAATTATATCTTCGCCGTGCGCTACAACCGCGACCCGCAGACGATGGCCAGCCTGGTGGTGATTTCCACCCTGCTCAGTTTCGCGACTCTTCCCGCTCTGCTGGCCCTGGTGCTGCGCTGAGCCCGGCGGCCATCAGGCCATTGCCAAGCATCGCTACGCCGATGCCCGACCGCGTCACGAAATAGGCCAGGATGGCGCTGCGCACCCGCGAGGTCAGGGTTTTTTCCCGCCGCGTCGGGTCGCGATCCACCTGCATGGCGAAATGATGCCGGTCGACGCCCTCGGCGGTGCAGATCGCGTCCAGCGCCGCCCATTCCAGACGTTCCAGGCGGATGCTGGTGCGGCCGCGCCCGAGCCGCAGATTTCGCGTGATCAGGCTGGAGCCATGTGCGGTTGTGTGCTGGGAGCGGCGTGTCGTCGGCATACCGCAACCTATAATGGATACTTTTCGGATTCTCAAATGAAAAGGTTGTACTATCGGTAGAAATTCCACTGGTGAAGTTGCAGCATAGAATCAACTGCTCGGTGGGAAGATGATCTGCCGGCCCCTTAACTCGCCCGGCCCTTATTCGCCCGGGGCCTGGGCCGTGATCGCCAGGGCATGCACCCCGTCGGCCAGTTCCTGGGCCAGAATCTGGTAGATCAGCCGCTGGCGCTGGACCCGGGGCATGCCATGGAAGCGCTCGGCCACCACGGTGAGGCGGAAATGGGTTTCCTGCGCGGCCAGCCCCTGCATGCCGGCATGACCGGCATGGTGGGCGGATTCATCCACCAGCTCGAGCCGGGCAGGGTTCAGCGCCTCGGTCAGCTTGGCACGAATGCGGGCGGCGACGGACATGACGAAAACTCCTCGGCGGCTCAAGAAAATTGCAGCGCTGCAACAGGGTAGGGCAGGGCCTCTGGCCTTGCCAGTGCTGCCCCCGCGACCCATACTTTCACGGTCATGTCCCGCGCACGCGCCCAGCAGAAATTCTTCCTCGGAGTTGAGGCCGAAGCCGCCTTCGGACGGCACGGGCTGCGCCGCTGCGACCATCCCGAATGTACGGCAGAAGGCCGCTTTCCGGCGCCGAAAAGCCGCGAGTCGCGCGATGGCCGCTGGCTGTTCTGCCTCGATCATGTGCGGCAATACAATGCCGGCTGGGACTTTTTCCGCGGCATGACGGATGCCGATATCGAGAAATACCAGCGCGAAGATGCACTGGGCCATCGCCCGACCTGGAAGATCGGCACCAAGCCGCAGGAGGAAGACCCCAAGGTCTGGGTCAAGGACGACCTGGGCATCCTGGCCGATGTCGGGATCCGCATGGGCGAAGCGCGGCGCAAAAGCCCGGCCGAACTGCGCCTGCCGCCACGCGAGCGCGACGCCCTGCAGGCACTCGGTTTCGATCTGGCCGCACTGACCTTGCCCTTAGGGAAAGGTGTGCTGAAAAAGCAATATAAAACAATGGTGAAGCGGTATCATCCAGATGCCAATGGCGGCGATCGCGACGCTGAGGAGCGGCTGAAAAGCATCACCCAAGCCTATGCCTATCTGCAATCGCGCGGCTATACTTGAGCCCCTGATCTCCCCACGGCGTAATAAAAAGCCCAAAAGATCCGAGAGTGACGATGACGGCCCTTCAGACCAAGCCTGTTTCCCAGCCGGCCAATGACATGCCGGATATTACCATTTCCGTGCGCGACGTGTTCGGGATCGACAGCGACATGAAGGTGCCTGCCTTCAGTCAGGCGGGCGAACATGTGCCCGACCTCGACCCGACCTACCGTTTCGACCGCGAGACCACGCTCGCCATCCTGGCCGGCTTTGCCTACAACCGCCGCGTCATGGTGCAGGGCTATCACGGCACCGGCAAATCGACCCATATCGAGCAGGTCGCCGCCCGGCTGAACTGGCCCTGCGTGCGCGTCAACCTCGACAGCCATATCAGCCGCATCGATCTGGTCGGCAAGGACGCCATCGTGCTGCGCGACGGCAAGCAGGTCACCGAATTCCGCGAAGGCATCCTGCCCTGGGCGCTGCAGTCGCCGGTGGCGCTGGTATTCGACGAATACGATGCCGGCCGCCCGGACGTGATGTTCGTGATCCAGCGCGTGCTGGAAGTGGAAGGCAAGCTCACGCTGCTCGACCAGAACCGCGTGATCCGCCCGCACAAGGCCTTCCGCCTGTTCTCGACCGCCAACACGGTCGGCCTCGGCGACACCACGGGCCTCTATCACGGCACGCAGCAGATCAACCAGGGCCAGATGGACCGCTGGAGCATTGTCTGCACGCTGAACTACCTGCCGGCCGATGACGAGGTCGCCATCGTGCTGGCCAAGTCGCCGAGCTACACCGGCGACAAGGGCAAGAAGACGATCCAGAACATGGTCGCGGTGGCCGAACTGACCCGCGCCGGTTTCATCAACGGCGATATCTCCACCGTGATGAGCCCGCGCACCGTCATCACCTGGGCCGAGAATGCGCGCATCTTCGGCAGCGTCGGCTTCGCCTTCCGTCTCACCTTCCTCAACAAATGCGACGAGCTGGAGCGCCCGCTGGTGGCTGAATATTACCAGCGCTGCTTCGGTGAGGAATTGCCGGAAACCGCAGCCAAGGCCGACCTGGCGTAACGCCGGGGCGACCAGAAAGCATTCCCGGGAGCATCGCTGGCGATGGCCAACAAGCCGGAAAGCCCGACCGAGCCGTTCAAGCGCGCACTGACCGCGGCGACGCGGGCGATTTCGCGCGACCAGGATCTGCAGGTCAGCTTCGGGCCGGAGACGCCCGGCCTGCGCGGCAAGCGTGCCCGGCTGCCGGTACCCGGCCGCGATCTGCCTGCTGCCGAGGTGGCCCAGATCCGCGGCCTGGCCGATTCGATGGCATTGCGGCTGCGCCATCATGACGACAGCCTGCATTCCCGCCTGCTGCCGCAGGGCGGCACGGCGCGCGCGGTGTTCGATGCCGTCGAACAGGCGCGGGTGGAGGCGATCGGTGCCACCCGCATGGCCGGCGTGGCGCAGAATCTCAATGCCGCGCTGGACGAACGCTGTCGCTCCAAGGGCTATGCCAAGGTCAAGGACCGCTCCGAGGCACCGCTCGCCGATGTGCTCGGCCTGATCGCGCGCGAACGGCTGACCGGCGAAAAGATACCGGCCCAGGCGCAGAAGATGGTGGCGCTGTGGCGTGACTGGGTCGAGGAAAAGGCCGGGGCCGACCTCGATGGCATGCTGGCCAACCTGAACGACCAGCGCGCCTTCGCCAGGGTCACGCGCAAGCTGATCAAGGATCTCGACCTCGCCGACGAAGAAAACGGCGACATGGACGACGAGGACGAAGGCGAGGACCAGGACAGCCAGGGCCAGCAGCCGCAGAGCCAGTCGGACGGTTCCGAATCCGAACAGGGCGATGCCGCCTCCAGCGGCATGGACCAGGCCGAAGCTGCCGATGCCTCCGGCGGCGAGTCGGTGGAGATGGATGCCGAAGCCGGCATGGAAGAGCAGGTCGCCGGCTCCGGCGAAGAAGCCGGCAAGGGCCGGCGTCCGCCAGCCTCCGACATGATGGGCCATAATCGCGAAGCGACCTACAAGGCCTATACCAAGCAGTTCGATGAAGTGATCGGTGCCGACGATCTGTGCGATGCCGAGGAACTGGCGCGGCTGCGCCATCATCTCGACCAGCAGCTCAACCACCTGCAGTCGGTGGTGGGCAAGCTGGCCAACCGGTTGCAGCGCCGCCTGATGGCCAAGCAGTCGCGCTCATGGCATTTCGATCTCGAGGAAGGCATGCTCGATGCGGCGCGGCTCGCCCGCGTCGTCGCCAATCCGACCCTGCCGCTGTCCTACAAGCAGGAAAGCGATACCGATTTCCGCGACACTGTCGTGTCGCTGCTGATCGACAATTCAGGTTCCATGCGTGGCCGCCCGATCACCGTGGCGGCGATGTGCGCCGATATCCTGGCCCGCACGCTGGAGCGTTGCGCCGTGAAGGTCGAGATCCTCGGCTTCACCACGCGCGCCTGGAAGGGCGGCCAGAGCCGCGAGAAATGGCTGTCCGACAACAAGCCGGCCCAGCCCGGCCGTCTGAACGACCTGCGCCATATCGTCTACAAGGGCGCCGACGCGCCCTGGCGCCGGGCGCGGCGCAATCTTGGCCTGATGCTGCGCGAGGGCCTGCTGAAGGAAAATATCGACGGCGAGGCGCTGCTCTGGGCGCATGACCGCCTGCTGGCACGCACCGAACAGCGCCGCATCCTGATGGTGATCTCCGACGGCGCGCCGGTCGACGATTCCACCCTGTCTGTAAATCCAGGTAATTACTTGGACAGACACCTGCGCGAGACCATCGACTGGATCGAAAAGCGCTCGCCGGTCGAGCTCACCGCCATCGGCATCGGCCACGATGTCACGCGCTACTACAAACGCGCCGTCACCATCGTCGACGCCGAGCAGCTGGGCGGTGTGATGATGGAGAGGCTGGCCGATCTGTTCGACGAGACGCCGGAACAGGGCAAGGGCCAGGGCAGACGCCCGGGCCAGCAGCGCAAGGCGGGCGGTCGCGCAGCCTGAGCCGCCCGTTCAGCTCAGCTTTTTCAGTGAGGCCAGCAGGTTGCCCAGGCCGGTCTTGGCTTTCTCGTCCAGCGGCACCGGTACCGGCTTGACCACTTCACCATCCGGACCGGGCAGGTCGTTGCGGCCCATGGCGCGGTTCATCGCGGCCACCAGCATCGGCAGGGCGATCGGTTTGGCGACATAGTCGTCCATGCCGGCGGCGATATAGCGCTCGCGGTCGCCTTCCATCGCATTGGCGGTCAGCGCGATGATGGGGATATTGGCCGTGGCATGCGGCAGTTTGCGGATCGTGTTGGTGGCGGTCAGGCCATCCATTTCCGGCATCTGCATATCCATCAGCACCAGGTCGTAGGGCGCTTTCTGCACCTGCTCGCAGGCCTCGATGCCGTTGATCACGACATCGACCTGATGGCCGAGCTGGCGCAGCATCAGGCCGATCACCATCTGGTTCACCTGGTTGTCTTCAGCGACCAGAATCCGCAGGCTGCGCAGCGTTGCCGGGCCGTCGGTCGGCGTCGGCGCCTCGGTCTGCACCGGCTGGCCTTCGGCCAGCGGCAGTTCGAACCAGAAGGTGCTGCCCTGGCCTTCCGTGCTTTCGACGCCGATCCGGCCGCCCATCAGCTCCGCCAGCTGTTTGGAAATCGCCAGGCCCAGGCCGGTGCCGCCGAAGCGGCGCGCGATCGAGCTGTCGGCCTGGCTGAAGCGGCCGAACAGCCGTTCGATCTTATCCGATGCGATGCCGATGCCGGTATCGCGCACCTTGACCGACAGGATATGCCGGCCATCGGGCATTTTCGTGCTGTCGACCAGGATGCGAACCTCGCCACGGTCGGTGAATTTGATCGCGTTGCCAGTCAGGTTGAACAGGATCTGGCGCAGCCGTCCGGGATCGCCCTTGAGGTAGCGCGGCGTTTCGGGCGCAATCTGGCTCGACATCCGCAGGCCTTTCATCACGGCGCGCGGATTCATCATCGAAATGGCGCTCTCCACCAGATGCGCCAGGTCGAAATCGATGGTTTCCAGATCGATGCGGCCGGCTTCCAGCTTCGAGAAATCGAGGATGTCGTTGATCAGGGTCAGCAGATGCTCGGCGGAATCGCGCGCCGTGGTGACCAGCTTGTACTGGTGCTTCGACAGTTCGGTATTCTGTAGCAGGCCGATAGTGCCCAGCACGCCGTTCATCGGCGTGCGGATTTCATGGCTCATCATGGCAAGGAATTCCGATTTTGCGCGGCTGGCATCCTCGGCGCGTTCCTTTTCCTCGGCGTAACGATCGGCCAGTTCGCGCATCCGGAAGGACTGCTGCTCGACCTGGCGCTTGGCCGCTTCCAGATCGGCGATATTGCGCTGCAGGATGCCCTGCTGTTCCTTCAGCGCCGTGATGTCGGTGCGGATGCCCACCACGCCGCCGTCCGAAGTGCGCCGCTCGGTGTTGCGGACCCAGCGGCCGCTGGCCAGGCGGGTTTCGGTGCTGCCGCTGCCGCGGCGGAACAACGCGGCGCGTTCAGCCAGCCATTCCTCCAGGAATTCCGGGTCCATGCCGACCATGTCGCGCTGAATGCCGGCCTTCAGGATTTCGGTGAACCGCGTGCCGGGCACCAGAAGGTCCTCGATCTCGCGATAGAACTCGCGATAGCGCGAATTGCACAGGACCAGCCGCTCGTCCTTGTCGTAAAGCACGAAGCCATCGGAGATGCTTTCGATGGCGTCATACATCTGGCGCTCGGCCTGCTTGACGGCAGTGATGTCGGTGCCGGTACCGACGATGCCGCCATCGGCGGTGCGCTGCTCACGCACCAGCAGCCAGCGGCCATCCTTCAACTTGCGCTCATGCGCATCATTGGAAGTGCGATGCTGCTCCATGCGACGCTGGACCCAGGCCTCCGGATCCATGTCGCCGGTCTGGAATACACCGCGCGCCACGCCAATGCGCGTGATTTCCTCGAAGGTGATGCCGGGCTGGATGATATCGGCCAGGTCGCCGAAATGATCGCGGATGCGCTGGTTGAACAGCACGACCCGATCGTCCTTGTCGTAAAGAATGAAACCTTCGTTCACCGAGTCGATGGCGTCATACAGGCGGCGTTCGGCCTGCTTGACGGCAGTGATGTCGGTGCCGATGCCGACGATGCCGCCGTCGGCGGTATGCTGTTCATGCACCAGCAGCCAGCGGCCGTCCTGCAGCTGCCGCTCGATCGGCATGCCGGGATTGCGGTGCTGCTGAACGCGCTCGGCGATCCAGGCCTCGGTTTCCATGCCGTGCAGGTTGAGGGCGCCACCCGCGATCGCGGCGCGCAGCAGTTCCTCGAAACGCATGCCCGGCTTGAGAATGCCGGCAATACTGGGGTTGTGGTCGATGAACTGTGCGTTGTACATCACCACGCAATCATCGGGGTCGTAGAGGATAAAGCCGTCACTGATCGACTGGATGGCATCGTGCAGTCGCTGCTCGGCGCGTTTCAGGTCGCTGATGTCGTTGAAGACGGTGATCACGCCGCCATCGACCGTGCGGCGGCGCTGCATACGCAGCCAGACGCCGGGGAAAGGCTGCGCATCGACCGGCTTGCCGGTTGGCGTGTTGAATTCGCGCGTCAGGGATTCGATATACTGTTCAAGGTCGAGGCTGCTGTCGTATTCGGCCTGCCGCATCGCGGTGATGCGCATGATCTCGCTGAAATGCGTGCCCGGACGCACCACCTTCGGATCGTGCCGGGTCATTTCGTAATAGCGGTGATTGGCCATCGCCAGATGGCCGTCCTTGTCGTAGAGGATGAAGCCTTCGGTCAGCGTTTCGATGGCATCGCGCAGGCGCTGTTCGGCCAGCTTCAGGTCGGTGATGTCGCTGGCGACCAGGATCACGCCGCCATCAGCGGTGCGGTGGCGCAGATTGCGCAGCCAGCGGCCGGGCAGAAACTCTCCGTCCAACGGACGGCCCGACGGATTGTAATAGTCGGCACGGGCGGCGGTGATATAGCCCTGGTGATCGAAGTTGGCCCAGGACTGCCGGCGGCGGGCGGCGGCCAGATCGACCACCTCGTCGATGGTCGCGCCGGGCGACAGCGAATCCGGCGGCAGATCGAAGACATCGTAATAGCGCCGGTTCGCCATCACCATGCGCCGGTCCGGCCCGAACAGGATGAAGGCCTCCGACAGGGCCTCGATGGCATCGCGCAGGCGCTGCTCGGCCTGTTTCAGATCGGTGATGTCGCTGACCACCGAAATCGTACTGCCGTCGGCGGTGCGATGGCGCACGCTGCGCAGCCATTGCCCGGGCAGGAATTCGCGATCGATCGGCCGGCCGGTCGGACTGCGATGCTCGGCGCGCAGCATTGCGGCATAGCCGTCATGCTCGCTTTCCGGCCACGCCTCCTGCCGGCGTTTGATCAGGATATCGATGATCTCGTCATGGCTGACGCCGGGCTTGACCTCGGCGGGGTCGTGGCCGGTCAGTTCGTAAAGTTTGCGGTTGGCCAGTCGCAGGCGGTTGTCGGGGCCATAGAGCACGAAGCCGTCCGACAGGCTTTCGATGGCATCGCGCAGGCGCTGCTCGGCCTGCTTGAGATCTGAAATATTGGATATGATGGCAATCACATCGCCATCCAGCGTGCGATGCCGCACGGTGCGCAGCCAGTAACCCGGCCGCGCCTGGATATCGAATGGCTGGCCGGACGGATTGTCGAAGTCGGCCTTCAGTTCCGCGACATAGGCTTCGGCTTCGGCCTCGCGGCCCATCGCGCGCCCGGTCGCGACGACGCTGGCCATGATGTCGTCGTTATGCACGCCCGGTCGCACCAGGCCGATATCATGGCCGGTCAACTGGTAATAACGCTGGTTCACCTTGAGCAGGTGGCCATCGCGGCTGAACAGGGCAAAGCCTTCGGCCAGGGCCTCGATGGCATCGTTCAGACGCTGCTCGGCCTGCTTGTGCGCCGTGATGTCGGTGATGATATCGACCGCGCCGCCTTCCTGGGTCGGATTGACGGTGAAGCGCAGCCAGCGGCCGTCGGCGGTACGCCGTTCGAACTGGTAGCCGCGTTTCTCCTCGAACAGCATGCGGTGGCGATGGGCGATGCGGCGGGCGCGCCGCTCCGCCGAGGGCGGCGGCCCGAAATCGTCTTCCAGGGCCATCATCACATCGGCGAACGGCGTCGGTTCGCGGCCGGCGAAGCGTTCCAGCGCCGGCAGCATGGCGGCGGTCTGCTGGTTGAAGCGCACCAGCCGATCCTGTTCGTCGTAGAGCAGGAAGCCGTCCGACAGGCTGCCGATCGCATCGGACAGGCGTTGCTCGGCGAAGCGCCGGCGCAGCATCTGCCGCTGCAGCACCACCAGGAAAGCGACGCCGGCCGTTACAGCGACGATCAGCGCGATGATGCTGAACAGCAGATTCTGCGTCCAGTTTGCCAGCAGGCCGGCGCGCGACAGGCCGACGCCCACCACCAGCGGATAACCCGGCACGCGATTGATCGCGAGATAACGCGCCACGCCGTCGAGGCCGCCGGAGGTGAGCAGTTCGCTGCGCGCCCTGTCGCTGTGCGGCGGTTTGAACATCGCCAGATTCGCGGCCGAGCTGCCGATATCGGGGCCGGTTTCCGGAACGCGGGCAATGCGGGTGCCGGAGGCGTGGTACAGGGTCAGCGAGTTGTCTTCGCCGATGGTGACGTCGCGGTAGAAATGCAGGAAATAGTCGGGATCGACGGCGGCCAGCACAATGCCGCCGAAACTGCCATCGGCCTTGTTGATACGGCGGCTGACGCTGATCGCCCAGAGTCCGTTGATGCGGCTCTGCACCGGCTCGCCGATGAACAGCCCCTCATGCGGGCGCTCGGCATGAATGCGGAAATATTCGCGGTCGGCCCCGTTGAACGGGCGGGGCGTCACCGCCGCGCTGTCGACGATCGAGTTGCCGGCCGCATCGAGCACGAGATAGGCGCGCACCTGCGGCAGCTCGGCCAGCCGGGCATTCATGCGTTCGCGCAGCGCCGACAGGCTGCCCACCGGACTGGTGCCGGCCATGCCGCTCATGGTTTCGGCGTAATTCAGCAGGAAGATGTCGACGGCGCTGAAGCTGCGGCTGGCATGCTCTTCCAGCAGGTTGGCAACCGAGCGCGCGGTCGCCTGGCCGGTCTCGATTTCGTCATTATACTGGCGGTACAATTGCAGGCCGAGCACGGCACCGAGCAGGGCCAGCAGCATGATGACAAACAGCACCGGCGCGCGCATCACGGCACCGGACGGCTGTTCCGAAATATCCGTCTCGCCTGCAATCCTGCCGGCCATCATTACCGCCCGATCCTCAGCACATGGGAAGCATACCGAATGACTGTCGCGAGCCAAGCTAAACATTTGATTAGCTTTGCCCTGTTGGTCCTGGCCGGCCTGTTCGGCCCCTGGGACGGCGGGGACGTGCGGGCCGATCCGATCGTCCTGCGCAGCGCCGTCCTGGAGCTTGATCCCGGCGATCCCGGACAGCTCCGGCTCGGCCGGCTCGACTATCTGGGCGGCCTCATCATCGCCAGCGAGCAGGCCGGGTTCGGCGGCTATTCCGGCATCGCGGTGGATGCCGATGGCGCCGGCCTGTGGGCGATCGCCGATACCGGGCACTGGCTGCGGCTGGATTTCCAGCGCGACCCGGCCGGCCCGCCGGCCGGCATTGCCGCGGCGCAGATGCTGCCGCTGCGCGATGCCAGTGGTGAAGCGATCACCCGCAAGGTGCTGAGCGATGCCGAAAGCCTGCGTCATCTGGCTGACGGGCGCTGGCTGGTTTCCTTCGAGCGCGCGCATCGCCTGTGGTTCTATGACGCGCCGGGCGGTGTTGCGACCGGTGCCCTGACGGTGCCGCCGGCCGTGACGCAGCAGCCCGGCAATGGCGGCATCGAGGGGGTGGCGGCCCTGCCCGACGGCGACCTGCTGCTGTTCAGCGAGGACATGCCGGCTGTGAGCGGCGAGGGCAGCGCGGTCTGGCTGTGGCGCACTGGCGCCTGGCGGGATCTCGCCTGGCCGGCCCGCGACGATTTCAAGCCCACCGATGCCGTGGCGCTCGACAATGGCGACGTGATCGTGCTTGAGCGCTATTTCACGCCGCTGGTGGGTCCCAAGGCACGGCTGCAGCGGATTCCGGCCGCGGCCTTAAACACCGGGGGGCTGCTGCAGCCTGAATTGCTGGCGGAATGGGCGCGGCCGCTCTCGGTCGACAATATGGAAGCGCTGGATGCGCGCCGCCTGCCTGATGGCAGCCTGTGGCTTTATGTGATGTCGGACGACAACCAGAATCCGTTGCAGCGGACGTTGCTGATGGTGTTCCGGCTGGCCCCGTGATCGTAAACAGTCGCAGCGCAAAAACGAAAACGCCCGCCAGGCGAACCCGGCGGGCGTTTTGCGAAACGCTTTAACGAAAGATCAGGCGGCGCGGATCACGCAGCCTTGGCGGCCAGGGCCTTCTTGATCTTGCGCTTCAGGACGCGGGCCGGGCTCGACAGAAGCTCGTCCTTGGTCTTGATCAGCCAGTTGTCGATGCCGCCATTATGCTCCACCGAGCGCAGGCCATGCGAGGACACGCGCAATGTCACGTCGCGACCCAGCGCTTCGCTGATCAGCGAAACCACATGCAGGTTGGGCAGAAAGCGACGCCGGGTCTTGTTGTTGGCGTGGCTGACGTTGTTGCCGCTCTGAACGCCCTTGCCGGTCACTTCGCAACGACGAGCCATGATGAACCTCTAACTTTCCAGTGTTGTCGTAAATTTGGTGGCCGGTTATAGGGACTGGGCCCCCGTGCGTCAACCCGGTCGTCAGCCGGCAAAAGCCGGGGCCGCCGCAATCCGGCATCGTAGCGGGTGCAAAGGCACCCCAGCGCCGGAAAACCGCGCTGAATCCGGGACAAATCCCGCGTTGACTCTGCCCATGCGACCCCGTATACAGCGGGACCGATTTTCCGGGGGCCTCTGCAGGCCCCCGGCCTGTTTTGTTTAACCTTCTTTTTCGCGGTTTTCCAGGAAAAGAAGGCAAGTCAGACGGAGAGCCGCTGTGAAACGTACATTCCAACCGAGCAATCTGGTGCGCAAGCGCCGCCATGGCTTCCGCGCCCGTATGGCGACCGTCGGCGGCCGCAAGGTCATTGCCGCCCGGCGCGCCCAGGGCCGTAAGAAGCTCTCGGCCTAAGTTTACCCGCGATGGCGTCGGGCGGTGTCGAGCGACTCCGCCGCCGCGCGGATTATCTCCGGGTGCAGGCGGCCGAGCGGCGCATAGCGCTGCCGGGACTGCTGCTGCAGGCCGCGCCCGGCGAGGTCGGCTGTTGCCGGGTCGGCTTCACCGCCTCGCGCAAGGTGGGTAACGCGGTCACCCGCAATCGTGCCCGCCGCCGCCTCAAGGCGCTGGCCAGCGAAATCCTGCCCGGGCATGCGATATCCGGCCATGATTTCGTCCTGGTGGCGCGCCAGGGCACCCCGCTGCGGGACTATGCCGCCCTGCGCCGCGATCTCGAAGCTGCATTGAAAAAGCTCAAACTGTGGCAGGCGCCTGCCGAGGCGCCATCGGGTGCGTCCGCATCGGGTGCGGCATGACGCCGCTGGTCCGTCTGCTCAGCCTGCCGATCCAGGCCTACCGCCTCGTGCTCTCGCCCTGGATCGGGCATAACTGCCGCTACCAGCCGACCTGCTCCTGCTATGCGCTGGAGGCGCTGGAGACGCATGGTGCGGCGCGCGGCGGCTATCTCGCCGTGCGACGTCTGGCACGGTGCAATCCCTTCGGCGGCAGCGGCTACGACCCGGTTCCGCCAGGTATTACCAATCCAGGCATTACCAAGTCTGCCACCACCACTTCATCTGTACAGCAAGGCTCAGTCTGATGTCCGACCAGAAGAATCTCATCATCGCGATCGTGGTCTCGGTGGCGATCATGCTCGGTTTCCAGTTCTTCGTCGAAAAGCCGAAGCAGGACCAACTGCGCGAACAGCAGGCTGCCCAGCAGGCGCAGTCGGCTGCCCCGGGTGCGATTCCGGGTGCGACTCCGGGTGCGGGCGGCAGCGCGGTGCCGGATGCCAGTGGCCTGCCGGCGCTGCCCAGCCTGGCGCAGCAGATGGCCGATCAGGCGGCGACGCGCGACAAGGCGCTGGCCGAGAGCCCGCGGGTGAAGATCGAAGGCAAGCGGCTGGTCGGCTCGCTCAATCTGGTCGGTGGCCGCATCGACGATGTGGTGCTGCCGGAATACCGCGAAACCATCAAGCCCGATTCCAACCCGATCCACCTGCTGTCGCCGACCGGCGGCCCGTCGCCCTTCTATGCCGAATTCGGCTGGACCGCGTCCGGCGCCACGGTTGCCACGCCGACGGCGCAGACCCGCTGGACCGCCGACCGGGATGTGCTCAGGCCCGGCCAGCCGGTCACGCTCAGCTGGGATAACGGCCAGGGCCTGGTCTTCAGCCGCAGGATCGAGATCGACGACAACTATCTCTTCACCGTTACCCAGACGGTGGAGAACAAGACCGACAAGGCGCTGACGCTGTTCCCCTATGCGCTGGTCTCGCGTCATGGCACGCCGCACACAGATGGCCTCTACATCCTGCATGAGGGTCCGGTCGGCGTGTTCCGCGAAAAGGCCGCCGATGGCGGCACGCTGAAGGAGCTGAGCTACAAGGATTTGTCCGACGACAAGGCGCGCGAATTCGATTCGGTCGGCGGCTGGATCGGCTTCACCGACAAATACTGGCAGACCGTTCTGGTGCCCGGCGTCGACCAGGCCGTGAAGGCCCGCTTCACCCATGCCAAGCCGGCCAACGGTGGCGACCGCTATCAGGCCGATTATCTCGGCGGCGGCCAGCAGCTCGAAGCCGGCAAGACGGTGAGCAGCACCTCGCTGCTGTTTGCCGGCGCCAAGGAAGTCAAGCTGATCGATCGCTACGAAGAGCAGCACAAGATCGCCAAGTTCGAACTCTCTATCGACTGGGGCTGGTTCCACTTCCTGACCAAGCCGATGTTCTACAGCATCGACTATCTGAAGGGCGTGCTGGGCAATATCGGTCTCGCCATGCTGGCGGTCACCGTGATCGTCAAGCTGCTGTTCTTCCCGCTCGCCTACAAATCCTATGTGGCGATGAGCGCGATGAAGAAGCTGCAGCCCGAGATGCAGAAGCTGCGCGAGCGCTATGGCGAAGACCGCGCCAAGATGCAGACCGAGCTGATGCAGCTCTACAAGAAGGAAAAGGTCAATCCGGCTGCCGGCTGTCTGCCGATCCTGTTGCAGATTCCGGTCTTCTTCGCCCTCTACAAGGTGCTCTACATCGCCATCGAGATGCGTCATGCGCCCTTCTACGGCTGGATTCACGACCTTTCGGCGCCGGACCCGACCTCGTGGCTGAACGGCTTCGGTTTCCTGCCCTGGGATGTGCCGCATCTCGGTCCGCTGCACATCATCTCGATCGGCGTCTGGCCGATCATCATGGGCGTCTCGATGTTCCTGCAGATGAAGATGAATCCGCAGCCGCCGGATCCGGTGCAGCAGAAGATCTTCGCGCTGATGCCCGTGGTGTTCACCTTCATGCTGGGCAGCTTCGCCGCCGGCCTGGTGATCTACTGGAGCTGGAACAACACGCTCTCCATCCTGCAGCAATATGTGATCATGAAGCGCATGGGCGTGAAGATCGGCGGCGGGGCCGAAAAGCCCGAACCCGCCGCGAAGCCGAAGAAGTAATGTGATCATGGCCGAACTGCCGGCCGTAGATGAAAGCTTTACCCCGGCCGCGCTGGAGCGCGGCCGGCTGCTGTTTGCCGGTCCGTGCGATTTCTTCGCCGGCGCCATGACGGTGCCACAGCTGCCGCCGGCGCGCGGGCCGGAAGTCGCCTTTGCCGGCCGCTCCAACGTGGGCAAATCCTCGCTGGTCAATGCGCTCTGCGGCCGCAAGGCGCTGGCCCGCACCTCCAATACCCCGGGCCGCACCCAGCAGCTCAATTTCTTCGATCTCGGCGGTGTGCTCAGCCTCGTCGACCTGCCGGGCTACGGTTATTCCTCGGTCGGCAAGGCCAAGGCGGCGGCCTGGACCGAGACCACGCGCGCCTACCTGAAGGGCCGGGTCGAGCTGAAGCGGGTCTGCCTGCTGGTCGACAGCCGCCATGGCCTGAAGGCCGGCGACGAGGACATCATGACGCTGCTGGATAAATCGGCAGTGATTTACCAGGTGGTGCTGACCAAGGCCGACAAGACCGGGTCGCAGGAACTGGCCGCGATCAAGGCTGCCACGGCGGAGACGCTGAAACGTCATGTGGCCGCCCATCCGATCATCCGCATCACCTCCAGCGAAACCGGTGCCGGGATTCCAGAATTGCGGGCCGAGCTTGCGGCACTGACCTGACGCGCCGTATAACCGCTGAACCCATTTCATAAGAAACGCCGAGACGCAAAGCCATGAAGACCACCGGCCCGCAACCGCTGGAAACGCATCTGCAGCAGACCGCCAAGGTCCTGTCGGAGGCGCTGCCCTATATGCGCCGCTTTGCCGGCCAGACCATGGTGATCAAATACGGCGGCCATGCCATGGGCGACGAGGCGCTGGCGATGCAGTTCGCCCGCGACGTCGTGCTGATCAAGCAGGTCGGCATCAACCCGATCGTGGTGCATGGCGGCGGCCCGCAGATCGGCGCGATGCTGGAGCGGCTGAAGATCAAGAGCGAATTCGTCGACGGTCTGCGCGTCACCGATCAGGCCACGGTCGAGATCGTCGAGATGGTGCTGGCCGGTTCGATCAACAAGCAGATCGTCACCGCCATCAACGCGGCCGGCGGCACGGGCATCGGTATCTCGGGCAAGGACGGTCGCCTGATCGAGGCGCGTAAACTGCGCCGCAGCGTGCGCGATCCTGGTTCGAACATCGAGAAGCTGCTCGATCTTGGCTTCGTCGGTGAACCGACACGCATCAATCCGGAGATCCTGCGCAGCCTGCAGAATTCCAACCTGATCCCGGTGGTGGCACCGATCGGCGTCGGCGAGAACGGCGAGACCTACAATATCAACGCCGATACCTCGGCCGGCGCCGTGGCAGCCGCCATGGGTGCCACCAAGCTGCTGATGCTCACCGACGTGGCCGGCGTGCTGAACAAGGACAAGAAGCTGATCCCCTCGCTCACCGCGAAAGACGCGCTGGTGCTGATGGGCGATGGCACGATTTCCGGCGGCATGATCCCCAAGGTGGAAACCTGCCTCGATGCCGTGCGCGGCGGCGTGGCCGCGGCGCATATCCTGGACGGCCGCATCCCGCATGTGCTGCTGCTCGAACTGTTCACGGCGCATGGCGTCGGCACGATGATCGAACGCACGCCGTAAGGTTCGCCTGTCGAGTTGAAACGCCGCCGGCCCGGGATCAAATCCTGGCCGGCGGCTTTTTTATGCCCGTGCGGGGCGCCGATTGACCAGCAGGATGCCGGCAACGATCACCGCAACGGCGAGCCAGACCAGCAGCCCGTAGCGTTCGCCGAACACGAAAGTGCCGACCGCCAGGCTGGTCGCGGTCATCACATAGCCGATCTGGCTCAGGTAAACCGGCCCGGCCACGCGCTGCAGTTCGAAATAGGGAATGAAGATGAGGCAGGCGAAAAATCCGGCGGCGGCCA
>NZ_JAOZVR010000011.1 GCF_025869515.1 Ferrovibrio sp.
CATGTCGGCCCAACAAAATCATAAATCTGCCGGCCAGTTCGACTACATCATCGTCGGCGGCGGCACTGCCGGATCGCTGCTCGCCAACCGGCTCTCGGCCAACCCGGCCACCCGCGTCCTGGTGCTGGAAGCCGGCGGCAAGGACGACTGGATCTGGTTCCACATTCCCATCGGCTATCTGTTCGCCATCGGCAATCCGCGCGCCGACTGGTGCTACAGTACCGAGCCGGTGCCGGGGCTGAACGACCGCTCCATCGGCTATGCGCGCGGCAAGGTGATCGGCGGCTGCACCGCGATCAACGCCATGGTCTACATGCGCGGCCAGGTGCAGGATTACGACACCTGGCGCCAGATGGGCCTCACCGGCTGGGGCTGGGACGATGTGCTGCCCTATTTCCTGAAACACGAAGACCACGAGCTCGGCAAATCCGACCTGCATAATTCAGGCGGCGAATGGCGCGTCGAGAATGCCCGCGTGCGCTGGCCGCTGATCGATGCGGTGGCCGAGGCCGGCGCCGAGATCGGCATCCCCAAGGTGCAGGATTTCAACCTCGGCAACAACGAAGGCTCGGGTTACTTCCAGGTCAACCAGCGGCGCGGCCGGCGCTGGTCGGCCGCCACCGGCTTCCTCAAGCCCGTGCTGTCGCGCCCGAACCTGGAGCTGCGCACCAACGTGCATGTCGAGCGCGTGGCGCTGGAAAACCGCCGCGCCACCGGGATTGTCTATTCCCAGAACGGCGAGAGCTATCAGGCCGAGGCGCGCGGCGAAGTCATCCTCGCCGCCGGCGCGATCAATTCGCCGCAGCTGCTTCAGTTAAGTGGCATCGGCCCTGCAGGACTGCTGCAGCAGCATGGCATCGCCGTGCAGCACGACCTGCCCGGTGTGGGCGAAAACCTGCAGGACCATCTGCAGCTGCGCCTGATCTACCGCGTGCGCGGCGTGAAGACGATCAACGACGCCGGCTATCTCGGCAAGGGGCTGATGGGGCTGGATTACATGCTGCGCCGGCGCGGCGCGCTCACCATGGCGCCCAGCACCTTCGGGATGTTCACCCGCTCGGCGCCCGAGCATGCCACGCCGAATGTCGAATTCCATATCCAGCCGCTGTCGCTCGACAAGTTCGGCGATCCGCTGCATCCGTTCCCGGCCTTCACCGCCTCGATCTGCAACCTGCGGCCCACCTCGCGCGGCCATGTGCGGATCAAGTCGGCCGATCCGCGCACAGCACCGGCGATCCAGCCGAATTACCTCGATACCGAAGCCGACATGCGCGTGGCGATCGACAGCCTGAAACTGACGCGCCGGCTCGCCGCCACCCGCGCGCTGTCGAAGTATCAGCCGGAGGAATACCTGCCCGGCACACAGGTGGAAACCGAGGCCGACATGCGCGCCGCTGCCGGCCGCATCGGCGCGACGATCTTCCATCCGGTCGCCACGGCGAAGATGGGCGTCGACGGCGATCCGCTGGCGGTGCTGGACGGCCGCCTGCGTGTGCGCGGGATCGAGGGCTTGCGCGTGATCGATGCCTCGGCGATGCCGCTGATCACCTCGGGCAATACCGCGTCGCCGACGCTGATGATCGCCGAAAAAGGCGCCGCGATGCTGCTGCAGGACGCGCGCTGAGACACGTGGATGCCCGGCCAGGAAGCGTTTCTTGGGCCCGGGCATGACGAATAAAAATGTATGCTCTTAAATGCGTCATGGCCGGGCTTGACCCGGCCATCCACGTCTTGTCTTGCCGCTATGGAAATCCTGCGGCAGTCTTGTCGCCATGCCCGGCGGTTGGGTTTACATCGTCACCAACAGACCGAACGGCACGCTGTATCTCGGCGTGACCGCCGACCTGCCGCGTCGCATCTGGGAGCATCGCGAAGCTGTTGTCGCCGGCTTCACCAAACGCCACGGCTTGAAGCATCTCGTCTATGCCGAACACCATGACGATATCCGGAATGCGATTCAGCGCGAAAAGCTGATGAAACACTGGAAGCGGGCTTGGAAGGTGCAGCTGATCTTGCGCGACAATCCGGACTGGATCGATCTCTATGAGCAACTGATTTAAGGCCCGCCCGCGCCTCACACCTTCGCCACCTGCAGCCGGGCGCGCTGCGGCTGGCGCAGATGCCACAGGATCAGCGCGCTGGTGGCGGCGGCGAAGAAGCACCAGACCGAGACGAAGGCCTGCCAGTAAAACAGGTATGAGGCGATATAGCCGGTCAGGATCACCAGTCCGATCGCATTGAGGCGGCGGTGCGAGGAGAGCCACAGCGGCAGCACGGTGGCGGCGAAATACGAGCCGGCGATCGCCACGCTGTTGCGATAGGCGGTGACGTAGACGATATGGCCGTCCAGCACGATGGCATCATGCGGCCGCGTCAGCACCCACCAGCGCAGATAGGTGCCGGCCGCCACGCCGGCGGCCAGGCAGGCCAGCATCGCCCAGCGCCGCCGCCGGCCCGGTTCGACCAGCAGCACGGCGAGCGGCACATAGACCGGCCAGAATACCTCGGCGATCAGCAGGAACAGATATGTCAGCGTGCTGGCGGTGACGGTCTCCCGCGCCGCCGACAGGTCGAGCCACAGCAGGCCCTCGATCATCTGCTGCGCGGCGAACAGCAGCGGCGTGGCGGCCAGCAGGATTTCGCGCGGCTGGCGCAGGCGGGTCAGCGCGGCGATGCCGATGCCGCCGGTAACCGCGGCGGTGACGAAACTGGCCGTTGCCGAAAAACACATTGTGGGAAGGACCGCCATGGCCGCGGGCTGCGGCAGGCCGCGACGCTGCGCCTTCCGCCGCGCGATGTCCAGCCGGCGGGGCGGTCGTCATCCCCGGAGCCTTGTCGTCATCCCCAGGCCCTCGTCGTCATCCCCAGGCCCTCGCCGTCATCCCCAGGCCCTCGCCGTCAACCTCGGGCCCAAGAAGCGTTTCCTTGGCCGAGAATCTTTCTCCGTCCTGCTCAAGGTCCTCGGCTCAAGGCCGAGGACGACGTGTCTTTATAAAATCGTCATCCCCAAGCCCCCGCCGTCATCCCACCCCCATCGTCATCCTCGGGCTTGACCCGAGGATCTTTCTCCATCCTGCTTGGGGACGGCGACGTATCGAGGTCCATCGTGTCCGGCGGCTGGGTCTATATCCTCACCAACAAAGCTGAAGGCACGCTCTATATCGGCGTGACCTCCGACCTGCCGCGACGCATCTGGGAGCATCGCGAAGGCGCCGTCGCCGGTTTCACCCGACGCTACAATCTGAAGCGCCTGGTCCATGTCGAGCGTTACGAGGTGATCGAAGAGGCCATCCGGCGCGAGAAGGTGCTTAAAACCTGGCGGCGCGCCTGGAAACTCGCGCTGGTCGCGGCAGGCAATCCGGAGTGGCGCGACCTTTACGACGATCTGGCCGGCGGGATGTGAAACACCCGCGATACTCAGGCCCTGTCGTCATCCCCGGGCCCCGTCGTCAACCCCAAGCCCTCGCCGTCATCCTCAGGCTCCGCCGTCATCCCCCCCCATCGTCATCCTCGGGCTTGACCCGAGGATCTCTCTCCGCCTTGCCTGAGGTCCCCGGCTCAAGGCCGAGGACGACGTGTATTATAAATCGTCATCCCCAAGCCCGTCGTCATCCCAAACCCCTATCGTCATCCTCGGGCTTGACCCGAGGATCTCTCTCCATCCTGCCTGAGGTCCTCGGCTCAAGGCCGAGGACGACGATGTAATGGAGCCGTTCGCGCACCTCACGCCTTGACGAAGCTGACCACGTTGCACAGCAGCGCCACGCGCTGCGGATCGTCGCCGGGCAGGTGGCGGGCATGGTGCGTGAAGGGCAGCATCAGGCGGATGTAGCTGTAATAGGGTTTGTCGGCCCAGCTCATCTTGTGTTCGGAGAAATACGGCCGCCGCTTGCGCACCACGGCACCCAGCTCGCGATGCATGCAGGCGGTCTCGGCGCCGAACATCTGGTGCAGCCAGCGCCCGGTCGGCTCCTGGCCCAGCACCTCCACCAGCATGGTGCCGGCGAGCCGGCAGCGGAACTGCAGGCCGCCGCTGCGGTCTTCGCTGGCATCCCACAGGATGGTGTTGGGCAGCAGCGCCTTGATCGCCGCCGGCTCGATGCGGCTGCGGTCGGGCAGGGTGCCGCCGGGACCGGCGAGATCGCGCCACCAGCCGAGTGCCTGCCGCAGCAGCGGATCGGTCAGGTCATCGATCTCGGGGCGCAGGCCGGGCGGCACGCCCTCGCTATCGGCGGGCGCGAAAGGATCGGCGCAGAGGCCGGTGGGGCTGAGGCGCACAAGCGGGTCCATGAGAATCTCCCGGTGGTGAGAGAACGGCGGACACTGGTTTTTTAAGCGGACGGATACTCGGGCTATTCTGCGCTGAGTTGCGCCGGCCGGTGAGTCTTATTTCCGTGAACGCTGAATATAAGAGTATTCAGGGTTCAGGATCGCCCCGGCGCGGGGTTGAAAACCAGCTATATGTTTCCTATATGTTCCGTTAAGACCTGTGGCGGACGAACCCGGACGAACCCGAACGAACCCGAACGAACCGAAACGAGCGCAAACGAACCGCAGCGATGCCGGAACGGGCGTAAACGAACCCGAACGAACCCAAACGAGCCGCAACGGGCGCAAACGAAAACGGCGGCCATTTTAGCGGCCGCCGTTGTGAAATCTGCGAGGAAACACCGTTTACCGGATGCCGGCCGCCCGGACGATGCCTTCGGTGATCATCCTGGCCGCCTCGTCGGGGCCGACCCAGCCGGCCGATTTGACGAACTTGCCCTTTTCCAGGTCCTTGTAGTGGACGAAGAAATGCTCGATCTGCTCGATCAGGCTGGCCGGCAGGTCGGAATAGGTGCTGACGTTGGTGTAGAAGGGGTGCAGCTTGTCGACCGGCACGGCGATGATCTTCTCGTCGCCGCCGGCCTCGTCTTCCATCTTCAGCGCGCCGATCGGGCGCGAGCGGATCACCGCCCCGGCCACCACCGGCACATGGCTCACCACCAGGATGTCGCAGGGGTCGCCGTCGCCGCCCAGGGTGTGCGGGATGAAGCCGTAATTGGCCGGGTAGAACATGGCGGTGTGCAGGAAGCGGTCGACGAACAGCGCGCCGGAATCCTTGTCCAGCTCGTATTTCACCGGCACGCCGCCGGCCGGGATCTCGATCACGGCGTTGATGTCGTAGGGCGGGCTCTTCCCGACGCTGATACGGGCGATATCCATGATTTTTCGGTCCTTCGGACTCGTGGAATTGCAAAAGGCGCGCCTTTTTCGCAAATGCAGCAAAAAACGCAACCGCTTGATCCCTAATATTTTCGTCGCAGCCGGCGCCCCGCGGTGACTAAGATGGGACTGCCCAGCAGTCGGGCAGTGCCGGGGGGAGTATGCATCGGGAACGCAACGTCAAGATCGTCGCCACGCTGGGGCCGGCCTCCAGCAGCCCGGACCGCATCCGCGCCCTGTTCGAGGCCGGCGCCGATGTGTTCCGCCTCAATTTCAGCCATGGCAGCCATGACGACCATCTCGAGCGTATCCGCAGCGTACGCGCGCTCGAGCAGCAGCTCAACCGGCCGATCGGGCTGCTCGCCGACCTGCAGGGGCCGAAACTGCGCATCGGCAGGTTCAAAGCCGGCGCCGTCGACCTGATTCCGGGCAACAAATTCCGCCTCGACCTCAATGCCAGCGAAGGCGACGAGACCGGTGTGCAGCTGCCGCATCCCGAAGTGCTCGGCAGCCTGAAGCCCGGCACCGAACTGCTGCTGGATGACGGCAAGCTGCGGCTGCGCGTCGGCCATGTCGGGCCGGGCTGGGCCGAGACCGAAGTGGTGGTCGGCGGGCGGCTGTCGGACCGCAAGGGCGTCAATCTGCCCGATACCGTGGTGCCGCTGTCGGCGCTGACGCCGAAGGACCGCGCCGATCTCGCCTTCGCGCTCGCCCACGGCGTCGACTGGGTCGCGCTGAGCTTCGTGCAGCGCCCGGACGACCTGCGCGAGGCGCGCGGGCTGATCCAGGGGCGTGCCGCGCTGCTGGCCAAGATCGAGAAGCCCTCGGCGGTGGACTGTCTCGACGAGATCGTCACACTGTGCGACGCGCTGATGGTGGCGCGCGGCGATCTCGGCGTCGAGATGCCGCTGCAGGCGGTGCCCGGACTGCAGAAAAAAATCGTCCGCACCGCGCGGCGCGCCGGCAAACCCGTCGTGGTCGCCACCCAGATGCTGGAAAGCATGATCAAGGCGCCGGTGCCGACGCGCGCCGAGGTTTCCGATGTCGCCACCGCAGTCTACGACGGCGCCGATGCCATCATGCTGTCGGCGGAATCGGCGTCCGGCGACTATCCGGTCGAATCGGTGCGCACCATGGACAGCATCGCGCGCCAGGTCGAACGCGATCCGCTCTATCGCGGCATCATGGATGCCGAACACAACAACCCGGAAAACACGCCGTCGGACGCGATCACCGCCGCGGCGCGCCAGGTGGCCGAAACGATCCAGGCCGCCGCCATCGTCACCTACACGATGTCGGGTTCGACCGCTTTGCGCGCCGCCCGCGAGCGGCCGCGCTCGCCGATCCTGTGCCTGACGCCGCTGGTGGAAACCGCGCGGCGGCTGACGCTGGCCTGGGGCGTCAATGCCGTGGTGGCGCCCGATGCGATCAATTTCGCCGACATGATCGCCAAGGCCACCGCGCTGGCGCGCGCCAGCGACCTGGCCAAGCCGGGCGACAGCCTGGTGGTCACCGCCGGCGTGCCCTTCGGTTCGCCGGGCAACACCAATGTGTTGCGCATCGCCCGCGTCGAGGCGATATAGGGAGTAACTCTCCCCTGACGCCTCCGAGGCCGCCATGACCACGATCCTGATGCTGATCGGCTCCAACGTGCTGATGACATTCGCCTGGTACTGGCACCTGAAATACCCGGAGCAGATTCTGTGGAAAGTGGTGCTGATCTCCTGGGGCATCGCCTTTTTCGAATACTGTCTGGCGGTGCCGGCGAACCGCATCGGCTATGCCAGCGGCATGTTCACGCCGGCGCAGCTGAAGGTGGTGCAGGAGGTGATCACGCTCGGCGTGTTCGCGTTGTTCGCGGTGTTTTATCTGGGCGAGGGGCTGCGCTGGAATTACTTCGCCGCCTTCGCCTGCCTGATCGGCGCGGTATTCTTCATCTTCCAGAAATGACGATCACAGCTCGCGCGCATCGATGCGACGGCGCAGTTCCTTCAGCTTGTCCGGCGCATCGGCCAGATGCGGATTGGCGGCGAGTGCGCGACGATAGGCGCGCAGCGCCTCGGGCAGGTTATCCAGGCGCTCCATGATCAGGCCCAGCCCGGACAGCGCCCCGAAATGGCGCGGCTCCAGCTTGAGCGTGCGCTCGATATCGGCCACCGAACCCGGATAGTCGCCGGCCAGGAAGCGCACGGTGGCGCGCTTGTTATAGGCCTCGGCGAAATCGGGTTTCAGCTCGATCATGCTGCTGAAAATATCCTGCGCCCGGGCAAGGTCGCCCTTTTCCATCACCGCGATGCCGCCCTGCATCAGGGCGTCCAGCGTGTCGGATTCGGATTTCGACCAGGCCTCCCAGATCTTGCGCTCGATCTGCTTGGCTTCGATGGGGTTCTCGGTTTCCTGCAGCTTGTCGAACAGGGTGTCGACCGCCGTCTGCGCTGTGGCGGGCATCGCCAGGAGCAGCAGCGGAAAAAGCGCCAGAATCACCGGGAACCGCATAATGGGGATGGTAGGTCCGCATCCCCGGCCCGGCAAGGACAGAATTCTTTTTCACGATTTCCTGAACGGCAGGGAATAAAACCGCCCGCTGATGGTCTAACCGTCAGGGCGGCCGGGGGCCGCCCGCAGACCTGAAAGGGAATTCCCAATGATACTGCGCAACCTGATGCTCACTGGCCTGCTGGTTGTGGGCCTTGCCGCCTGCGCCACCCAGACCACCGCGCCAGCCGTACCCGGCGACACCGCGATCGGTCCCGTGCTGGTCGATGCCAAGCGGATGACGCTCTATACCTTCGACCGCGACACCGCGCCGGGCAAATCGGCCTGCAACGGTCCCTGCGCCGCCAACTGGCCGCCGCTGGTGGCGACCGCCGGCGACATGGCGAAGGGCGACTGGAGCGTGATCACCCGCGACGACGGCAGCAAGCAGTGGGCCTACAAGGGCAAGCCGCTCTATGGCTGGGTGAAGGACACCAAGCCGGGCGACACCACCGGCGACGGCTTCCTGAACGGCGCCTGGCACGTCGCCAAGCCGTAAGCCGCAGGGTATGGTCGGGCGGCGGCTCTCGCTGCCGCCTGCCAGCCCCGTATTGCCGCCATGCTGTTCCGCCGCCAACCGCATCCGATCGAAGCCGAGATTCCGCGGCTGCGGCGCTTTGCCCTGGCACTGACGCGCGAGCGCGACAGTGCCGACGATCTGGTGCAGGACTGTATCGCGCGGGCGCTGGCCGCCTGGACGACGCGGCGCGGCGATGCCGATGCCCTGCGGCCCTGGCTGTTCGCCATCCTGCACAACCGCTGGCGCAGCCGGCAGCAGCGCGACTGGGCGCGCCCCGACAACCGCCCGCTGGAGGATGCCGGTGAGGGACCTTCGGAAAGCGGCGGCCAGTGGGAGAAGCTGGAATTGCGCGATCTCGATGCGGCGCTGGCTTTGCTGCCCGAGGAACAGCGCGCCCTGCTGCTGCTGGTCGGTGTGGAAGGATTGAGTTACGAAGAGGCCGCGCGCGTGCAGGCGGTTCCGGTGGGAACCGTGATGTCGCGGCTGGCGCGGGCGCGTGACCGACTGCGCCGTCTGACCGACGGCGAGCCGCCACACAAGAATGACGGACAGTGGGGCGAAGGCGGGCGACCGCATCTGAGGAGGGTGAAATGAGCGGCAGTCCGGCGACCAAGGTCACCGAGGCCGATCTTCTGGCCTATGTCGACGACCGCCTGCCGCCCGAGCGGCGCGCCGATATCGAGGCGCATCTGGCGCTGAATCCCGAAGATGCCGCGCGTGTGGCCGGCTGGCAGAACCAGGCCGACGATTTGCGCGTGCATTTTGCGGCGGGTCTGGACGAGCCGGTGCCGGCGGCGCTGACCGCGGTGTTCGCCGCCCAGCGTCCATCGCTGCTGGCGCCGGTATTGCGGATCGCCGCCGTGCTCGGACTTGTGGTGCTGGGTGCGGGTGCCGGCTGGTTCGGCCGCGGCGCCATGGCGCCGGCGACGGTGGTGGCGGCATTGCCGCAGGAAGCGGCGCGGGCGCATCTGGTTTACAGCAAGGAAGTGCTGCATCCGGTCGAGGTGCCGGCCAGGGAAGAACAGCATCTGGTCGCCTGGCTGTCCAAGCGCGTCGGCACCGCGCTGAAGGTGCCAAGCCTGACGGCACAGGGCTATGGGCTGGTCGGCGGCCGTCTGCTGCCGGCCTCCAGTGGCAATAACGCGGCCGCACAGTTCATGTACGAGAATCGCCAGGGCCAGCGGCTGACCCTCTATGTGCGCTCGGGTGAGGGTGGCAGCGACACGTCCTTCCGCTTTGCCGGCGAAGGCAATGCAGCGGCCTTCTACTGGGTCGATGGCGGTTTCGGCTATGCGCTGACCGGCGAGGCCGGGCGCGAAGCCCTGCTGCCGATGGCCCGCGTGGTCTATGAGCAGCTGACGCGCTGAGCGTCAGCGCAGGCCGCATTGCCGCAGCAGCGCGGCACCGAGCGGATGGTTCGGATCGGCGGCGGCGAATTTGATGGTGAAGTGGTTGCCGCCGGCCATACGGATGAAGTCCGTGTGCGTGCCGGCATTGCGGCAGGCCTGATGGAACTCCACGCTCTGTGCCTGCCAGGCTTCCGGCTCGGCATCGCCGCAGGAGACCAGAACCGGGCCTTTCAGCTTCGGCGGAAATTTCGTCACGCTGTTGCGTCCGGCCGCAGCACCGTCGAGACGGATGCTCTCGTTCACGCTGATATGCAGCACCGGCTCCAGCGAATAGACCCCGCTGATCAGGCCAAGCGAGGCCACCGGCGGCTGCGGACCCAGATTGGCCGGCCATGGCGCTGCCACCATCATGGCGGCGAGATGCGCGCCGGCGGAATGACCGATGACGTGGATCTTCGCCGGATCGGCGCCCCATTCGGCGGCCTTGCCGGCGATATGCACCAGGGCCTCCTGCATTTCGCGCACGATGGCATCCAGCGTGACATTCGGGCAGAGGTCGTAATTCAGGTTCACCGCCACGGCGCCGCGTTCGATATAGGGCGGCACCGCGAAGGTCATGGTGTTCTTGTCGAGGCCGCGCCAGTAGCCGCCATGGATCAGCACCACCAGCGGTGCGCCCGGCTGCGGGTTCTTCGGCTTGTGCAGATCGTAGGTCTGCAGCGGGCCAGGACCGTAACGCAGGTCGTATTCGCCGCCGATGGCGGCACGGGCGGCGGCCGACCTCTCCACATAGGCATCGAAATGCTGCTGGAAATCCGGCACTGCCATACGCGGATTGAACTGGGCTTCGAGATCTTGCGGGGAAAGACTACGCCAATCAAAATTTTCTCTGGCGAAGCTCATATCGCTCTCACTCGTTAAAGGTTCCAGCCACGCGGGCGCGGACTTTCAGCAGCGCCAGCACGGTATCGATGGTGGGCGTCGGGATGTTCAGCTTGCCGGCCAGTTCGGCGATCACGCCGATCAGGCCGCCGATTTCCATCGGCCGGCCGCCTTCCAAGTCCTGCAGCATCGAGGTCTTGTGCGGGCCGACCTTTTCGGCCGCTGCCATGCGCTGCTCGATGGTGAGCGGGAACCGGATGCCGAGCGCTTCGCCGATGTGGCGCGATTCTTCCATCATGGCGCCGAGCACGCGGCGGGCGTCGGGATCGCGCGACAGGCCTTCCAGCGTGCCATGGGTCAGCACGCTGACCGGATTGTAGGACAGGTTGCCCCACAGCTTGGTCCAGATTTCCTGGCGGATATTGTCATGCACCGGCGCATCGATGCCGGCAGCTGTCAGCACCGCGCTGAACCGCTGCACGCGTTCGCTGCGGCTGCCATCGGGCTCGCCGATCGGCAGGCGGTTGCCGCCGCCGTGATGGATCACGCCAGGCGAAGCGATCGCACCGGCAACCCAGACCACGCTGCCGATGGCACGCTGCGGCCCGATCAGGTCCCATTGCCTGTCGCCGGGATCGACCGAGGCGATACGGCTGCCATCCAGCGGCCCGCCATGCCTGTGGAAATACCAGTAGGGTACGCCGTTCATCGCCGTGATCATCGCCGTCTCGGTCCCGAACAGCGGCAGCATTTTCTCTGCCATCGCCGGTACGGCGGGGGCCTTCAGGCTGAGGATGACCAGATCCTGCGCGCCGGCCTCGGCCGGATCGTCAGTGCAGGCCGGATGCGTGGTGAAACGCTCGGTCTTGCCTTCCACCGTCAGGCCGTTGGCGCGGATTGCATCGCGATGCGCGCCGCGGGCGATCAGGGTGACGTCATGGCCGGCACGCGCCAGCAGGCCGCCGAAATAGCCGCCGATGGCGCCGGCTCCGACCACCGCAATACGCATTGGGGCAATCTTCATGCAGTTTCCATATTGGGGCGATGCTGCGCCATCCAGTTGGCGAGCTTCTCGCGGTCGGTGGCGCTGACCCACAGGCCGCATTTGGTGCGGCGCCACAGCACATCGTCGGCTTCGCGGGCCCATTCGCGCCGCATCAGGTAATCGACCTCGCGCGCATACAGCCCGCCGCCGAAGCTTTCGCCCAGATCGCTGGCCCATTGCGCATCGCCCAGAATCTCGCGCACCGCGCTGCCATGGCGGCGCGCCAGACGGGTCAGCCAGACCGGATCGAGGCCGGGATATTTATGCTTCAGTTCGGCCACGAAGGCATCGAAGCTGGCGGCGCCCAGATCGCCGCCGGGTAAAGGCTTGCTGCCCGACCAGGGTTTGCCCATCTGCGGATAGAAGGACGCCAGCTTTTCCAGCACCTGCTCGGCCAGACGGCGCGAGGTGGTGAGCTTGCCGCCATAGACCGAGAGCAGCGGCGGCTCGCCCGCCTTGCCATCAAGATCAAGGACATAATCGCGCGTGATGGCAGATGGATCGCTGTCGCCATCGTCATACAGCGGCCTGACCCCGGCAAACGACCAGACGATCTGATCGCGCGTCACCGGCTGCCTGAAGTATTCGCTCGCCGCTTCCAGAAGATAGGTCGTCTCTTCCTCGCTGATGCGCGGCGGGCCGTCCAGTTTGTCCAATTGTATGTCTGTTGTACCAACAAGCGTGAAGTCGCGCTCATAGGGGATGGCGAAGATGATGCGGTTGTCGGCATTCTGGAAAATGTAGCAGTGCTCGCCGTCGAACAGCTTCCTGGTGACGATATGGCTGCCCTTGATCAGTCGCACGCTGTTCTTTGGGTTTTTGCCGAAGGCACCGGTGAGCGTCTCGCGTACCCAGGGGCCGCCGGCATTGACGATGCCGCGCGCCGTCACCTCACGGCTCGCGCCGGTCATCTGATCGGTCAGCGTGGCATGCCACAGACCGCCCTCGCGCCGCGCCGCGGTGACGGCGGTGCGGGTGAATATCCGGCTGCCGAGCTGGCGCGCCGCCATGGCGTTCAGCACCACGAAGCGGGAATCATCCACCCAGCAGTCGGAATATTCGAAGCCGCGGCTGAACTCTTTCTTCAGCGGACGGCCGCGCGGATCGCCCTGCGTGAAATCCACGCCGATCGAGCCGGGCAGGGTCTGGCGGCCGGCCAGATGATCGTAGAGGAACAGGCCGATGCGGATCATCCAGGCCGGACGCAGGCCGGGATGATGCGGCAGCACGAAGCGCAGCGGCCAGATGATATGCGGCGCCATCTTCATCAGCACTTCACGTTCGCCCAGCGCCTCGCGCACCAGGCGGAATTCGTAATGCTCGAGATAGCGCAGGCCGCCATGGATCAGCTTGGTGGCGGCGGAGGAGGTGGCGCCGGCAAGGTCGCCGCGTTCGGCGAGGATGACGCTCAGGCCGCGTCCGGCGGCATCGCGGGCGATGCCGGTGCCGTTGACGCCGCCGCCGATGATCAACAGATCGGCCGGTTCAGATGACATGAGAAAAACCTGGCAAAAACCGCTGGGGCAGGAAGCGGCCTTTATACGGTCACGCTCACTTGCTGCGCAAGGTCGAGGTCCAGCCGGCCGCGCCGGCCGCCGCTGCGATAGGCCCGGATGGCGCCCGCCCGGGCCTCGTCGCTCAAGGGGGTCTCGTCAGCCTGGGCGATCTGCTGGGTATGCCAGGTATTCAGGCCGAAAGCCTCGCGCCAGGCGCGGCGGCGTTCCAGATGGGGCGGGATTTCGATGTTGATTTCGGCCGGTTCGCCGCGGTCGGTGCGGCGGCGCAGCAACTGGCTGATCGCCGCCCCGGCGGCCTGGCCGGCCTGTTTGGTCTTTTGCAGCAGGCCGCCTTTGGCGGGCTGATCGGCGGCTTCCTCGGTGGTGCTGAACCGGGGGGAGGCGACGGCCTGGCGCTTGCGCTGGGCGGCCTCGGAGACGGAATCGGGCTGACCGCCGCCAAGTGGCGTTACTGCCGTGCCGATGCCCAGATTATTGACCATGGAACCCCGTCGTTCAGGGCCGGACTCAAGCAGGGATTCGGTAAACGGGGGGTTAACCCGGCAATAAAGTAACGGACTTTTGCGGGTGGTCGAGACGATAGACCTCAATCGCGCCGTCGCGGCCCTTGATCGGGAGGTCGCCGATCAGCGGCGGCCTGGGATCCAGACCGGCGGCGGTCACGGTTTCGGCGCTGGCCAGCGCGATGAACTGTTCGTCCAGCAGCTGGTGATCATGGCCAAGCTGTTCCAGCCGCTGGGCGGTGTTCACGGTGTCGCCCACCACGGTGTAGTTGATGCGGCCCGGTGCGCCGATATTGCCGACCACGACGGGGCCGGAATGCAGGCCGATCCGCATGCGCAGTATCGATTTGCCCAGCATGGCGCGACGCGCATTGTCGGCGGCCAGCGCCTTGCAGATTTCATCGGCCGCGCGACAGGCGCGCGCGGCATGATCCTCGTCGCGCTTGATCGCGCCCCACACCGCCATCACCGCATCGCCGATGAACTTGTCGATGATGCCGCCCTCTGCTTCGATGCAGGCGGTGACGAGTGCGAAATGCTCGTTCAGGATATCGGCGGTGTCCTGCGCGCTCAGCCGTTCCGACATGGCGGTGAAGCCGACCAGGTCGGTGAACATCACGGTGACGTCGCGCTGCTTGCTGGTGTTGACGGCATCCTCGCCCTCGCGCACCAGACGGTTGACCAGCTTGCGCGGCACATAGTTGCCGAACCAGCGCAAAGCCGCATTGGCGGCATTGATCGCCTGTCCAACATCGTCGAGTTCGCGCAGGCGGGTGCGCTCGAGCGGCGGCGTGTCGAAATCCAGGTTGCGCAGGCGGTTGGCCGCATTGCCGATCGCCAGCAGCGGCTTGCGGATCAGGAAGCCGAGGCGCCAGGCGACCAGCAGCGACAGGATCAGGCTGACCCCGCCGACCGCGGCCGAAAGCTGCAGGCGGCGGACCTCGGTCTCGATCTGGTCGAAGGTGAAATAGCGGCCGACGATCCACGGTGTGTCGCCATAGGCGTAGAGCCGGCGGTAGACGAAAATCCAGCGGCGGCCTTCGGCTTCCACGATATGGGCGCCTTCCTCGTCCAGCATGGCGCGGGCCAGCGTCACATCGATCCGGCCGTCCCAGATCTGCTTCAGCACCGGATCGTGGATGTCTTTCAGCGCCGGCACCGGCTGGCGCATCGACAGCGCATAGTCGTGGTTCAGCAGCGTGGGATGCGCCAGCACCATGTCTTCGCCGTAGAGGATGAAATTGACCGCCTCGCCGTCGATGCTGTCGGTTTCCAGCAGGCGCGACAGCGTGCCGAGCGACACCACGGCCAGCGCTTCGCCGACGAAGACATCGTCGATCACCACCGGGGCATGGGCATTGATCAGGGCCTGGCCGATTTCCGGGTTCCAGATCAGATCGCCCCAGGTGACCGGTTTGCGGTGGTCTTCCTTGCGGCTGGCGACCGCATAGAGACGGCGCACCGCCTCGTCGCGCGCGGCGACGTCGGGGTAGGTGAGGATGGAGCCGTGCAACGGTTCATAACGCCGGTTGCTGCCCGGCACACGGCCAACCCGCGTCGCCACCAGGTCGTTGCGCAGCAGGGCGATGGCGTCGACCGGCGGCAGCGCATCCAGCGTGGCGATCATGTAATCGGTCAGGCGGCCGACATCGTTGACGCCGATCTGCTTGCTCTGCAGCTGCTGGCGCAGCGCCTCGATCTGATGCGCGGCGGGGTCGAGCTGCAGCTGGGTGCGTTCGATCAGGTGGCTGACAATGCGCTGGTTGCGGTCGCGCAGCAGCTCCACGGTGTTGAGCCGGCCGCTGACCAGCGCGATGCCGTAGGCAATGCCTGCCAGCAGCATCAGCGTGCCGACGCCGACCGTCAGCACGCGCGAGATCGACAGCCGCAGACGCATCGGCCTGGCCGCGCGCGGCGACGTCACGCCCGGCTGGGTGGCGGGAAGCGGCGGATTTTCGGCTGACGGCAGGGCAGCGGGCGGCTGCTTACCCCTTGGTTCGGGCAAGGGCTTCGACCTGCTTGCGCAGTTCTTCCATCTGCTTCTTCAGGGCATCGACCTCGACCGGATTCTCGCCCGCAGCCGCCCTTTCGCCGGCGGCCGCGACCGAGGATTTTTCGGCGTCGTTCATGCCGGCGACGAAGGGGTTGAACAGCGTCATGGCGCGCTGGAACATCGCCATATTCTGGCGACCCATTTCTTCAATGCTGCGGAACGGGAACATCTCGCCGAAGGATTCCGCCATATACTGGCGCATCTGGTCCTGGTTGCGCTGGAACGAGGTCATGGAGATTTCCAGATAGCTCGGCACCAGGGTCTGCAGGCTGTCGCCGTAGAAGGAGATCAGCCGGCGCAGGAAGCCGATCGGCAGCAGCTGCTGGCCGCCCTTGGATTCCTCTTCGAAGATGATCTGGGTCAGCACGCCCCGGGTGATGTCTTCGCCGGTCTTGGCGTCCTCGACCAGGAAATCCTGGCCGTCCTTCACCATCTGGCACAGATTCTCCAGAGTCACGTAGGACGACGTTGACGTGTTGTACAGCCGCCGGTTTGCATACTTTTTGATCTTTACGACGGGCGCCCCTGTCGTCTGTGCCGTCGTCTGCTCGGTTTCGGCCACGGTCCTGCGCTCCCTAGGATTTGTTAAAAAGTATTTCACTCATTATCGTATGTATACGCAAGGGTCTTGTGCGCCGCGAAAAGATAGCCCGGAAGGGGGCCGCCGGTGTAGGCTGCCGGCATGGACGATCCGAAGGCAAAAACCGGCGACGCACAGGTGCTGGCACAACGGTTTCTCGACCTCTGGCAGGAGCAGGCCGGCTTGCTGGCCACTGACCCGAAACTGGCGGAACTGTCGGCGAACTGGCTGACGCTCTGGCAGCAGGGCGCCCAGAAGGCACAGCAGGCCGCGGCAGGCGCGACCAAGCAGGGAGGCGGATATGGTGCAACACCCGGAGCCGCCCAAAGCACACCAGGAGCAGCCCCGGGCGCAACGCCTGGGGCCGCGTCCGCTGCCGCTGCATCTGGCCACCACCAACCTGATGCTGCTGAGCTCGCTCGCCGTCTGGCCGATTGCGAAAAACGCCTCGCCGCACTTGAATCCGCACTGGCTGGCGCGCTTCAGCCAGCTGCTGCCCGACCTCGCCAGCGTCGACCCAAATGAATTCACCGCAGCGCTGATCCGCGCCGGGCTGGCGCGGATCGGCGCGATGACCGGCGGCATGCAGCGTTATCGCCGCCATGGCTGGCATCGCGATCTGCCCGATCCGCCTGTTTTCTGGCGGGAAGGCAGTTCCCGTCTGCTCGCATATGGCGAGGCAGGCATGCCCGTCCTGCTGGTGCCATCGCTGGTCAACCGTGCCTATGTGCTCGATCTGGCCGAGGGCCAGAGCCTGGCGCGCTGGCTGCCCAGGTCGAGCACAGCTAGGCAGGGCATGCGGCCTTTCCTGCTCGACTGGGGCGATCCGGGCCGCGCCGAGCAGCGGTTCGACCTCGCCGCCTATATTGCCCGTATCCGGCGCGCGCTGAAGCATGTGAAGCGCGAGACCGGACAGACGCCGATCCTGCTCGGCTATTGCATGGGCGGCAATCTGGCGCTGGCTGCAGCGGTGACGGCGCCGGAGGACGTTGCTGCACTCGCCCTGCTGGCGACGCCCTGGGATTTCCATGCCGGCGGCGCGCATCATGCCGCGCTGGTGCAGGCCCTGGCACCGGCCCTGGTGCCGGCGCCGGCCAGTGCGGGCGAAGCGCCGCCGATGCTCGAGGTCGATACGCTGCAGGGTTTCTTCTGGGCGCTCGATCCCTTCACGGCTCTCAAGAAGTTCACCCAGTTTGCCACGCTGCCCGAAGGCAGCGATGCCGAGCGCCGTTTCGTCGCCATGGAAGACTGGCTCAACGATGGCGTGCCGCTGGCCGGTGCGGTGGCGCGCGAATGCCTGCTTGGCTGGTATGGCGAAAATCGTCCGGTGCAGGGCCGCTGGCTGATCGACGGCCGGCCGGTGCTGCCGCAGGACTGGCGCAAGCCGGCACTGGTGGTGCTGCCCGAACGCGACAAACTGGTGCCTAAAGAAGGGGCTGCCGCTTTGTTGACCCAGATGCCACAGGCACAGCGTCTGGATGCGCCGAGCGGTCATATCGGCATGATGGTCGGACCACGCGCCGAGGCCGGGCTTTGGCAGCCGCTGGCCGACTGGCTTGCCGCCACGGCAGGCACGGGGGCAGCCGCGAAGACTAGGTCGCAGACGGAGAAACCGGCGCGCAAACCGCGTTCCCGCACAGCCCCCTCCACTGGCCCCCGCACTGGCCGGCGTGCGACCAAAGTGCAGGCGTGATCGGCGCTTTTGCGCCCGGCGGGGTCTTGCCGCAGTTGCGAAAAGGCCGCTATCGTTCAGCCATACCGCCTCGCCAAATATAACGTCCGATCTCTGGAGGACACCATGACCGATATCGTCATCGCCAGTGCCGCGCGCACGCCGGTTGGCTCGTTCAATGGCACGCTGAGCAGCGTGCCGGCCCATTATCTCGGCCAGGTCGCCATCGATGGCGCGCTGAAGCGCGCCGGCGTGCAGCCAGGCGAGGTCAGCGAAGTGATCATGGGCCAAATCCTGACCGCCGCGCAGGGCCAGAATCCCGCGCGACAGGCCTCGATCAATGCCGGCCTGCCGGTGGAAGTGCCGGCCTGGGGCGTCAACATGCTGTGCGGCTCGGGCCTGCGCGCGGTGGCGCTCGGTTTCCAGGCGGTGAAGAACGGGGACAGCGCCATCGTGGTCGCCGGCGGCCAGGAAAGCATGAGCCAGGCGCCGCATGCCGCTTACCTGCGCGCCGGCCACAAGATGGGCGATCTCGGCTTCATCGACACCATGATTCGTGACGGCCTGTGGGACGCCTTCAATGGCTACCACATGGGCAACACGGCGGAGAACGTGGCCAAGCAGTTTCAGATCACCCGCGAGGCGCAGGACGAATTCGCGGTGAAGAGCCAGAACAAGGCCGAGGCCGCGCAGAAGGCCGGCAAGTTCAAGGACGAGATCGTTCCGGTCACCATCAAGGGCCGCAAGGGCGACACCGTGGTGGAGAATGACGAATATATCCGTCACGGCGCCACGGTCGATGCGATGAAGGCGCTGCGTCCGGCCTTTGCCAAGGACGGTTCGGTCACCGCCGGCAATGCTTCGGGCATCAATGACGGCGCCGCCGCCGTGGTGCTGATGAGCGCCGAGGAAGCCAGGAAGCGCGGCATCAAGCCGCTGGCCCGTATCGTCAGTTGGGCGCAGTCGGGCGTCGATCCGTCGATCATGGGCACCGGGCCGATTCCGGCCTCGCGTGCCGCGCTGGCCAAGGCCGGCTGGAAGGCCGGCGACCTCGATCTGGTCGAAGCCAACGAGGCTTTCGCCGCCCAGGCCTGCGCCGTGAACAAGGATATGGGCTGGGATACCGACAAGGTGAACGTCAATGGCGGCGCCATCGCCATCGGCCATCCGATCGGCGCCTCGGGTGCCCGCGTGCTGGTGACCCTGCTGTATGAAATGCAGCGCCGCGATGCCAAGAAGGGCCTCGCCACGTTGTGCATCGGCGGCGGCATGGGCATCGC
>NZ_JAOZVR010000012.1 GCF_025869515.1 Ferrovibrio sp.
CGTCCGGCCAGTGGCCGGACGCCGCTTTTTTTTATGGACTAGGCTGTGGGTGCCTTGCTCTCGCTCGCGATCGCCTCGTGGTGGCGGATCACTTCCTTGACTATGAAGGCGAGGAATTTCTCGGCGAAATCGGGATCGAGCCTGGCCGCTTCGGCCAGTTGACGCAGGCGGGCGATCTGGCGCGCCTCGCGGGCCGGATCGGCCGGCGGGAGCTTCTCGGTCGCCTTGAGCCGGCCGACCTGTTGCGTGCATTTGAAGCGTTCTGCCAGCAGATGAATCAAGGCCGCGTCGATATTGTCGATACTGTCGCGCAGGCGCAGCAATTCGGGATGCACAGACGCAGTCTGAACTGGCGTATTCGGCGTGCCCGAAGACTGGGGCGGAACTGCAGCGGAGGTCATCGGAAATCCTGCCGGCGGGAGGTTATGGGGCGCCCATGATGCTGCTGGCGCGCCGATGGTCAAGCCCGGCCGGCGGTGTGCCGGAATGAAAAACGCCCCCGCCGTAACTGGCGGGGGCGCAGGAGGCCGTCATCGGTCAGGTGGGTGGAGCCCGGCCGATGACGGATCGGGATCAGAATTTGTAACCCAAGCCGATGCCGACTACCCAGGGATCGAGATCGGTGTCGGCATGAACGACAGTGCCGGCATTGGTGGTCACCGTGACGTCGGTGTTGAGGAAAATCTTCTTCACATCGGCGTTGAAGTACCAGTTGCTGCCGAGGCTGTAGTCGAAGCCGGCCTGGAAGGCATAGCCCCAGGCATCGTCGTATTTCACGCTGCGCAGGCCGGCAGCCTTGTTTTCATTATAGAATACGGCGTAGGTGACACCCGCGCCGACATAGGGACTGAACACGCCCTTCGGCATGAAGTGGTATTGCAGCGTCAAGGTCGGCGGCAGCAGCCACACATCGCCCAGATCGACATTGCCGGAACTGCTGCCGTTCACAGCCATCTGATGCTTGGTGGTGGCGGCAATCAGCTCGGCAGCGATATTCGGCGTGATGAAGTATGAAAAATCGACTTCACCGGTCCATTCGTTGCTGGCACTGACCTTGCCGCCGATCACGGTCACGTCCGAGCTTTCGTCCGGCAGCAGTCCGATCATGCGGCCACGTACCATGAAGTCGCCGGCCTTTTTGCCATCCTCGGCCACGGCATCCATCGCCAAGCCGGCCAGAAGCAGCGCGGCGCCCGTGGCGGCCGCTAGAATTTTCCCGATACGCATACTCGCTCCATTTCTTGTATTGCGAGCGTCAGACCGTGACGCCGCGGTCGCCTGCCGGGGGGAGGCAGCGGTGCGATTATCATGCTCGTGGCTGGAACGGGTGGCATTGACTGAAATCAAACAATGCCCGGCAGATCGGCGCGGCTGCGACACCATGGCGCAGGGTTGGCATCACTCAGGGTATATGCAGGTCGATCCTGTAGCGCTCGATCTGGCTGTCGTCGTCGCGCTCAACGCCGATCACCGTGACATCGTCGCGCGTGGTCAATGCCGGCAACTGCGCCATCAGATAGGCATTGGCATGGCTGGCACCGGAGGGGCCGTCAAAAGCGATGCCGATGGCCGTCATGTGGCAATCGAGGCAATAGCCGGCCTTCATATAGTCATGTGTCGAGGCCAGGTCGTGAAACAGGATGCCCGCATTCTGTTCGGTGGCAGCCTGACGAATCTGCGCCGTGGTCATGTCCTGGCCGTCGATGCGGAAGGGCCGGTGATAAGCTTGGAAGAAGGTCCAGGCCAGCAGCAGGGCGGCCTTGGTCTTGCCGCTACCGGCCGGGCCCGAGACATACAGGAATTGCGGCGCGCCGAGGCGATGCTGCAGGGTCTGAACCTGCAGGGGCGTGAAACCGAAATCCGACAATGAATGAAAGGTGCGCTGCGACATCCGTAAATCCCAAACTGGGCCCTTCATACGGCTGTCACACTAACAAAAGTAGTGTTTACAAGGGTTTAAATCCGGTAACCCAGTTTTTGCACGTTAAGGCAGTGCTGCGGCGATGCCCCGCCAGCTATAGGCGGTTGAAACAGGGGTCAGGCGGCCTGGCGCCGCAGGTCAAGCCGCTGCCAGACGTCAAGCAGGGCGGCGGTCAGCGCCTGCATCATCGCATCGGTGTGCACGGGGGTCGGCGTGATGCGCAGCCGTTCAGTGCCGCGCGGCACCGTGGGATAATTGATCGGCTGAATGTAGATGCCGTGATCGCTCAGCAGCATGTCGGAGGCGGCTTTGCACAGAGCTGCATCGCCGACCATCACCGGCACGATATGGCTTTGGTTGACTAGGACCGGCAGGCCGGCATTCAGCAGCATGCGGCGCAGGGTGGCGGCGCGCTCCTGGTGGCGGGCGCGCTCGACCTGGCTGCGCTTGAGATAACGCACGCTGGCGGTGGCGGCCGCCGCAATCGCCGGTGGCATGGCGGTGGAGAAGATGAAGGCCGGTGCATAGGAACGCACCGCATCGATCATGATGGCGCTGCCGGCGATATAGCCGCCGACCACGCCGAAAGCCTTGCCCAGGGTGCCCTGGATGATGTGGATGCGATGCATGGCCTGGTCGCGTTCGGCAATGCCGGCGCCATGGTCGCCATAGAGACCGACGGCATGGACCTCGTCGAGATAGGTCATGGCGCCATATTTATTGGCCAGGTCGCAGATGGCGTGAATCGGCGCGATATCGCCATCCATCGAATAGACACTTTCAAAGGCGATCAGCTTCGGCCGGTCGGCCGGGATGCCCTGCAGCAGCTCTTCCAGATGCGCGACATCGTTATGGCGGAAGATGCGGCGCTCGCAACCGGACTGGCGGATACCTTCGATCATCGAGTTGTGGTTGTCGGCGTCCGAAAGAATGATGCAGCCGGGCATCAGCTTCGCCAGTGTGGCGAGTGAGGTCTGATTGGCGATATAGCCCGACATGAAGACCAGCGCGGCCTGTTTGCCATGCAGGTCGGCCAGTTCACGTTCGAGTTCGACGATGGCGTGGCTGTTGCCGGAGATGTTGCGGGTGCCGCCGGCGCCAGTACCGTATTGCTGCGCAGCCTGTTGCAGCGCCTCGACCACTACGGGATTCTGGCCCATGGCAAGATAATCGTTCGAGCACCACATAGTGATCTTGGCTGGGCCGATGCCGCTGTGGTTATCGGCCACAGGAAAGCTGCCGCAATTCCGGGCGAGTTCGGTGAACACCCGGTAGCGCTTCTCGCTGTGCAGTTTCTCGACTGCCTGGCTAAAGATGGCTTCGTAATCCATGGGGCCTGACTGGACGTCCTTGCTGGTGCCCGGATATTAGCGCCCCGGCGGACCGGATGGCTAGACCCGCCTGCCGGGGCCGGGCGCGGCGAGGGGTCGCAGGCACTATTGCGGTGCAATACCGATGATGGCATTGACCCAGATCATTCGTTATTTCGGCCGGAGCATCCGGAACATGGTTTCCGGCGTGGCCTCGAAGTAATCCGCCAGATAGCCCGAGCGCATGATTGGGCGCGCGGCGTCTGCGACGAACAGGCCGTCCTTGATATAGGCCTTATTGATATGCACGCCGACCACCTGGCCCAGTGCCATCCAGGCCTGCAGCGGGCGGCCTTCCAGATCGTGCTGCTGGATCACTTGCAATAGCCTGCATTCCAGTGCGGTCGGGCTTTCCGCCACGCGGGGTACGGACACGTTGCGGCAGGCGGCCGGCGTCAGGCCGGCCAGAACAAACTCATCCACATCGGTTTCCACTGTGGCTGAAGTCTTGTTCATCGCCTCGGCTAGCGGACGCGTCGCCAGGTTGGCGACGAATTCACCGGTTTCCTGGACGTTGCGGATACTATCCTTCCAGCCAGTGCTGCCGAAAGCGACAATCGGCGGCTTGTCGTGAAAGGCATTGAAGTAGCTGTAGGGTGCAAGATTGACCCGACCCTTCGCATCGCGCGATGAAATCCAGCCGATCGGGCGCGGACCGACGATGGCCTTGAAAGGATCATGCGCCAGGCCATGACCCATGGCAGGGTCATAAAAATGAATGGCATCGCTGGTACTGTCGGTGGACATGCTCGTCTCATGCTGTTGTTGGCCATCGCGGGCGCGAATGATCGATGATAAAGTGGGTGAAATAGCCGCCATCGTCCACCGCTGGATGTCGAAATCCAAGCCTTGCCGGCTAAGCCTTGCTCAACCGCCCCAACCATAATGCCCGAACCATATGTCGTTTGACCTGACCCGACTGGATCTGCTGATCGTCGAGCCCGATTCGGATGTTGCTTCCACCTGGCGGCGGCTGCTGGCGACATTGCGCATCAAGCCGCCCAGCATCTTGCCCGGTGCGGCCCAGGCCTGGACGCTGCTGAAAGGCGCCCCGCAGGGGGCAGGCGTAGTTGGAGCAAAGGTGGATGTGATGATCTGCCGCTGGGAATTACCGGACGATGACGGGCTCATGCTGATCGAGCGGCTGCGTCGCGATCCGGAGTCACCGGCCCCTTTCCTGCCGGCGATTGTGGTTACTGCGACCGTCACGCGCGAGCGTGTGCGGCGGGCGCTGGATGCCGGCGTGCATGAAATCCTGATGCTGCCGCTGGTGCCGAAGGCCGTCGAAAGCCGGTTGCGCGAAGTGGTTGAACGACCGCGGAAATTCATCCGGGGCGGCGGCTATTTCGGCCCCGACCGACGGCGACAGGTGCGGGCCGATTATGCCGGCCCGTTCCGGCGCGCCGAGGATCGCGCCAGATAGAGAATCCGGTCCTAGGCGAAGCTTTTTTCGGCCACGGCCTTCAGGGCGTCGAGAATCTCCCGCCCCAGTTCTCCGGCGGGGCCCTGGATGCGGTTGTCGACCACGGTGCGCAGCGCCTCGACATGGGCATCGATCACGGCGCGGTCCACCTTCTGGCGCTCGATGGCGCGTTCGGTATACCGGCAGAGCAGTAGGCCGATATCGGTGATCAGGTGATAGCCAAAGGTGCTGCCCTGGCCCTTGATGTCATGGGCAACGCCATAGACCTCACGCAGGGCTGCGCCATTGCTGCCGTCGGTGACGCCAGCAATGGCGGCATCCAGGCGCTTCAGATCATCGTTGACCCAGCCGATATACTTGTCCGACAGGCCCGCGACCGCGGCCTGGGCACTGGCAACCGCCGCACCGAATTCCTGGTCGGGGCGCGAGGGGGAAGGCTTGCCGCTGTCACTCGTCATGGGTTCGCCGGGGCACCAAGTTTAAGAACGATTCTTGTTTGCCCGATATAAGGGGGGCGCCCGGCGGCCAAAGTCTAGGTTATCAACTGGTAACCTGTCCCTTCGAACGGGTTACTCGGCCGACTCGGCCTTGGCGGCTTCGACGTCCGGCCGTTTTTCCAGTTCGCTGAGCTTGCGGGCAATAAAGCCGGCCGGTTTGGTGAAGCGAGCGAGCAGCAGGTACAGCACGGGCACCACGAAGAGGCTGAGCAGGGTGGCGAAGGTCATGCCGCCGACGATCACCCAGCCCAGCGCCGAGCGCGATTCGGCACCGGCACCATGGGCCACGGCCAGGGGCACCGCACCGAAGATGGTGGCGATGGTCGTCATCAGGATGGGGCGAAGGCGGACGATCGAGGAGTTGGTCACGGCCTCGGCAATGCTCTGACCCTCATCCCGCAGCTGGTTGGCGAACTCGACGATCAGAATCGCGTTCTTGGCGATCAGTCCGATCAGCATGATGATGCCGATCTGGCTGTAGACATTGAGGCTTTGTCCCGCCAGCAACAGCGCGCCCAGGGCGCCGGTGACGGCCAGCGGCACCGAGAAGATGATGATGGTTGGATGGATCCAGCTCTCGAACTGGGCGGCCAGAACCAGAAACACGACGATCAGCGCCAGGGCAAAAGTCAGGAAAATCGCCGACGAGGAGTCCTTGAACTCGCGGCTCTGGCCGGCATAAGTGATGCGAGCCTCCGGTGGCAGGACTTCGGCCGCTATTGTGTCGAGATAGTCGAGCGCCTGCCCTATCGTGTAGCCTGGGGCCAGTGAAGCGGTAATCGTTACCGAACGCAGGCGATCGGCGCGATTCAGCTCGCGCGCATTGGCGCCTTCCTTGAGCGTCACCAGGCTGGCGAGCGGCACAAGCTTTCCATTGGCGCCGCCGGCGCGGACGTAAATGTTGTTCAGGTCGCTGGGCGTGATGCGCTGTTCGGCCGGCGCCTGAACCAGAACCTTGTACTGCTTGCCTTCGCGCTGGAAGTTGGTGACTTCACGCGAGCCCAGCATGGTCTCCAGCGTGCGGCCGATGGTCTCGACCGGCACGCCGAGATCGGCGGCGCGGTCGCGGTCGATCTCGACCTGAATTTCGGGCCGGCTCGGCTTGTAGCTCTTGTCGACATTGAGCAGGCCTGGATTCTGCAGGGCGCGCTCGAGCATGCGCTCGGCCCATTCATCGAGGACCGGATAGGTTGGCCCGCCGATCACGAACTGCACCGGCGCCTGCCCACCGGGCAGTCCCAGGCTGGGCGGGTTGATGGCGAAAGCGCGGACACCGGTGATCGCCAGCAGTTTGGGAAAGACCTCCTTCACCAGATCCTGCTGCTTGGTCTCACGATCGGACCAGTCTTTCAGTCGCACTACCATGAAGGCGGCATTGACCGGGGACGGGCGTCCGCCCCAGGCAGGTGCGATGAATGACTGCACCACGGTGGCATCGCCGCGTTCGACATAAGGCCGCAGCGCTTCCTCGACCTTGAGGATGTTGTTGCGGGTGTATTCGTAGCTGGAGCCTTCGGGTCCGGTGACCGAGACGAAGAAAACGCCGCGGTCCTCGGTCGGCGCGAATTCACGCGGCAGGGCCTGGAACATCAGATAGGCCGCGACCGAAACGACGCCGCCGATGGCAAGAACCAGCACGGGTGCACCGAGCGCGCGGCGCAACAACCAGCCATAGCTGTTCGACATGCCGACGAAGAATTTCTCGGTCACATGATAGAACCGGCCTTCATCCTTGGCGTCATGCAGCAGTTTCGAACACATCATCGGCGTCAGCGTCAGGGCCACGAAGCCGGAGAAGAGCACGGAAGCCGCCACCGAGATGCCGAATTCGCGAAACAGGCGGCCGGTGTTGCCTTCCATCAGCGAGATCGGCACGAAGACGGCGATCAACACCACGGTGGTGGCAATGACGGCAAAACCGATCTGGCGGGCACCGCGCAAGCTCGCCAGCAGCGGCGGTTCGCCCAGTTCGATACGGCGGTGGATGTTTTCCAGCACCACGATGGCATCATCCACCACCAAGCCGATGGCGAGTACCAAGGCTAGCAGAGTCAGCACGTTGATCGAGTAACCCAACGCGCCAATGATAATGAATGATCCGATCACCGAGACCGGAATGGCGATGGCAGGGATCAGGGTGGCGCGCCATGAGCGCAGGAACAGGAAAATGACGCCGATCACCAGGCCGAGCGCGACCATCAGCGCGTGAAACACCTCGTAGATCGACTGGCTGATGAATTTCGACTGATCGTAGCTGACTTCCATGCGCACGCCGAGCGGCAGGCTGCCCTGCAGGCGCTCGACGGCCTTGGTCACACCGGTGGAAATCTCCATGGCATTGGCCTTGGATTGTCGGATGATACCCAGGCCGATGGCCGTAGTGCCGTTGACGCGTTGCTCGGTGCGGTCGTCTTCGGCGCCGAGTTCAACCTTGGCGACCTCGCCGAGCCGCAGAAGATAGCCATCCTGTTCGCGCAGCACGATGCTGCGGAATTGTTGTGCGGTGCGCAGGCCGGATTCGGCCCGCACGGTGAACTCGCGCATGCTGCTCTCGACGCGACCGGATGGCAGCTCGACATTCTGCCGCCGGATCGCATCCTCTACATCCTGGACGGTGACGTTGCGTGCGGCCATGGCCATGCGGTCGAGATAGACGCGCATGGAATAGCGCCGCGCACCGTAAATATTTACCGAAGCCACGCCATCGATGATGGAGAGCTGATCGAGCAGATACCGGTCGGCGTAATCGGTCAGTTCCAGCAGGTTCAGCCGGTCGCTGAACATCGAAATGTAGATGATCGGGCGGGCGTCGGCTTCGGTCTTGGCAATCACCGGCTGGTCGGCTTCGGCCGGCAGTTTGGTGAGTACGCGCGATACCTTGTCGCGCACGTCGTTAGCGGCAGAATCGACATCGCGGCTGAGATTGAACTCGATACTGATCGAGCTGGATTCCTCGCGACTGGCCGATGTGATCGAGCGGATGCCTTCGATGCCAGCGACCGAATCCTCGATGATCTGGGTGATCTTGCTTTCGATGATTTCAGCCGAGGCGCCGCGGTAGATGGTAGTGACGCTGACCGCCGGCGGATCGATATCGGGATACTCGCGCACCGCCATGCCGCGTAGCGCGAACAGGCCGAAAATGATCAGGATCAGCGACATTACGGTCGCGAAAACCGGGCGCTTGATCGAAATATCCGAGAGAACCATGGCGCTGCCTCGTGCCTGCCGGATCAGCTGGCGGATTTCTGGAGCGGGGCTCCCGATACCGGCGGCGAGCCGGATTGGGCGTTGGTCTGGCGCACGCGCGATCCGTCACGCAATTGCTGCAGTCCGGTGACCGCCACCTGATCGTCGGCGCGCAGTCCGTTGACGACCTGCGCCAGGCCGGGCAGGCGCTGGCCGATGGTGACGCGGGTGCGGGTGGCCTTTTCGTCACGGATCACGAAAACGAACTGCTCGCCGCCCTGCGCCAGCAGTGCTTCTTCCGGTACCATCAGGGCATCCGGTACTTTGCCGACACTGAGCGAAACGGTCATGAACATGCCGGGCTTCAGCGCATCGTCGCCATTCGGAATCTGGGCCCGCACGCGGACGGCGCGGCTGGTGGGATCGATGCGGCTGTCGATGGTGGTGACGACGCCGTTGAATTTACGGTCCGGCATCGAGGTGGCGCGAGCGTTCACCATATTGCCGATCGTAACGCCGCCGAGCACCGTTTCGGGAATCTCGAATTCCAGCTTGATCACCGTGGTGTCGTCCAGCGTGGTGATCACGTCGCCGGGACGCACGAGGGCGCCGAGGCTGACCTTGCGCAAACCGAGCTTGCCGGTGAAGGGGGCCCGGATCACGCTGTCGGAGAATTTCGCCTGCTCGGCACGCAGCCGGGCCTCGGCGCCTTCATAGGCCTTGGACAATTCGTCCAGCCGGGCCTGGGCGACGGCCTTGCTTTCGATCAGCTGCTTGGCGCGGTCGTAGGACATTCTGGCCGCATCGCGGGCAGCCCTCAGGGCGCCGATATTGGCGGTGCTTTCAGCGGCTTCCAGTTCCACCAGAATAACGCCGGTTTTCACCACCTGGCCTTCCAGGAAATTCAGCCGTTCGACGATCCCGGTCGCCTTGGCCGTGATGGTGACGGCTTCGTTAGCCTGGGCGGTACCGACGGCTTCAATGGTGCGGGTGATTTCCATCCGCTTGACGGGCACCGCCTCGATCGGCAGGGCCGGAACATTACGGGCCACGGACTTAACGACATCGGTCTTGGTGCCGATGAACGGCAGGCTGTCACGATAGATATATGCGAAAACGCCGCCGACGGCGATCACGCCGACAACCAGAACCTGACCCCAGACTTTCATTGTCCTCTACCACCCTGGTGAAGTATCCCGAGCCGACCCGCCTCGCCCGTATTCCCCCGGAAGCGGCGCCAGTTTACCCGTTGCAGCGGGCTTGCTGATTTCGGCGCCTGCATGATCTATTGTATACGTCCTATTACACAAGGTCCTGCATTTTCTCTGGAAAGCGGGCCGGCCGGCGATAGTCAACGGCTTTGTGAAGGCCCGGGAGGAACGGAAAGCTCATGGAGCACGGATGGTAACCGGCCTGTTCAGCCATTCCGCCTGTCTTGCTCACGATACGGGAGATGGTCACCCGGAATGCGCGGAAAGGCTGCAGGCCGTTCTGGCACGTCTGGAGGGGGAAGACTTCCTGTATCTCGACCGCCGGGAGGCACCGCGGGCCACGCCGGAGCAGATCGCCCGTATTCATCCCGGCGATTATGTCGATCATGTGCTGCGCGCCATTCCGCCGCGCGGGCTGAACTATATCGATGGCGACACCGTGGTTTCCGCGGGCTCGGGCGAAGCCGCCCTGCGGGCGGCCGGCGCGGTCTGCGCTGCGGTCGATGCGGTGATGCAGGGCGAGTTGCGCAATGCCTTCTGCGCCGTGCGGCCGCCCGGCCATCATGCCGAGCCGGATCAGGCAATGGGGTTCTGCCTGTTCAACAATGTGGCCATCGGTGCCGCCCATGCCCGGGCCAAATGGGGTGTGAAACGGGTTGCCGTGGTCGATTTCGATGTCCATCACGGCAACGGCACGCAGGCTGCCTTTGCCGCCGATGCCGATCTCTTCTACGCCTCGACGCATCAGATGCCGCTATATCCCGGCACCGGGGCTGCGCATGACCACGGCGTGGCCGGCAATATCGTCAATGTGCCGCTGCGGCCCTATGCTGGTTCGGCTGAATTCCGTGCCGCCGCCGAACGTGTGCTGCTGCCCAAGCTGGAGGGGTTCGCACCGGAGCTGTTGCTGATCTCGGCCGGCTTCGATGCCCATGTCAGCGATCCGCTGGCGCAGCTGCAGCTTGGCGACCAGGATTATTACTGGATCACCGAGCGGCTGGTGCAGGTGGCCGACAAGACCGCCCGGGGTCGGGTCGTTTCGGCCCTGGAGGGCGGCTACGACCTGCGCGCCCTGGCCAGCGCGTCGGCGGCCCATGTACGGGCGCTGATGCTGGCCTGAACAGGCTGGCCCGCCGCTGGAATCGGCCATGGGACTTGTGGGGCCGGCGGTGTTGCCTGATGGCCCCTCTGATTGCACTGGGCGCGCCATTTCTATACAACTCGGCCAACTTTTCAGCCGTTTCAACGCCGGAGCGAACCATGGCGTCGTATCAGTACATTTACGTGATGAAGGACCTGGCCAAAACCTATCCGGGCGGCAAGCAGGTCCTGAAGGGCATCTGGCTCAGTTTCCTGCCCGGCGCCAAGATCGGCGTGCTCGGTTCCAACGGCGCCGGTAAGTCGACCCTGCTCAAGATCATGGCCGGCCTGGACAAGGAATTCACCGGCGAGGCCTGGGCGGCCGATGGCGTCAAGGTCGGCTACCTGCCGCAGGAGCCGCAGCTCAATCCCGACAAGGATGTGCTGGGCAACGTGATGGAAGGCGTGGCCGAGACCAAGGCTCTGCTCGATCGCTTCGAGGAAGTCTCGATGAAGTTCGGCGAGGTGACCGACGACGACGAGATGAATGCACTGATCGCCGAACAGGCGGAGTTGCAGGAAAAGATCGACGCCGCCAATGCCTGGGATTTGCAGCGCAATGTCGAGATTGCGATGGATGCTCTGCGCTGCCCGCCCGGCGATGCCGATGTGAGCAAGCTGTCGGGCGGCGAAAAGCGCCGCGTGGCATTGTGCCGTCTGCTGCTGTCCAAGCCCGACATGCTGTTGCTGGACGAACCGACCAACCATCTGGATGCGGAATCGGTCGCCTGGCTCGAGCGCTTCCTGCACGAATATGAAGGTACTGTGGTGGCGATCACCCATGATCGCTACTTCCTCGACAATGTCGCGGGCTGGATTCTCGAACTCGATCGCGGTTCAGGCATTCCGTGGGAGGGCAACTATTCCTCCTGGCTCGAGCAGAAGGAAAAGCGGCTGGCCCAGGAAGGCAAGGAAGAGGATTCGCGCCGCAAGTCGCTGGCCCAGGAACTGGAATGGGTACGGCAGAGCCCGCGGGCGCGCCAGGCCAAGTCCAAGGCCCGCCTCAAGGCCTATGAAGAGATGCTGCAGGAGCAGAATGAAAAGGCCGCCGAGGGCGTCACTATCACCATTCCGCCCGGCCCACGGCTTGGCAATGTGGTGATCGAGGCCGAACACCTGAGCAAGGGCTTCGGCGACCGCCTGCTGATCGATGACCTGTCCTTCAAGCTGCCGCCAGGCGGTATCGTTGGCATCATCGGTCCGAACGGCGCCGGCAAGACCACGCTGTTCCGCATGCTCACCGGCGCCGAGAAGCCTGATCAGGGCGAGCTGCGCGTCGGCGAGAGCGTCAAGCTGGGTTATGTCGATCAGAGCCGCGACAGCCTGAACGATAAGAAGACCGTGTGGGAAGAAGTCTCCGACGGCAATGACATGATTACGCTGGGCAAGCGCGATGTGCCGAGCCGCGCCTACTGCTCGTGGTTCAACTTCAAGGGTGCCGATCAGCAGAAGAAGGTTGGCATGCTGTCGGGCGGTGAGCGCAATCGCCTGCATCTGGCCAAGATGCTGAAGACCGGCGCCAATGTGCTGCTGCTCGACGAACCGACCAATGATCTGGATGTCGACACGTTGCGCGCCCTGGAAGAAGCGCTGCTAAGCTTTGCCGGCTGTGCCATCGTAATCAGCCATGATCGCTGGTTCCTCGATCGCCTTGCCACGCACATCATGGCTTTCGAGGGCGACAGCCATGTCGAATGGTTCGAAGGCAACTTCCAGGATTACGAAGCCGACAAGAAGCGCCGACTTGGTGCCGATGCCGACCAGCCGCATCGCATCAAGTACAAACCGCTGGAGCGGCGCTAGCCGTTCGGACGATGAATCGTAAAGAGCGTCGCGCACAGAACAAGCCTGGTCGAAAGGGCGATCCTTTCCGCCTTCCTTCTGTTCCACCGCCGGCTCAGGTTGGTGTGCGTCCAGGTTTTGCCGGCATCAGCAACATGCTGCTGGGCATGGGCGGCGTGAAGGCGGTGGCGCCGGCGGCAACACCGGCCGAAACCGTGATCGATCCGGTGCACAGCGCGCTGGCGCAGCTGCGACTGGCCGAGACCCTGGCGGCCAATCTGAATCGCTTGCAGCGTGCGCTGGCTGCCGCGTCGGCATCTGAATTCCAGCTGCATCAGATGGCCCGCCTGCAGCTGCGGCTCGACCGCCGCGCCGATGCGCTGATCACCTATCGCCGTATGCTCACGCTGCATCCCGGTCATGCCGAGGCCCGCCATATGGTGGCCGTATTGGCGGGAGAGGTGCCCGAGAAAGCCAATGAGGCCTATGTCGCGGCCCTGTTCGATGCCTTTGCCGACAGCTTCGATGAGAAGCTGGTCGACTGGCTCGACTATCGCGCGCCGCAGCATGTCGCCGCCGCCACCCGCGCAGCACTTGATAAAAGTCCCGGCGTGGCGCGCGGCATCGATCTGGGTTGCGGCACCGGCCTGCTGGCTCCCGAACTGCGAGGTCTCGTCAAACGGCTCGATGGTATCGACCTATCGCCGAAAATGGTCGACAAGGCGCGGGCCCGGCGGCTGTATGACGAACTGACCGTCGGCGAGATCGTTTCCGAGCTGCAGAAACGCCCGCATGTCTATGAGCTGGTGGCGGCCGCCGATGTGCTGTCCTATTTCGGCGACCTGCGCGCGCTATTCGAAGCCGTGCGCGGCAGTCTGCCGGATGGCGGCCTGTTCGTTGCCACGGTGGAGAAGGGCAGTGGCGCCCGCTACCAGGCCGGCAAGACCGGCCGCTACCAGCATGGCGAAGCGTATTTGCGCAAGCGCGCAGCCGAGGCTGGTTTTGTAGTGCTCAGCTTCGATGAGATCGAACTGCGCAAGGAAGAAAACAAGCCGGTCCTCGGGTATGTCTTTGCCCTGCGTGCGCAGGAAACACCTGAATCGCAGGCAGCCGCGCTGTCGGTCATGCCGCTTGATGACTTGCTGGCAGGCCTGGATATGCCGCATGCCGGCGTCGTAGTGGCGGCTGCGCAGCGCATGATCGGCAACGGCTTCGCTGTCGGCTGGGCCATTGATCTCGGTGGCTGTCTTGCAAGACACGCTGGTGACCTGCGCCAGCTGAGCCAGCACCTCGACATGGTGGCGGAAGATTCGGCGCGCAGCCGCCGCGCCTTTGAAACCGGTTTGTATGACGACTGCGACAGCGGCGCCGTGATCCACTTCCTGGAAGACCGGCCGGATCACTACGATCTGATCATGGCTGCCGATCCCGCCGTTACCCAGGCCGATGCGGCGATTTTCTTCTCGGCCGTGAAGATTGCGCTGGCGGCGGCGGGCGTCTTCGTCGGTGTCTTTAACGGCGATGCGGGTGTTTTAAGCGAAACGGCCAAGGCCGAAGGGCTGTTCGTGCTCGCCGTCGAACCGCTGCTGGATGGCAGCGGCTTCTGTCTGATCGCGGAAAGCTAGGGCGGTGGCGGTGTTGTCCAGCGCGTCAGCACCAGGCCGGCGATCACCACCCCCGCGCCCATCAGCTGCACCAGCGAGACGTGTTCGCCGAGGAAAGCCACCGCGCTGATCATGGCGAAGACGGGGATCAGGTAGGAATAGATCACCGACCGCGCGATGCCGAGGCGGCGAATGCCTTCATACCAGAACAGGTAGCCCAGTGCGCCCGCGAGTACGACGGTGTAGGCGAAGCTGGCCCAGTGGCTGGTCTGCATCGCCGCCCACGGCGCGTCGTTCCAGCGCCAGGCGATCACCGGCGTCATCAGCAGGGCGCCGAACAGCATCGACCAGCCGGAAACGTACAGCGTGCCGAGCCGCTGCAGATAGGGCGGGGACAGTACGGAATAGAGCGCCCAGCAGAAGGCAACAGCCAGGAACATCAGGTCGCCCAGGATGTGGCCGCCTCCCACGGTGATGGCCGTCAGGCTGTTGTTGATCACGAGGAAGACACCGCCGAAGGACAGCACCACGCCGCCCCATGCCGGCAACGACAGACGCTGGCCACGCAGGCTGTTCAGGATCAGGGCCCAGATCGGCGAGGTGGCAATCAGGATCGAGCCTTTCGAAGCGGTGCTGAGCGACAGCGCAGTGGACCAGACCAGCTGCATCAGGGTGATGCCGAGGAAACCGAAACCGAGCAGCGGCAGCAGATCGCGCCGCTGCGGCAGTTTCAGACCCTCGCGCCAGATGAGAATCCCCATCAGCGTGAAAGCGGCCAGCAGGTAGCGCGTGGAGGCGAAAATGTCGGGTGGTATGACGCCGAGTACATATTTTGCCGTCGGAAAGGTGTTGCCCCAGACGATGACGGTGAGCAGCAGGTAGAGGTCGCCGCGTTCAAACCTGGGTTTCATGCCGCAGGCCCCTGCTTGCCGTCATTACGTTCGGTTGCGCGCAGTCCGAGCGCCAGCAGCAGGCCGATGCTGCCGGCTGCCAGTAGCAGCCAGCGACCCTCACCCCAGCCGCCGAAATGCGCCACGAGCGCTGCCAGGGCCGGCGGCCCGATGAACGAGCCGATATTCAGCAACTGCACCACCACGCCGTTGACGGTGGCGATCTCAGAGGCATCGCGGGCCTGCATCGGCACACCGGCTAGCACGGCGGCTGGCAGCATGCCGCCGAAGCCGCTGGCGGCCATGGCCAGGGCGATCTTGGTCAGCACCGGCAGGTCAGGCGCGAAAGACGCAGTGCCAAGCACACCCATGCCGAGGCTGACCGTGGCGATGATCAGCCAGCGTGGCAGGCCGCGATGCATGGCCGCGGCCGCAACCGTGGTGCCGACCGCATTGACCAATACGACGGCGGCGACGCCCAGCGCCAGAATGGTTTCGCTGCTCTGGCCGCTTTCCTTCAGATAGGTCGGAATCCAGGTGACGATGGAGAACCACTGCGTGGTGTAGCAGGCGAAGCAGCCGGCCAGCAGCCACGGTCCGGGACGGCGCAACACAGCGGCATTGAAGCGGCGCGGCGCGGCCTGCGCCACGTCTGCGGTCAGGCGCGGCAGCAGCAGAGCAGCAGCGAGAGGCAGCAGGGCCATCGCCAGCCACAGGCCGCGCCAGTCGAGCACGTCGTGGCTGACTGCCAGGGCACCCAGCATGCCGAGCGTGACGCCGAGCGGCATGTAGCTGCTCCAGAAACCGAGCGCGAGGCTGCGCTGCGCCGGCTGGGTGGCGGCCGTCACCAGGCTGGGGCCGCTGACCACGGTGATGACGAAACCCAGTCCTTCCACCAGCCGTGCCGCCAGCAGCAGTACGGTGCTGTGGCTGAAGGCGCCGGCAAAGGAACCGAGTGCACTGATCAGCAGGCCCAGCATAAGGGCGCGGCGGCCGCCAATGCGGTCGCCGGCGAAGCCGGCCATGATGCCACAGGCGCCGCCCACCAGGCTGACCGAGGAGGCGACCAGGCCGCCCAGCACCAGGTCGAGGCCGAATTCGGCGCGCAACTGACCGAGCAGAGGCGGCAGTTTGCCGACCTGCATCGACACAATCACGCCGGCGGCAATGACGGCGGAAACCGCCTGCCAGTCGGTCCGATGGCGAGGTACAGTCATTGTTGCGGCGGACGGCTGGGATGCAGCGGGCAAAAACAAACCAAAGCGCGGAGAGGCGAAGACGAAAAAAAGCGGCGGGTTCGCCCCCGCCGCTTCCTTGTAGCAGTTTTTCAGATGCCGATCACGGCATCATGCGTTCGGCTTTCGCCGGCAGGAAGCCTTCCTGGAACAGGTCAGCGGCCTTCGGCGCCTTTTCCAGGCCGATAGCCGAGGCCACCGAATCCGAGGAGCGCTGCAGGCGGGCCATGTCGACGCCGCCAAAGCCGTTATCCTTGACGTACTTGGTCAGTACGTTGCGCTCCAGCGACATTTTCAGACGCTTCATTTCCAGCGCTTCGTCAGTCAGGCCATCGCGGGTCTTGGTCGCCTTGACGCCGACCTCGGGGTTGGCGGCCACTTCCTTCCAGGCCTTGATGGTGGCGGCCACGAAAGCCTTCACCGCAGCGGGGTTCTCCTTGATGAACTTCGGCGAAGCGACCACGGCATTGCCGTAGAAATCCATGCCGGCATCGGCATAGGGGAAGGCGATGACGTCTTCCTGCTTCACGCCGATCTTTTCGAGATCGAGGATCGAGGAGAAATAATGACCGCTGATGAAGTCGACGCTGCCGTTCTTCAGGCTCGGCTCACGCAGCGGCGGCTGCAAGTTGATGAAGGTGACCTTGCTCTTGTCGATGCCGACCTTGGCGGCATAGGCCGGGAACAGCTTGAAGGAGGCGTCGAAGACCGGGGCGCCGAGCTTCTTGCCTTCCATATCCTTGGGCGTCTTGATGCCCGAGGATTTTAGCGCATAGACACCGAAGGGCGGCGCGTCATAGGCCATCATCACGGCCTTCACCTGGCCTTCGGGGTTCTTGGCGTTGTATTCGATCAGCGCATTGATGTCGGCGAAGCCCATCTCATAGGCGCCGGTGGCCACACGCTGCAGCGCGCCGGCCGAACCCTGACCGGCATCGATGGTGATGTCGAGCCCGGCCGCCTTGTAATACCCCTTCTGTTCAGCGACCAGAAACGCCGAGGTCGGACCCTGGAAGGCCCAGTCGAGGGTGAATTTCATCTTGGTCTGCGCATCGGCAGCGCTGGCGGCGCCCAGGCCGAGCGCCAGCGTGACGCCAGCCGCGGCAAAGGTAAATCTACGTGCGAAAGTCATGGTCAGTCTCCCCGGTGAACGTCAATCCCGGCCGATTATCTGCGAGTCGGGCCTCGGCTCAGGCCCGGCAGTCTATGCCGGCCCGAAAGCACCCGCCAAGAGCGAATCGAACACAGGTCCGAGGCAGATCGTATGCAATTCCGGGACCAGTCCCAAGGTGGCGTCAGCCGCGCGAAAACCGCACGGCTGCCCGAGCCGCCCGTCGGTCTGCCCAAGGCACCGCCGTGATGCCTGCTTTTGCGGCAAAACATTGTCAGGGCGACAAGTTGATATGTTGCACCGCCCAGAGGCCGGACGTATGGTTCGCCCGCCTTATTCCCTCCCGTCCGCGCCTAGGAGTCGCCAAAGCAATGCCGTTCCTGTCCGATGCTCTCGGTCGCATCAAGCCCTCGGCGACCATCGCTGCCACCCAGAAGGCCCGCGCCCTCAAGGCTGCCGGCCGCGATGTGATCGGCCTCGGTGCCGGCGAGCCCGATTTCGAGACCCCGGCCAATATCCGTGAGGCCGCCAAGGCGGCGATCGACCGCGGTGAGACCCGCTATACCGATGTGGACGGCACGGCGGCGCTGAAGCAGGCGATCGTCGCCAAGTTCAAGCGCGAGAACGGCCTCGACTACAAGCCGGAACAGATTTCGGTGGGCACCGGCGGCAAGCAGGTGCTGTTCAATGCATTGCTCGCCACAGTGAATCCCGGCGACGAGGTGATCATCCCGGCGCCGTATTGGGTCAGCTACCCGGATATCGTCAACTTCGCCGGCGGCACACCGGTTTTCATTACCGGCAGCGCCGAAGACGGCTTCAAGCTGCGTGCCGAGGCGCTGGAGAAGGCGATCACGCCGAAGACCAAGTGGGTGATCCTGAATTCGCCGTCCAACCCTTCAGGCGCTGCCTATACGCGCGACGAATTAAAGGCGCTGACCGACGTGCTGGTCCGGCATCCGCATGTGTGGATCCTGACCGACGACATGTACGAGCATCTGGTCTACGACAACTTCGTTTTCACCACGCCGGCCCAGGTCGAACCCGCGCTGTACGAGCGCACGCTGACCATGAACGGCGTGTCGAAGGCCTATTGCATGACCGGCTGGCGGATTGGCTATGCCGCCGGTCCGCAGATGCTGATCAAGGCGATGTCGAACCTGCAGTCGCAGTCGACCTCGAATCCGTCCTCGATCAGCCAGGCCGCCGCCGTCGAGGCGCTGAACGGCCCGCAGGACTTCATCCCGAAGAACAATGCGGTGTTCAAACAGCGCCGCGATCTGGTGGTCAGCATGCTGAATCAGGCCAAGGGCATCCATTGCCCGAAGCCGGAAGGCGCTTTCTACGTCTATCCGAGCTGTGCCGGCACCATCGGCAAGACCTCGAAGGGCGGCGTGAAACTCAATACCGACCTCGACTTCTGCAACGCCTTGCTGGAAGAGAAGGGCGTGGCGGTGGTGTTCGGCGAAGCCTTCGGCCTGGCGCCGCATTTCCGCATCTCTTACGCAACGTCAACCGAAGCCCTGAAGGACGCCTGCGGGCGGATTCAGGAATTCTGTTCGCAGCTTTCATGATTTCTCATAGGTAACTGGTGACGGCCGTCACGCCGCGACAACAGGCCCGCTTGGCGCGGAAATCCGCCGATGCTAAGCAGCCGGTGTCGCGGCCGCCCGGCCGGACAGGTCACGCATGCCGACCACGGTAAAGAAACGTTCCGTCGTGGTTGGCGGCCACCGCACAAGTATCTCCCTTGAACAGGCTTTCTGGGAGGCGCTGCAGCAGTTGGCCGCCAGGGAAGGCAAGACCATCAACCAGATGGTCAGCGATATTGACGCTGCACGTTCGGGCAACCTGTCGAGCGCGATCCGGGTGTGGATTCTGGATCGGGCAGTCGAGGGGCTGTTGCAGCCATCGGGAACCGCCGCCAGAGCGGCCCCGCCGGCAGGGAAGCAAGAACAGTAGCGTACGGCGTTCGGGGGATTGCCAGGTTCAATAGCGTATGCGCTCCCGCGCGGCCGTCCGCAGAACAGGCGGCTATGCGTATGACCCGATCCTCACACTCTGTCATGGCCATCACGGCCCTGGCCTCGTTCCTGCTGCTGGCGGGGTGCGAACGCGCCGCGCCGCCGCCCGAGCCGATCCGGCCGGTGCGCGTCACTACGGCATCGCCGCAGGTATTCGAGAGCCGCTCGAGCTATACCGGCGAAGTGCGTGCCCGCTATGAAACCAACATAGCCTTCCGGGTCGGTGGCAAGATCGTCGCCCGCTATGTCGAGATCGGTTCCGAGATCAAGAAAGGCGCGCTGCTGGCCCGCCTCGATCCCGAGGATACCCGACTGGCGACGCAGAATGCCCGCGCCCAGCTCAGCGCCGCCCAAGCCAACTTCAACCAGGCCCAGACCGAGCTGCGGCGCTACAAGACGCTGTTCGACAGCAAGGTGATCAGCCAGGCCGAACTGGACCGCCGGCAGAACACCTACAACACGGCCGAAGCGCAGCTCGACAGTGCCCGCTCGCAGCTGCGCGTGGCGCAGAACCAGATGGACTACACCGAACTGCATGCCGATGCCGATGGCGTGGTGACAGCGATCGGCGTCGAGACCGGTCAGGTGGTTGCGGCTGGTCAGACCGTGCTGAAGCTGGCGCGGCCGGAAGAGAAGGAAGTGGTGTTCAACGTCGCGGAAAACCGCCTCGACGAGTTGCGCAACGCCACGGCCATTGCCATCAGCCTGTGGGCGCAGCCGGAAAAGGAATACAGCGGCGTGGTGCGCGAGATTGCGCCCGGCGCCGACCCGGCCACCCGTACCTATGCAGTCAAGGTGAGCGTGCAGAGTCCGCCGCCCGGCATGCGGCTGGGCATGACCTCGACCGTATCGATCGTGCGCCGCTCGGATGCCTCAGTCGTGGCGCTGCCGCTGGCCGCGCTCTATCAGCAGGGCGCCGAGCCGGCCGTGTGGATCTATACCGGCCCGGCCGAAGGTGAGGGCACGGTCGCGCTGCGGCCGGTGAAGGTGGCCGCCTATATCGAGAAAGCCGTGCTGATCGCCGATGGCCTCAGGGAAGGCGAAAAGGTGATCACGGCCGGGGTGCACAAGCTGATCTCCGGCCAAACCGTACGCCTGTTGCCCGAAGTGCAGTCTGCCGCGGCGGGGAAGAAGTCGTGAGCCAGCATCCGTCTCCTGCAGCCGACGATGAGGGTGTCGGCCGTTTCAACCTGTCTGCCTGGGCGCTGCGGCATCGCTCGCTGATCGGTTTTCTGATGGTGCTGCTGCTGGTGGCCGGTGCGCTGTCCTACAACCAGCTTGGCCGCGCCGAGGATCCGGACTTTACCTTCAAGGTGATGATCGTGCGCACCAACTGGCCCGGCGCCACGGCGCGCGAGGTCGAGCAGCAGGTCACCGACAAGATCGAGAAGAAGCTGCAGGAGACGCCTTATCTCGACAATGTGCGCAGCTATTCCAAGGCGGCCGAGTCGACGATATTCGTGACGCTGCGCGACAGCACGCCGCCCAAGGCGGTGTCCGGCGTGTGGTACGAGGTGCGCAAGAAGGTGGGCGATATTCGCCAGACCTTGCCGGCCGGCGTGCAGGGTCCCTATTTCAATGACGAATTTGGCGACACCTTCGGCACAATTTATGCCTTCACGGCGGATGGCTTCACCCATCGCGAGCTGAAGGATTACGTGGAAGACGTGCGCGAAGAACTGCTGCGCATCCGCGATGTCGGCAAGGCTGACCTGCTTGGCGTGCAACCCGAGCGTATTTTTATCGAATTTTCCAACAAGAAACTCGCCAATCTGGGCATCAGCCCGCAGCAGGTCATCGATGTGATCCAGGCGCAGAATGCCCAGACCGCATCGGGTGTGGTGCAGACCTCGTCTGACCGTATCGCCACCCGGGTCAGCGGCGATATCGAAAGCGGCAAGGCGCTGTCGGAACTTTCGATCCAGGCCAACGGCCGACTGATCCGGCTCGGCGACATCGCCGACATCAAGCGCGACTATGCCGATCCGCCGAGTCCGCGCCTGCGCTACAACGGCCAGGAATCGATCGGCCTTGCCATTTCGATGGCCAAGGGCGGCAACATGATCGAGCTGGGCAAGCAGCTCGACGCCACCATGAAGCGGCTGAAGGCCGATATGCCGATCGGCATCGAGATGCTGCAGGTGGCCGATCAGCCCACCGTGGTGCAGCGTTCGATTTCGGAATTCATGCAGGTTCTGCTGGAGGCCGTGGTGATCGTGCTGGGCGTGAGCTTCCTGAGTCTGGGGCTGCGCAGCGGCATGGTGGTGATGCTGTGCATTCCGCTGGTGCTGGCCATCACCTTCGTATGCATGCAGATTTTCAGCATCGATTTTCACCGCATCTCACTGGGTGCGCTGATCATTTCTCTCGGCCTTCTGGTGGATGACGCCATTATCGCGGTCGAGATGATGCAGGTGAAAATGGAGCAGGGCTTCGACCGCTTCCGTGCTGCCAGCTTCGCCTATACCTCGACCGCCTTTCCGATGCTCACCGGGACGCTGATCACGGCGGCCGGTTTCGTGCCGGTCGGCTTCGCCAAATCCTCGGCCGGCGAATACACCTTTTCGATCTTCGCGGTGGTCACCATCTCGCTGCTGGTGTCCTGGGTGGTGGCGGTGATCTTCACGCCGTTCATCGGCTATACCCTGCTGCCGGCGCCGAAAGCCGGCCATGGCCACAGCGAGGACGTCTATCACCGCGGCATCTACCGCTTTGTCCGCCCGATGGTGGAATGGTGTGTGCGTCGGCGCTGGATCGTGATCGGCGCCACGGCCGGCATTTTCGTGCTCAGTGTCTTCGGCTTCGGCCTCGTTCAGCAGCAGTTCTTCCCGTCCTCCAACCGACCCGAGTTGATGGTCGATCTTCGCCTGCCGCAGGGCGCCTCGATTGCCGCCACCGAGGCAGAGGCGCTGAAGCTGGAAGCCCTGCTGAAGGACGATGTCGATATCGTCAGCTACACCACCTATGTCGGCGCTGGTGCGCCGCGCTTCTACCTGCCGCTGGATATCCAGCTGCCGAATGACAATTTCGCCCAGGTCGTGGTGCTGACCAAGGGCGATGCCGAGCGCGAGCGCGTGCGCGACAGGCTAATTGCCGCCTTCCAGGAGGATTTCATTCTGCTGCGCGGCCGCGTCAACCGCCTGGAAAACGGTCCGCCGGTCGGTTTCCCGGTGCAGTTCCGCGTCAGCGGCCCCAATCCGATGGAAGTGCGTCGCATCGCCTTCCAGGTCACCGATGTGATGCGGGCCAACCAGAATACGCGGGACGTCAACCTTGACTGGAACGAGCTGAGCAAGGTGGTGAAACTGGATGTCGATCAGGCCAAGGCGCGCCTGCTCGGCATATCCTCGCAGGACCTTGCCACCACGCTCAATTCCATCGTGTCGGGCCTGACGGTGACGCAGTATCGCGAGGGCCGTGAACTGATCGACGTGGTCGCCCGTGCCGAGGCGAGCGAACGGCTCAGCCTGACCGGTCTGAAAGACCTGAACGTGGCGGGCGCGGAAAGCACCCGGCCGGTGCCGCTCAGCCAGGTGGCGGAAATCGCCTATAAGCTGGAGGAAGGCATTATCTGGCGGCGTGATCGCCAGCCGGTGATCACCGTGCGTGCCGATATCGTCGATGGTATCCAGGCGCCGGTGGTGTCGATGCAGATCGAGCCGCAACTCAATGAGTTGCGCAAACACCTGCCGCCGAATTATCGCATCGTCATGGGCGGCGCCATCGAGGAGAGCGGAAAGGCCAATGCCTCGATCGGCGCGGTGGTGCCGGTGATGATCGGCATCATGGTCACGCTGCTAATGATCCAGCTGCAGTCGGTATCGCGCATGTTGCTGGTGCTGCTGACCGCGCCGCTTGGCCTCATTGGCGTCACACTCGGCCTGCTGATCTTTAACGTGCCCTTCGGCTTCGTCGCCATGCTGGGCGCCATCGCGCTGGCCGGCATGATCATGCGCAACTCGGTGATCCTGGTCGACCAGATCGAACAGGATATCGCCGGCGGCGAAGCGGCCTGGGATGCCATCATTAATGCGACGTTGCGACGCTTCCGGCCGATCATCCTGACCGCGCTGGCTGCCATCCTCGGCATGATCCCGCTGTCGACCAGCAATTTCTGGGGCCCGATGGCCTATACCATCATCGGCGGCCTTTTGGTGGCCACGCTGCTGACGGTGCTGTTCCTGCCGGCCCTCTATGCCGCCTGGTTCAGAGTGAAGCGACCCGCTGCCGCCTGAGGCGGCGGGGAGCGCTTACAGGCTCGACTCGAGCCTGACCTTGTCGGCCTTGACCTTGCTGGGCGTGGTCACCGGCTGATCGGTCCAGTCCTCGCCACCGGTGACCACGCAGGCGCGGCCGTCGGTGCTGGTGATCAGGATGGTCCAGGATCCGGTCTGGGAAACCAGCAGTTCGACGATGCGGTCGCCGACCACACCGGCGGCCTGCGGCTGCTCGCCGAAACGCTGATCCAGCATCTTGCCCATATCGTCGCGCAGGCCGCAGAGCAGTGGTTGCTGCTGCGCGCGGGCAGATGAGAGAATGGCGGCAATGGAAATAAGTGAGACGGCAGTGAACAGAAACGCACGAGATGAGACGGCCTTGCGCATGGCTGGCCTCCTTCGGTGTGCGCGTCCGCGTCGGGCAGACGCTTCTTTCACACCGACAAACTAGCGGACGATGCTTAAGGTTCCGTTTGCTGTGCTTTAGAGCCGTTACAAGCCTGTGATCGAATTATGCCTAAAATTGAGTCAGGCTGCATCGTTGAGATGGCAGGCCGACAGGCGGCCGGGCACGATCTCTTTCAGGGCAGGCACTTCGGTCCTGCAGCGGGCAAAAGCCTTCGGGCAGCGCGGATGGAAATGGCAGCCCGGCGGCGGGTTCAGCGGCGAGGGGATTTCGCCCTTGATCGGCAGGTAGTCGCGCCGCTCGGCCACCAGTTTCGGCGCCTCCGCCAGCAGGGCCTGGGTATACGGATGATTGGGGGAGGCAAACAGCTGCTCGGTCGGTGCGCTTTCCACAACGCGGCCGAGATACATGATCACCACGCGGTCGGAGATGTGCTCGACAACCGACAGGTTGTGGCTGATGAACAGGTAAGTGAGGCCGAGCTGTTCGCGCAGATCCATGAACAGGTTCAACACCTGAGCCTGGATCGAAACGTCAAGCGCCGCCACGGCTTCGTCGCAAACGATGAATTTCGGCTGCACGGCAAGCGCACGGGCAATGCCGATACGCTGGCGCTGGCCGCCGGAGAACTGGTGCGGATAGCGTTTGCGATAGCGCGGGTCGAGTCCGACCTGCAGCATGATCTTCTCGACATAGGCACCCATCTCGCCGTGCTTGATCAGGCCATGCGCCACCGGCGCCTCGCCGATGATCTCTTCCACCCGCATGCGCGGGTTAAGCGAGGCATAGGGATCCTGGAAAATCATCTGCACGCCCAGCTTATAGGCGCGCTGCTCCGCGCTGCTGCGGTCGGCAACCGTCTTGCCGCGATACTGGATGCTGCCGTCGCTGGCTTCCATGATGCCGGCGACGATGCGCCCGAGCGTGGACTTGCCGCAGCCGCTTTCGCCCACCAGGCCGACCACTTCGCCTTCCTGGATCGTCAGGTCGACATCGTTGACGGCATGGACGGCGCGTTCCTTCAGACCGGCGCCGAACAGGTTGGCGATCCTGGCGGCAATATCCAGACGCCAGACGAAACGTTTGGAAATGCCCCTGAGTTCGAGGATGGGGCGTTCGAGAATGGGGGCGGTCACGAGGCAACCTCCGCCGGGCTCAGCGGCATGGCATCGAAGGGGTGATGGCAGCGGGCCTTGTGGCCCGGATTGAGCTCGGTCAGTTCCGGCATGGTGTCGCAAACGGCATCGGCGCGACCGCAGCGGGCCTTGAAGCGGCAACCCGGCGGCAGGTTCAGCGGCGCTGGCGCCATGCCGGGAATCTGGAACAGGCGTTTGCCGCGCGGCATTGCGCCGGGCACCGAGCCGATCAGGCCGCGGGTATAGGGATGCTGCGGCCGTTCGATTACTGTGGCAATCGCGCCGGTTTCGACGATCTTGCCGGCATACATGACCATGATGCGGTCGGCCAGGCCGGCCACCACCGAGAGGTCATGCGTGATCCAGATCAGCGCCGTGCCGGTATCGCGGCAGAGCTTGCGCATCTCATACAGGATCTGGCCCTGGATGGTGACGTCCAGCGCGGTGGTCGGCTCGTCGGCGATGATCAGGTCGGGTTTGTGCAGCAGGGCCGTGGCAATGGCGATGCGCTGGCGCATGCCGCCGGAGAACTGGTGCGGATAGGATTTCAGCCGGTCTTCGGGGGCCGCGATGCCGACCGACTGCAGTGTCTCGATGCAGCGGGCGCGGGCGGCGGCCTCGCTGACCTTCTCATGCGCCTGCACGGTCTCGATCATCTGGGTGTCGACGCGCAGCACCGGGTTCAGCGTCATCATCGGATCCTGAAAGATCATCGCGATGCGCGCGCCGCGCAGACTGCGCAGGCGGTCCGGACTGGCGGTGGTCAGTTCCTCGCCCTTGAACCTGACGCTGCCGGCAGCGATGCGGCCAGGCGGATCGATCAGGCCGAGGATCGAGAAGCCGGTGATCGATTTGCCGGAACCGGACTCACCGACCAGACCGAGGATTTCGCCGGCCTCGACGGAAAAGCTGACACCATCGACGGCACGCACGATGCCGTCGCGGGTCGGGAACTGGGTCTCGAGATTGTCGACCTGGAGCGTGGCGGTCATGGAGCTTTTAGCGCTTGAGGCGGGGATTGAGGACGTCACGCAACTGGTCGCCGACCAGATTGATGGCGATGATGACGATGGTGAGGACCAGGCCGGGGAACAGCGAAATCCAGTAGACGCCGCTGAGCAGATAATCGAAGCCGTTGGCGATCAACATGCCCAGCGAGGGCTCGGTCACCGGCACGCCGAGGCCGAGGAAACTCAACGTGGCCTCCAGCGTGATGGCGCGGGCGATATTGATCGTGGCAATGACGATCAGCGGCGGCAGACAGTTGGGCAGCAGATGCTTCAGCAGCATGCGGGTGCGGCCGAGTCCGAGGCAGCGGGCGGCCTCGATATATTCCTTGTTGCGCTCCACCAGCGCAGCGCCATGGGCGGCACGGGCAAAATAGGCCCATTGCACGGCGACCAGCGCGAAAATAACCTTGTCGACGCCATTGCCCAGCACGGCGAGCAGAATTAGCGCGATCAGGATGGCAGGGAAGGAAAGCTGGATATCGACTACCCGCATGATCAGCGCATCGATCTTGCCGCCGCTATAGGCCGCCAGCAGTCCGGCCACGGCACCGATGCCAAGCGCGGCCACCACCGAAACCACACCAACCATCAGGCTGATGCGCAGGCCATACAGCATGGCGCTCAGCATATCGCGGCCCTGGCCGTCGCTGCCCAGCAGGAAAGTGAAGCCTTCGCCCGACACTTCGCCCGGCGGCTGGCGCGCATCCATGATATCGAGGATCGCTAGGTCGTAGGGGTTCTGCGGCGAGATAAGCGGCGCCACCAGGGACGCGCCAATCATCAGCACCAGCAGCACGAGGCCAAGAATGGCCAGCTTGCTTTCGGCGAAGTCGGCGACGATTCGCTTCCAGGGCGCTTCGGTCTTGGCCAGCGGCGCAACGGCTGCCGGTGTCGTGGCAGTCTGGCTCATTTCGCCTCTCCCAGACGCACGCGCGGATCGAGCACGGAATACAGGATGTCGACGATCAGGCTGATAATCACCAGCAGGAAGACGACGACGATCAGGTAAGCGACCACAACCGGACGGTCGAGGTGCACGATCGAGTCGATCAGCAGCTTGCCCATGCCGGGCCAGGAGAAGATCGTCTCGGTGATCACGGCAAAGGCAATCAGGCTGCCGAGCTCCAGGCCGGTGACCGTGGTGATCGGCACCATGATGTTCTTCAGGATATGGACGCCGATGACGCGACGTTCATTCAGACCTTTGGCGCGGGCGAATTTCACGTAATCCATCAGCATCACCTCGCGCGCGGTGGCGCGGGCCAGGCGGATGATGAGGGCGCATTTCGACAGGCCGAGCGTGAGTGCCGGCAGCGCGAGGTATTTCCAGCCTGCGAGTGACAGGAAGCTGACGTGGATGCCGAGTACTTCCATGGTGGGGCCACGCCCCGAAGCCGGCAGCCAGCCAAGCTGAACGGCGAACACCATGATCAGCATCAGGCCGACCCAGAAATTCGGCAGCGAGAAGCCGAGTACCGAACCGGCCATGATGGCACGCGCCGTCACGGTCTCATGGCGCAGGCCGGCATAGAGGCCAAGCGGCACGCCGATCACGACCGAGAAGAATGTGGCGATCAGCGCCAACTCCAGTGTTGCCGGCATGCGTTCGAGGATCAGGTTGATGGCCGGCTGGCCGAAGACGAAGGATTTGCCGAACTCGCCCTTCAGTGCCGAGAGCACGAAGGTGAGATACTGTTCCCACATCGGCCGGTCGAGGCCGAGCGATCTGGCGATGGCTTCGCGATCAAGTTCGGTGGCTTCCGGGCTGACCAGAATCGCCAGCGGGTCGCCGATCATGTAGATGCCGACGAAAACCAGCACCGACATAACCGCCATGACCAATGCCGCCTGCATCAGGCGTCTGATAATAAAAACGAGCATGACCTAAAGACGCCCCGACACCTGTTTTACCGGTGCCACTTCTGTGGTCGTTGATCCGGCTTTGCTGCCCCAGCCTATACCGGAATCCTTTTGCAGTGCCTAGGTTTTCTTGGGGATAGCTCAATAACGCTGCGACATGGCTTTTCTCTGTCGACAGGCGCCGGCAACAGTCAGAACGAGTGTCAGGTTGCGATAAGCGGTTGCGGTCGCCGCACGGACCAGCGACGCGATTGGTTCGCAAACGATCAGCGCCGCCGATCATGCAACCGGCGGCGCTGGGATGGTGTCGCAGCGGGACGTTGCCGCCCCGGCTGTCGTTACTCGTCGCTGCCTGCGGCTTCGGCCGGCGCTTCCGCGGCGGGCGAGCTGTCGGTCCGTGCCTTGGCGCGGGCTTCACGCGCCTCGCGCTTTTCCTTGTTGTCGCGGCGCTTGGCCGCGAGGATCAGCACGCGATCCAGTTCGGTCTGGCTGCAGATGCCGAGATAGACCGGATCGCGCGGTTTGATATTGGCGTGATTGGGATGCGTGTGATTCTTCACGCGATCGATGGTCGCCTTGGTGGTGCCGAGCAGCTTCTGAATCTGCGCGGTTTGCACCTCGGGATGATACTTCAGCAGCCAGGCGATGGCGTCCGGGCGATCCTGGCGCTTGGAGACCGGCGTATACTTGGCGCCCTTGGTCTTCTGACGCTGCAGCGGCACGGTCGGTGCCAGCAGCTTCAGGTCGCCGCTCGGATCCTTCTCGCAGCGCTCGATCTCGCCCGGGCCGAGCTGGCCGTTGGCAACCGGGTCCAGACCGACGATGCCGACCGCCACTTCGCCATCGGCGATGCCTTTCACTTCCAGCACATGCAGACCACAGAAGCGGGCAATCTGGTCGAAGGTCAGCTTGGTATTGTCGATCAGCCACACGGCAGTGGCTTTCGGCATTAACGGCAATGCCATGGGTAAAATCCTCATCAGGCGGCCGGCCGCGGTCAGCAGCCGCCGCGGGGGGCGAAATCGCGCGACAATATAGTGCATCGGTCCCGGGGTGCAACCGCCCCGGGGGTGCTAAGTTGTTGTTTTTATGTCAAATCGTTAGCAAAACTTTGCCCACATGGTCGCCATGGTCGATCCGGGCATGCGCCTGGGCAGCCTCGGCCAGCGGAAACCGGCTGTCGATGATGGCTTTCAGGCGGCCATCAGCAAAAGCCGGCCAGACGGTCTCTTCCAGGGCCCGGGCAATCGCGCCCTTGAAGGCAATCGGTCGCGGCCGCAGGGTCGAACCGGTCACCATCAGGCGTTTGCGCATCAGCAGGCTGAGATCGCCTTCACCCTTCGGCCCGCCCTGCACGGCGATGATCACCAGCCGGCCTTCCTCGGCCAGGCTTTTTATGTTGGGGGCGAAATATTTGCCGCCCACCATGTCGAGGATGACATCGACGCCCTTGCCATCGGTCAGTTCGCCGATGCGCGCGGCGAAATCCTCGGTCTTGTAGTTGATCGCTTTTTCGACGCCGAGGCTTTCGCAGAAACGGCATTTCTCGTCGGTGCCGGCGGTGGCGAAAATTCGTCGGGCGCCCAGCAGTTTCGCCAGCTGGATCGCCGCGACGCCGATACCGGAAGCGCCGCCATGGATCAGGATGCTTTCACCTGCCTTCAGCTGGCCGCGATCGGCGATATTGCTCCACACGGTGAACCAGTTTTCCGGCAGCGCGGCGGCTTCGGCCATATCGAGGCCCTGTGGCACCGGCAGGCATTGTTCGGCTGGTGCCACGCAGTGGGTGGCATAGCCGCCGCCGGCAACCAGCGCGCAGACCTTGTCGCCGACCTTCCAGCGCTGTGCGCCGTCTCCCAGCGCGACGATCTCGCCGGCCACTTCCAGGCCCGGATAATCCGGTGCGCCGGGCGGCGGCGGATACATCCCTGAGCGCTGCAGCACATCGGGACGGTTCACGCCGGCAGCATGCACCCTGATCAGCACTTCGCCGGCCGCCGGCTGCACCAGCGGGCGTTCAGCCGGTTTCAGCACTTCGGGGCCGCCGGGCTGGCTGATCTCGATCACGGTCATGGTCTGCGGCAGCATCTGGGTCTCCTGAATGGCTGCCTGTCATCTAATCGGAGCTGGTGTTCGCGGCAAGTCGGCAGGTTTCGCTTTATCGCAGCTCCGGGCCGAGATTAGTATGATCGCGAAGTGAAACCGGGGAGGCCGGGATGGACTGGGACGAGGCCGAGCGGCGCAAGCCGGCGCTGCCGAAATTCGATACGATGTCGATCGAGGATCTCGAGGAGCGGATCGTCGCACTTGAAGCCGAGATCGGCACCATCCGCGCTGTCATCAAGGCCAAGCAGGCGGCGCGCGGTTCCGCCGACAACTTCTTTAAGAAATAGGCCGCTCAGCCGCGCGGATATGCGCCGGCATCAGGTCGTCCGTCGTGGTTCCTGCCTGCCGCAGGGCCACACGGCAAACCGTCACACCGGGCTCGGCCTGGCTCTGCAATACGATGAATTGCCCGCCGGCGGCGCGGGCCACGGCGCGGTCGTATTCCATCATGCGCCAGCAGGCTGAGATGCGCCCGCTGCCGCGCAGCGGGCAGGGCGTTTCGATCCGGGCATAGACGGTGTCGGCGGTAACGGTTTCGATCGGCACCTGTCTGGCGCTGGGAAAGCCCTGCTGCCAGGCGCGGCCGAGCGCCGGCAGGTCGGCCGCCGGGCGGATGTTTTTGCGCCCGGTGGCCAGGCGGGCCAGCAGACGCGACCAGCCGAAGCTCACCGGCTGGAAAACGGCCCAACGGGCCAGCAGGGCCGAAACGGCGAGCATGCTGGCCATGAACTGGCGGATGGCGACTTTGCGAAGCGGGGTCACATTTGAGACATATGACAAATATTGTCATATGTCAAAAGATTCAGCGTGCCCGAACAGTTCTCACGATCATGTCGACGGCAGCAGTGGCGCGGTCGTGCCAGACGGTTTTGTCCAGATCGGCGGCCAGGCGCGGGTCATGAAAGCGGCTCATCAGGTCGTCGATGCTGACGGCGAGTTTTTCCGCCGGCTCGCCCCGGAAAGCGCCGGCCGTGCTGCCCTCGGCCAGCAGGCCGGCCAGATGGCGGCGGATATGGCTGCGATGCTGGCGCAGCAGCCCGGCGAGATTGCGCATCACCTCGTCCAGCACTTCCACCAGACAGGGATCAGACAGGTAACGCCTTGTATTTTCTGCATCCATCAGCAGGAACGCCTGCAGCCGTGCGGCCGGGCTGCGGCCATGGTCGCGGGCGATCGCGGCCAGCCGGGTCTCGTCCTCGGCCAGCCAGCGGGTTGCCAGCCCCGCCACGATGGCGCGTTTGTTCTGGTAATGCCGGTAGACCGCTGTGCGGGCGATGCCGGCCTCGGCCGCAATGTCCTCGATGCGGGTGCGTTTGCCGCCCAGCCGGCGAAAACAGGCCAAGGCGGCATCCAGCAGCCGATCCTGAACCGGTCCCGCCAGGCCTTCGGCGGGCGATTCAGGCTCGGCTTGTGACACGGCAGCCAATTTTGTCATGCCTCGACCATACAGGATTGCCGCCGCTTCACGAAATCTTAAGTGCGGCCGGCCATAGTCACCTCAGTTACCGATTTTAGTCCGGTCATAGTTTCCTCCCTGTTGGTTTTGACCTTCAGGCCGCCGGCCGCTTACCGGCGGCCTTTTTTTGCGTGCCTGTTACATTCCGTTACATCTCCTTGACTGATCCGGGCACGGCGTGGATTAATCGCCGCAGTTTCGAGGTTGAGGCAAGATTGTCGGGTCGCCCCGTCCGCCAGGATGAGGCGGCCCGCTTTTTTGTCTGCTACCCATGAGCTTGAGAAAATTGTCCGGGAGGGCGCCATGCTGGAACCCAAATTCTTCCGTTTCGATACGCTCAGCCTGCATGCAGGCCAGCAGCCCGATCCGACGACCGGCGCGCGCGCCGTGCCGATCTACCAGACCACCTCCTATGTTTTCCGCGACGCAGATCATGCAGCCACACTGTTCAACCTTGAGCGCGGCGGCCATATCTATTCGCGTATCTCTAATCCCACTGTTGCGGTGCTGGAAGAACGTCTTGCGGCACTCGAAGGCGGGGTCGGCGCCGTTTGCACGGCATCGGGCCAGGCGGCGATGCACTTGGCCATCGTCACGCTGATGGGGCAGGGCGGGCATATCGTTGCCTCGCGCAATATATACGGCGGCAGCTACAACATTCTCGTGCATACGCTGCCGCGCTTCGGCATCACCACCACCTTCGTCGATCCGCGCGACCATGCGGCGATCAAGGCGGCGATCAAGCCCGAGACGCGGCTGGTGTTCGGCGAGATTCTCGGCAATCCGGGCCTGGAAGTGCTGGATGTGCCGGCGGTGGCCAAGATTGCGCATGACGCCAAAATTCCCCTGATGCTCGACTGCACCTTTGCCACGCCGTATCTGTTCCGCGGTTTCGAGCATGGCGCCGATCTGGTGATGCATTCGGTGACAAAATTCCTCGGCGGCCATGGTGTTGCCATCGGTGGAGCCCTGATCGATTCCGGCCGTTTCGACTGGGAATCCTCCGGCAAGTTCCCGACCCTGACCGAACCTTATGCGGGCTATCACGGCCTCGATTTTGCCGAGGAATTCGGCCCGGCCGCCTTCATCATGCGCGCGCGCGCGGAAGGCCTGCGCGATTTCGGCGCCTGCATGTCGCCGACCAATGCCTTCCACCTGCTGCAGGGCGTCGAGACGCTGCCGCTGCGCATGGCACGCCATGTTGAGAACAGCCGCAAAGTGGTAGCTTTCCTGAAAAGCCATCTGGCCGTCGCCTGGGTGTCGTATCCCGAACTGGAGGAACACCCGGATCACGCGCTGGCGAAAACACTGCTGCCAAAGGGCTGTGGCGCGGTGTTCTCCTTCGGCGTGAAGGGTGGGCGCGAGGCCGGCCGGGTGCTGATCGAAACGCTGCAGGTCTTCTCGCATCTGGCCAATGTCGGCGATGCCAAGTCGCTGGTGATTCATCCGGCCAGCACCACGCATCAGCAGATGAGCGCGCCCGAACTGAAGGCTGCCGGCATCGGTGAGGAACTGGTGCGGCTTTCGGTTGGCCTGGAAGACGCGCAGGATCTGATCGACGATCTCAATCAGGCGCTTCGCGCATCGCAAAAGGCCGTCAAGGCAGCAGCGGAATAAGGCAAGAGGAAACGAAACGATGTGGCTCGATGTAACGGGCAGGAAGATTTTCGCTGCCACCGGCGGCAAGCCTTTCGATGCGGCGAAACCGACCGTGGTGTTCATCCACGGCAATGCCTGCGATCACACCAGCTGGGCGATGCAGACGCGCTGGTTCGCCTATCACGGCTATTCGGTGCTGGCGGTCGACCTGCCGGGCAATGGCCGCTCAGAGGGCCCGATGCTCGAAAGCGTCGAGGCCTTCGCCGACTGGATGCCGCAACTGCTCGATGCTGCCGGCGTGCAGCAGGCGACCTTGGTCGGCCATTCGATGGGCGCGCTGATTGCGCTGGAAACCGCATTGCGCCATCCGTCGCGCGTCAGCAGGATTTCGCTGCTCGGCTTCGCTTTCCCCATGGCGGTGAATCCCGAACTGCAGGCGTTGGCCGACAGCGGCGCCTATACGGTCGTCGAACTGATGAACGACTGGATGATCGCCAAGCGCAACCAGATCGGCAGCAACCGCGTGCCCGGATCGCATCTGCTGAACGGTAGCATCCGTCTGATCGATCGGGCGCCGCGCCACTGCCTGGCGCTTGGCTTCCGCCTGTGCAACGCCTATCAGAACGGCAAGCAGGCGGTGGCGGCAATCACGGCACCCGTGCAGATACTGGCTGGCGAGCGTGACCAGATGACGCCGTTGCGTGCCGCGCGCGGCTGGGCCAAGGAATTCAGGAATGGCCGTATCGATGTACTGCCGGGTTGCGGCCATATGATGATGGGCGAACGCCCGGACGAGACGCTGGATGCGCTCAAAAGTTTCATTGCTGGATAAGAGATGGCCAAAGAATCTGTCAAAGTCGAACAGCGTCTGTATCTGATCACGCCGCCGGTCCTTGAGCCGGCCGTGTTTGCCGAAGACCTGAAAAAGGCGCTTGGCGCCGGTGATGTTGCCTGCCTGCAGCTGCGGCTGAAGGACGGTGAGCAGACTGCATCCGACAATGCCCTCCGGCGTGCGACCGAAGCCCTGCTGCCGATCTGCCACGAGTATGACGTCGCATTGCTGATCAACGACCGGCCCGATCTGGCGATCAAGTTCGGCGCCGATGGCGTGCATGTCGGCCAGGAAGACGCGTCCTATGAGGAGGCGCGCCGCATCCTGGGACCGGATCGCATCGTTGGCGTCACCTGCCATGACTCCCGTCATCTGGCGATGGAGGCGGCCGAGGCCGGGGCCGATTACGTGGCCTTCGGTGCCTTTTTCGCCACCGATACCAAGCAACCCAAGACGAGGGCCGAGCCCGATCTGATCGCCTGGTGGGCCGACCTGATGGAAGTGCCCTGTGTGGCCATTGGCGGCATAACGGTGGAGAATTGTCCGGTCCTGATCGAAGCCGGGGCAGACTTTCTGGCGGTTTCCGCCGGTGTCTGGCGCCATCCCGAGGGCCCGGCCGAGGCGGTGAAAGCCTTTAACCGGGCAATTGCCAAGCACGGGCGGCGCTGATAGGTTCCGCCGCCTTTCCAGAACGAGCACCCGTCCCCCAATTTTTGGTCCCCAATGGCCCTGCGATCCGCTTTGATCAATGCGATGGCAAACGCGGCGCGTAAAGCGCAGCGCAGCCTGATCCGCGACTTCAACGAAGTCGAGCACCTGCAGGTCTCGAAGAAGGGCCCGGCCGACTTCGTCTCTGCCGCGGACCGCAAGGCCGAGAAGGTTCTGCAGCAGGAGCTGTCCAAGCTGCGCCCCGATTTCGGCTTCGTGATGGAAGAGGGCGGCCGCATCGAAGCCAGGGACGGCAAGAGCTACTGGATCATCGATCCGCTCGATGGCACTACCAACTTCCTGCACGGCATTCCGCATTTCGCCATTTCGATCGGCGTGCAGCGCGAAGATGAACTGATCGCCGGCATCGTGCTGGATGTGGTGCGCGACGAGCTGTTCTGGGCTGAGAAGGGCGTTGGCGCTTATGTTAACGAGCGTCGCATCCGCGTTTCCGCCCGCCGCAAGCTGCCGGAAGCGGTGTTCGGCACCGGCATCCCGTTCCTTGGCAAGCCGGGTCATGAGCCTTTCCTGAAAGAAATGACCACGGTGATGGCCGAAGTGGCCGGTATCCGCCGCCTGGGTGCGGCGGCGCTCGATCTGGCCTATGTCGCCGCCGGGCGTTTCGACGGTTTCTGGGAAACCGGGCTGCAGCCCTGGGATATCTCGGCCGGTATCGTGCTGGTGCGCGAGGCCGGCGGCACGGTCACCGATCTGGCCGGCGGCGAAAAGATGATGGAAACCGGCGGGATCATCGCGGCCAATGATGTTCTGCATGCGCCGCTTACCAAGCTGCTCAAACCCTGATTTCGGGCCTGGATCAGTTTCAGCCGCACCGCACAAGGTGTTGATTTCCTGTCCTTGACGGCGGCTTGCCGGGTTGTCGGCTTTCACGGCCTCCGCTATCGTTCGCCACGTATTCGGGGTTAGGGGGACTTTTCCGATGGCTGCCAGGCCGGTTTCGCATTCGCTTGCCGCCCTTTCGCTGGCATTCGGCGTCGCTGCCGGGATCATGCCTGCGCCGGCGCTGGCCCAGAATTACATCGGCAGCGGCAACATCCAGATCAATCCGCAGGCGCTCGATCAGCTGAGCGGCGGAAGACTCTCGGCGCCGGCTGCATCTCAGGCGCCATTGCTCGGCGCTACCGGTCGGGGCGGCAAGGCGGTCAAGCCGCCGTCGCTTGTCCCCATGGCCAGCCAGCCGGCCGGTCCGCAGCCGCTGCTCGGCGAAACCGGCAAGCCGGCCACTACCGCCACCATCAAACTGCGCCCGCCGCGGTCGTCTACCGCGACTCGTAAAGCCGCGGCCCCGAAGGCTCCGGCCCCTGCTGTTGCCGCTGCACCTTCGACGCCGGCTGCCGCACCGCCCGGCCCGGCGCCTGCCCCGCCAGCGGGCACGCCGGTGCCGGTGACGCCTGCGCCTCAGGCCGCGGCACCGACCGCTGCCCCGGCCACTTCACCGGCCCCGGCTCCCGTTCAGACGCCTGCGCCCGCCACGGCCCAAGCTCCTGCACCGACGCCGACGCCTGTGCCCACTCCTGCACCGGCGCCTGCTCCGCAGGCGGCCGCGCCGGCTGCTGCAACGCCGGCTCCTGTGCCGGCTCCTGTGCCGGCTCCGCCGCAGGTGGCGGCGGCACCCGTCGCGCCGCGTCCGATCCCGGCGCCGAGCGTACAGGGCGGTGTTGTCACCATTGCTTTCCCTGGTGGCCAGGGCGAATTGCCGGCTGGCGATCTCACTGCCCTCGATGCACTCGCCAAACAATATGCGACGGGTGAAGACCGCCTGCAGATTCGTGCCTATGCCACCAACAGCGTCAGCGATGGCGGCAGCGGTGCGCGGCGCCTGTCGCTGACCCGCGCTTTGGCGGTACGGCAGTATCTGATCGACAAGGGTATCCGCTCGACGCGGATCGACGTTCGCGCGCTGGGCGCACCGACGGATGGCAGTGCGGCCGACCGTGTCGAGATTGCGCCTGTCGGGCGGTAAACCGGGTGACTGCCGGCCGGCGTTAACCGGTGCCCGGGGCTTTCCGTATCTGTATTGTCGCACATCTGGGGTTGATCCGGCTCGCGGCGATGGGCGATCATTGGCCGGTTCGCTCCTTGATTCGTAAATGCGAATTCCAAGAGGCGGTTGCCGATCCTGGCCCGTAGCAAGCGGGCTGGCGCCCGGTGCCGTGAAAATGCCGTATTCGCTCCGTAACGCAGAAGCGGAAGGATGGATTGCATGACCAAGCCTGGCCGTTTTCTGTTGCGCATGGTGCTGTTCCTCGCCGCCGTCGGCGTCGTGATTGCAGTGCTGCACAACACGTTGCTGCGCGCCTATATGGCGAATGTCGCGCTCAACAGTCTGATTGGTGCCATCCTGCTGATCGGCATCCTGTACACGTTCCGCCAGGTCTGGGAGATCGGCCGGGAAGCGAGCTGGGTCGAGGCCTGGCAGCGCGCCCAGCGCAGCGGTGGTGCCGGCAATATCGGCGAGCCGTCGAATCTGCTGGCCCCCCTGGCCCGCATGCTGGCCAATCGCGGGCCGCGCGGCTCGCTGCATGCCACGGCCACGCGTGCCCTGCTCGATTCGGTTGGGTCGCGCCTGGATGAAGGCCGCGAAATCTCGCGCTATTTCATTGGCCTGATGGTGTTCCTCGGCCTGCTCGGCACCTTCTGGGGCCTGCTGGAGACCATCAACGGTGTCAGCGATACCATCAACGGCCTGTCGCTCAATGCCAGCGAGGATATCAACGCGCTGTTCAGCAAGCTGAAAGGCGGCCTGGAAACGCCGCTGACCGGCATGGGGCTGGCCTTCTCCGCCTCGATGATGGGCCTTGCCGGTTCGTTGATCCTCGGCTTTCTCGATCTGCAGGCTGGCCAGGCGCAGAACCGTTTCTACAACGACCTGGAAGAATGGCTCGCCGGCTTCACCCGGGTCGGTGGCGGCGCAGTGGCTGAGGGCGACCAGTCGGTGCCGGCCTATGTGCAGGCGCTGCTGGAACAGACTGCCGACAGTCTCGACAATCTGCAGCGCACCATGGCGCGCGGCGAGGACAGCCGCGGCCAGACCGGCGCCGCCCTGCTGCAGTTGAACGAGAAGCTCAGCCTGCTGACCGAGCAGATGCGTGCCGAACAGGGCCTGCTGCTGAAGCTGACCGAGCATCAGATCGAGATGAAGCCGATCATGGCCAAGCTGGCGCAGGGCACCGAGAGCGGTAATTTCGACTCCGCCAGCCGCGGCCATCTGCGCAATATCGACATCCTGCTGACCCGCCTGCTCGACGATGCGGCGCAGGGCCGCGCCAAGCTGGTCGATGACATGCGCTCCGAAATCAAGCTGCTGTCGCGCACCATTGCGGCCGCTGCCGACAACCAGCGCCGGTAAGCGCCGATGGCTCTCAGCCGCAGGCGTATCGACCATCAGAGCGCTGGTCCATGGCCCGGTTACGTCGATGTGCTGTCGACGCTGCTCATGGTCATCGTTTTCGTGCTGGCCGTGTTCATGCTGGTGCAGTTCTTTCTCGCCAATGCGATTTCCGGCCGTGACAAGGCCATCGAGGGCCTGCGTAGCGAACTGGCCGGGCTGGTCGAGCAGCTGTCGCTGGAAAAGCGTAACAATGCCCAGCTCAAACTTGACCTGACCAGCCTGCAGGCGACGCTGAGCAGTGCCAATGCGGAGCGCGATCAGCTGGCTGCCGTGCTGGCGGACAGCCAGGTGCGGGCGGACGAGGCCGAGAAGAAGCTGGGCGAGCAGCAGCAGATCGTGATCGACCTGCAGGGCAAACTGGTGTCCAGCACCGGCCAGCTGGATCAGGAAAAACGCCTGAGCGCCGAGGCGCGCAGCCAGGTCGACCTACTGAACCGGCAGATCCTGGCCCTGCGCGAGCAGCTCGGCCAGATCGAGCGAATCCTCAAGGAGAGCGAAGAGAAGGACAAAAACAACCAGGCGCAGGTCAGCGATTTGGGTAAGCGGCTGAATGCAGCACTGGCGCGCAAGGTCGATGAACTGACCAATTACCGCTCCGAATTCTTCGGCCGCTTGCGTCAGGCCCTGGGCAACCGCCGCGACATCCAGGTCGTCGGCGATCGCTTCGTATTCCAGTCGGAGGTGCTGTTCGACTCTGCCTCTGCCGAATTGAAGCCTGAAGGCCGCGAGCAGATCGGCAAGCTGGCCAAGACGCTGATCGAGATCAGCAGCAAGATTCCACCGGAGCTGCCATGGGTTCTGCGCGTGGACGGTCATACCGACAAACTACCGATCAGTACGGCGCAGTTCCCGTCGAACTGGGAATTGTCTTCGGCGCGCGCCATATCGGTGGTGAAGTTCCTCGCCAGCCAGGGCGTACCGGTCGAGCGGCTGGCGGCGACCGGCTTTGGTGAATTCCAGCCGTTGGATGGGCGTGAGGATCAGGTTGCCTTCCGCCGCAATCGGCGTATCGAGCTCAAGCTCACCGAACGCTGATCGGCGAACGTTAATCACAGGGCGCCAGACATGTTTGAGGAAGCCTTTCTCAAGGTCGGTGAACGCCTTGGCGCACTGCAGGCCAAGGTGGTGGTTGCTCTTTCTGGCGGCGCGATCATGCTGGCGATCATGGCGGCAGCGGGCGTGTATGTCTGGATGCATCCGGTGCTGCATTGCCGGCAACAGAGTGCACTGCTGTTCTTCGGCACGGCTATTCGCCAGGGCAGCCATACCGGCCATATCGGCGGCGATGAGTGGAAGGGTTTTGTCGAATCCGCCATCGTGCCGCGTCTGCCCGATGGCTTCACCGTGCTGGAGGGGCAGGGTTTCTATCGCTCGGCCATTGACGGTGCGGCGGCGCGCGAGAGCACCTATATCCTGATGGTTGCCCATCGCAATGATGCGGATATCAACGGGCGGCTTGCCACCATCGTCGAGGATTATAAGACACGCTTCCACCAGGAAAGCGTGCTGCGCCTCGATCAGTGCGGCGCCTATAAATTCTAGCTTTAATTTTCGATCGGACGCAGTTTGCCGGTGTCGAGCTGGCAGTCCAGCACGGTCGGCTGGAACACCGCTCCGATCAGCAGCCGGCCCTGCCGCTGTATGCCGACGCTGGCCCCCGACAGCAGACTGCCCGGGTCGCCGAAGGCTTCGGCCGTATGCACGGCGCCGCGCGCATCGCGGCTGAGCCTCAGGATTATGCTCGGGCTTTCCTTCTCGGCATTCATGGCATGGCCGATGAAGGCAAAGGCATTGGGATGTGCGGCGACCCAGAGATCGCCATTGGCATCGCGGCGCACATTGTCGGCGCCGCCGGGCAGCGGCAGGCTGCCGCTGCGCAGCAGCATGCCGCTGTTGGGTTCGCGCGTATAGGCCAGCAGCATGCGCCATTGTGTCGAGCCAACCAGCACGGTGCTGCCGTCGCCGGTGATTTCGATACCATTGGCAAAAGCGATATTGTCGGCCACCACGCGGGCGCCGCGACCGTCGTGATAGACCACGGTAGAACGCGACAACTGCAGCAGATTTTCCATCATATGCATCCAGCGCGGGCCAATGAAACCTATACCGCCACCACGATCATTGGTGAGGTAGAAGGATTCCGGCCCGGCGGCGGCAATGCCGTTGGGATGTATGAACAGGTCGCTTGCCACACTGCCGCGATGGCGCAGCGCCGGCACGGCGCCGACGGTCAACTGTACGGCAAAGATCTCGACGGTATGACGATCGCTGCTGCGGTGATTGATCACATGCAGATAGACCTGACCATCGGTTGCGGTAAACAGGCTGAGGCCATGGGGATGCAGCACCAGGCTGGCGGGCAGTTCCAGACGGGTAAAGCGGCCGGGCCGACTGCTCATGTCGTAGAAATACAGTGCTCCGGGCGCCGCGCGGTCGCGGCGGTCCTGGCTCGATACGATGGCGCCGGGCAGCAGACCGGTACCCTCGGGCAGCAGGGCCATGTCTTCCGGGCCCGGTGGCGCGGCCACTGCCTCGCATTGTCCCGCCACAAAGGCTTCGGTGCTGCGATAGGCGCCAGAAAGCCAGATCGTGTAGCCGATATACAGCACCAGGGCGACAAGCAGGAAGCGCCACCAGAAGCGCATCAGCCGCCGCTGCAGCGGCTTCTCGTCGCGGCGCCTACGCGGCGGCATCGGCACCGGCCTCCGTATCTGGCCCCGGCCCGGCCATGAACTGCAGGCGGGCCAGGCGTGCATAAAGCCCGTCTTCCGCCATCAGGCTGTCGTGGCGACCGGAGGCGACGATGCGGCCCTGATCCATGACCACGATCCGGTCGGCCTTCTGCACCGTGGCCAGCCGGTGCGCGATCACCAGTGTGGTGCGTCCCTGCATCAGATGCTCCAGCGCCGTCTGCAGCTTGCGTTCGGATTCCGCATCCAGGGACGAGGTCGCTTCATCCAGCAGCAGAACAGGAGGGTCGCGCAGCAGGGCGCGGGCGATGGCTATGCGCTGGCGCTGGCCGCCGGAGAGGCGCACGCCACGCTCGCCAAGATACGTATCGTAGCCCTGCGGCAGGGCCTGGATGAAACCGTGCGCTGCGGCTGCCCCGGCCGCAGCCTGCACTTCGGCATCGCTCGCCTCGGGCCGGCCGTAGCGGATATTCTCGGCCACCGTGGCGCCGAAGATCACCGGTTCCTGCGCCACCAGGCCGATATGGCGGCGCAGCGCGACCGGATCGAGCTGGGCGATGTCACAGCCATCGAAGCGGATATGTCCGGATTCCGGATCGTAGAAGCGCAGCAGCAACTGGAACAGCGTGGTCTTGCCGGCACCCGATGGTCCGACGATGGCAACGGTTTCGCCGGCGGCGATATCCAGGCTGAGGCCATCGACCGCGCGCATCTGCGGCCGGGCCGGGTAATGGAAGCGCACGGCATCGAATTGCAGGCGGCCGGTCGGCGGCGCCGGCAATTGCAGCGGGGTGACCGGCGCGCGAATGGCGGGCTCAGTGGCCAGCAACTGCATCAGTCGTTCGGCGGCGCCGGCGGCACGCTGCACATCGCCCCAGGTTTCCGACAGCGCTCCGACGGCAGACGCACCGACCACGGCATAGAATACAAAGGCACTGAGTTCGCCGGCCGACATCTCACCGGCAAACACCGCCTTGCCGCCGATCCACATCACGGCATTCACCGCGCCGAAGACCAGCAGCATCACCAGTGCGGTGAGCCAGGCGCGGGCGCGGATGCGCCGCACAGCGGTGCCGAAGGCGGCCTCGGCATGATTGCCGAAGCGGTCGGCTTCGCGGGATTCGTAGGTATAGGCCTGCACGGTGGTGATGGCGTTCAGTGTTTCGCCGGCCTGGGCTGCGAGGTCGGCGATGCGATCCTGGCTCTCGCGCGAGAGTTTGCGCAGGCGGCGGCCGAGAATAATGATCGGCAGCACCACGAGCGGAATCACCAGGGCGACCAGCAGAGTCAGGTGCGGTGAGGTGATGACCAGCAGGACGGCGCTGCCCACGAAGAGCAGGACGTTACGCAGCGCCACCGAGATCGAGGAGCCGACCAGGGTCTGGATCAGCTCGGTATCCGTGGTCAGGCGCGATAGCACCTCGCCGCTGCGCGTCGTCTCGAAAAAGACCGGGCTCAATTTCATGACATGGCTGTAGACGGCACGCCGGATATCGGCGACCACCCGCTCGCCCACCCAGGTGACGCAGTAGAACCGGGCAAAGGTTCCTGCCGCCAGAATGACGACAACGCCGAACAGCGCTCCGAAATAGAGGTCGAGATAATCACCATTGCCATGGCCGAAGCCGACATCGATGACACGGCGGATCGCCTGCCCGATTGCAAGCATGGCGCCGGAGGTGACGATCAAAGCAATCGTGGCGCCCGCCGCCATCCATCGATAGGGCAGGACAAAGCGGAAAATGTGCTTCAGCGCCGAGATCGGCGGGCGCTTGGGATCGGAGATATCGGCTGACGGCATTGGCTTGTCTTGCTGAAAACTCAGGTGGTTATACCGACCGCAGCCCGGAGGGACAACGCGACGACCGATCCCCTGTGCACGCCGGTCGCGGGGCGCGACCTGCATACGACTGTATGATCATGTTATGAACGTCTATATTTCACTTTATGTTCTTATATTGCTATTATAGATATCGATAAATTCTCCACCTCTCCTCTCAAGAGAGTTTCCATGCTCGCCCTGCAGTCCCGCCTCGCCGCGCTCACCCTGCTCGCCACGATCTCTGCCTGCGTAACGCCCAAGTCGCCTCCACCCATTGCCGCCAAGCCAGTACAGCTGGCAGATGGGCGCACCATCGTGCCGGGTGAGCAGGCTGGACTGGATGGTCGTTCGATCGAACTGGCCCTCGTGCAGATAGATGTTCCGCGCGGCAAGGAAATCGGCCGGGTCTCCGGCGAGATCGGCACGATGTGCACCGGAATGGGGGTGATGGGTCCGATCCATCAGCAGCAGCCGCGCAGCCAGGGCCGCAGCAGTGAATGGAGCGATACGTTTTATCGCGTGATGAGTGGCCATGGTTTCAGGGTGACCGGTGATCCCAGCCAGCTTTTTGATGCGCAGCGCGACGACGGAGGCGAACTGCAGTTCGGGCTCTCCATCACCGAGATGGACATGGACATCCGCGCGCTCTGCGATTTCACCGGCCGGTACATGGTTGGCATCCGTGGCAAGTCCCGCATCACAGTCGAATGGCAGGTTTTCGACCCGGTACGGCGGCAGGTCATCCTGCGCCAGCGCAACGAGGGCAGATTCGAAACCGCCGAGGCGATCGCGCCGGATCAAAAGGTGATGATGCAGCTCGCTTTCGCCGATGCCGCAAACCAGCTGGCGACCTCGCCTGAACTGCGCCAGACGATGACGGAACGTGCGCCTCTGCCGCAGCCGGGCGCGCCTGCGGTTGTGCAAGACCGGTCGCGGATTTCGCTGCGTCGCGTGGCGCTGTCGCAACAGCCGATCAGCAATCATATCGACCGCCTGCGCAGTGCGACCGTATTGATCGAAACTGGGACCGGTAGCCACGGTTCAGGCTTCCTCATCACAGAGGAAGGACTGATGGTGACGAACAAGCATGTCGTGGGCGGTCAGCGGTTTGTGCGCGTGCGACTGGTCTCCGGCCGTGCGGTCGTAGGCGAAGTGCTGCGCGCACATGACCTGCGCGATGTCGCGCTGGTCAAGCTGGAAGGCAGTGGCTATCCGGTGATGGCGATCCGTGAAACGCCGGTGGCCGTGACCGAGGAAGTCTACGTAATCGGCGCGCCGCAGATGAAGCAACTGGCCTGGACGGTGACGCGTGGCGTGGTCAGTGCCTGGCGGCCGGCACACCCCCCCAGTCGGCCATTTGACCTGATCCAGTCGGATGTCGCCATTCATGGCGGCAACAGCGGCGGCCCGATGCTCGACCGGCAGGGTAATCTGGTGGCCATTGCCGTGATGGGCTGGGCTCCCGATCCCAACAACCCGTCAGCCAATACCAGTCTGAACGGTTTCATCCCGATTCTGGACGGGCTGGAAAAGCTCGGGCTGGAACTGGTCGACCCTGCCGAATACCAGCGCCGCCGCAACCTGACCGCCGGCCAGTAGTTAACAGATTGATTTGACAAAACTATTGGAGGCACCCGCTTCGGGCTTGCAGGGGGGGCCGCTTCGGGCTATAACGCCCGCCGATTGAGGAATTTGCGGGCTTTCCGGCGAAGGCCCAGGAGAACTGTCATGAAGGCCGATATCCATCCCGATTATCACGAGATCAAGGTGCAGATGACGGACGGCACCGTCTACACCACCCGTTCGACCTGGGGTAAGCCCGGCGACACCATGATGCTCGACATCGACTCGATCTCGCATCCGGCCTGGACCGGCGGTCCGGCCCGTCTGAACGAAGCGGGCGGCCAGGTGGCCAAGTTCAAGAAGCGCTTCGGCAGCTTCGGCCTGAAGAAATAATAGGCCGTAGTCGGACGATCTCCTGAGGCTGCGGCTTCAGTCAAAAAGGCGGCCGGTCACCCGGGCCGCCTTTTTCATGCCTGCCGCCCTTTTGATTTCAGCCTGCCCTGCCATTTTCAGCTTCACCCGGCCACGTTTCATTAACTACGATGGTATTACGCCTGTGGGGCTGATCCAGCGACCCGGATCACGAGAACAGCGCAGCCATGGCCCAGGTTTATCAATCCGCGTCCATCAAATTGGCCGACGAGATCATTACGGTGATCTATGTTTCCTATGCCGCCATTGCCACCGACGAGATGGCGGCGCGCTCGCTGGCGGCGATGAAACCGCTGTTCAAGAATTCCACGCTGGTTCTGGCTGCCCAGGGCGTCAATCTCGCGCCGGAATTCGTCGGCCCCAGACATGTGGTGGATTTCCTGCGCGGCCGGGCCCTGCATGATTTCAAGTGGTATCCGATCTCGGTCGGCTGATCTTCGGCCGCCGCGGTTTTCGTCACTTGCGAAAAAAATGCACGACCCTCTTGAAGGCGACTTTTCCGCTTCCTAATTGACAGGCGTGCCGGACGCTCAATCGAGGTTCGGCTATGAACGGCGGCCCGGCGCATTCGCGGGAATGCCTCCCGCGTTCTGCGGGCCGCGCAACGGACTCATCGCTTGAAGGAGGATGACCCCATGCGTGCTTTCGACCTTTCCCCCCTGCTGCGTTCCAGCGTCGGCTTCGACCATGTGAACCGGCTGTTCGAACTGGCCAACCGCGTCGATGAGACGACCGCCAGCTATCCCCCCTATAACATCGAGAAGCGCGGCGAAGACGCGTACCGGATCACCATGGCGGTGGCCGGCTTCAGCGAGAGCGAACTCGACATCACGGTCAAGGAAAACAGCCTGGTCGTCACGGGCAAGGCTGCCGAACAGGCGGTCGAGCAGGGCGAGCCGGTATCCTATCTGCACCGTGGCATCGCGCGCCGCGCCTTTGAGCGCCGCTTCGAGCTGGCTGATACCGTGAAGGTGGTCGGTGCCGAACTGAAGGACGGCCTGTTGCATATCGCACTGAAGCGCGAAGTGCCCGAAGCCAAGAAGCCGCGCCAGATTCAAATCAACACGGCCGCCAATGGCGGCACGGTGATCGAGGCGCAGCCGAAGGCGGCCTAATCAGGCTGCAATGAAAAACGGCCCCGGCATTGCTGCCGGGGCCGTTCGTATTTGTAGACCGGAAGGTGGCGCTTACGCGGCCTTGAACTCGCCTTCCAGTTTGGCCTCGTATTTGCCGAGCGCGGCCAGGCCGTTCAGGCGGGCACGGTGCAGATAGCCCTTCTGCGCATTCGCCACGTTGGCGGCCTTGCCGCCCCACAGCTTCAGCGGCAGGGCCTGCAGGGCGCGGCCATAAGAGAAGGTCAGCGCCCAGGGCAGGTTCGGATGACGGGCATTCATGGCGCCGAGATGGGCCGAGGCCAGTTCGTCGGACTGGCCGCCTGACAGGAAGGCAATGCCCGGCACGGCCGAGGGCACGCAACGCTTCAGTACCTGCACCGTGGCATCGGCGACTTCATGGACGCTGGCAACAGTCTTGCAGCTTTCACCCTGGATCACCATGCCCGGTTTCAGGATGATACCTTCCAGCTGAACGTTATGCAGCGCCAGCATCTCGAACACGGTATGGAGGGTGCGCTCGGTCACGGCGAAGCTGGTGGCCAGGTCATGGTCGCCATCCATCAGGATTTCCGGCTCGACGATCGGCACGATATTGTTGGCCTGGCAGATGCCGGCATAGCGCGCGAGCGCCTCGGCATTGGCGACCAGCGCCTGGCGACTCGGCTTGCCATTGGCGATGTTCAGTACCGCGCGCCACTTGGCGAAACGGGCGCCGAGCTGGTGGTATTCGGCCATGCGCTTGCCCAGGCCATCGAGGCCTTCGGTGATCTTCTCGCCATCCGAGCCCGGCAGGGTCTGCACGCCCTTGTCGACCTTGATGCCCGGGATGATGCCGCGCTTGTTCAGGATGTCGACCAGCTGGGTGCCATCCTTGGCCTTCTGGCGCAGCGTCTCGTCATAGAGGATGACGCCGGAGATATACTTCTCGGCACCCTCGGCGGTGAACAGCATCTCGCGATAGTCGCGGCGGTTCTCTTCTGTCGAGGGGACGTTGATGCTCGACAGACGCTTTTCGATGGTGCTGGTGCTTTCGTCGGCGGCGAGGATGCCCTTGCCCGGCGCGACCATGCCCTGCGCAATCTTGTTCAGTTCCTTGAGGTTCATGTCATTCAGCTCCCGATACGTCTTCAGTCAGGTCCGTTAAAACAAAAAAATCCGGCCCTGTTTTCCCCTGGGGCCGGATTTTATCACGCATTCACTTGGCAGCCACTGCGGCCGGTGCAGCCAGGGCGGCCACACCGGGCAGTTCCTTGCCTTCCAGCCATTCCAGGAAGGCGCCGCCGGCCGTCGAAACATAGGAAAACTCTTCCGCCACACCGGCATGGCGCAGGGCCGCCACCGTGTCGCCACCGCCGGCCACGCTGAGCAGGCGACCCGAGGCGGTCAGCGCCGCCGCAGTCCGTGCCACGGTGACGGTGCCGGCATCGAAGGGCGGAGTCTCGAAGGCACCCAGGGGGCCATTCCAGACCAGGGTTTTGCAGTCGGCCAGGATGGTGCCCAGGCGGGCAGCGGCTACCGGGCCGATATCCAGGATCATCGTATCGGCCGGCACGCGTTCCGCCGGCACCACCTTGCTGGGGGCGCCCTGCCTGAATTCGCGCGCCACGACGACGTCATCCGGAAGAATGATGGCGCAGCCGCGGGTGACGGCATCGCGCAGGATGTCGCGCGCGGTATCGGCCAGATTCTTCTCGCACAGGCTTTTGCCGACTTCGCGGCCTTGGGCGAACAGGAAGGTGTTCGCCATGCCGCCGCCGATGATGATCTTGTCGACCTTGCCGAGCAGGTTGCCGAGCAGCTCCAGTTTGGTGGAGACCTTGGCACCGCCGATCACGGCGGCAACCGGCTTCTCCGGCTTGTCCAGCGCGGCCTCAAGATGCTTCAGCTCCACCTCCATGTTGCGGCCGGCATAGGCCGGCAGCAGATGCGCCACGGCCTCCGTGGAGACATGGGCGCGATGGGCGCAGGAGAAGGCATCGTTGACGTAGATATCGCCCAGCGCTGCCATCTGCTTGGCAAATGCCAGGTCGTTCTTCTCTTCCTCGGCATGGAAGCGGGTGTTTTCCAGCAGCACGACGCCACCGGGCTTCAGCCTGGCAATCGCCGCCCTGGCCGGCTCGCCGACGCAATCCTCGGCGAAGGGGATGGAAGAGCCCAGCGCGGTGGCGAGCGCGGCCGCCACCGGCTTGAGCGACATTTCCGATACCGGCTTGCCGTCCGGACGGCCGAAATGCGACAGCACGACAACCTTGGCACCCTTGCGCGACAGTTCGTGCAGGGTGGGCAGGATGCGGCTGATGCGCAGATCATCGGTGATCCGGCCGTCCTTCATCGGGACGTTCAGATCGACGCGCACCAGCACGGTCTTGCCGGTGACGTTGACATCATCGAGAGTGCGGAAACCGGCCATGTGGGCTGCTCCTGCCTGGCCGTTAGAGCTTGGCCATCGCCACCGCAGTATCGGACATGCGGTTGGAGAAGCCCCATTCGTTGTCGTACCATGACACCACGCGCACCAGATTGCCGTCCATCACCGTGGTCTGCTTCAGGTCGAAGGTCGAGCTGGCCGGATTGTGGTTGAAGTCGCTGGAGACCAGCGGCTGGTCGTTGACGTCGAGGATGCCCTTCAGCTTGCCGGCGGCAGCCTTCTTGACGGCATCGTTGATCTCTTCGACCGTGGTGTTCTTCTTGGCAATGAACTTGAAGTCGATCAGCGACACATTCGGGGTCGGCACGCGGATCGACGAGCCGTCCAGCTTGCCCTTCAACGACGGCAGCACCAGGCCGACGGCCTTGGCGGCACCGGTGGTGGTCGGGATCATCGACAGCGCCGCGGCGCGGGCGCGGTAGAGATCCTTGTGCATGGTATCCAGCGTCGGCTGGTCGCCGGTATAGGCATGGATCGTGGTCATGTAGCCCTTCTCGATGCCGACGGCGGCATCAAGCACATAGGCGACAGGGGCCAGGCAGTTGGTGGTGCACGACGCGTTCGAGACGATGGTGTGCTCGGGCTTCAGCTGGTCGTGGTTCACGCCGTAGACGACGGTGAGGTCGGCATTGGTGGCGGGCGCAGAGACCAGCACCTTGCGGGCGCCGGCGGTCAGGTGCAGGGCGGCCTTTTCCTTGTCGGTGAAGATGCCGGTGCATTCCAGCGCGATGTCGACCTTCAGCTCCTTCCAGGGCAGCTTGGCGGGATCGCGCTCGGCCGTCACCTTCATGAAGCCGCGACCCACATCGATCGCATCGCCCTTGGTTTCGACCTTGCCGTTGAAGCGGCCATGCACGCTGTCATAGCGGAACAGATGGGCGTTGGTCTCGACCGGGCCGAGATCGTTGATGCCGACGACTTCGATATCCGTGCGGCCGCTTTCGATGATGGCGCGCAGCACATTGCGGCCGATGCGGCCGAAACCGTTAATCGCAACCCGAACCGTCATTTTTTCATTCTCCGATGGGATGGCGTGACGGGCGGAAACCGGGCGGCGTAAACTGCCCATAACCGTCCTTTTTCGGGGCTGGGTTTAGCCCCTTTGTGGGTGAGTCGCAAGACGAGCACGGGGATATCACGGCCTCCGCTCAGGCCCCCTGCATCAGCCCGTAGGGGAAGGGGGTCCACCAGCCGGCTTTCAGGCCGGCGGCGCGCAGGCCGGCCCCGATCCATTCGTTGCAGGTGCGAAACGGGCTGTAACGCCCTGTTGCCTCATAGAAGACGTCGTCCAGGCTGAATCCCGGTTCTGGCAGGGGTTGCGGGCGGCCATCGCGCCCGGCGGCGAAGCCGGCCTGAATATACGCCGCCAGGGCGTGATATTGCAGGGCATCAACCTCCAGGCGCCGGACCGTGAGCTGGGGGTCGGCCAGGGCTCCTTCAGGCACCCGCATCACATGCATGGCCGCCGGGCCACGGCCCAACAGGGCGGCCATGGCCAGATCGGGCCGGAAATCCACCGGGCGGCGGGTTGCCAGGTAAAAATCTCGGTCCCCCCAGCCGAAGGCGACATAATCGCCCTCGGCGATTCGCCCGGCCAGCGCGCTGTCACCCAGCCAGGCAGTCCAGTCGGTCTGGTCCTGTCCTGTCTGTTCCGGGCGAGCCGGCAGCGCGGCCCAGACATGCCAGCCGTTCGAGATCAGGTAAACGGGCACCACCGGCTGCCCGGGCAGCGGCTGGCGGTGCGGGGCGGGTAGCAGGCCAAGTCCCAGTGCCGCCACGCCATACAGGGCGGGTATCGCAAGAAGGCCGAGAAGAAGGATCGCCAGCAGGCGACGGACGCTGCGCATGGAGCCCTTTCTTGACGGAAAAATGTGGCGAGAATGAAGCGCGGCAGCACCAAGAATGGCCGAATCGGTCGATAAGCCCTTGGCGGTACAGCATCTCCTTGTTTAGTATCCTTTGCATACGATCTGTGGTGCAGAACAAGGGACCGGCAGGACCGGCCTTACAGGTTGGGGGGTAGTAATGTTCCGTTTTTTGCCTCGTCTTGCGGCAGCTGCAGTTGCCGCTTGCCTGATGACCGCTGTCGCGCCGGCTGCGCAGGCACAGGATAAAGGCGGCGTCGATCCGTCTTTCCTGGCCATTAGTGCGGGCTATCATGACATCGCCGACGATCACGACGCCTTCGAAGGTCGTGTCGAATATCGCCACGGCGAGAAGTTCTGGATATTCAAGCCGGTGGTCGGTGTGCTCGCAACGAGTGACGAAGCGGTCATGGGCTACGCCGGCGTGCTGGTCGACATCTATTTCGGTCGCCGCTGGGTGCTGACCCCGGCCTTCACGCCGGGCCTGTATCGCAAGGGCGATGGCAAGGACCTGGGCGGCACGATCGAATTCAAATCGCAGATCGAACTCAGCTACCGCTTCGACAACCGGTCGCGCCTGGGAGTCGGCATCAGCCATATCTCCAATGCCAGCATCTATGACAGCAATCCCGGTACCGAGACGGTCTTCCTGACCTACACCCTGCCGCTCGGCGGACGGTAACCGCTGCGGCATGACGGGGTGCCGGCGGACAGGCGTTCGCCGCGAGTCCGTTGTGCCGCGGCTTTTCTGATCGGCGTGACACGTCGGCGTGCCCAGTTTCGCGCTCTCGCCCCGGCGGCCATGCTCGCGTAGGTCGCCTGCATGCGAAGCCCAGTATCTGGCAGTCGTGACATCATGTGCATGCCGACGCTGAGCCTGGTGGTGCGTAGCGCCGATATTCAGAATCCGAAACCGCCCGGATCCAGGCCGACTTGCTGCCAGATTCCGGCAGGCGTGATGCCGGCAGCACGCAGATCGCGCAGCGCCGGCGCATTCCTGCGTTTGGCCAGCCGCTCGCCGCTGTCAGTCAGCAGCAGCCGGTGATGCGCATAGGCCGGTGCCGGCCAGTCGAACAGTGCCTGGAGCAGGCGATGCAGATGCGTGGCGCCAAACAGGTCATTGCCGCGGGTGACCAGCGTAATGCCCTGCAGCGCATCGTCGTGGCATACGCAGAGATGATAACTGGCCGGAATCTCCTTGCGCGCCAGCACCACGTCACCGAAGCCCTGCGCCAGCAGCTCGGGCATTACCGATTGTGCGCCGGCCTCCTCGTCATGCCAGCGTAGCGGCCAGTTTCCGGTATGCCGGCACGCGGCAGCGATATCGAGGCGCAGCGCATAGGCCTCGCCCGCCGCGATACGCTCCGCACGTTCGGTCGCGCCAAGATGCCGGCAGGTGCCGGGATAGACCGCGCCCTCGAAACCATGGGGCGCATGACCGGCGGCAGCGATCTCGGCCTGGATTTGCTTGCGGGTGCAGAAGCAGGGATAGAGCAGGCCGCGCTGGCGTAAGGAGTCGAGTGCTGCAGCGTATTCAGCGAAATGCTGCGACTGCCGGCGCACCGGCTGCTCCCAGCTGAGGCCCAGCCAGGCAAAATCCTCAAGGATCGCTGCCGCGAATTCCGGCCGGCAACGGGTGATGTCGATATCCTCGATGCGCAGCAGGAAGCGCCCGCCGGCCTGCCGGGCGCGCAGGAAGGCGATGCCGGCGGCATAGGCATGGCCGGCATGCAGGTAGCCCGTCGGGCTTGGCGCGCAGCGCGTAACGATGTCAGACTGCATGGGCGATTCTCATTCTGCAGCTTATGGCAAATCTCCTACCCGTCGCAAAGCCCGACTCCCGCAAGCGCACCAAGGTGGCGCTGGAGCAGCTCTGCGCCCACGAGCCGCGCTTCGCCGAGGCTTTTGCCGCCGTTGGCTTCATTGCCGATCGCCGCCGGCCGGCCGATTTCGCCAATCTGTGCCGCATCGTGATCGAGCAGCAGATTTCCGTGGCCGCCGCCGCCACCATCTGGGGCCGGCTGGAAGCCGCCGTGCAGGGCCGTGCCAACGGCGTCTTCAGCCCGGAGCGGGTGCTGAAACTGAGCGAGGCGCGCCTGCGCGCCTGCGGCCTCAGCGGCCCGAAGGTGCGCTATGTGCGCAACATGGCACAAGCGGCGAAAAGCGGAGCCATCGACTTCGCCCTGCTGCCACAGCTCGAAGACCATGCAGCCATGGCCATGCTGACCGAGGTGAAGGGCATCGGCCGCTGGACGGCGGAAATCTTCCTGATGTTCGCGCTCGACCGCGAGGATATCTGGCCGGCGCATGATGTGGCGCTGCAGGAAGCCGTGAAACGGCTGTTCGGGCTGAAAGCGCGGCCCGATGTGAAGAAGATGGACCGCATGGCGGAAAACTGGCGGCCGCATCGCGGCGTCGCGGCCAGGCTGCTGTGGCGCTATTATGCCGTGACGGCCAAGCGCCTCACCACCGATCACATCGACAAGGCTGCGTCTGCCAAGAAAGCATCCGCATGAGCATCGACGGTCCTCGTCTGGCGCCTCTCAAAGGCCCCGCCCGTAAGCTGGTCGTGCTGGTCCATGGCTATGGTGCCGATGGCGATGACCTGATCGAGTTGGGGGCGCAGTGGCGCAACGTATTGCCCGACGCCGCCTTCGCGGCACCGCATGCACCGGCGATGATTCCGGGATTTCCGCCTGGCATGGCAGGCGGCCGGCAGTGGTTTGCGCTCGATGCCTACGATCCGAACCTGCTGCGCCGCGACCCGCATCAGACTGCGGCGATCTACGCCACCATGCAGCGCGCGGCCGAACAGGTGGCGCCGGCGCTTGAGCAGTTTCTGGATGCCGAGTTGAAACGGTACAATCTTGACCCCGGTGATCTGGCGCTGGTGGGATTCAGCCAGGGCACCATGATGGCACTGCATATCGGCCTGCGCCGTGATCCGGCACCGGCCGCCATCCTGGGATATTCCGGGGCGCTGCTGGGCGGTGCGGGGCTGGAAAAGCAGATTCGCAGCCGACCGCCGATCCTGCTGATCCATGGCGATGCTGACGAGATTGTGCCGATCGAGGCCATGCATGCGGCGCTGAATGCACTGAACGCTGCCGGATGTCCGGCCCGGTTCCATGTCAGCCGTGGGCTCGGCCATGGCATCGACGGCCAGGGCCTCAGCCTCGGCGGTGCCTTCCTCGCCGAATCCTTTGCCCGCCCTAGATGAGAGTGGGGTGATGCCTTGTGGACAACCCGTCCGGCTTACAAAATAAGGTAGTTGTCATGATGCGGTAACCCCGCATATGGTAAGGGCAATACGGCGTTTCGGAACTGGGGAAGCAATGAACCCTGAGAGTTGCCCGGCGTTGGTTTTGAATGCGGATTACCAGCCGCTGTCTTATTTCCCGCTTTCGGTCTGGCCGTGGCAGGAAGTGGTCAAAGCGGTCTGCATGGATCGTGTCACGATCCTCTCCGAATACGATCAGGAAATTCACTCGCCCAGCATGCGCATGCGCCTGCCCAGCGTGGTGGCACTCAAGCGCTATATCGCTCCGGCCCGGCGGCCGGCCTTCACCCGGTTCAACCTGTTTCTGCGCGACCGTTTCTCCTGCCAGTATTGTGGCAGCCGGCATGAACTGACTTTCGACCATGTGATCCCGCGCTCGCGCGGCGGGCTGACGCGCTGGGACAATGTGGTGGCCGCCTGTGCGCCCTGCAATCTGACCAAGGGCGGGCGCATGCCCAACGACTGCCACATGCATCCGCGCATTCGCCCGCATATGCCGACCGTGCAGGAGTTGCAGCTGAACGGGCGGGCCTTCCCGCCCAATTTTTTGCACGAGAGCTGGCGCGACTTTCTTTACTGGGACAGCGAGCTGGAGCCGTAAGGCGCGGCAGCCTGCTAAACGCGTTCGGACAGCCAGATGGCGCTGCGCGTAATCGCCTTGATGCCTTTCGACAGCAGAGCGTAGCCCGGGGCTTCGGCGGCACCCTCGGCACGTGCCGTGTCGCGGTGGTTCACTTCATCGGCGCGGAACTGCTCGATGGTGGCGCGCAGCTCAGGCTCGGCATCGCCCAGCTTCTCCACCTGTCGTCCATAATGCTGGTCGATCACTTCCTCGACCGCTTCGGTGCAGGCCATCGCCGCCTTCTCGCCCAGTAGCGCGCTGGCGGCACCGAGCGCGAAGCCACCGACATGCCACAGCGGCGAAAGCAGGGTGGGACGCACGCGGCGCTGCGGCAGCAGGCGGTCGAAGGCATCCAGATGCGCCTGCTCCTGCTCCAGCATATGGCGGATGGTCGGCGTCGACGGCGCCTTTTTCAGCACCGCGAGCTGGCCCTCATAGATGCGCTTGGCGCCGTATTCGCCGGCATGGTCGACGCGCAGGATGCGTTCCAGCAGGGCGCGCGGATCGGGATCGCCCGCCAGGCGTCGCTTTTCCATCCCCGGCTTGTGCATCATTGGCCTCCTTTTGCCCGGTGGGCCGCCATCAGGGCAAAGCCGGCCAGCACAGCCGACCACAGCGCATTCCAGCCGGCCATGGAAAGGCCGAGCACGCGAATGGCGGCTTCGTCGCAGCGCACCACCGGCGCGGCCATCAGCTGCGCCCGCAGGTCTTCCAGCGTAGTGGCGGTCGGGCCGCCGCCGCAACTGGTCAGTCCCGGCCACCATTTCCACTCAACGCCGGCATGGAATACGCCGATGCCGCCGGTGACAACGAAGCTTAATGCAGCGAGCACCAGCAAGGGGGCACGCAAGCGTGGCAGCGCCAGGGCAGCAAGGCCGAACAGGATGGCGGCACCATAGGGCCAGCGTTGCCACAGGCAGAGTTCGCAGGGCGCCAGGCCGAAGCCGTATTGCGACACAAAAACCAGGCCGAGCGTAAAAACCGCCAGTGCGGCAATGCTGAGGCCGGAGCGGCGGGGATCGAGCAGCGGGTCAAGGATCATGGCGTTCAGTCAGAAAGCATAGCGCACGACGACAAAACCGCCAATCAGCGCAATCAGGAAGATCCAGCCCAAAATAGTGAGTCGCTTTTCGATGAAGTCCTGGATCGGCGCGCCATAGGCGCGCAGCAGACCGGCCAGCAGGAAAAAGCGCAGGCCGCGTGTGGTGATCGAGGCGATAATGAAAACCGCCAGGCTGAAATGCGCGGCCCCGCTGGCGATGGTGACGATTTTGTAGGGGATCGGCGTCAGGCCCTTGATCAGGATGATCCACACGCCCCATTCGGCATAGGCGTCTTCGAAGGCCTGCCATTTCTCGCCATAGCCATAGAGATCGATCACCCAGCGGCCGAGCGTTTCCAGCAGGAAATAGCCGATGGCATAGCCGAACAGGCCGCCGATCACCGAGGCGATGGTGCAGATCGCCGCATAGCGGAAGGCCCGGCTGCGATCGGCCAGGCACATCGGAATCAGCATCACATCCGGCGGAATCGGAAAGACCGAGCTTTCCAGGAAGGACACGACGGCCAGTGCGCGATCGGCATGGGGGCGCGCGGCCTGGCGCATGGTCCAGTCGTAAAGGGCACGAAACACGGGCGGAAGGCTCCAGCAGGCGTCTGGCGAGGCAGGCCTCGTGTATGCCGGAGCCGGCCCGGCTTGTCCATGCGCCCCATGGCCGCGGGTATGACAAAGGCGTGTTTCTCCGCCGTTTCCCGCCCGCGAGTTCGCGCCGGGCTGGGCGTTGATTCAGGCCCGACCTTGGGTAATATCCGCCCCGGCTGCGCGCCGGTGATACCGGGCCCCAGTGGTGAAATTGGTAGACGCGACAGACTCAAAATCTGTTGTCCGCAAGGGCGTGCTGGTTCAAGTCCGGCCTGGGGCACCACCACCTCGCAAGCGATATCACTTCGCAAGCAATATGACGCTGCCGACATGAAAAAGCCGGACACCCGCAAGGATGTCCGGCTTTTTCATTTAGAATGGCGATGTCAGTGCTTCTTTACTGCATCGCGCACGGCATCCTTGGCGCCGCCCACGGCATTCTGGATCTTGCCCTCGACCTTGTCGGCACGGCCCTCGGTTTCCAGCTTGGCATCGCCGGTGAGTTTGCCGGCGGCTTCCTTGAGGCTGCCCTTGACCTGCTTGGCACTGCCTTCGATGCGATCCTTGTCCATCATGCGCTCCTGTCCGTTGGTTGACGTATACAGAACGCTATGCGGCCTATGTCGTTCCGGACAAAATGCCGCAGTGTCGCAAGCACCGTTTTCCGCCGTTTGTCAAACGCGGCTTAGCTTCCTGCAGCTCTGTTTTCGGAACACACCGGAAGCGAAAGGTTATAAAATGCATCCAAAGCAGAAGGAGATGTCATATGGCACAGACCGGTATGGATCGGCCGTTACAGATCGTCTTTCGCAACATGGAAAGCTCGCCTGCACTCGACGCCGCGATCCGGCAGCGGGTCGAGCGCCTGCGGCAGCAGGCCCATATCACTGGCTGCCGCGTGGTTGCCGAAATTCCGCATCGCAGTGCCGGGGGCGCCAAACCGCCATTGGCAATTTCGGTCGAGCTTGAATTGCGTGGCCGGCCGGCCATTGTGGTGAAGGACAGCGAAACCCGCCGCGAGGCGAAGGGCGACCAGCTTGCGGTGGTGACGCATGTGTTCGAAGCTGTCGAGCGTCAGCTGCGCGAGGCACATGGCGGTCGCAAGGGGGCCGCGCGACAGCTGGCGGAGGATGGTTCGATTTCTCTCGGCTGACGCTTGCTGCTTTAATCGGCAGCACTGAGCGGCCGGGCGACATCTTCCAGCGCCCGCCGCTCGGCCGCCACGCCCCAGATCGCCTGCACGATGCCGGCAAGCAGCATGATCGCCGCGCCCAGCAGGTAGCCGGCAAAGACACTGTTGCGCGATCCGGTTTCGATCAGCGCGCTGAACAGCAGCGGCGCGGCAACGCCGCCGATGCCGGTGCCGATGGCATAGAAGATCGCAATCGCCAGCGCGCGGATTTCAAGCGGGAAGGTCTCACTGACCGTCAGATAGGCCGAACTGGCGGCAGCCGAGGCAAAGAAAAAAACGATCGTCCAGGCGATGGTCTGCGTCATGCTGTTGAGCAGGCCCTGCTGGAACAGCCAGCCGCTGACCGCCAGCAGCAGGCCGGAGAGCATGAACGTACCGGCGATCATGGGGCGGCGACCGATCGTGTCGAACAGCCGGCCGAGCAATAGCGGTCCCAGCACATTGCCCAGGGCGAAAGGCAGGATATACCAGCCCACGGCGCCGGCCGGTACGGCGTAAAAATCGGTCAGCACCAGGGCATAGGTGAAAAAGATCGCGTTGTAGAAAAACGCCTGCGCCGCCATCAGGCTCAACCCGACCAGGGCCCGGCGGCGATGACGGCGGAACAGGATATCTGCCAGTTCACGAAGATCGACGTGGCTGCGGCGGCGGATGCGGAGCCAGGTTGATGGTTGGCCGGACAGTGCAGGTCCATGGCGTTCGATACCGGCTACCACGATTTCGGCGTCCTGTATCCGACCGTGGGTCATCAGCCAGCGCGGGCTTTCGGGTATCCATCGCCGCATCAGCAAAATCGGGAGCGCCAGCACCGCGCCGATCAGGAAGCAGATGCGCCAGCCCCAGTCAGATTCACTGGCGACACCGAATACACCTGTATCGAGCAGCACCAGCGAGCCGGCGGCGCCCCTGGCGGCGCCGATCCAGAAGGTGGCGGTGATGGTCAGGTCGCGCCAGCCCCGGTAGCGGGCCGGGATCAGTTCCTGGATGGTCGAATTGATCGCGGTATATTCGCCGCCGATACCGGCCCCGGTGAGAAAACGGAACAGCGCGAAGCTCCACAGATTCCACGACAGGGCGGTGCCGGCAGTGGCCAGCGCATAGAGCGCCAGGGTGATGAAGAACAGCTTGCGGCGGCCGAGCCGGTCGGTCAGCCAGCCGAAATACAGCGCGCCCAGCACCGCACCGGCGAGGTAGGCGCTGCTGGCCAGGCCTATCTCGACATTGCTGAAGGCCAGACTCGGGCTTTCCTTCAGCGCTCCGGCCACTGCCCCGGCCAGGGTCACTTCCAGCCCGTCCAGAATCCAGGTGATGCCCAGGGCCACCACCACGAGGCTGTGAAAGCGAGTCCAGGGCTGGCGGTCGAGCCGGCAGGGGATATCCGTGCGGATATCTGCAGCGCTTTCGACCGGCCGTTCGGTCATGCCGGGATTGGCCCTGTCGAGGCCGGAAAGGTGCGGATTTCCGGGCTGGATTCTGTCGTCTTGCCATCCGGACAGAAATCGTTATGCTTCATAACAATTATGGACAAAGCAAAAAAGATAGTCACCATGCGTCTCGACCCCGCCGACCGCCATACCGCCGCCAATCTCGGCCTGCCCGCCACCTTGTCGGTCAGCGTGGAGGGCGACATCGCTGTGCTGAAACTGCAGCGCGTGGAAAAACGTAACGCTCTGGATAACGTCACGGTTCTCGGGCTGCAGGCATTTTTCCTCAATCCGCCGGCTGGCGTGAAGGTGGTGGTGCTGGATGGTGAAGGCGAGCATTTCTCTGCCGGCCTCGATCTGAGCGCGACGCAGGAATTGTCATCGACCGACGGGGTGTTCCACTCGCGGATGTGGCATGAAGCTTTTCGCCACATCCAGTTCGGCAAGGTGCCGGTGATTTCCGTGCTGCATGGTGCAGTCATCGGTGGCGGCCTGGAGCTGGCGGCCTCGACCCATGTGCGCGTGGCTGAATCCTCGGCCTTCTACGCGCTGCCGGAAGGCCAGCGCGGCATTTTCGTGGGCGGTGGTGGTTCGGTCCGCATCCCCAAGCTGATCGGCACCGCCCGCATGATGGACATGATGCTGACAGGACGCGTCTACAATGCCGAGGAAGGCCACGCCATTGGCCTGTCGCAGTATCTGGTCGGCCCAGGCGAAGGCATGAAGGCGGCGATGGAACTGGCGCGCAAGATCGCCGCCAATGCGCCGATGACCAATTTCGCCGTCATGCATGCACTGCCGCGCATCGCCGACAGCTCGCCCGAAGCCGGCTACATGATGGAAGCGATGATCTCGTCGATTGCCCAGGCCGATATCGAGGCGAAGACGCGCATCCGCGACTTCCTCGAGAAGCGTGCCGGCAAGGTCGGCAAGAAGTAAGTCTAACGGCCAGACCGCGCATACCGCGGCGGCCATACCCCCACCAGAGGGGCCCCAGCAGAGGGCGACAGAACAGACTCGGGAGGAGTCACCGCGTATGAGTCATCCGCATCGCCAGGTCAATTACGGCCGCGCCGATACAGAATTCACCCGGTTGCCGGATGGCACCATCCTGATGCGCTCGCCAGAGCCGCTGGATGCCTATCCGGATAAACTGACCGAGCGCCTGCTGCACTGGGCCAGGGTAGCGCCGGAGCGCATCTTCATGGCGCAGCGTGCCGGCGATGGCAGCTGGCGCCGGCTGAGCTATGCCGATCTGCTGCGCAATGTGCGCGCCGTCGGCCAGGCCCTGCTGGATCGCGGCCTGTCGGCCGACCGTCCGGTGGCGATCCTGTCGGATAACGACCTGGAGCATGTGCAGCTGGCGCTCGCAGCGCAGTATGTCGGTGTGCCGTCGGCGGCAATCTCGCCGGCCTATGCCCTGGTCTCCACCGATCATGCCAAACTCAGGCATGTGCTCGGCCTGCTGAAGCCGGGTCTGGTTTTTGCGGCTGACGGCACGCGCTATGCGGCCGCGATTGCCGCTGCCGTGCCGGCGGATGTGGAAGTGGTGGTGACAGCCAATCCCCCCGACGGCCGGATGACGACGACTTTCGAAACGCTGCTGGCGACAGCGGTCACCGATGCGGTCGAACGCGCCCATGCCGCTGTCACGCCGGATACGGTGGCGAAATTCCTGTTCACGTCGGGCTCCACCGGCATGCCCAAGGGTGTGATCAATACCCAGCGCATGCTGTGCAGCAATCAGCAGATGATTGCCCAGTCGCTGCCGGTCTTCGCCGAAGAGCCGCCGGTCTTCATCGACTGGCTGCCGTGGAATCACACCTTCGGCGGCAACCACAATATCGGCATTACACTCTACAACGGTGGCTCGCTCTATATCGACGACGGCAAACCAGTGCCGGCCCTGATCGAACGCACGGTGCGGAACCTGCGCGAAGTCGCGCCGACGGTGTATTTCAATGTGCCCAAGGGCTTTGAAATGCTGGTGCCCTATCTGCGTGACGACAGGGCATTGCGCGAGACGTTTTTCAGCCGCCTGAAGATGATTTTCTTCTCCGGTGCCGCCCTGCCGCAGCATGTCTGGACCGCGATGGAAGACCTGGCAGTCGAGACCATCGGCATGCGGATTCCGATCATCAGCGGTCTGGGCGCCACCGAAACCGCACCCTTTGCGCTCTGCGCCAACTGGCCGGTCGATCGTTCCGGCATCATCGGCCTGCCGGTGCCGGGCCTCGACCTGAAGCTGGTACCGAACGGGCAGAAGCTGGAAGTGCGCGTGCGCGGCCCGAATATCACGCCGGGCTACTGGCGCATGCCGGAGATCAGCGCCAAGGCCTTCGATGAGGATGGCTATTACAAGATGGGCGATGCCGCCCGCTTCATCGATACAGACAAGCCTGAAAAGGGCCTGATGTTCGATGGCCGCATCTCAGAGGATTTCAAGCTCACCAGCGGTACCTGGGTCAGCGTCGGACCGCTACGCGGCCGCTTCATCGCCCATTTCGCGCCCTTCGTGCGCGATGTGATCATCGCCGGCCATGACCGCGATACGCTGGCGGGCATTGTGATTGTCGATCTCGACAATTGCCGCGCGCTGTGTCCCGATCTGCCGGCCGATGCCGGCCTTGCCCAGATCGCACACGATCCGCGCGTGCGCCACCGCTTTGCCGAATTGCTGGGCAGCTTTGCCCAGCAGGCTACCGGCAGTTCCAGCCGCATCGAGCGGATCCTGCTGCTGGATGAACCACCCTCACTTGATGTCGGTGAGGTTACCGACAAGGGCTCGATCAACCAGCGCGCCGTGCTGGATCATCGTGCGGCCCTGGTCGCCGATCTTTATGCCGCGCAACCCTCTCCCCGCGTGATCACTGCCAAGGTAAGCATCGCCCATGTCGCGTAAACCCGGTCTCGCCCAAGCTTATGAGGATATCTGGCTGCTGGAGGGCGTGCGTACACCCTTTGCCGACTATATGGGCGCACTGGCCGATGTGTCGCCGATTGATCTCGGTATCAAGGTGGCGAAGGAAGTGCTGAAGAAGGCCGATATGCCGGCGGCCGATATCGGCACTGTCGTAGCCGGCAACATGGCGCAGGCGTCATACGATGCCTATATGCTGCCGCGCCATGTCGGGCTTTATGCGGGTGTGCCCATCGAAGTCCCGGCGCATCTGGTGCAGCGTGTCTGCGGCACCGGCATCGAGGCGATCATGCAGGCTGCCGGACAGATTTCGATGGGGCAGACCGAAGTCGGCCTGGTGGTGGGGGCGGAATCGATGAGCCGCAATCCGGTCGCGGCCTATACCCATCGCAACGGCTTTCGTCTGGGGCAGGTCGAGTTCAAGGATTTCCTCTGGGAAGCCCTGATCGATCCCGCCCCGGGCATCATGATGGGGGATACGGCCGAAAATCTGGCGCGTGAATACCAGATCACTCGCGAAGAGGTGGACCAGTATGCCGCCGAGAGTTTCGACCGGGCGGTGAAGGCGAAGGCAGACGGCTATTTCAGGGGTGAGATCGCGCCGGTCGCCAGCGAGGAATTCGCACTGGCGGGGTATCACAGCCGCGGCATCAAGCTGAGCCGCAAGATGCCGGAAGTCACCGAAGACACTCATGTGCGGCCCTCGCCGGTGGAGGCGCTGGCCAAGATCCGCCCGGCTTTCGGCGGCGTGCAGACTGGCGGCAATTCTTCCGCCGTGGTCGATGGCGCAGCGGCGGCCATCGTCGTTTCCGGCGATTATCTCCGTACCAAGGGGCGCACTGCGCTTGGCCGCGTGGTGGCGGGCGCCAGCGTTGGCGTGCGGCCGGAAATCATGGGTATCGGTCCGGTGCCGGCGATCCAGGCGCTCTGCGCCAAGGCCGGGATCGGCGTGGATGACATCGATCGTTTCGAAATCAACGAGGCTTTCGGTGCCCAGGTCATGGCCTGCATGCGCGCCCTCAATATCCCGCGCGAGAAGCTGAATGTGAATGGCGGCGCCATTGCCATCGGCCACCCGCTGGGCGCCACCGGTGTGCGCCTGTCGGTGACGGTCGCGCGCGAGCTGAAGCGTTCCGGGTTGCGCTATGGCGTGGCCTCGGCCTGTATCGGCGGCGGACAGGGTATCGCCCTGCTGATCGAGAATCCTGACGCTGCCAGGAAACACTAGGCCGTAAGCACTAAGCCAGCGTCGTCAGTTTATCCAGAAGGTTGAGCAGCAGCTGCTTGTCGGCGCTGCCCAGCACGGCCTCGACGCGTTTCTCATGCTGTGTCAGCAGATGGCGATAGGATTCCTTGAGGAAGCCTTCGCCTTTGGGCGTCAGATACAGTGCATTCGAGCGGCGGTCGCCCGGTGCTGCCGCGCGGCGGGCCAGTTTGCGTTGCTCCAGTTCATCGAGCAGCGCCACGAAATTGGCACGGTTGATTCCCAGCGCTTCGCTGACGCGCGACTGTTTCAGCCCCGGATTGGCGGCGATGATTGCCAGCACCGAGAATTGCGCCGGGCGCAGCTCGAAGCCTTTCATCGCGATCAGGAAATCCTGGAAGACCGCGAGTTGGGCGCGGCGCAGGCGATAGCCCAGCAGATTGTCGAGCAGGCCAAGATCGATCGGCTGCTTTTCGTCTGCGACTTCGGCTGTGGCGGGTGTGGTTTTGCGGCGGGGAGCGGCCATGGCTTCCGGTTTAGACAAAATCAGCCGGCCTGACAATCGACATGACGAAATTCCGATAATCGGCCTGCAGTATTGTTGTTCAGTATAACAAATAAGGTTGGCCGGGCTTGACCACCGAGACCTGACCGCCAGAATACCGGAATAGTTGGGAGACAAACCAATATGAAAACCCATATTCACCGCGTGCCCATCGAATGGGGTGATGCCGATCCGGCCCGGATCGTGTTCTATCCGCGCTATTTCGCCTGGTTCGATGCCTCGACGCGGCATCTGTGGGAAAGTGTCGGTATCGACATGCGCACGGTGTTCGATCGGTATGGCGTGGTCGGCATTCCGATTGCTGAGGCGAATGCCAAATTCCTCAGCCCGTCGAAATTCGGCGACGTGATCGAGGTGCACAGTTCAATCCCGGACTGGGGCGAGAAGCATTTCACCGTCCGTCACCAGATCTTCAATGCCGGTGTGCTGGCCGTGGAAGGCTATGAGCGCCGCGTCTGGGCGGCAGAGCGCACTGACAAGCCCGGCCGGCTGAAAGCCCTGCCGGTGCCGGAGGAGATTCGCAACCTGTTCGAGTAAGTATTCAGGCCAGCGCCATGCGGATGCCTTCCGCGGCATAGAGTAACGGAGAGAGGTAGCGCTGCTGCATTTCTTCCGCGCTGATGCGGCTGGCATGGCCGCTGACATTCATGGCGGCCAGCACGCGGCCGGCCTGGTTGCGGATCGGCACGGCGATCGAACGCAGGCCGATTTCCAGTTCCTGGTCCACCATGGCATAGCCGTCGCGGCGCGCCTCGCTGATGCGCTCGCGCAACAGGGCAGGGTCGGTGATGGTGTGCGGGGTCAGCGGCTTGAAGCTGGCCTCGCTGAAAAACTGTTCCAGTTCGCTCGGCCGCAGGTCGGACAGCAGTACGCGGCCCATCGAGGTGCAGAAAGCCGGCAGGCGGGTGCCGATGCCCAGTGCCACCGACATGATGCGCTTGGTCGGCACGCGGGCGACATAGACGATGTCGCTGCCTTCCAGCACCGAGATCGAGCAGGATTCGTTCACCTGCTCGGTCAGCCGCTCCATGAAAGGCTGGGCGCGTTCCCAGATATGCATCGAGGTCAGAAAGGCGAAACCGAGTTCCAGCACGCGCGGCGTCAGCCGGAAATACTTGCCGTCGCCGGTGACATAGCCGAGCTCGCAGAGCGTGAGCAGATAGCGGCGGGCGGCGGCGCGCGTCATGTCGGCGCGGCGCGCCACTTCGCTCAGCGTCATCTCGTCGTTATCGCGGTCGAAAGCGGTGATGACGCGCAGGCCGCGGGCCAGCGAGGTCGAAAAATCCCGAGCATTGATGGCAGTGGTTGACAAGATCGCTCGGCCTCCCCGTAATGTTTCTTTATAAAACTATTGTGCGCTAAGCGCACAATAAGTCAAGGAATTGTCGAATTTATTGACGCAGATCAGCGTCAGGCCGTCGGCAGCGGGCTATAATCACAACAAGAGACATACGGAGGAAACCATGTCCCAACTGATCGGCTATAAACGGCCGGCGCCCGGCACCCAGCCGAACTACCTGCATGCGCCTTACCAGTCCTCGATCAAGCGCGCGCCCGGCAAGCCCCTGGTGAAGCTGACGCAGACGCTGTCCGAGATCACCGGGCCGGTTTACGGCCATGACCGGGTCGGCCCGCTGGACAACGACCTGACCAAGCAGCATGCCGGCGAACCGCTGGGCGAACGCATCGTGCTGTCGGGTCGCCTGCTCGACGAGAGTGGCCGTCCCGTGCCGCATTCGCTGATCGAAATCTGGCAGGCCAATGCCTGCGGCCGCTACCCGCATCCGGGCGACCAGCATGATGCACCGCTGGATCCGAATTTCACCGGCTACGGTCGCGCCGTCACCGACGCCGAGGGCCGCTACCGCTTCGTCACCATCAAGCCCGGCGCCTATCCCTGGCGCAACCACCACAATGCCTGGCGGCCGCAGCATATCCATTTCTCGCTGTTCGGGCCCAGTTTCATGACGCGTCTGGTCACCCAGATGTATTTCCCGGGCGATCCGCTGCTGCCCTTCGATCCGATTTTCAACTGCGTCACCGACCAGCGTGCGCGGGACAGCATGGTTTCGAAATTCGATTTCGAAACCACGATCCCGGAATTCGCCCTGGGCTACCAGTGGGACATCGTGCTGCGTGGCCGTGACGCCACGCCGATGGAAAACAAGTAAGACGTCCGGAGATACCTGAAATGACCCTGATGCCCACTGCTTCGGCCACTGTCGGTCCTTACCTGCATATCGGCCTGGTACCGCTTTCGGTGAACGATATCGCCAAGGATGCCTCGAAAGGCGAGACGATCATAATCAGCGGCCGGGTGCTGGATGGCGAAGGCCAGCCGGTGCCCGATGCCCTGGTTGAATTCTGGCAGGCCAATGCCGATGGGAAATACGCCCATCCGGAAGACACTCAGGCCAAGCCGCTGGACGGCAAATTCACCGGCTTCGGCCGCGTGCCGACCGACAAGGAAGGCCGCTACAGCTTCACCACCGTGAAGCCTGGCGCCGTACCGGGGCCCGGCAACAGCCTGCAGGCCCCGCATATCGTGATCTGCCTGTTCATGCGCGGCATGCTCAAGCATCTCTATACCCGCATCTATTTCTCCGACGAGTCGGCGGCCAATGCCAACGATCCGGTGCTGGGGCTGGTCGAGGATGCGGCCCGGCGGCCGACCCTGATTGCCGATCGCACGGCGGGCAAGGCGGAGTATCGCTGGGACATTCGCATGCAGGGCGAAGGCGAAACCGTCTTTTTCGATTGCTGATCCGCTCGCGGGTCAGCAACATGCCTGCATGACGACTCCGACGGATTCTGTGCAGTCCGGCCTGTTCGGCCCGCTGTTTCACGGCTCTGCGATGGCTGCGGTCTTCACCGACCGCGCCCATCTGCAGGGTATGCTCGATTTCGAAGCCGCGCTCGCGCGGGCTGAAGCCAGAACCGGCGTGATCCCGGCTGCGGCAGCGGCGCCGATCGCCATGCAGTGCGACGCATCACTGTATGACATCGCCGAACTGGGCGCGGCTGCGGCGACGGCTGGCAACAGCGCCATTCCGCTGGTCAAGGCACTGACCGCCAGGGTCGCCGCCAGGGACAAGGCTGCCGCCGGTTTCGTGCATTGGGGCGCCACCAGCCAGGATGCGATGGATACCGGCCTGGTGCTGCAACTGCGGGCGGCACTGGCGCTGATCGAAGCCGATCTTTCCGGACTGTCTGCGGCACTCGCCGCGCTGGCCACGAAGCATCGGCAGACACCGATGGTCGGCCGTACCTGGCTGCAGCATGCCCTGCCGATCACCTTCGGCCTGAAGGCAGCCGGCTGGCTCGATGCCATCGAACGGCACCGCGAGCGGATTGCCGAACTGAAACTGCGCCTGCTGGTGCTGCAGTTCGGCGGCGCCGCCGGCACGCTGGCGGCGCTGGGCGACAAGGGGCTGGTGGTGGCCGAGGCCCTGGCCGCCGACCTGAAGCTCACGTTGCCGGCCACGCCCTGGCATGGCGCGCGCGATCGCGTGGTGGAACTGGGCACAGCACTGGCCCTGCTGACCGGCAGCCTGGGCAAAATGGCGCGCGATATCGCATTGCTGATGCAGACAGATGTGGGCGAGGCTTTCGAACCCGCCGGCGCAGGCCGCGGCGGCTCTTCCACCATGCCGCACAAGCGCAATCCGGTGGCCTGCGCGGCCGTGCTGGCGGCTGCCACGCGTGTGCCGCATCTGGCCGGCAGCCTGCTGGCTGGCATGGTACAGGAACACGAGCGTGGCCTCGGCGGCTGGCATGCCGAATGGTCAACACTGCCCGAGCTGGTGCAACTCAGCGCCGGTGCGCTCGCCCATATGGCCGAGACGATCGGCGACCTGGAGGTCGATGCGGCGCGCATGCGCAGCAATCTTGACGCTACCAAGGGCCTGATCATGGCCGAAGCCGTGAGCATGGCGCTGGGAACGCAGATCGGTAAACAGGCGGCACATCATCTGGTCGAGGCAGCCTCGAAACGTGCCGTGGCGGAAAAACGCCATCTGCGCGATGTGCTGTCCGAAGACACGGCGATCATGCAGCATCTCAAGCGGGACGAACTGGAAAAGCTGTTCGATCCGCTGGCCTACACCGGCGTTGCGACAGACTTGATCGACCGCGTTCTCGCCGTCCGCAGGAATTAAACAAAAACAGACCGGAGGAGTCCATGCCGCAAATCGCCACCGATGATGGCGTCAGCCTGCATTACCGCTTCGACGGGCCGGAGAATGCGCCTGTCCTGGTGATGTCAAATTCGCTCGGTACCGATCTCGGCATGTGGGAACCGCAGATGCCGGCGCTGATGCAGCAGTTCCGCGTGCTGCGCTACGACACCCGCGGTCATGGCCGGTCGGGGTTGTCGCCGGCGCCCTATCAGGTCGACCGCCTGGGCAAGGACGTGCTGACGCTGCTTGATGCGCTCAATATCCCCAAGGCGATGTTCTGCGGCCTGTCGATGGGCGGTATGACCGGCATGTGGTTGGGCGTGCATGCGCCGCAGCGCTTCACCAAACTGGTTCTGTGCAACACCGCGGCCAGGATCGGCACGCCGGAGGTATGGAATACCCGCATCGCCGCTGTCGAAAAGGGCGGCATGGCCGCCATCGTGCCGGGCGTCATCCAGCGCTGGTTCACCGAAGGTTTCGTGAAGGCTCAGCCGGCTGAAGTGGAGCGGATTTCCGCCCAGTTGCAGGCGACCAGGCCGGAAGGCTATTGCGGTGCCTGCGCTGCGGTGCGCGACATGGACCAGCGCAGCAGCATCGCTGCCATTCGTACTCCTACCATGGTGATCGCCGGCACGCATGATCTGGCGACGCCTGCGCTGGATGGCCGTTTCGTGGCCGAGACGATTCCCGGCGCCCGCTATGTCGAATTCCCTGCCGCGCATCTCTCCAATGTCGAGGTCGCGGCCGATTTCACCAGGGCTTTGACCGGCTTCCTCGCCGGCTAGGAGACGAAAGATGGATGACAAAGATCGGTATGATGCCGGCATGAAGGTCCGACGCGGCGTGCTGGGCGATGCCCATGTCGACCGCTCGCTGACGAAAATCACCGACTTCAACGGCGACTTCCAGAACTTCATCACCCGCTATGCCTGGGGCGAGATCTGGACCGATACGACGCTGGACCGCAAGACGCGGAGCTGCATGGTGCTGTCCACCATGATCGCGCTGAACCGCATTGACGAGTTCAAGCTGCATGTGAAGGCCGCGTTCAACAACGGCCTGACCAAGAACGACATCCGTGCGGTGATCAAGCAGGCGGCCGTTTATTGCGGCGTTCCGGCCGGCAACAGCGCCACCCACTGGGCCGAGGAAGTCTTCGCCCAGATGGAAAAGGACGGTCATAAGTTTTGAGGCTGGCTGCCACAGGCCGGTAACGAAAAACGGCGCCGTGAGGCGCCGTTTCCGCGTCTGCCGATATTATCGGCTTTTCAGTGGGTGGTCGCCTTGGCCTGCTGGCCGCTGCGCTGGCCCTGGCGCTGCTGCGGCCGCTGGCCGTCGCTGCGACTGCCTTCCGAGCGCGGGCCACCGTGACGCTGGCCGTTGCCGCGCGGATTGTTGCGGTTCTGGCCATGCGGACGCGGCTGCTGCGGGCGGTTTTCGTGGCGCGGCTCGGCAGCGGTGGCGGCTGCCAGTTTCTCGTCGCCGCGACGATCGGTGGCAGGAATGCGCTGGCGCGTCACCTTCTCGATGTCGCGGAGATAGGCGCGTTCGTCCTGGGCGCAGAGCGAGATCGCCATGCCATCCTTGCCGGCGCGCGCGGTGCGGCCGATGCGATGCACATAGCTTTCCGGCACATTCGGCAGCTCGAAATTCACCACATGGCTGACGCCGGTGACGTCGATGCCGCGGGCGGCGATGTCGGTGGCGACCAGCACACGGATGCGGCCGGCCTTGAAATCGGCCAGGGCGCGCTCGCGCTGGCTCTGCGACTTGTTGCCGTGAATGGCGGCCGCCGGCACATTGCCGGTGCCGAGATGGCGGGCGACGCGGTCGGCGCCATGCTTGGTGCGGGTGAAGACCAGGGCGCGGGTGATGTCCGGATTCGCCATGATCTCGAGCAGCAGGGCGCGCTTGCGCTCGGCTTCGATGAAGATCACCTGCTGGTCGATACGCTCGACCGTGGTGGCGGCCGGGGTGACTTCGACGCGGACCGGATCCTTCAGGAAGCCGGCAGCAAGCTGGGCGATGTTCTGCGGCATGGTGGCCGAGAAGAACAGGCTCTGGCGCTGCTTGGGCAGGGCCTGGGAGATGCGCTTGATCGCATGCACGAAGCCGAGATCCAGCATCTGGTCGGCTTCATCCAGCACCACGGTCTCGACGGCGTCGAGGCGCAGGGTGCCCTGTTGCATGTGATCCATCAGGCGGCCGGGCGTGGCGACGAGCACGTCGACGCCACGGGCCAGCGCCTGCACCTGCGGGTTCATGCCGACGCCGCCGAACACGGTGGCGACGCTCAGCTTGGAGTCATGGCCGTAGGAGCGGAATTTCTCGGCGATCTGCGAGGCCAGCTCGCGGGTCGGGCTCAGGATCAGGGCGCGGCAGGTCTTCGGTGCCGGGCGGCGGTTGCCGGCGGCGAGACGATGCAGGATCGGCAGCGCGAAAGCGGCGGTCTTGCCGGTGCCGGTCTGGGCAATGCCCAGCAGGTCGCGACCCTGCAGCACGGGCGGAATGGCCTGGGCTTGGATCGGGGTGGGCTGGGTGTATTTGCCGGCGGTGATGGCGGTGAGCAGGGCCTGGTTGAGGCCAAGATCATTAAAGCTGGTCAAAAGGGGAATCCTTGAAACAGGGCATACGACGGCGCGGGGCGTGAATCGCCTGCAGCGCAACGGTCGGACGCGGGGACCGATGAAACGCCCCGCGTGACCTGGGTCGTAATGAAGAGAGACTGAAGGCACCCGGCAGGACGAAAGAGCAGTTGGAGCGCTCCTCGTTCACGCGGCCTGGCGCGAAAGGCCATCGACGCTGGTATTAGTCCGTGGACGGCAGCCGGTATATGGAGTCTGGAACGCCTGCCGTCAAGCGAAATAACCGGTAATTGTCAGAAACCGTACAATTCTGCTGGATTATCAACGAAGATTTTCTGGCGATCGGCTTCGTTCGGTGCCCAGTCGAGCATCAGGTCGAGCAGGGCCGCTTCGTCCGGATAGCCGAATTTGGCGGCCTGGGCATGCGGGAAGTTGCTGGCCCAGATCATCCGCTCGGGCGCATGTTTGATCAGCGCCTTGGCCAATAGGCCGACATCCTCGTAGCCCGGCTTGCCGCTCAGCGAGGTCTCATAGCAGCCGGCCAGCTTGACCCAGACATTGCCGGTATCGATCAGGCGCAGCAGGCATTGGAAAGATGGATGATCCACCGGCACCGGGTCGATGAATTTGCCGATATGGTCGATGATGATCTTCACCGGCAGGCGTTTGATCATCGCTTCATGCTCGGGCAGCTCGCGACCGTTGAGCTGCAGCAGCATGCTCCAGCCAAACGGCTTGATGCGGCCGGCCATTTCCTCGGCCACATTCAGCCCCAGCGTGCCGCCCAGCAGGTTCATGATGCGCAACCCGCGGGCACCGCCGCTGGTCAGGCGCTCAAGTTCGGCATCGGGGACGCCCGGCTTCACCACCACCACGGCGCGGGCCTTGTCCGGCCCCAGTTCGGCGGTGGTGTCCATCACCAGGCGGTTGTCATCGCCATAGGCATTGGCCTGCACCACGATCACACGCTCAAGCCCGAGCCAGTCCATCACCTGGCGGTATTCCGGAATACCGACGGGCGGCGGCGTTGGTGTGTTGGGAACGGTGGCGTAGCGGGCGTCGTAGAAATGAATATGCGTGTCACAGGCACCCTTGGGCATCCGCAGCTTCGGTTTCGGGCCGGTGAAAACGCGGGTATATTCCATGGCGGACTCCAAAATCAGGCGACGCGATAGCGCCGCAATGTCTCGTCATCGGGGGTGAAGCCGATGCCGGGGGTATCGGGGATGGTGATCTGGCCCTGCTGCGGCAGTGGAATGTTATGGCCGCAATAGGCCTCAGGCTTCACATACATGTATTCGAACATGCCGACCGGCTCGAGATGGGCGGCCAGTTGCAGGGTTGCCCAATAGCCGGGGCCGAAATAGGGCGAGTGCGGCATCACCGTCTTGCCCAGCGTTGCGGCATGCCGCGTCGCTTTGACGAATTCGCTGACACCACCGATCTTGATCACGCTGGGCTGCGGGAAAGTCAGTGCCGCCGAAAGCCGGGTGAACTCCATTGCCGTGCAGGCATTCTCGCCGGCCGACAGCGCGACACCGAAGCGGCTCAGCGCCTTGTGAGTCTCGTAATCTTCGGGCGGGAAGGTCGGTTCCTCCACCCAGTAGAGGTCGAGCGCCTTCATCTTCGGCAGCATCGCCTCGGCTTCAGCCAGGCTCCAGGCGCAGTTCACATCGGTGGTCAGGCGGATATCCGGTCCGATGGCGGCCCGCGCCGCCGCGATCGGTTCGTAGGCGATTTCATGCAGCTTGATGTCACGGTAGCCTTCTGCCACGGCACGCCGCGTCATAATGGCAATCGGCTCGGGCCCGCCATAACGCACCAGGCTGGCATAGGTCGTCACGCTGTCGCGCACCCGTCCGCCCAGATATGTCGCCAGACTTTGGCCGGCCTGTTTTGCGGCAAGATCCCATAGCGCGATATCGATGCCGGATATGGCGAAGATGGTGATGCCGTAGCGGCCCCAGATATGCAGATCCTGCTGCAGTTTCAGCGTGAAGGCGGCGATATCGGTAATGTCCTGATCGACCACCAGGGGCGCCACCGTATCCTGGATCATCGCCCGCACGGCGCTGGCGCAGCCATAGGCAAAGGCCTCGCCCCAGCCGACCAGCCCATCCTCGGTCTCGATGCGGATCAGCAGGGTATCGAATTCGGTCCAGCCGCGCCGCTTGGCGCGCGGCCCTTCGTAGAGATCGCTGAACGGAATTTTCAGCGTGACCGTATCGACATGTTTGATCCGCATGGGGTCAGGACTGCTTTTTCAGCTTTTCGAGGTCGCCGGCGAATTCCAGGTTGCAGAAACCGGTGCCGCCCTGGAAATAGCCGCCAACCTCTTCCTTCGGCAGGCTCTTCTGGGTTTCCAGCGCTTCCGCCGCAAAATCCTCGGATTTCCCGCTCGGCCTGTAGCCCAGCGACAGGGCGTGGCTGTTATCCCACCAGGCCCGCTTGTTATCGGACATGCCGTAAACGACGTCATAGACCAGGCCGGGTTTTTCCAGGCCGATCCGGATCAGCTGCACCAGATCATCGGGCTTCAGCCAGATCGCCAGCCGGCGCTCGTCGATCGGCTTATCGCCGAAATTGCCGATCCGGATCGAAAGCACGCCGATATTGTGCTTGTGGGCATAGAGCGAGCCGAGGCCCTCACCGAACAGCTTGCTGAGGCCATACCGCGTATCGGGTTTCGGCACGGCTTCGATGCCGATTTTCTTGCTGCGCGGGTGGAAACCCATCACATGGTTGGAGGAAGCGAAGACGACGCGCTTGACGCCTTTCTTGCGCGCGGCCTCGAACAGGTTGTGGCAGCCGATGATGTTGGCGCTGAGGATGGTCTCCCACGGCCCTTCGACGGAGTAACCGCCCAGGTGCACGATGCCGTCCACGCCCTCGCAGGCCTTTTCGATGGCGGCAGCGTCGGCGAGGTCGGCCTGGATGAAGGTCTCGTCGCTGCGCAGGTCGGCCGGTGCTTTGAGGTCGCTCAGGATCAATTCAGGATACAGCGGCTTGAGCAGCTGGCGCAGGCGGGTGCCGACGCCACCGCTGGCACCGGTAAGCAGAACACGCTTCATGGTCATTTCCTCCGTCGCAACGCTTACTGCGGGCCCATCTTGTCGATCAGGGCCTTGAGCATTTTATGCTCTTCTTCGCTGCAGTCGACCAGTGGTGTGCGTACCGGGCCGGCATCGTAACCGACCAGCTTGGCGCCGGCTTTGATGATGCTGACGGCATAGCCGGGGCGGCGGTTGCGGATTGCTGAATAGGGCATGAAGAAATCGTCGAGAATCCTGGTCCAGGCCGCCGTGTTGTCGGCGGCGATGGCGCGGTAGAAATCCATCGCCGTCTTCGGGATGAAATTGAACACGGCCGAGGAATAGACCGGTACGCCCATCGCTTTGTAGGGCGCGGCAAAGAACTCGGCCGTCGGCAGGCCGCCGAGATAGGAGAAGCGGTCGCCCATCCTGCGACGCACGGCGACCATCAGTTCCAGATCGCCGATACCGTCCTTGAAGCCGATCAGGTTCGGGCACTGCTCAGCCAGTTTGGCCAGATGATCCGGGCCGAGGCGGCAGACGCCGCGGTTATAGACGATGACACCGATCTTCACGCTCTTGCAGATCGCGGCGACATGGCGGCTGACGCCTTCGGCATCGGCTTCGACCAGGTAATGCGGCATCACCAGCAGGCCGGCGGCACCAAGGCGTTCGGCTTCCTGCGCATAGGCGATGGCCTGGCGGGTGCCATAGCCGGTGCCGGCAATGATCGGCACCTTGCCCTTGCAGGTATCAACGGCGGTTTTAATTACGGCGCTGTATTCATCAGGTGCCAGCGAAAAAAATTCTCCGGTCCCGCCGGCCGCGAACAGCGCACTGGCGCCATAGGGCGCCAGCCATTCCAGGCGGCGTCGATAGCCTTTCGGCTCGAAATTGCCCGCCGCATCGAAATCGGTCACCGGAAAGGACAGCAGACCGGTCGAAATCGCGGCCTTGAGGGCATTGGGTTCCATCAGTTCACCTCGGTACGAAAGATTTTTTGACCGTTCAGACGCTGCGCGACTGTTCCATGGCCTTGCGCAGCCGCTCGCGGCTGTTGCTCAGGTGGAGTCGCATGGCCGAGCGGGCGGCGTCGGAATCCTGGCGCAGGATCGCCTGGTAGATGTCTTCATGCTCGGCATTGACGCGGTTGAGATAGGCGGTGCGATCATCGGCGAAAAAGCGGAAGGTCTGCACGCGGGCGCGCGGGATCATCAGGGCGCCGAGATAGCCGAACAGATGGGTGAAATGCACATTGCCGGTGGATTCGGCGATGGTCTGGTGAAAATCCAGGTCCGGGGCCACGGCATCTTCCGAGGCCTCGATGGCAGCCGCCATGCGGTCGAGCGCGCCGCGCATGGCCTCCAGATGCTCCGGTTTGCGTCGCTGTGCTGCCAGCGCTGCGGCCTCGGCTTCCAGGCCGATGCGCAATTCAAGCACGTTGATCACTTCCTTGATCAGGTCGAGGCTGGTTTCATCGATGCGGAAGGGCTGCGACATGGCGCCCGCCTGCACGAAGGCGCCGACACCCTGTTGCGTCGCCACCAGGCCGGCGGCACGCAGGGACGAGATCGCCTCGCGCACCACCGTGCGGCTGACACCGAATTCCTCGATCAGTTCCTGTTCGCTCGGCAGCTTGTCGCCGGGCTTCAGGGCGCCCTTGGCAATCCGCTCGGTCAGCGTTTTGGTCAGTTGCGAGGTCAGGGTTTCGCGTCGGCGCAATGCCGTCACAGGCATATCCTCCATAGGTCGATTCAAAAATTAGCATCCTTCAACTTGTATGACAACTGACGGGTTAGAAGCTTTCATCAGATCGAGATCATTCGTCAGCACGCTGGCCATTCGAAGCCAAATCTGCAGAATTATCCATTTATATCAGTGTAGAATTGCCAAAATCGATAAAATCTGTGCGGCGTTTGGGATCGGCGTTGACTTGGATTTTCATTAATGTTGTATGATAACACGACGACTAACCCATGTCGTGAACGGGCAGGTGCCAAGCCGCCCCGCTAGGGAGGAAACCAAAATGAAGACTCGTATCGTGGCTCGCGCTTTGCTCGGGCTGGCGGTGGCAGCCGGATTTGCCGGCGTGGCCTCGGCCAAGGAATTCCGCTCCTCGGACGTACATCCGATGGACTATCCGACCGTCACCGCGGTCATCCAGATGGGCAAGCTGATCAACGAGCGCACCAAGGGCAAGCACAGCGTCAAGGTATTCGGCCAGAGCGCGCTTGGTTCGGAGAAGGATACGATCGAGCAGACCAAGCTCGGCGCGCTCGACATGGTGCGCGTCAACATCTCGGCCTTCAACAACATTGCCCCGGAAACCGTGGTTCCGGCGCTGCCCTTCGTCTTCAAGTCGACCGAACATATGCGGCGGGTGCTGGACGGCCCGGTCGGCGACGACATCCTGAAGGCGCTGGAGCCGCAGGGTTTCATCGGCCTGGCCTTCTATGACAGCGGCTCGCGCAGCTTCTACACCACCAAGAAGCCGATCAAGACCGTCGCCGACATGAAGGGCATGAAGGTCCGCGTGCAGCAGTCCGACATGTGGGTTGCGATGATGCAGGCGCTTGGCGCCAATGCCACGCCGCTGCCCTATGCCGAGGTCTATACCGCGCTGAAGACCGGCGTGGTCGATGCGGCGGAAAACAACTGGCCGTCCTACGACAGCTCGCGTCATTACGAGGTGGCGAAGTTCTACAGCCGCACCGAACATTCGCTGGCACCGGAACTGCTGGTCTTCTCCAAGCGGGTCTGGGACGGCCTGCCGAAGGACGAGCAGGAGATCATCCGCAAGGCGGCGAAGGAATCGGTGCCCTTCATGCGCAAGCAGTGGGATGCCCGCGAAGAGGCTTCGCGCAAGACCGTGGAAGGCGGCGGAGCGCAGATCATCAGCGACATCGACAAGAAGGCGTTCCAGGCCGCGATGCAGCCGGTTTACGACAAGTTCGCCGGCGATGCGAAGCTGAAGGCGCTGGTCAAGCGCATCCAGGACAGCAATTAAGCGCGTAACGTAAAGCGAAGCCGGGAGTATCCATGCTGAGTTGGTTAACCCCCATCAACGCCTGGATTTCCCGGCTTTGTATGTATGTGGCGGTAGCGGGCCTGCTGGGCATCGTCATCGTCGTCACCTATCAGGTCTTCGGGCGTTACGTGCTGAACGACACGCCGACCTGGGCGGAAAGCGTGGCGCTGGTACTGGTGCTGTACGTCACCATGTTCGGCGCTGCGGTCGGCGTGCGCGATGCCGGCCATATCGGACTCGAATCGGTGCTGGTCATGGTGCTGCCCGAACGGTTCCGGTTGTCGATGGAAATCCTGATCCATGCACTGGTTGCCGTTTTCGGCATCGTCATGGGCTGGAATGCCTGGCTGCTGGCCGAGTCGGTCATGCCCTACAAGATTCCCAATCTCGGCCTGTCCGAGGGCGTCAATCATCTCCCCCTCGTGATCGCTGGCGCATTGATCACGCTGTTCTCGCTTGAGCATATTCTGGCCCTGCTTGCGGGCAAAGAGGTTCGCCCGTCATGGCACTGACCATTCTGGCCGTCGGCTTTTTCGGTTTCCTTGTGCTTGGCGTTCCGGTGGCTTTTGCCATCGGGCTCTCGGCCGTTGCCACCATCGTTTATGAGGGATTGCCGCTTGCGGTGGTGTTCCAGCGCATGTCCGCTGGCATGAATATCTTTTCCTTCCTGGCGATTCCCTTCTTCATCTTCGCCGGTGAACTGATGCTCTATGGCGGCGTCGCCGACCGCATCGTGCAGTTCGCCAAGAACCTCGTCGGCCATATCCGTGGCGGCCTCGGCATGTCGAATGTGGTGGCCTGCACGCTGTTCGGTGGCGTCTCCGGCTCGCCGGTGGCGGATGTGTCGGCGATGGGCGCGGTGATGATCCCGATGATGAAAAAAGAGGGATATGATGCGGATTACGCCGTCAACGTGACGACGCATGCCTCGCTGGTCGGCGCGCTGATGCCCACCAGCCACAACATGATCATCTATTCGCTCGCCGCCGGCGGCAAGGTTTCGATTGCCGCGCTGATCGTGGCCGGCATGATCCCGGCCGCACTGCTGACGCTCTGCATGCTGGTGGCGGCCTATCTGGTGGCGATCCGGCGCGGCTACCCGGCCGGCACCTTTCCGGGCTGGGACATGGTGCTGCGCTCCGGCGCCGCCGCCCTGCCTGGCCTGTTCGTCGTCGTGATCATCATCACCGGCATTCTCAGCGGCGTGTTCACCGCCACTGAATCGGCGGCCATTGCCGTGGTTTACGCCATATTGCTCGCCACGCTGCTCTACAAGTCGCTGACATGGCAGCACCTGATCAAGGCCGCGGCCAAGGCGGTGAAGACCACCGGCATCGTGCTGCTGCTGATCGGTGTCTCGAACACCTTCGGCTATCTGATCAGCCTGTACAGCGTCGCCGACCTGACCGGCCAGGCCCTGTCGACCATCACCACCAATCCCTGGATGATGTTCTTTCTGGTCAACCTGATCCTGTTCGTGCTCGGCACCTTCCTCGACATGGCGGCCACGATCCTGATCTGCACGCCGATCTTCCTGCCGATCTGCATGCAGTACGGCATGGGGCCGGTGCAGTTCGGCATGCTGATGCTGATCAACTGCGCGCTCGGCCTGAATACGCCGCCGGTCGGCACCACGCAGTTCGTCGGCTGCGCCATCGGCGGGGTCTCGATCGGCTATGTGATGAAAACCATCTGGCCGTTCTATGGTGCCCTGATCGCGGCGCTGTTTCTGGTCACCTATGTGCCGCAATTCTCGCTGTTCCTGCCCAATCTGATTCTCGGCCCCACCCACTAGGCCGATTGCACAGATTGTCTTTGTGAAAGGCTTGGCGGCGGTGCCGCTTCTGGCTATGGCTTAGGCCTGTCAGAAGGAACATCGCATGCCTGCCGCCCCCATTCGTCAGTCTTGGTCGCGCGACTGGGTCAGCGACGCCCTGCGCCGCATCGATGCCGATTTCAACCGCTCGGCGGATACGCATCTCTTTCGCCTTGAGCTGCCGGCCTTTCCCGGCCTGACGCTCTATTTCAAGGATGAGTCCAGCCACCCGACCGGCAGCCTGAAACATCGGCTGGCACGCTCGCTGTTTCTTTATGGCCTGTGCAACGGCTGGATCGGGTCGCAGACCACTATCGTCGAGGCGTCCTCGGGTTCCACGGCGGTGTCGGAAGCCTATTTCGCCAGGCTGCTGGGACTGCCTTTCGTGGCGGTGATGCCGAAGACCACGTCGGCCGAGAAGATCGCGCAGATCGAATTCTATGGCGGCCGCTGCCACCTGGTGGAGCAGGCCAGCCATGTCTATGCCGAGGCCGAACGGCTGGCCCGCGATTGTGGTGGCCATTACATGGACCAGTTCACCTATTCCGAACGCGCCACCGACTGGCGCGGCAACAACAACATCGCCGAATCGATCTTCGAGCAGATGGCGCGCGAGGAATATCCCGAGCCGGCCTGGATCGTGGTTGGCGCCGGCACCGGCGGAACCTCTGCCACCATCGGCCGCTATCTGCGCTATCACCGGCTGCAGACACAGCTCTGTGTCGTGGATGTGGAGAATTCCGTCTTCCACGATTTCTGGCATGGCCGCGACCCGTCGCTGGTCTGCGACAAATCTTCGCGGATCGAAGGCATCGGCCGGCCGCGGGTCGAGGCTTCGTTCCTCCCTGATGTGGTCGATCGCATGATCCGGGTCCCCGATGCCGCCTCGCTGGCCGCCATGCGGCTGCTGTCGCAGTTGCTCGGTCGCCGCGTCGGCGGCTCCACCGGCACCAATTTCGTCGGTGCCCTGACGCTGCTGTGCGAGCTGAAGGGCCAGGGCGTGCAGGGCAGCGTCGTTACGCTGCTCTGCGACAGCGGTGACCGCTATGCCTGCAGTTATTATGACGATGCCTGGCTGGCCGGGCAGGGCATCGATATCGCGCCGGTTCGGGCCCGGCTGCCCGGCATCGTCAACGACGGCTGCTGGCAGGGCTGAACGGATCGCGCTAGTCTTGGCCTCTCAGGAGGCCAATATGTCCGACACTGCCCTGCCCGAATCCGTCGACCTGCTGATCGTGCCGCGCCTGCGCGATCTGGGCGACGGCTTCACGGTCCGCCGCGTCCTGCCCTATGCCCGGCGGCGCCATGTCGGTCCCTTCGTGTTCTTCGACCATATGGGCCCGGTGCAGTTCGAGCCGGGACAGGGCCTGGATGTGCGGCCGCATCCGCATATCGGTCTCGCCACCGTCACCTATCTGTTCGAAGGCGAGATCATGCATCGCGACAGCCTAGGCGTGGTGCAGCCGATCCGGCCCGGTGATGTGAACTGGATGGTGGCCGGTCGCGGCATCGCCCATTCAGAACGCACGCGGCCCGAGCTGCGCCAGAGCGGCGCGCCGCTGCATGGCATCCAGTCCTGGTTCGCCTTGCCGAAACAGCATGAGGAGACCGAGCCGACCTTTCATCATCATCCGGCCAGCAGTCTGCCTGAAATCGAAAAGCCCGGGGCCCGCCTGCGTCTGATCGCCGGCACTGCCTTCGGCGCCACATCGCCGGCGCAGGTTTTTGCGCCGATGGTCTACCTCGATGCCCGGCTCAGCGATGGTGCAATCCTGCCGCTGCCCGATGACGAGGAGCGCGCCGTCTATGTCGCCATTGGCGAAGTCATTCTCGATGGCACGGTGTATGAGAGTGGCGCCATGCTGGTGCTCAAGCCCGGTGCGCAGCCGAAGATTCTCGCCCGCGGCGCCGCCCGGCTGATGGTTCTGGGCGGTGCGCCGCTGGATGGCGAACGGACTCTGTGGTGGAACTTCGTGTCGTCCTCCAAAGACCGCATCGAACAGGCCAAGGCCGACTGGCGTGCCGGCAACTGGCCGAGGGTGCCGGGCGAGACCGAATTTATTCCGTTGCCGGAGGGCATGTGAAACGCGCCCGGGAAAAAGATAACGGAGTCTATCATGCGGCGCTCCGGGGCCTGCAGATCGAACTCGTCAAGCTGCAGCGACACCTGATCCGGCATCATCAGAAGATTCTGGTTCTGGTGGAGGGGCGCGATGGCGCCGGCAAGGATGGTGCCATCAAGGCGATCACCGAGCACATGAGCCCGCGCGAAACCCGCATCGTTGCGCTGGGCAAGCCGTCCGACCGCGAACGCAGCGAGTGGTATTTCCAGCGCTATGTGTCGCATCTGCCGGCCGGTGGCGAATTCGTGCTGTTCAACAGGAGCTGGTACAACCGCGCCGGCGTCGAGCGCGTCATGGTTTTCTGCAACAAGCAGGAGTGCGAGGATTTCCTCGTTGCCGTGCCGATCTTCGAAGATCTGCTGGTGCGATCCGGCATCCAGCTGTTCAAGTATTATCTCGATATTGATCGCGACGAGCAGAAGGCGCGGCTGCAGGCCCGCCGCAACGATCCGCTCAAGCAGTGGAAAATCAGCCCCATCGACCAGGCGGCGCTGAAACACTGGAAAGACTACAGCCGCGCCCGCGATGTGATGCTGGCGCGCACCAGCGTCACCTACGCGCCCTGGACTATCGTACGGGCGAATGACAAGCCGACGGCGCGCCTCAACCTGATCCGCGACCTGCTGTCCCGCCTGGACTATGGCGGCAAGGCAAAGCCGCGTCAGATCGCACCCGACCGCGCCATTGTGTTTCCCTTTGATCGCGATGCCCTGCGCGACGGCAGGCTTTCGGCCTAGACTCGCTCCACCCAGCGCTCGCCCTGCTTCTCGTAGCGGTGTTTCACCGCAGCCCAGGCAATGCGATGCGCAATCGCCTCGCGGTCCGCGTCGGCGCCATGATCCCGCCAGGCATGGTTGAAGGCGGCGCGGAATATGTCCTGCGCATGGGTGGGCAGTTTCTCACGCAGACCGGCCGGCAGATCGGCGTTGCTGGCATAAGGCATGGTTCAGCGGCCTGGTGGCTCGGCACGGCGCGGTACCGGCGGAACATACTCCACGCTGGGTGTCGTGCGCACCGGCTGTGGATAGAGCTGCATCAGTTCCGTCACTTCGTCCGGCAGGTCGGTGCTGACCGGCAGACCCAGTCTGACGGCTTCATCCACCGTGATCGGATAGTCATGCGTCCACTGGCCCTTGCTCAGCTGATCGGCCAGGTCTGCCGCTTTCTCGGGTGACATGTGCCGGACCAGTAACTGCAGGGCCGCCTCGCGCAGCTGGCGGGTCGCCTTCTCACCGATATCGGCCAGGATCACGGTCTGGTCGTCGATTTCTGCAATCGGCTTGTCGCGCAGGACTCGCAGGATCGATGCTGCCGGAAAGCCGCCGACCTGCGGGTCGATCGGTCCCAGCATGGCGTCCGGCGCCATCGCGATCTTGTCGGCGGCGAGCGCGATCAGGGTGCCGCCCGACATCGCCAGATGCGGCACGAAGGCGGTCACCGTACCGGTGTGGCGGCGCAGGGCGGCGGCAATCTGCAGCGTGGCGATGGCCAGTCCGCCCGGTGTGTGCAGGATGATATCGATCGGCATGTCGGGATCGGTGTCGCGGATCACCCGGATCACATCCTCGGCGTCGTCGATATCGATATACCGTACCAGCGGGAAGCCCAGCAGGCGCATGGTTTCCTGCCGGTGCACCAGGGTGATCACCTGGCTGCCACGCACCCGTTGCAGCTGCATGATCTTGCGGGCACGCATCAGGATCAGGATGCGCTGCCGCAGCATCGGCTGCAGCGCCATGCCGATGAAGAATATCCAGATCAGGTCGCTGAGTGCCATCAGTGCGACGGGCTCAATGCCGTTTTGACATGGTCGAGGATGTCGGCGCGATCGGCCTTCACCAGATCCTTGTTGATCTCCACCGCAACGGTGTCGCGAACGGCGGCATTGAAATCCTGACGCAGGGCGCCGAGCAGGCGCGGCGGCGCGATCACCACCAGCTGCACGAAGCGTTTCTCGCCGCAGGCATGATTGAGGCGTTCGGCAATCGCTTCGGCGAAGCGGTCCTTGGCCAGCTGGTGCGGATCGTGGCGCGGCTCTACGGCGGCGCGCCGGTTGTCGCTGCTGGCGAAGGCGCGGCCGGGACGATCGCTTTTCAGGTCACGCGAAAAGCCGTGGGTATCCTCGGCGGTCATGGTGAAGTCCGGTACCGCGGCAAGCGGGCCGGCCAGGCTGTGCAGTTCGAAAATCCGGGCCTGGCTGGCATCGGCGACCAGTATCCAGGTGGGAGACGGCAGAGGGATTGCCATGGCTGTTCTCCTTGGTTCGGCGCGCCACAGTGCCATAAAGGCCGGCGGCGGCTGTTGATATGCGTCAACCCGGCAGCGGCCGATCGGCAGTAATTTACTCCCGGTCAATGGAGGCGCAGATGCGGGCAATGCTTTTGCATGCGGTTGGCCGGCCCCTGATCATGACGGAAATACCCGCCCCGGTGCCGGGCCGGGGACAGCTACAGGTCCAGGTGGCGGCCTGTGGGGTCTGCCGCACCGATCTGCATGTCGTCGACGGCGAATTGCCGGATGCTAAATTCCCGCTGGTGCCGGGCCATGAAATTGTCGGCCGGGTCAGCGCGCTGGGTGACGGGGTCGCGGATTTCGCCATCGGGGAACGGGTCGGTATTCCCTGGCTGGGCTGGAGCTGCGGCGAATGCCGCTTCTGCCGGGCTGGCGAAGAAAATCTGTGCGATGAGGCACGGTTTACCGGCTATCAGATCGATGGCGGTTATGCGGATCGTGCCATTGTCGATCAGCGCTACTGTTTCCGCATTCCCGATGGCATCAGCGATATCGAGGCTGCACCGCTGCTCTGCGCCGGTCTGATCGGCTACCGCGCCTATCGCATGGCGGGTGCGGCAGGAACGCTTGGTCTGTATGGCTTCGGTGCGGCGGCCCATATCCTGATCCAGGTGGCAGTGGCGCAGGGCGTGCGGGTTTATGCCTTTACCCGGCCGGACGATAAAGCCGCGCAGGATTTTGCCCGGCAACTGGGCGCCATATGGGCGGGTGCTTCGGATATGGCGCCGCCCGAACTGCTGGATGCGGCGATCATCTTCGCACCCTTGGGCAATCTCGTGCCGGTGGCTTTGCAGGCCGTACGCAAGGGCGGGCGGGTGATCTGCGCCGGCATTCATATGAGCGACATCCCGGCTTTCCCTTATCATTTGCTTTGGGGCGAGCGAATGGTGAAATCCGTGGCCAATCTCACGCGGCAGGATGCCGCTGATTTCCTGGCGCTGGCACCGCTGATTCCCATCCGGATCCACCCGGTGCCGTATCCGGTGCAGGCTGCCAATCGCGCACTGGACGATCTGCGGGCCGGGCGACTGCAGGGTGCCGCCGTGCTGACAATGGACAAGTCGTGACGGCGTGCCGGCTGACACGACGCGGCCTGTTCCACATGGGCTTCGTAGCCCTGATGCTGGCTGCGCGACGGGGGCTGGCCCAGATGTCCGAGAGTGACATTATCGGTGAGCCTGAGCACCATCTCGTGGCACCTGGTGACACCCTGGCTGATCTGGCCCTGCGCCACGATCTCGGTTATGGCGAACTGGTCGCGGCCAACCGCGGCATCGACCCCTGGCTGCCGGAGGAGGGGCGAACCGTGCTGTTGCCAAAGCAACATGTTCTGCCAGCGGCACAGCGCAACGGAATCGTCATCAACATGGGCGACCAGCGGCTGTATTTTTTCCAGTCCGGTGGTGCAGTCTTAAGCTTTCCGATCGGTATTGCCGTCGATAACGACGCCATCGTTCTCGGCCTGACGCGCATAGTACGCAAGCGCGAGAATCCGGTCTGGATTCCACCGGCCTCAATCCGCGCCGAACGGCCGGAACTGCCCGATGCGGTGGGGCCGGGACCCGATAATCCGCTCGGCTCCTTTGCTCTCGATCTCGGCTGGCCCGCCATGGTGATGCATGGCACCAACCGGCCCTATGGCATCGGCCGAAGGGTCAGTCACGGTTGTTTCCGACTATACGAAAACGATATCGCGACGCTCTATCGGCTTGTGTCTCTGGGAACACCAGTGAATGTCGTCTATCAGCCGGTCAAGCTCGGCTGGCATGATCATGCCCTGATGCTGGAAATTCATCCCAGCGCCAACCAGATGGCAGAATTGGACGAGCGAGGCGATTTCACCCCCGATGAGCCTGTGGAATTACCAGGCGTGGTGTCGGGAGTGATCGGTCCGGCGCTGCATGCCAGGATCGCCTGGGATGTGGTGGCCGAGACAGCTTGGCGCCGCACCGGCATGCCGGTGCGCATCGACCTGCCACCGGTGCTGGCACCACAGCGTTGAGGCGTAATCCTACTTACGCTGGCTGCGCGAGAACATTCGTTCGGCGCGCTCGCTTGCCAGGCGGGCATCGGCCGCTGCCTTGACGGCGGCATCGGCGGCGGCGGTCGCCTTGGCCTCGGATCGTGTTGCGGCCTCTTGAGCAGCCTGGGCTGCCGCGCTGGCCTTGATCGCCTCCATCTTGGCGTCGTTGGCAATCGAGCGAACCTGATCGAGGGTTGCGCGATCCTCCTGGCTCAGCTGCGTGCAGCCCGTGGCGAGCAGGGCCTGGATGGCGAGAATGGCAAGGAATTTCCGGATGGATGACATGGCAGCCTGTCCTATATGGAAGTTGCGGTGAGTCCATCAGTATCAAAACAGAAACCGGCGGACCGGCCCTTGACGCATATCAAGCGAATTGCTTCGCGCCATATACGCCAGGGCCATTGCCGGATCGCGCGCTGCATATCAAAGTAACGCCCGGCTTTTTGAGGAGGACGCCCGATGACCCATATCAAGCATGCCGATCTGCTGCGCCGTCAGGCCTATATCGATGGCGCCTGGGTGGAGGCGGACAGCGGCAAGAGCTTCAAGGTCACCAATCCGGCCGATGGCAGCCTGATTGCCGAGGTGCCGGACATGGGCAGGGCCGAGACGAAGCGCGCCATTGCGGCGGCGCAGGCGGCCTGGCCGGCCTGGGCGGCGCTGACCGCCAAGCAGCGCGGCGCGATCCTGCGCAAATGGTACGACCTGATCCTGCAGAACCAGGACGATCTCGGTGCGCTGATGACGCTGGAGCAGGGCAAGCCGCTGGCCGAGGCCAGGGGCGAGGTGGCCTATGGTGCCAGCTTCGTCGAATGGTTCGCCGAAGAGGGCCGCCGCATCTATGGCGACACCATTCCTGGCCACGCGCCTGATAAACGCATCGTCGTGATCAAGCAGCCGATCGGTGTGGTGGCGGCGATCACGCCGTGGAATTTCCCGATTGCCATGATCACCCGCAAGGTGGCGCCGGCATTGGCCGCCGGCTGCCCGGTGGTGGTCAAGCCGGCCGAAGACACGCCGCTCTGCGCGCTGGCGCTGGCCTGGCTGGCCGAGCAGGCCGGCATGCCGAAAGGTGTGTTCAACGTCGTCACCTCCTCGAACGGCCCCGAGGTGGGCGTGGAACTCACCACCAATCCGATCGTGCGCAAGGTGTCGTTCACCGGCTCGACGGAAGTCGGCAAGATTCTGATGCGCCAGAGCGCCGATACGCTGAAGAAGCTGTCGCTCGAACTCGGTGGCAATGCGCCCTTCATCGTCTTCGACGATGCCGATATCGATGCCGCCGTCACCGGTGCGATGATTTCGAAATACCGCAATACCGGGCAGACCTGCGTCTGTACCAACCGCTTCTTCGTGCAGGAAAAGGTCTACGATGCCTTCGCCGCCAGGCTGACTGAAGCCGTGAAGAAACTGAAGACCGGCCCCGGTTTCGCCGAGGGTGTCAACCAGGGGCCGCTCATCAACCAGGATGCGCTCGACAAGGTCGAGCGGCTGGTGGCGGATGCCAAAGCCAAGGGCGCCAGGGTGCTGCTCGGCGGCGAACGCCACGAGCTGGGCGGCACCTTCTACCAGCCCAGCGTGATCGGCGACGCCACGACGCAGATGGACTCCGCGCAGGAGGAAATCTTCGGTCCGGTGGCGCTGCTGTATCGTTTCAAGGATGAAGCCGAGGCAATCCGGCTCGCCAACGACACGCCCTACGGTCTGGCCGCCTATTTCTACAGCCGCGATATCGGCCGGGTCTGGCGCGTGGCCGAGCAGCTGGAATACGGCATGGTCGGCATCAACGAAGGCCTGATCTCGACGGCCGAGGCGCCGTTCGGCGGCGTGAAGGAATCCGGCCATGGCCGCGAGGGCTCGAAATACGGCATCGACAGCTTCATCGAGCTCAAATACCTCTGTTTCGGCGGGGTTTGATGCGGCGCATTATTGCGCCATGCCATGAAGGTATTGGTCGCGTAGAGCGGCGATCTCTATAGTCGGTGTTGCCAGCGGCACAAAAAGATGCCGCGGCAGCCCCGGACTGGAAAGAGGATCGCATGACGGATCGTTACGACGTAGTGATTATCGGCGGCGGCATAGCCGGCGCCGGCGCGGGTTATGAGCTGGCGCGGGCCGGCAAGCAGGTGGTGCTGCTGGAGCGCGAGAGCCAGCCGGGTTACCACACCACCGGCCGCTCGGCCGCTCTGTTCGCCGAGACTTACGGCAATGCGCCGATCCGTGCGCTCACGGTGGCCAGCCGCGATTTCCTGATGAACCCGCCGGCCGGTTTCGCCTCGGTGCCGATCCTCACCCCGCGCGGCGCGCTGCATATCGGCAGCACGGCCCAGGCCGCCGAGCTGGACGGCAAATACGACGACATGCGCAAGCTGGTGCCGACCGTGAAGCGGCTTTCGGCCGCCGAGACCCAGGCGCTGATGCCGGTGCTGAAGCCCGAAGCCGTCAGCGGCGGCGCGCTGGCCGAGCCCGATGCGATGGATATCGAGGTGCATGCCCTGCATAATGGCCTGCTGCGCGGCATGACCGCGGCTGGCGGTCGTATGGTCACAGATGCCGAGGTCACCGGCCTGCAGAAGGTCGGCAACGACTGGCAGGTCGAGACCACGAAGGGCGGCTTCGCCGCGCCGGTGGTGATCAATGCCGCCGGCGCCTGGAGCGACGTGGTCGCCGGCATGGCTGGCGTGAAGCCGATCGGCCTGAAGCCGAAGCGCCGCACCGCGGTGACCTTCGATCCGCCGAACGGCACCGATATTCACGCCTGGCCGATGGTGATCGACGCCGACGAGGAATGGTATTTCAAACCCGATGCCGGCCGCATCCTGCTGTCGCCCTGCGACGAGACCGATTCCGAACCCTGCGATGCGCAACCTGATGAGATGGATATCGCCATCGCGGTCGACCGGCTGGAAACTGTGTCCACCCTGCAGGTACGTCGCCTGGCGGCGAAATGGGCCGGGCTGCGCAGCTTCGTCGACGACCGCACGGTGGTCTGCGGCTTCGACGCCGAAAAGGCCGGTTTCTTCTGGCTGGCGGCCCAGGGCGGCTATGGCATCCAGACCTCGGCGGCGATGGCGCGGGTCGCCGCGGCGCTGGCGCAGGGCCGCGGTTTGCCGCAGGATGTGGCCGATCTCGGCCTCGCCGAGCCCGACCTCAGCCCGTCACGCCTCAGATAGATGAACGCACCCTTCGCCCCGGCATCGACCGCCAAAAAGATCGGCCACAGCGCCTGCCCGCATGACTGCCCGTCGACCTGCGCGCTGGAGATCGAGCTGCTGCCGAACGGTACCATCGGCAAGGTGCGCGGGGCGGAGGAGAACAGCTACACCGCCGGCGTGATCTGCGCCAAGGTGGCGCGCTATGCCGAGCGCGCCAACCACAGGGAGCGGCTGCTGCAACCCCTGCTGCGCACCGGCCCGAAGGGCAGCGGACAGTATGCGCCGATCTCCTGGGGCGAGGCGCTGGATCGCACGGCGGAAGCTCTTATCGCGGCCGAGAAGAAATACGGCAGCGAAACCGTCTGGCCTTATTACTATGCCGGCACGATGGGCCTGGTGCAGCGCGATGGCATCCATCGCCTGCGCAACGTGAAGCGCTATTCCGGCCAGCATTCCACCATCTGCGTCACACTCGCCCGCGCCGGCTACATCGCCGCCACCGGCAGCCTGCATGGCCCCGATCCGCGCGAGATGGCGAAAAGCGACATTGTGGTGATCTGGGGCACTAACGCCGTGCATACCCAAGTCAATGTGATGACCCATGCGATCCGCGCCCGCAAGGAGCGCGGGGCGAAGATCGTGGTGATCGACGCCTATCGCAATGCCACCGCCGAACAGGCCGATGTGGCGCTGATCCTGCGGCCGGGCACCGACGGCGCGCTGGCCTGCGCCGTGATGCATGTGCTGTTCCGCGACGGCTATGCCGACCGCGACTTCATGGCGCGCCATACCGATGTGCCGGCCGAGCTGGAAGCGCATCTCGCCACCCGCACGCCGGAATGGGCGGCCGCGATCACAGGGCTGAGCGCGCAGCAGATCATCGATTTCGCCCATATGCTGGGCCGCACAAAGAAGCATTACATCCGGCTCGGCTACGGTTTCGCGCGCAGCCGCAACGGCGCGGTCAACATGCATGCGGCCACCTGCATCGCCAGCGTCACCGGCGCCTGGCAATACGAGGGCGGTGGCGCCTTTCACAACAACGGCGCGATCTTCCACTGGAACAAGACGCTGATCGAAGGTCTCGATGCGCTCGATCCGAGCATCCGCATGCTCGACCAGTCGCAGATCGGCCCGGTGCTGACCGGCGATGCGCAGGCGCTGCGACACGGCCCGCCGGTGACCGCGCTGCTGATCCAGAACACCAATCCGGTGGAAGTGGCGCCGGAATCGCTGCTGGTGCAGAAGGGCTTCGCGCGCGACGACCTGTTCACCTGCGTGCATGAGCAGTTCATGACGCCGACGGCGAAGATGGCCGATATCGTGCTGCCGGCCACCATGTTCACCGAACATGACGACATCTACCAGGCCGGCGGGCAGCAGCATATCCTGCTCGGGCCGAAGCTGGTCGAGGCGCCGGGCGAGGCGCGCGAGAATCACTATGTGATCTGCGAACTGGCGAAGCGGCTCGGTGCCGAACATCCCGGCTTCGACATGAGCGCCATCGAGATGGTGGAGGCGACGCTGAAAGCCTCGGGCTGGCCCGATGTGGCGACCCTGCGCGAACGCCGCTGGCATGACTGCCAGCCGGATTTCGCGACGGCGCATTACAGCGACGGCTTCGGCTGGCCGGACCGGAAATTCCGCTTCAGCCCGGACTGGGCGGCGATGGGGCCGGATGCCGAGGGCATGCCGGCCTTGCCCGATCACTGGCTCAGCATCGAGCCGGCGACCGACGAGCATCCCTTCCGCATGATCACCTCGCCGGCGCGCAATTTCCTCAACACCAGCTTCACCGAGACACCGACCTCGATCAAGAAAGAGGGCCGGCCGACCCTGTTCCTCCATCCCGAGGACGCCGCCGGTCTCGGCATCGCCGAGGGCGATCTGGTGCGGATCGGCAACCGGCGCGGCAGCATCCGCATCCATGCCCGGCTCTATGCCGGGGTGCAGCGCGGCGTGGTGGTGGTGGAAAGCATCTGGCCGCATGCGGCCTTCGTCGACGGCATGGGCATCAACGCGCTGACCGGCGCGGACGCCGCCAAGCCCAATGGCGGCGCCGCTTTCCACGATAATGCGATCTGGGTCCGCACGGCTTAACTGCGAAACCGGCTAACCGATTGAAATCCTGAAGCCCGGGCGCTGACATGGCCGGCCAGTCATGGCCGATTGCGCGCCCGTTTGCGGCCGGCGCATGGCCAATGCGAGCCAATGGAAGCCAACGCGAGCCAATTCTGGCCAATCCTGGCCAACGCGGACCGGTGCGATCCTCTGTCACCGGCGGCGACGGCCATGCCGGATCCGGCGCCGGACCTCAGATGGGGCGGAGGGGCAATCGTGACAAGTGGGACAAGCAGGACAATAAATTTTCCGCCATCCGCTTGGCTGCCGCACCGGCCGCTGACAGGCTGGCGGAATGCTGAAAATTTACGGCCACCCCAATTCGATCAATGTGCGCAAGGTGCTGTGGCTCTGCGCTGAACTTGAACTGCCATACAAGCGCGAGGACTGGGGCGGCTACGGCCGGTTCCGTCCGCTCGATACGCCGGAATTCCGCGCGCTCAATCCCGTGGGCATGATTCCGGTGATCGACGATGGCGGCGTGATCGTGTGGGAGTCGAATGCGATCCTGCGCTATCTGGCCGCGAAGACGGGCCGGTACGACCTGCTGCCGGCCGATCCGGCGGCGCGCGCGGGCATCGAGCAGTGGATGGACTGGCAGGCCTCGGATTTCAACAACAGCTGGCGGGCCTGCTTCATGGGTCTGGTGCGCAGGAATCCGGCCTTCGATGCCGCGGCCATTGCCGCCTCGCTGCAGCAGTTCAATGCCGCCGTCGGTATCGTCGATGCGCAGCTCGGGCGCAACGGCGGCTATATCGCGGGCGGCAGTTTCACGCTGGCCGATATTCCCATCGGCCTTGCGGTGCATCGCTGGTATTCGGTGCCCATGGAAGATGCGCGGCCGGACTACCGGCATGTCGCGGCCTATTACGACCGCCTGAACGCGCGGCCGGGCTATCGTGCCCATGGCCGCAACGGCGTGCCGTAAGCGTCAGAAGATCGCCTTGAATATCCCGAGCCAGACCAGCAGGCCGGTGACAAAGACGATGCCGATGATCCAGGCGAGAATTTTCATGTCGCAGCATCCCAGGTTGCCCGATGCAGAACGGCAGCGGGAACGGAGGGTTCCAGGGCCGATTGCGGGATGGCGCGGATTCCCGGCCTCCGCCATTGCGTCCGGCCAGGTCGCATGCTGGACTGGCCGCAACCCAGACTCCGTCTGCTGCGAGGCCCCATGGATTTCCAGAACCGCACTGTCATCGTCACCGGCGGCACCGGTGCACTCGGCCGCGCCGTGGTCGGCGCATTGCTGGCCGCCGGCGCGCAATGCCGCTTGTCCTATCTCCACGAGAAGGAAGTCGCGACCTTTCCATACAAGGACCGCGTCACGCTGGTCGGCCCCTGCGAACTGACCAATGAGGCGGACGTGGCGCAACTGTATGAGGGCGTCGACGGACTCTGGGCCTCGATCCACATCGCCGGCGGCTTTGCTATGAGCAAGCTGGAGGAGACCGGCAAGAACGACCTGATGGAGATGGTGAATACCAACCTGGTCAGCTGCCATCTGTGCAGCCGGGCCGCGGTGCGTGCCTTCAGCAATGGCGGGCGGATCGTCAATGTCGGCGCCCGCCCGGGCCTCGAACCACGGCTCGGCGCCGGCATGAGCGCCTATGCCGCCAGCAAGGCCGCCGTAATCGCGCTGACCCAGGCTCTGGCGGCGGAACTGGCGCCGCGCGATATCCTGGTGAATGCGGTGGTGCCGTCGATCATCGACACGCCGGCCAATCGCGCCAGCATGCCCGACGCCGATCATGCCGCCTGGCCCAGGCCCGACCAGATTGCCGCCACGATCGCGTTTCTGGCTTCGCCTGACAACCGGGTGACGACCGGCGGCGCCATACCGGTCTCAGGCCGGACCTAGCAGCAGCCGGAGGCTTGGGGCGTCAGGGCTTGCGCGTCTTCAGCAGGTCGACCACGTCATCGAAGATATAGGCGCCGGTGGCGATCACCGAGGGGTGGCGGTGTTTCGCGCTGCCATAGACCAGCGGCGCGCCATCGGCTGTGGTGACGCGGCCGCCGGCTTCGCGCACCAGCAGGTCGGCGGCGGCGACATCCCAGTCGCTTTTCTCGGTCAGGCTGATGGCGGCATCGAAACGGCCGGCCGCCACCAGCGCCATGCGATAGGCGATCGAGTTGCGATAGGCGAAATCGGCCTTGGCCGTGCGTGCCAGCCAGCCATGGCGTTCGAAGGTGCGTCGCGAGGCGAGGAAGCGCGCTTCCATCAGGCTGGCATGGCCCGAGGCCTGGATCGGCTTGCCGTTCAGCCGGGCGCCGCCCCCGGCAGTGGCGTCGAACATCTCGTCGCTGGCCGGATTGTAGATCGCCGCCAGCACCGGCTGGCCATCATGCATCAGGGCGATGCAGATGGTGAATTCCGGCTTGCGCTCGAGGAAGGCGCGGGTGCCGTCGATCGGATCGATGATCCATTGCGCAGGACCGCCATTGGGGCCCTTGCCGGGCCGGATGCCGCTTTCCTCGCTGAGCCAGCCGTAATCCGGCCGCGCGCCGGACAGCCGCTCGCTCAGCAGGGTGTCGACGGCGATATCGGCTTCCGAGACGGGATCGTTGGGTTTCTTGTTCCAGGATTTCACATCGCCGCGGAAAAAATGCAGCGCGATCTCGCCGGCCTCGCGCGCCGCCGCGAGGGCAAGCGCATGATCCTGTCTGAGCGAGGTGGCCATCGGCGCGCCGTTCGTCGTCAGCGGCCGGCGACGGTCATGCCGTCGATGCGCACGGTCGGCGCATTGGTGCCGAAGCGGAAGGTGAGGTCGTTGGCCGGCACCAGGTTGGCGAACATCTGCTTCAGGTTGCTGGCGATGGTGATTTCCGAAACCGGTTCGGCGAGCTGGCCGTCGCGGATCAGAAAACCGGCGGCGCCGCGGCTGTAATCGCCGGTCACGCCATTCACGCCCATGCCGATCAGCTCGGTGACATAGAGGCCTTCCCTGATATCGGCCATCAGCTCGGCCGGCGTGTGCTTGCCCGGCTCGAGATGCACGTTGGTCGGAGACGGCGAGGGCGGCGACGAGGTGCCGCGCGAGGCATGGCCGGTGCTCTGCATGCCAAGCTGGCGCGCGGTGGCGCAATCGAGCAGCCAGGTGGTGAGCCGGCCGTCCTCGATCAGCGCGCGGGTGGGGGCGGCGACGCCTTCCAGGTCGAACCAGCGCGAGCGGAAGCCGCGCTGGCGCAGCGGGTCGTCGATGATGCGGATGCCCGGCGCGAAGACCATTTCGCCCAGCCGGTCTTTCAGGAACGAAGTGCCGCGCGCCACGCCGGCGCCGTTGATGGCGCCGAGGAAATGGCCGAGCAGCCCATTGGCGACGCGCGCATCGAACAGGATCGGCATGGCGCCGCTGTCCAGCTTGCGCGGATTGAGGCGTTTCACCGCGCGTTCGCCGGCATTGCGGCCGACGCTTTCGGGTGCGGGCAGGTCGCTGAGATAGGTGCGCGCTTCGTAGTCGCTGTCGCGCTCCATGCCGGTATCCTGGCCGGCGATCACCGAGGCCGCGATGCTGTGCCAGCCGATCCAGCCGGCCCCGTTGAAGCCGGCGGTATTGGCATAGGCCGACATGCTGAAGGCACGGCCGGCGCTGCCGCCCTCGGAATTCGTCACGCCGCTCACCGCCATGGCGGCCGATTCTGCGGTCCTGGCGCGTTCCAGCAGCTGCGGCATTTCCAGCTCGACGCCATCGAAGAGATCGAAGTCCTGCGGCTGTGTCGCCAGCTGGGCCGGATCGGGCAGGCCGCAGAATTTATCCTCCGGCGCCACGCGCGCCATGCTGATGGCGCGGCCGACCAGTTCGTCCAGCGTGGCTTTGGCAAAATCGGTGGTGGAGACGCAGGCCTGACGCTGGCCCATCAGCACGCGCAGGCCGAGCTCGCGGCTTTCCGAACTTTCGACATCCTCCGGCTTGCCCAGGCGGACGCCGGCGCTGAGCGAGCGCGATTCATGGTAGAGCGCATCGGCGTTCTCGGCGCCGGCCCTGCGGGCGGCGGCAATCAGGTCGGCGACCAGGGACTGCGCATCGGCGGCGCGTTTGGCGGTATCGGACATGGAAATACTCGATCTGGAAGTATGGGGTCAGGCGATTACTGATCAGGCGCCAGTTTCAGGCATCGGTCTTATCGTCCATCCTGTAGGACATATATGCAATGACCGCGACAAAACAACCGATCACCCAGGCGAGCGGGCTGAGGGGGGCGTGCCAGTCCTGCCAGTCGCTGCCGGTGAGCCTGGCGGCGATCTGGGCCGCCAGGTCGAGCGCGATGGCGCCGATGCCGACGCCCAGCGCGGCCGAGAAGGCCAGATTCCAGGCGCCGCGCAGCAGGCTGGCCGGATGCCACCACGGCAGCAGGTCGCGGTCGGAGGGCCGAGGTTTGCGGAAGAGGGAAAGAGGCTGACGGAAACGCATCGATCCGGTCAGTGGATGGTGGGCGTCGGTTCGGGTGCGTCGGCCTCGGCGGTGATCGCCGGGCGGGCGAGAATCCACAGCACCATGCGGTCGCGCAGGCCACGGATCGGCTGCGGTTTCAGTGCCACCATGTCGCGCACCGCGCCCTGGTCGCCGCGGGTTTCTTCCACCAGCCTGTCGACAAAGGCCTGGCTGAGGCAGAGCTGCGCATTCAGGCTGCGGGTCATCTGCTCCAGCCGGTGCGCCACATTCACGGTTTCGCCGATCAGGGCATATTCGACGCGGGTTTCGTCGCCGATATTGCCGAGCGTCAGCGGGCCGTAATGGATGCCGACGGCCAGCTGCAGCGGCACCTGGCGCAGCAGCCTGCGCTGGCGATTGAGCAGGTCCATCTCGCGCAGCATGGCGCGCGCCGCGAGCAGGGCGGCCGAAGCATCGCGCGGCCCGGGTCGTGGCGTGCCGAAGGAGGCCATGATGCCGTCGCCGAGATATTTATCCAGCGTGCCGGCATTGTCGGCGACGGCGCGCGACAGGCGCTGATGCACCTCGCGCAGGATGCCGATGGTCTGTTCCGGCGTGTGGTCGTCGGCGATCTGGGTGAAGCCGATCAGATCGGCGAACAGCACGGCGGCATCCAGCTGCTTCACCTGGCCGAGCGCATCGTCCATGCGCGACAGTTCCTCGGCGATATGCGGCGAGAAATGCCGCGACAGGTTGCGGCGGGCGCGTTCGCTCTCGACCTGGCGCGCCAGCAGGGTGCGCGAGCGCATTACGGCAACCGCCAGCAGCATGCCGATCATGCCGATCAGGATCACGCGCGACAGGAATTCGCCCAGCCGCACATTCCAGGGATTGAGGATATAATCGATGCGCTCCTGCATCGGCACATTCAGGATATTGTCGAAGCGGCTGCCGAAGGTGACATCGGGCTGCATGGCGATATACATCGTGCCGATGGTCCAGCAGACGATGGCGGCCAGCGTGGTGGTAAGCACGGTGCGCGCCGACTGGCCGAGCGCCGACAACACCACGAACAGCGCGACATAGAGAATGGTGTCGAAGTCGAGCCGCATCGGCGGCGGCAGCATATGGCTGTCGAAGGGGTTGGGCAGCACGATGGCGGCGGTCAGCAGCGCCATGTCGATGAACGGGAAAACGATATGCATCCACGGCCGGTCGAGTTCCGGCTTGCGCAGCAGCAATTGCAGATAGGCCGAGAAGGCGAAGGCGCCGAGATAGCCGTAGTAGTTGAGCGCCAGCGGCCAGCCCATCTCGATGCTGAGGATGGTGGCGACGATGATGCAGACGGCATAGCGCAGGCCGATGGTCAGCCGCAGCGCCTCGTATTCCTCATGGCGGAAGGCGAGCGACAGGCGATCGGTTTCGGCGGCGGTTTTCGAATCGCCGCCGCAAATCTGGTCCCGCAGGCTTTGCCACAGCCGCATGGAATTTCGCCGCCTTATCCTGTCCCTGTCGGCCCGATTGTCGTTGGGGAAGGCCGGTGCCGTCAATCGGCGGTCCTGTGACTTAGGTCATAGGCGGTGGAGAATCCGCCCGATCCGGGGCTATTTCCAGATCGGCTTGCCCGATCCCGGCAGGCCCAGTCTGGCCCATTTCTCGGTCACGGTGCGGATCACGTCCGCGTCCATGCGGATTTTCTCGCCCCACTCTCTTTTCGTCTCCGGCGGCCATTTGTTGGTGGCATCCAGGCCGATCTTGCTGCCGAGGCCGGATTCCGGGCTGGCGAAATCGAGATAGTCGATCGGCGTATGCTCGACGAAGGTGACGTCGCGGGCCGGGTCCATGCGGGTCGACATCGCCCAGACCACATCCTTCCAGTCGCGCGCGTCGATGTCGTCGTCCACCACGATGATCCACTTGGTGTACATGAACTGGCGCAGGTAAGACCACACGCCCATCATCACGCGCTTGGCATGGCCGGGATAGGCCTTTTTCATGCTGACCACGGCGACGCGGTAGGAGCAGCCTTCCGGCGGCAGCCAGAAATCGACGATCTCAGGGAACTGCTGGCGGATCAGCGGCACGAACACATCGTTGAGCGCCTCGCCCAGCACGCTGGGCTCGTCCGGCGGCCGACCGGTGAAGGTGCTGAGGTAGATCGGCTGTCTGCGCATGGTGATGGCGCTGATGGTGAAGACCGGGAACTGCTCGACCGAGTTGTAATAGCCGGTATGGTCGCCATAGGGGCCTTCGTCGCGGTAATCCTCCAGCGAGACATGGCCCTCCAGCACGATTTCGGCCTCGGCCGGCACCTTCAATGGAATGGTCTTGCAGTCGACCAGCTCGACGCGCTTCCCGCGAAGGAGTCCGGCGAACTGGTATTCCGACAGCGTGTCCGGCACCGGCGTCACGGCGGCGAGAATCGTGCCCGGATCGGCGCCGATCACCACGGCGGCGGGGAAGGGCTCGCGTTTGCCGGCCTGTTTCCAGCGCTGGTGCTGCTGGGCGCCGCCGCGATGCTTGAGCCAGCGCATCAGGGTCTGGTTTTTGTTCAGCACCTGCATGCGATAGATGCCGAGATTGAAACGGTCGGTCTTGTCGGTCTTGCTCGGGCCCTGGGTGACCACCAGCGGCCAGGTGATCAGCGGCGCCGGCTCGCCCGGCCAGCAGGTCTGGATCGGCAGTTGGTTGAGGTCGATCTCGTCGCCCTGCAACACCACCTCATGTACCGGCGCGCTGCTCACGGTTTTCGGCTGCATCGCCATTACGGTTTTCACCAGCGGCAGCAGGCCGAGCGCCTCGCGGAAACCGCCGGGCGGTTCGGGCTGGCGCAGGAAGGCCAGCGTCTCGCCGACATCCTTCAGCTCTTCCGGCCTGCGATCCATGCCGAGCGCCACGCGGTCCACGGTGCCGAAAAGATTCACCAGCACCGGAATGTCGCTCGGGCTGCCATCGGCGCGCACGGGGTTTTCGAACAGCACGGCGGGCCCGCCTTCAGCGAGCAGGCGGGTCTGGATTTCGGTCATCTCCAGCACGGTGGAGACCGGTTCGCGCACGCGCACCAGCCGGCCGCTCTGTTCCAGCTGGGCCATGAAATCGCGGAGCGAGGCGTAAGGCATCAGGCTTGCACCCTGGTTGCGGCTTGCGGTTTGTGGGTCGCGAAATACAGGCCCGGCAGCACCAGCGCCGCGCCGATCCAATGGTAGAATGCAAAAGCCTCGCCGAGAAGCAGCCAGGCCATCACGGCGGTGTAAAC
>NZ_JAOZVR010000013.1 GCF_025869515.1 Ferrovibrio sp.
CTTTCTTATCAAAACTTCCGCGCCGCCACGATCAGCGCGTCGATGGTCGCCTCGCCCAGGCTGCGCATGGCTTCCAGCCGGTGCAGGCCGGCGACCAGCACATAGCGTTTTTCCTTGTCGTCGCGGCGCACCTGGATCGGGATTTTCAGGCCGCCGTCGCCGACGATCTCATCGGCCAGGGCGGCGACCTTCGCCGCATCCAGCAGGCCCTTGAATTTCGCCGGCACGTAGATCTCGGCCAGCTTAACCGGAATGGGCTTCATCATGCTCGGCCATCCATCTTTTCTGGGTCTCCATCCTGGTAGCGGATTTCAATCACCTCGATCTGCTCCGGCCCGTGCGGCGTGCGCAGCTCGACGAGATCGCCTTCCCGCGCCTTCATCAGCGCGCGGGCGATCGGCGCGATCCAGCTCACCTCGCCCTGCTCCAGCCGCGCCTCGTCGATGCCGACGATGCGGATGGTGCGCTCCTGGCCGTTATGCTCATAGGTCACCGTGGCGCCGAAGAACACCTGCTCACGGTTTTTCTGCAGCTTCGGATCGACCGGTTCGGCGATTTCCAGCCGCTTGAGCAGGAAGCGGATGCGACGGTCGATCTCGCGCAGGCGCTTCTTGCCGTAGAGATAGTCGCCGTTTTCCGAACGGTCGCCGTTGCCGGCCGCCCAGGAGACGATCTCGACCACTTTCGGCCGCTCGACGGTCTTGAGCTGGCGCAACTCGTCCTGCAGGCGGCGCAGGCCGGCCGGCGTGATGTAGTTCTTCGCCCCGGCCGGAATCGGCGGGGCGGCGTCTTCCAGGTCGTCCTCGACCTCGGGTGCATCCGACTCTTTGGTGAAGGCCTTGCTCATATGCCCATCCTACCTGTCGCAGCAAAAGCCGTCACCCTCGGGCTTGACCCGAGGGTCTTTCTCCGGTCTGCATGAGGTCCTCGGCCAAGATGGTTTTCCTGGGTCCGAGGACGACGGGATTTGTATGACGACGATTTATGTGGATGCCGATGCCTGTCCGGTCAAGGACGAGGTCTATCGCGTGGCCGAGCGCCATGGCGTGGATGTCGTGGTGGTGGCGAACAGCTGGCTGAACGTGCCGCGCGGCCTGGAATGGCTGCGGCTGCAGGTGGTGGCGGAGGGGCTGGACAAGGCCGACGACTGGATCGCCGAGACCGCCGGGCCGGGCGATGTGGTGATCACCGCCGATGTGCCGCTGGCGGCGCGCTGCGTGAAGACCGGCGCGCTGGTGCTCAGCCCGACGGGGCGCGAATTCTCGGCCGCCTCGATCGGCGCCGATCTCGCCACCCGCAACCTGATGACCGACCTGCGGGCCGCCAATCCCACGGAGAGAGTCGGCGGCGGGCCGAGGCCGTTTGCGCAGAAGGACCGTTCGGCCTTCCTGCAGGCGCTGCATGGCGCCCTGGAGAAACTGAAGCGCGCCTAGCCGACGCGCCAGTCAGCCGACTCTTTCGAGCGACTTGATCGGGCCGCGCGGGCGGCCGGACTTGTCGGCGATCTCGCGGTCCTGCGCCTCGATATAGGCGCGGGCGACATCGGAGACATCGTCGAACTGGCCGAACTGGTCGACCGGCACGCGGCGGTTCGAGGTCTGCGCCCCGTCCTGGTAGGTGACGTTGAACAGCGCGAAGGTGGCGGCGGGATTGAATTTTTTCTTGGCCATGGGGGACTCCGGAAAACGCAGGTCGGCTCAGCTTTCGGTCGGCTCGTCGGTGGCCGGGTCGTCACCCTCCTGCGGCGGCAGGCCGGCGGCCTTGCGGCGGTCGGATTCCTCCTGGCGGCGCTGCAGCTTTTCCTGCTTCTTCTGTTCCTTGGCGCGGTTGCGCTCGGCGCGCTGCTGGTTGTAGTTCGGCTTGAACGCCATCGCGCCCTCCCGTTTCTGATCATGCTAGAAAAGCGAAGGGGCGCCCGTTGCCGGACGCCCCCCGAAGCCTTGGGCTGACTGACGGCTCAGAGAGCCTTCAGATTCACCGCCGAGGTCTTGCCGCGCTTCGGATCGCGCTGCTCCTCGAAAGCGACCTTCTGGCCCTCGTTCAGGGTGCTCAGGCCAGCGCGCTCGACGGCGGAGATGTGGACGAACACGTCCGCGCCGCCAGCTTCCGGCTGGATGAAACCGTAACCCTTGGTGCCGTTAAACCATTTCACAGTGCCAGTGGCCATGTGTGTATTCCTCGTTCAGATGGTAGCAGCGACGCACTCATGTGCGGCGCATCAGACTATGTCCAGGGGCTTGTGGTCTGGACACCCATCCGATCGAACGGGGTAACAGGCCGGCAGTCCGTAGTAGAATGACGCCCCTAACATAGGAGGTTTTGCCATTCCTGCAAGGCCGGGAGGGCACAAAGTCCCCCACGCCCTGGCCTAAGTCGACCATCCGCAACGCAGAATCGGGGCCGAAGTTCCCGCCAAGCGCCCTCATGGTACAGGAAAAGTGGTTGATTCCGGCCCCGGCGGGGTCTAAGCCGGCCGCCGATGACCGCCGGTAATCCGCAGAATTCCCCACAGGAGGCCGCCCTGCAGCAGCAGCTGCATGCGATCTTCTTCGAGCTGTGGCGGTTCGGCAGCAATGCGCTGGTCGGCTGGCGGCCGAGCCCGCGCGGCATCGAAATCATCACCCTGCCGAAGGTGCGGCTGTTCACCGATCACGGCCGGCATCTTCCCGTATTCAGCGAGGGCAGCCTGATGGCCGGCGCCGCGCTGGACGAGACCGCCCAGCTGCTGGATGTGCAGCCGGTCGAGCTGCGGCTGGACAGCCGGATCGGCGACGGCCCCGGCGAAATCCCGCCTTCCCTGGTCGAGCGGGTGTTCCGGCTGTTCACCGTGTCCAAGACCCTGCACCGCGCCGTGCTGCTGCTCGATATCGTCGGCTTTTCCAAGGCCGCGCCGGAGGAACAGGCGGCCCAGCTCACCACGCTGGAATTCTCGCTCAACCTGGCCGAGGAGATGGCGCGCGCCCATGGCCTGGCCGTCGCCTTCGGCCGCACCACCACCGGCGACGGCTTCTATGTCTGGAACGAGCGCGCCGGCCTGCGCGCCGATATCGACTTCTTCTGCGCGGTGGCGATTTTCCAGATCCTGTTCGCGGCTTTGCGCCGCACCGCCACGCATGCAGCCGCCGTACCGGTGCTGCGGCTTGTCTTGAGCATCGGCAGCCATTTCCTCTACCACCAGCCGCGCAAGGATGGCGGCAATGGCGGCGCCTTCATCGTCGGCGACGTCACCATCCAGGTGGCGCGGCTGATCGCCAATGCGGCGCCGGACCAGATGCTGGTCGGCGATTTCGAACGGCCGCTCGGCCTGGGGCAGAAAAGCTGCAACAGCGAGACCTTTCTCACCGCGGTGAGCGAGCGGCTGGCCGGCCTGAAGGATCTGCGCGTGCTGGGCTATCGCATCGACCGCATCCGCTTTTACCTCACCGGCCCGCGCGACAGCGACGGCCGCCACGCCCCGGTGCTGATCCGCATCACCGACAAGCACGGCTTCGAGCATCGCTGCTACAACGCCAAGCTCAACGCCTTCGCCGAACAGGGCGAGCCGTATTACTGCGGGCTGCAGCATGGCGAGGTGGAAAAAATCTAGCGCTGGCAGGCGCCGAGGTCGAAGCCATCCAGCCTGGCCGCATCGAGCTGCGCGCCGGTAAAATCGGTGGCGAGATGGCGTCCGCTGAAACGGCCGTCGCCGAGATAGATCGGCAGCCGGCCGGGCATCGCCTTCCGCAGATCGGCCCAGCGCAGATTGGCCTCGGTGAAACGCACGCCGGCGAGCTTCGCACCGGCGAAACTGGCGCCCGCCAGGTTGGCGCGCAGGAAACTGGCGAGCAGCAGGCTGCAATCCTCGAAACGGCAGCCGCGCAGATCGCAATCGGCGAAATCGGCGCCATCCAGGTCGAGGCCGGAGAAATCGTGATACGGCAGACGCTGGCCCGCCAGGCTGAGCGGACGGCCGGCGATGCCGTCCGACTGCATCCAGGCGCGGTGCTGCGCGATGGCGGCGGTCAGGTCGGGGGTGAAATCCTCCGCGCGCACCAGCCGCTCGGCGGCCGTGTCGAAGCCCTCGCTGCCGATGCCGCGGATCACCGCGCCGGTGAAATTCGCGCCATAGGCGGCGACCTTCTCCACCGTGGCATTGACGATCTGCGCGCCGCTCAGGTTGGCGCCGGTCAGCCGCGTGCCGATCAGGCGGGAATCGCTCAGGTTGGCGCCGCTCAGATTGGCGAAGGACAGATCGGCATCGCGCAGGCTGCTGCCGAAGAAATTGGCGCCCGAGAGATCGGCGCCGACCAGCGAGGCACCGCTGAGATCGACGCCGGAGAATTGCGCCCGCGAGGCGGTGGCGTAATCCAGCAGGCAGTTGCTGAGGTCGGAGACGTCGCTGCCGGTGCGGCCCTGGCCATCCATGCGATGGCTGCCCGGCCGCATCATCACGCCGCCGCGGAAATCGGCCTCCACCAGCGTGGCATTGTTCAGATTGGCGCCGCGCAGGGTGGTGCCGCGCAGGATGGCGCGGGTCAGGTTGGCATTCTGCAGGTCGGCGCGGGCCAGATCGGCACCGAACAGATCGGCCTCTGCCAGGTCGGCGCGCGACATCCGGGCGGCGCGCAGGTTGCTGCCGGCGAGTTTGGCGCGCTGCATGGCCCGGCCGGCGAAATCGGCATTCTCAAGATCGCGATGCGACAGATCGAGAATTTCGGCCGCCAGGCTGCCCGCCACGGCAAGCGGATCCCGCACGAGCGGATCATGCGGAGCGAGCGGGCTGCGATTTTGGGTGGCGGTCGTCATGGCACTGCGATTTTTGCGGGCGCCTGTTTACCACATTCCGTTCGTGCGCAAAGGATTCTGTTTTATAGCGGTTCAAAAATGAAACGGCCCGGAGGGGTGCTCCGGGCCGTCTGGGATTGTCTGAATACAATTTTCTCAGGGCGCTACAGCCTTTTGAGGTCAGAGCCCCTTGACGATGTCCTCGACCATCTTCTTGGCGTCGGCGAGTAACATCATCGTGTTGTCCTTGTAGAACAGCTCGTTGTCGATGCCGGCATAACCCGAGGCCATCGAGCGTTTCACGAACAGCACGGTCTTGGCCTTGTCGACATCGAGAATCGGCATGCCGAAGATCGGGCTTTTCGGGTCGTCGCGCGCCGCCGGATTGGTCACGTCGTTGGCGCCGATGACGAAGGCGACGTCGGCGGTCTGGAATTCGGAGTTGATCTCCTCCAGCTCGAACACCTCGTCATAGGAGACATTGGCTTCGGCCAGCAGCACGTTCATATGGCCCGGCATGCGGCCCGCCACCGGATGGATGGCGTATTTCACTTCCACGCCCTCTTCCTTCAGCTTGTCGCCCATTTCGCGCAGCGCATGCTGGGCCTGCGACACCGCCATGCCATAGCCCGGCACGATGATGACCTTGCCGGCATTCTTCATGATGAAGGCGGCGTCGTCGGCCGAACCCTTCTTGTAGGGACGGTCGACCTTCTGGCCGCCGGCGGCTGCCGAGGTATCGCCGCCGAAGCCGCCGAGGATGACGTTGAACAGCGAGCGGTTCATGCCCTTGCACATGATGTAGGACAGGATCGCGCCCGAGGAGCCGACCAGCGCGCCGGTGACGATCAGCGCCGGATTCTGCAGGGTGAAACCGATGCCGGCCGCGGCCCAGCCGGAATAGCTGTTCAGCATCGAGACGACCACGGGCATGTCGGCGCCGCCGATCGGAATGATGATGGTGAAGCCGACGATCAGCGCCAACACCGTTACCGCCCAGAAAAGCTCGCGGCTGGGATCCATGCAGAAGGCGACGACCAGACCCAGGATCACCAGGCCGATCAGGGCGTTGAGGTAGTGCTGACCCTTGAAGATCACCGGACTGCCCGAGACCAGGCCCTGCAGCTTGGCAAAGGCGACCAGCGAACCGGAGAAGGTGATGATGCCGATCACCACGCCGAGCGACATTTCGATACGCGCGGCCACCGTGAGCTGGCCGGCCGCATTGAGGATGCCGTAGGGTGCCGGATTGTAGAAAGCGGCCGCGGCCACCAGCACGGCGGCAAGGCCGACGAGACTGTGCATGGCGGCAACCAGCTGCGGCATCGCCGTCATCTGGATGCGGCGCGCCAGCACGGTGCCGACGCCGCCGCCGATCACCAGCGCGACCAGCACCCAGACGATGGTGCCCGAGAGGTCGCCGAGATTGGCAATCGTGGTCAGCACGGCGATCGCCATGCCGGTCATGCCGTAGGTGTTGCCCTTGCGGCTGGTTTCAGGGCTCGACAGGCCGCGCAGCGCGAGGATGAAGAGAACGGAGCTGATGAGATAGAGCAGCGCGGTCAGTTGGATCGGCATGGCGCGGCCCTCACTTCTTTTCTTTTTTCTTGTACATCGCCAGCATGCGCTGCGTGACGAGGAAACCGCCGAAGATATTGACCGCAGCCAGCGCAATCGCCAGCAGGCCGAAGACCTTCGAGGCATCGAAGGTGGCCGAGGCGCCGGCGGCAATCAGCGCGCCGACGACGATTACGGACGAGATCGCATTGGTGACGCTCATCAGCGGCGTATGCAGCGCCGGCGTCACGCTCCAGACCACATAATAGCCGACGAAGCAGGCCAGCACGAAGACCGTGAGCAGCGAGAAGAAGGAATAAATCTCACCCATGATCAGTTCCCCTCTTTCAGCTGCGGATGAACCACCTGGCCGTCGCGCACCACGCAGGTGCCCGTCACCGTCTCGTCCTCGAAATTGAACTTGAAGGCCTGGCCGTCCTTGTCCCAATGCGGGCTGAGGAAATTCCACAGGTTCTTGGCATAGAGGTTGGAGGCATCGACCGGCACGCGACTGGGATAGTTGCTGTAGCCGACGACCTTGACGCCGTTCACATCCACCACCTGGTCGGTCTTCGACAGCGGGCAGTTGCCGCCGGACTCGACGGCGAGATCGATGATGACCGAACCCGGACGCATGGAGCGCACCATCTCCTCGGTAACCAGCACCGGCGCGGGACGGCCGGGGATCAGCGCGGTGGTGATGATGATATCCTGCTTCTTCACCGTCTCGGCGATCAGGGCCGCCTGCTTGGCCTTGTACTCGGCCGACATTTCCTTGGCGTAGCCGCCGGCGGTCTGCGAGCTGCGGGCCTCTTCGTCATCGACCCAGACGAACTTGCCGCCGAGGCTTTCGACCTGTTCCTTGGTGGCCGGGCGCACGTCGGTGGCCGAAACCACGGCGCCGAGACGTTTTGCTGTTGCGATGGCCTGCAGGCCGGCCACGCCGACGCCCATGATGAAGACGCGCGCCGGCGCGATGGTGCCGGCCGAGGTCATCATCATCGGGAAGGCACGGCCGAAATGCGCGGCCGCATCCAGCACCGATTTGTAGCCGGCGAGATTGGACTGCGAGGAGAGAATATCCATCGACTGGGCGCGGGTGATGCGCGGCATCAGCTCCATGGCATAAGCCGAGATGCCGGCGGCGGCATAGGCCCTGACCTGGTCGCGCTGCTGCAGCGGCTGCAATGCCGCGACCAGAACGGCGCCTTTTTTCAGCAGCGCCAGTTCGTCGTTGCCCTCGGCCGCCGTCATCGGGCGCTGCACCTTCAGCACCAGATCGGCATCGCCGAGGGTGGCTTTCGCATCGGCGCCGATCTGCGCGCCCATCGCGGTATACTGGTCGTCGGGGATATCGGCCGCCATGCCGGCGCCGGTCTCGACAACGACCGTGCAGCCCAGACCGACGAATTTCTTCACCGTTTCCGGCGAGGCCGCGACGCGCTTTTCGCCGGCGCGGCGTTCCTTCGGTATTCCGATTTTCATGACAACATTCCCCCCGCCGTACTTACAAAGATGGCGCAAAAACGGCGGCACCGCAGGGGTGCCGCCGGGCGGCTCGATCAGACCACGAAGATCGCCAGCAGGACCAGCACGGCGATCACTACGGCGCTGCCCCAGGTCGTCATCTTCATGAAGCCTTCCCAGGCACCCTTGTGCTGGCTGATGTCCATGGTGCCCATCTTGTGCTCTTCGGCCATAGTATCCTCTGATCGGTCGGTTCAGGGACAAGCGCCACAAGGCGCTTGCCCAGATTCTCTTTGCGGAAGCGGATATTACGCCGGGCGCGGAAGCCCGCACAACCCCTCACCCCCGCGCCGGCCATGGCCTTCCCCCACATCCATCCCCGCATCCGCAAGGTCCGTGCGCGGCCGGTTTTACAGACAAACCGGGGCAAAGCCGGGCTCAGGCCAAAGCCGGACTCAGGCGATGAGGCCGACCAGTTGGCCGATCCGGTTGCCGGCCGCGGCGATACGGGCCCGGGCCGGCGCCGCTGCGTCACCTCCCGCCGCCCCCGCCGGGGCTGCCTCGCCGCCAGAGGCCTGCTGCGTCCGTTCGGCCTGCGCCGCCTTGTCGACAGCGCGCTCGGCCTCCTGCTGCTCGGTCTCGGCACGCTTATCCTCGCGGATCTGCGCCAGCGCCTGCAGCCGCAATTGCGCGGCGGCGGCGGCCACGGCGCGGTCCTGGCCCGAGGGATCGGCCGGTGCCAGTGCCGCCGCAGCCACCTGGGCGGCCTTCTGCAGCGTCGCCTCGGGATCGTTCTCGGGACTGAGATCGATGGCGACCTCGCCCGCCGTCGCATACATCTGGCCGTCCGGTCCGCGGGTATAGCTGTAGCTCGGCGCCCCGGCATGGGCACCGCCGGCCGCCGCATGGGCGCGTTCATGCGCGCGCACCTTGGCATCGATCTGTTTCAGCTTGGCGACCTGTGCCTGCTCTTCCTCGCTGAGTTCGCCGGCCGCCTGTGCCTCGCCGCCGGATTGCTGGCCCTGTTCCTGCGCCGTGAGCAGCGTGGCACCGGCCAGGCGGCCGCCACCGGTTGCAACGCCGCCGCCGGCACCAGTGCCTGCCGTGCCGCCGCTCTGGCGGCGCGGACCGAAACCGGATTGCTGCGGGGCCTGTTGCTGCGACGCCTGTTGCTGCGCTTGGGCCGCTTCGTCACCAAAGACCGTGAGGCCGGGAAACTGCGCCTGCAGTCTGGCGCGGTTCAGTGCGCCATGTTCGCCGCAATCGAGCGACGTGCAGACAGCACTGCCATCGCTGGCCAGGCTTTGCGGCGTGGCCTGCTGCGTGGCCGCCGGAGCGGTGCCGTAGCCCTGGAGCGAGCCCGGCGAGAAGAGCGACAGGCTGCCGATCATGCGCCCTGCCGTGAGAGGAAGTTACAGTGTGCCATTGTCCGCACAAAAGACCGCTGCGGCAACCGGAAATCAACGCCAGTGGCGCGGTCCAGTGCCTGCGGCGCGGTTCAGTGCCTGCGGCGCTGGCCGACCCGGGTCAGCCTGGTGCCGCCGCCGCCGCGCTGAAGGGGCACATCACTGCCATCCGGCTGCACACCATGCGCGCCATAGACCTCGTCGTCGCTGGCGCGATGCCGTTCGAGATCAGATTCAAAGGCCGGCGGTTCATGATCCCGCGCGTCCGGCCCGGCGGGTTGCGATGACTGCGTCGGCTTGCGGTTCGGCGGCAACATGATGCGGCTCTCCCTGGCATGGCCTGCCCGATGAGATTCAATCATACACCAGCGGCAAAGTTCCGCCTCGTCATCGGTGCGCCGTCGCAACCGCAAAAACGGCAAAAAGGCAAACCAGACGGATGCCTGCCCTGATTTATTGCCGCCGCGGCATGAATTACGGTTCTCAACCGCACCGAAAAGCCCGAGAATGCCGCCGGAGGGTTGAGATACGTCGGGGGCAACGGACAGGCCGGGAACGGGCGGATGGAAACCGAGCTGCGCACGATCGACGACAGGATCAACCAACGGATCTTCGACACATCGCTTGACCTCATCCTGGTGGTCGACCGTATCGGCACCCTGATCCGCGTCAGCCCCAGCTCGCTCGCCATCCTCGGCCGTCCCTGCACCGAGATGATGGGCCGCAGCGCCATCGATTTCCTGTATCCCGACGACCTGGAGAATACCCGCAACGAGATGCGGCTGGCGCGCAAGGGCCGGCTGATGCGCAACTTCAAATGCCGTTATGTGCATCACGACGGACGGGTCGTTCCGCTGGTCTGGACCGGCGTGTGGTCGGAGCCGGAGCAGCAGCATTTCTTCATCGGCCGCGACATGACCGAGCACAATGCGCAGGAAGACCGCCTGCACCGGTCGCAACGGCTCGAAGCCGTCGGCCAGCTGACCGGCGGCATTGCGCATGACTTCAACAACCTGCTGTCGGTGGTGATCGGCAACCTGGATTTGCTGAGCACCCATCCGGGCCTCGACATGAAGGCGCAGGGCTACATCGGCAGCGCGCTGCAGGCTTCGCTGCGCGGCGCCGAACTGACCAGCCAGTTGCTGGCCTTCGCGCGACGCCAGTCGCTGGTTGCCCAGAACTTCGATCTCAATGCACGAATCAGCGGCACCATCGACCTGCTGCGCCGCACGCTCGGCGAGAATATCGAGATCGTCACCCTGTTCAGCGACACTCTGCATCCGGCCGTCGCCGATCCGTCGCAGTTCGAGGCCGCCCTGGTCAATCTGACGCTCAATGCGCGCGACGCGATGCTGAGCGGCGGCCGCCTGACCATCGAAACGGACAACGTGTCGCTCGACGAGGATTACTGCCGCGTCAACGCCGAGGTGGCGCCGGGCGATTATGTGATGACATCGGTATCCGATACCGGCACCGGCATGACACAGGACATCCTGACCCGGGTCTTCGAACCCTTCTTCACCACCAAGCCGGTCGGCAAGGGCACCGGCATGGGTTTGAGCATGGTCTACGGTTTTGCCCGCCAGTCGCGCGGCCATATCAAGATCTACAGCGAGCTGGACCATGGCACCACGGTGCGCCTGTATCTGCCACGGGCGCCGGAAACGGCGGTTGCGGCGGCGCCCGCCACCGTCATGCAGACGGCGCCAAGCGGCGGCGAATGCATCCTGGTGGTGGAAGACAATGCCGACGTGCGCAAGGTCGTGGTGGCGCAGCTGAAACAGCTCGGCTACCAGACCATCGAAGCCGAGAACGGCCAGGCGGCGCTCAATATCCTGAAGCACACCGACACGATCGACCTGCTGTTCAGCGACATGGTGATGCCCGGCGGCATCAGCGGCGCCAAGCTGGCCATGCTGGCCAAGGGACTGCGGCCCGGCATCAAGCTGCTGCTGACTTCGGGCTTCGCCAAAGGCGTGGTGCAGAATGGCGAGGATTTCCCGCCGGCCGTGGATTTTCTCAACAAGCCTTACCGGCGCGCCGATCTGGCGGCCAAGCTGCGCGGCCTGCTCGATGCCGCCCCGGCCGATAACGTCAGACCGGAGGGTTCAGCCCGGCGGTCCTGAGTGCGGCCTGCTGGCGCTTCTCCAGCGCCTTCACGTCGAAATCGGCGATCAGGTCGTGGAACAGCCGGTGCCAGTTGATCTCGGCCTTCAGATGCAGGAACACGCCGCCGAGCCCGATGGCGGCGCGGTCCATGAAGACAAATTCGCGCGGCGGCGTGACGCCGCCCAGCTCCTTCAGCCTGTGATGCACCTTCTCGGCGACCTCGCGGCCGTAGACGCCGGAAGACTCCATTTCCTGGATCCTGCGCGGGCGATCCTCCAGCAGCGGCGCATAGACGAACTCGGCCCAGAGGTTGAGCGTGTCGATCACCTCGTTGCTGAGGCCCGAGAAGCCCCAGGTTTCGTAGGCATGCACGGCGAGCGCGCGATCGTTGGTGGAGATGGCACGGTAGAGATCGATCACGCCGCCGACGAATTTCGACGGGAAGATGCGCACACAGCCGAAATCGAGCAGGTTGATGCCGAGATCGTCGCGCACCGTGTAATTGCCCAGATGCGGATCGCCGTGGATCACACCGCAGCGGTAGAACGGCACATACCAGGCGCGGAACAGGTTGAGCGCGATACTGTTGCGCGTCTCCTGCGGCGCATCCCTGAATTCCAGCAGGCGGCGGCCTTCGAGCCAGCTCATGGCCAGCAGACGCTTGGTCGTCAGCTCCGGTACCACCACGGGCACATGCACGCCGGACTCGCCCTTCAGCATGGCGCCATAGAGCCGCATATGGCGGCTTTCGAGTTCGTAATCCAGTTCCTCGCGCAGGCGGGCGGCGATCTCGTCATGGATATGCGTGGTATCGATGGCGGCATCGTAGCGGCGGTAGATGCCGAAGATCAGCTTGAGCTGGCGCAGATCGGCTTCCACCGCCGAGGCCATATCCGGGTATTGCAGCTTCACCGCCAGATCGCGTCCGTCCCAGGAACCTCCCTTGGCGGTGGCGCGATGCACCTGGCCCAGGCTGGCGGCAGCCGCCGCCGTGAGGTCGAAGCTTTTGAACTTGTCCTGCCATTGCGGACCCAGCTCGGCGATCATGCGGCGCTTCACGAAAGCCTGGCCCATGGCCGGTGCATTGGCCTGCAGCTGCGCCAGCTCCTGCACATATTCTTTCGGCAGCGCATCGGGGATGGTGGACATGATCTGCGCCACCTTCATCAGCGGACCTTTCAGCCCGCCCAATGCGGCACGCAGATCGGCGGCGTGCCGGGCACGATCCATCCTGACGCCGAGCATGCGTTCGGCGCCGAGCCGCACCGCCAGACCGCCGACCGAGGCGCCGACTTTGGCATAGCGGCGGGCGCGGCCCAGCGTGCTGTCGCGCTCTGTCATGACAGGATGGCTGCCATCAGGAGAGCTTTTCCAGCTCGTCGATGAAGCCCTCGATCACGCCGAGCCCCTTCGACCAGAAAGCCGGATCGGAGGCATCGAGTCCGAAGGGTTCGAGCAGCTCCTTGTGCCGCAGCGTGCCGCCGGCCCGCAGCATGGCGAAATACTTCTCCTGAAAACCGGCTTCAGCATCCTGGTAACGCGCATAGAGCGCATTCACCAGGCAGTCGCCGAAGGCATAGGCGTAGACGTAAAACGGCGAATGCACGAAATGCGGGATGTAACACCAGAAGGCGCTGTAATCCTGGTCGAAGCGGATCGCCGGGCCGAGACTTTCCTTCTGCACGCCCATCCAGATTTCGCCGATGCGATCCGGCGTCAGCTCGCCATCGCGGCGGGCGGCATGCAGCTGGCGCTCGAATTTGAAGAAGGCGGTCTGCCGCACCACGGTGTTGATCATGTCCTCGACCTTGGAGGCCAGCATGATCTTGCGGCGCTCGGGGCCGGCAGCGTCGAGCAGCGCGCGGAAGGTGAGCTGTTCGCCGAAGACAGATGCGGTTTCCGCCAGCGTCAGCGGCGTATCGGCCATCAGCGGGCCCTGTTCGGCGGCCAGCAGCTGGTGCACGCCATGGCCCAGCTCATGCGCCAGCGTCATCACGTCGCGCGTGCGGCCCTGGTAGTTCAGCAGCAGGTAGGGATGCGCGCTCGGCACCGTGGGATGCGCAAAGGCGCCCGAGGCCTTGCCCGGCCGCGCCGGCGCGTCGATCCAGGCATTGTCGAAGAACTTCCTGCCGAGATCGGCGAGCTGCGGCGAGAAGCGGCCGTAGGCCTTCAGCACGATATCACGCGCCTCGTCCCAGCCGATCATGCGGTCGCTGTCTTCCGGCAGCGGCGCATTGCGATCCCACCAGGGCAGCGTGCGGGCGCCCATCCACTTCGCCTTCAGCTTGTAATAGCGATGCGAGAGTTTCGGATAGGCAGCAGTCACCGCATCGGTCAGCGCATTGACCACTTCGGGTTCGACGCAATTGGACAGGTGGCGATAGGCTTCCGGCGTCGGATACTTGCGCCAGCGGTCCTCGACTTCCTTGTCCTTGATCAGTGTGTTGGTGATCAGGGCGAACAGACGCACATTCTGCCTGAACACCTTGGCCAGCGTCTTCGCCGCCTTCTTGCGCGTCAGCGCATCCTTGTCGGATAGCTTGTGCAGCACCTGCTCGGCGGTGAGCTGCTCCCTGCCCCAGGCAAAACGCAGGCCCGCCATGGTTTCGTCGAACAGGCGGTTCCACGCGGCGCGGCCGGCGACGGCTTTTTCATGCAGCAGGCGTTCGAGTTCGTCATCCAGCTGATGCTCGCGGAACAGCCGCAGATCGCGCAGCCAGGGGCCGTAATGCGCCAGCTTCGACGATTCCAGATATTTCTTTTCCAGCGCCGCTTCCTCGATGCGGTTGAGTTCCAGCGTCAGGAACAGCAGCCTGGTGGTGATGTCGTTCAGCTTCTCCTGCATATCCTGGTAGAAGCCGGCGACCTTGGGATCGGCCATATCGCCGGCATAGGCCAGCGAGGCATAGGAATACATGCGGCCGATCAGGTCCTGCAGGGATTCGTATTCGGCGATCACGCCGGCAAGATCGTCACCCGAAGCGGCGGCGATCCTGCCCTTCCAGTCCTGCTCGAGTTTCACGCAGCGCCCGGCCACCGCGGCGAGGTCGCGCTTCAGCTCGGCGGAATCGAGGCCGGGGTAGAGATCGTTCAGATCCCAGACCGGCAATGTGCCGAGATCGTTGGCCGGCGTGGCGGATGCAGTGGAAACGGCGGGAGAAGCCTGATTGGCCATGGGGCAGGAACCTCTTTTTATAACCGCTCCAGTATATGGGCATGACCGACCGCTTTGACCAGCCCGCCGGCCCGGATCAAAACCCTGTAATCGGGCGAAACTGTGATCAGGGTGGTTTCAGGCGAGCAGGAAATGCGCATGGGCGGCGGCGACCGGCCGGGCCGGATCGTCCTGCCAGGCTTCGGCGCGCACATTGGCGACGCGGCGGCCATGCTTGGTGATGACCGCACGGGCGAAGGTTTCGACCGGCCGGGCCGAGCGCAGGTAATCCACCTGCAGGTCGATGATTTTCGGAATCCGGTCGGTCTCGGCCGACCAGATCAACTGCACGATGGCGACCGACTCCAGCAATGCCCCGACCACGCCGCCATGCAAGGCCGGCAGACGGGCGTTGCCGATCAGTTTTGGATCGGCAGGCAGCGCGCAGATCAGCTCGCCGTCGTTTTCACCCGCCTTCACGGTCAGGCCAAGGAAACGGAAATACGGCACGGCGGCGAGGAAGGGTGCAAAGTCGCGGCCGGCGCGCGCCTCGGCGATCAGGGTTTCGAAATCGACGCTCATGCCGGCACACCCGGCACTTTGGTACCTTTGGGCAACGGCGGCTTGTCGGAGGAGCCGATCATGAAAGTGGCGACGCAGTTGGCCACCAGATCATCCGGCGTTTCCGGATGATAGGCGCGGGCGCGCACGAAGGCGATCGAGCGCGTCAGCTTGTAGCATTCCGCGGTCGCGTACAGTTCTTTCTCGGCCAGGGCTGGCTTGAGATAGTCGATGCGCAGATCGAGCGTGGCGACTGCCTGCAGCTTCTGCATCGCGGCGAATACCGCCATTCCGGCGACGCTGTCGACCAGCGAGGTGACCGCACCGCCATGCAGGATGCCGCTGGCCGGATCGCCGACCAGGTCGGGATTGTAGGGCAGCGACAGGGTGACATGGCTGCGACTGACCTCGATCACCTTCACGCCGAGCGCTTTGCAATGCGGGATGCCCTGCAGGATGATGCTTTCGACCACCTTCGGATCGATACTGTCGGGATTGAGCTGCGGCACCTCGCTCATACGTTCAGCCGACCATGTTGTGGTAGCGGCGATACCAGTCGACGAAGCGCGGAATGCCGACATCGATCGGCGTGGTGGGCGCAAAACCGGTATCGCGCTGGATCGCCGAGATATCGGCATAGGTGGCCGGCACGTCGCCCTCCTGGATCGGCAGGAACTGCTTCTCGGCCTTGCGGCCGGTGGCCTGTTCGATCAGCTCGATCATGCGCAGCAACGGCTCGGATTTGCTGTTACCGATATTGTAGACGCGATAGGGCCGGCCCTGTTCGTTGGGCGGCGGCGGGTGGTCCAGCGTCCTGATCACGCCATTCACGATATCGTCGATATAGGTGAAATCGCGCTGCATGTCGCCGTTGTTGAAGACCTGGATCGGGCGGCCCTCGAAGATCGCCTTGGTGAAAATGTACATCGCCATGTCGGGCCGGCCCCAGGGGCCATACACCGTGAAGAAGCGCAGGCCGGTCTGCGGAAAACCGAACAGATGGGCGTAGGCATGGCTGATCAGTTCGTCGGCCTTCTTGGTGGCGGCATAGAGCGAGATCGGCGAATCGACGCGGTCTTCCACGGCAAAAGGCAGCTTTGTATTGCCGCCATAAACCGAGGACGACGAGGCATAGACGAAATGCTCGCAGTTTTTCAGACTGCGGCAGAATTCCAGCATCACGGTATGGCCGAGCACATTGGCCCGGATATACGCGTAGGGATTGACCAGCGAATAGCGCACCCCGGCCTGGGCGGCGAGATGGATCACTTTCGTGATATCGGCGCCCGCCTTCGTCGCAGTCTGGGCTGCCTCCCGCACTGCATCAGGCTCGGCGATATCGACCTGGAAAAATTTGAAACCTTTTTTGCCCTGCAACTGATCGAGTCGTGCGTGTTTGAGGCGCGGATCGTAATAATCGTTCAGATTATCCAGACCGACCACGTCTTCGCGGCGCTGCAGCAGAACCTGTGCGACGTGAAAGCCGATGAAACCGGCGGCGCCGGTGAGCAGAATGGCCATAAATAATCCGGGATGAGCTGCGGTGCGATTGACTACCTCGGGCTATCTACCAGAATCACTTGAAAGAGCAACCGGGCTCGGCACGTCACCTGCCTCCGGCGGTTTTCCCTCGACCGAGCGGACGGACCGCCCTATAATTAGGTAAGCAATGCTGACCTAATTGGCAGCAGCCGAACCGGATCGGCGACTACGGTAGCGGGAGGAGCACCGGATGCTGGCGAATGTCACGCTGGACGACAAGTACACCCTCGAGCGCGGCCGGGTTTTCCTGACCGGCACCCAGGCTCTGGTGCGTCTGCCGATGCTGCAGCGAAAACGCGATCTGGCAGCGGGTCTCAATACCGCCTGCTTCATCTCCGGATATCGCGGTTCGCCGCTCGGGCTGTTCGACCAGCAGCTCTGGAAAGCGCGCAAGTTCCTTAAAGAGAATCACATCCAGTTCCAGCCCGGCGTGAACGAGGACCTGGCCGCCACCGCGATCTGGGGCAGCCAGCAGCTCAACCTGTTCCCGAAGGCGAAATACGACGGCGTCTTCTCGATCTGGTACGGCAAGGGGCCGGGCGTGGACCGTTCGATGGACGTGTTCAAGCATGCCAACTCGGCGGGCACCTCCAAACATGGCGGCGTTCTGGCACTGTGCGGCGACGATCATGGCGCCGCCTCTTCCACCGTGGCGCACCAGTCCGAACACATGATGATGGCCGCAATGATGCCGATGCTGCATCCGGCCAACGTTCAGGAATTCATCGATTACGGCCTGCTCGGCTGGGCGATGTCGCGCTATGCCGGCCTGTGGGTCGGCTTCAAATGCCAGACCGAGACGGTCGAAAGCTCGGCCAGCGTGTCGATCGACCCCGACCGGCTGCAGATCGCCTATCCCACCGATTTCGAGATGCCGCCGGGCGGCCTCAACATCCGCTGGCCGGATGCGATCCTGGAGCAGGAAGATCGCCTGCAGCGTCACAAGGCCTATGCGGCGCTCGCCTTTGCCCGCGCCAACAAGATCGACCGCATCGTGATCGACAGCCCGCGGCCGCGGCTGGGCATCATCACCACCGGCAAGTCGTATCTCGACGTGCGCCAGGCGATGGAAGACCTCGGCATTACCGAGGAGATGGCCGCCGACATGGGCATCCGGCTTTACAAGGTCGGCATGGTCTGGCCACTGGAGCGCGAGGGTGCCCGCCATTTCGCCGAAGGCCTGGAAGAAGTGATCGTCGTCGAGGAAAAGCGCGCGGTCATCGAGAACCAGCTCAAGGAACAGCTGTATAACTGGCGTGAGGATGTGCGGCCGCGCGTGATCGGCAAGTTCGATGCCGAGGGCAAATGGCTGTTGCCGTCATCGGGCGAAATCTCGCCGGCGATCGTCGCCAAGGCGCTTTATACCTGGCTCAAGCGTTATGGCACGAATGCCCGCATCGAGGAGCGTATCGCCTTCATCGGGCAGAAAGAGCGCGAATCTGCCGCCAGCAGTATCGGCAAGACGCAGCGTACGCCGTATTTCTGCTCGGGCTGCCCGCACAACACCTCCACCCGCGTGCCGGAAGGCAGCCGCGCGGTGGCCGGCATCGGCTGCCATTTCATGTCGTTGTGGATGGACCGCTCAACCGCCACCTTCACGCAGATGGGCGGCGAAGGCACGCCATGGATCGGCCAGGCGCCGTTCACCGAGGAGAACCACATTTTCGCCAATCTGGGCGACGGCACCTATTTCCATTCCGGCCTGCTGGCGATCCGCGCCTACAACGCCCCCAACGTGGAAAACACCAACAAAATACAGTTAAAAGAAGCGGTCGCCAAGACCCGC
>NZ_JAOZVR010000014.1 GCF_025869515.1 Ferrovibrio sp.
ATCAGCCCGGTGCGATTGGGGCCGAGATGCTTGGTCATGTAGCCGAAGGTGGCATAGGCGCCGACGCCGGGCACCAGGACCAGGGTGACGACGGCGGCGACGGTGCGCAGGTCGAAGGCCGGCGGGCCCATGACAGCCAGTTCGAAGGCCTGCACCGGCAGCATGACCAGCACGCCGGCAAAGGCGATGGCGGCGAGCCGGGCGCTGACGCTGAGCCGGCTCGGCCAGTGTTTCAGCAGCACGCTGTACAGGGCCCAGGAGACGGCGGCGGCGAGGATGATCAGGTCGCCCGGCGTAAAGCTCAGATGCAGGATGGTGGCCGGGTCGCCGCGCAGGATGATGGCCAGCACGCCGAGCAGCGCCAGCGCGGTACCGAGCCCCTGGCGCAAGGAGAAGCGCTCGGCGAACAGTGCGCGGCTGAGCAGGATGATCATCACCGGCGAGGTGGCGTAGATCAGGCCGATATTGGTGGCCGTGGTGGTGGTCGCGCCGTAATAGACCGCGGCACCGCAGATGCCCATGCCGAGGAAGCCGAGCGCGGCGAAAGCCTTCCATTCGCGCAGGAGGGCGGCACGGGCGCGCCACAGCTCGCGGCCGCAGAAGGGCAGCAGCACCAGCACCACGCCGATCCAGCGCAGTTCGGCCAGCGCCACCGGCGGGATCAGCCCGGCGGTGGCGCGCGCCATCACCATATTGGTGGTGAACATGGCGGGCGTGACGAACAGCAGGATTTGCGCGATGCGGAGATCGCGGCTGGAGGAGGGATGGTCCATCCGCGGCAGATTACGGGGCGCGGCGGTTCCAGACCAGAGCTTGACCCGGTGCGCCAGCCCGCCTAAGCCCATGGCATGCGCCGCTTTCCTGCCGAGTTTGCCGATCTGCTGACCCCCGGGGGCCAGGCCCTGCTGACCGGCCGCCATCCCCGGGCCGGCGCCCTGGCCGATCCGCGCACGCGCTTCCTGGCGCTGGACGGCCTGATCGATCCGCGTCCGGCCAAGGCCATCGCCGCGTTGCTGGACCGGGCTTTGCTGCAGCATCTGCGTGAAATGGCGCAGCCGATTCCGCCCGAGACGATCTGGGAGCAGACGCAGAATTATGCGGAAGTGCTGCCCAAGACGATGCGCCAGCGCACCGCGCATCTCGACAATGCGCGGTCGGCGGCGTTCAGGGCTGCCAGCGAGATTGGCCTGATCGCCATGCTGCGCTCAGACAGCTACCGGGCTTTCGCCGCCGCGCTGGCCGGGCGCTCCCTCAGGAAGAAATACGGCCTGCAGGCGATCGCCTATGGCAGCGGCGACTATGCCGGGCCGCATACCGATCATCATCCGGAAGAACCGGCTGCCCGGCACGGCTATCTCGACATGCATCTGAGCTTCGCCACGAATGCTGTGCGCGACCAATTCCTGGTCTATGCGAAAACCGGGCATTTCACCGAGATGGTGGAGGTGACGCAGACGCCCGGGCTGGTGACGGCCTACCGGCTGCCGTTCTGGCATTACACGACGCCGCTGCGCGCCAAGCCGAAGCAGGAGAAGAAGGCCCGGCGCTGGGTGCTGCTGGGCACGTTTCTCTTTTCAGAATAGGGCCTGTTTGCGAACAAAAGACCCTCTCCCGTGAAACGGGAGAGGGAGGGGCCCGACGCGAAGCGGCGGGAGGGTGAGGGTTTATTCCCGCAACGCTTCAGCAATCCGGGCAACGACAGCCTCAGCATTGGATAAAGCATCGTTGTTCCAGAGCCGGATCACCCGCCAACCTTGCGATTCAAGCCAGGCGGTCCGTCGCTGATCATTTTCATTGTCGAAATGCTGCCCGCCATCGACCTCGACGGCGAGCTTCCGTTCGATGCAGGCGAAGTCGAGGACATAGCTGCCCAATGGATGCTGGCGGCGAAATTTGCAGCCGTTCAGTTGCCGGGCGCGTAGCAATGACCACAGCCGGCGCTCGGCATCGGTCATGGTTTTGCGCAAGGAGCGGGCATCGGACATGGGCACAGGATAGCGGAAAAGGCCCTCACCCTCCCAGCCTGCGGCTGGGCCCCTCCCTCTCCCGCGAGCGGGAGAGGGTAATTGCAGACGCCCCCTCTCCCATTTCATGGGAGAGGGCAGAGGGGACTACGGCGCGAGATAGCCGCCCTTGGGAGCCGGTTCAAGTTTGCCGCCGGCGGCCTTCACCGCCTTGATATAGGCGGCTTCCGACTTGTAGGGGCCGAATTTCTTGAAATCATCGGGTGTGCAGGCGGTCAGTTTGCCCTTGTCGCCCGGCTTGATCTTGAAATAGCCGCCGTCGCGATGGATCACCGGAATGATCTTCTTCTTGCGGCTGAACACCCGACGCATGCTGGCCGAATGGCTTTTCATCGTGTCGTATTCTTCCGGGTCGAGCTTGAAGATGCGCTCGAAGGCGGCAATCATTTCCTGCACGAATTTGCGCTCCACCACCTGCATGTTGGAAATGATCCAGCAGCGGTCCTCGAAATCCCAGTAATAGGTCAGGCCGATGAATTTCCCGGCCTTGTCGAGATAGGGATAGAAGGGGAAGGAGCGGCAGGCAATGGTGCGGTTGTCGCGCTCGCAGAAGGCGGCGCCCTTGCACTCGACGGCGCAGGCATGGTCGTTCAGCTCATCGACGATACGGCGCGACACGGCATCGTTGGGCTTGTAGTCGAACCACAGGTCGGTGCGGCTTTTCAGCAGCTTGTATTCCGCCTTGTCGACCACCGGAATGGCATTCTCGGTCGAGCAGCAGACCGGCTGGCCGCCGTTCAGCGGCGCGCATTTGCGACCGCAATCCACGAAGGCGAGGTTGGCGTTGTATTGACTGTACAGGCTCGCGAAGTCCTGCGGTGCGATTCGGCGCTTGGTCATGGCCGGAACATACGCGGCGGCCATCTCTTCGCCAAGCGATAAGCTCAGCCCAATAAGAAGGCGGCAAACAGGATCAGTCCGACATCGCGGTTTGCCCGGAATTTGGTCAGACAGTCGGCGCTGTCATCGGGTTTCAGCGTCAGGGCCTGCCAGGCGAAATGCAGCGCAGCCAGGCCGAGGCCGATCCAGTAGGGCCAGCCGAGCCCCGCCATCCAGCCGACCACGGCCAGACCCAGCAGGGTGAGGTCGTAGAAGCCGGCAATCCACAGCCGCGCCCTGTCGCCGAACAGCCGGGCGGTGGATTTCACGCCGATCAGGGCGTCGTCTTCCTTGTCCTGCAGGGCATAGACGGTGTCGTAGCCCAGTGTCCAGACGATGCCCGACGCGTAGAGCACCAGCGTGATCCAGTCGAGCCGGCCGGCGACGGCGGCATAGCCCAGTACCGCGCCCCAGTTGAAGGCGAGGCCGAGGAAGAACTGCGGCCACCAGGTGTAGCGTTTCATGAAGGGATAGATGGCGACGAGGCCGAGCGAGGCGACTCCCAGCCAGATCGCCAGGGCATTCATCTGGACCAGGATCAGGAAACCGACCAGCGCCTGCGCCACCAGCCAGATCCAGGCCCCTGTCAGACTGACCTGGCCGGACGGGATCGGGCGCAGGCGGGTGCGTTCCACCCTGCCATCGAAATCGCGGTCGACGATGTCGTTGAAGGTGCAGCCGGCACCCCGCATCACCAGCGCGCCGATGCCGAACAGCAGGATCAGCCAGGCATCCAGCTCGGCTTCCGGCGGGCGGGCGAGAGCGATGGCCCACCAGCCGGGCAGCAGCAGCAGCCAGGTGCCGATCGGCCGGTCGAGCCGCGACAGCCGCGCATAGGGTCGCCAGCCGGCCGGCAGCCAGCGCTCGACCCAATGGCCGGCCACCGCGTCTGCCGGGGGTGCATCTGCGGGTGCCTGATCGGTGACTTCCGGGCTCGGCTTTGTCATAACGCTCCTGTAGTTGGTCCCGGATCGCAGCACAAGCGCATGACGGATGCAATCAAAGCCCGCCTTTACGTGACCGACGCGCTCAGCGCCGGCGGCTCCGTCACGCTGGCCGAAGATCAGACGCATTATCTGCGCCACGTGCTGCGACTTGCGCCGGGCGATGCCGTGGCCCTGTTCAACGGCCGCGACGGCGAGTTCCGTGCCGTGATCGCCGAGGCGAGCAAGAAGACCTGCCGGCTGGATATCGAGGCCGGGCTGCGCCCGTTTCAGGCAGCCCCGGATGTCTGGCTGTGCTTTGCCCCGATCAGGCAGGGCCGTATCGAGATGATTGTCGAGAAGGCCACCGAGCTGGGGGCGGGTCGCCTGCTGCCGGTGATCACGCGGCGCACGCAGATGCAGAAGGTGAATACCGGGCGGCTGGCGGCTCATGCGCGCGAGGCGGCCGAACAGTGCGAACGGCTCGACGTGCCTGAGGTCGCTGCCCCGGTCACGCTGGAGAAACTGCTGCAGGACTGGCCGCAGGATCGTCGGCTGTTCGTCTGCGCCGAACGCAGCGATACGCAGAGTTTATTGTCAGTTGCGGCAGGGACAGGCCCCTGTGCACTGCTGATCGGACCCGAAGGCGGCTTTGCGTCGGAGGAATTGACGCAGATCATGGCGTTGCCGCAGGCAGTGACGGTATCGCTGGGACCGCGTATCCTGCGGGCGGAGACGGCGGCCATTGCGGCTTTGGCTATTCTACAATCCGCGCGGCAGAATTAGACGGCCCCATCGGGGACGGACCTTGTGCCAGCGTCACCGAACCGCAGTATTCCGGGGCTGGACAACGCGTTATATCTGCCCCATATGCCCGGAGCAGCCGTTCGGCCTGCACCAGCAGATCGCATAACGATAATAAGAAGCACCGAGGTTTTCATGTCCGGACCGGCCCAGGCGCCAGAGACGCCGATTACATCCAAGGCGCAGCTCGTTGAATATCTGGCCGAGGGTTCCAAGCCGGAGGCAGACTGGCGCATCGGTACCGAACACGAGAAATTCGCCTACAACACGACCGACTTCCGTCCGTTGCCCTATGACGGCCGGGCCAGCATCAAGGGCCTGCTGGTCGGGTTGCAGCGTTTCGGCTGGGAGCCGGTGACCGAGGGCGACAACGTCATCGCGCTGACCATGAACGGCCAGTCGATCACGCTGGAGCCCGGCGGGCAGTTCGAGCTGTCGGGCGCGCCGCTGGAAACCATCCACCAGACCTGTATCGAAGTCGCGACGCATCTGAAACAGGTGCGCGAGGTCGGCGACGAGACCGGCATTGCCATGATGGGGCTGGGCTTCAATCCGAAATGGCGCCGCGAGGACATCCCGGTGATGCCCAAGGGCCGCTACAACATCATGCGTGCCTATATGCCGAAGAAGGGCAATCTCGGCCTCGACATGATGCTGCGCACCTGCACCGTGCAGGTGAACCTCGATTACGCCTCCGAAGCCGACATGGTGAAGAAATTCCGCACCAGCCTGGCGCTGCAGCCGCTGGCGGTGGCGATGTTCGCCAATTCGCCCTTCACGGAAGGCAAGCCGAACGGATACTTAAGCTATCGCAGTCAGATCTGGACCGACACCGATCCCGACCGCACCGGCATGCTCGGTTTCGTGTTCGAGGACGGCATGAGCTTCGAGCGCTACGTCGACCACGCGCTCGATGTGCCGATGTATTTCACCTATCGCGACGGCAGGTATATCGACGCCTCGGGCCAGAGCTTCCGCGACTTCATGCAAGGCAAGCTGCCGGCTTTGCCGGGCGCCACGCCCACGATGCGGGATTGGGCCGACCATATCACCACGCTGTTCCCCGAAGTGCGCATGAAGCGCTTCCTCGAAATGCGCGGCGCCGATGGCGGCCCGTGGTCGCGGCTCTGCGCCCTGCCGGCGCTGTGGGTCGGCCTGCTGTACGACAAAGGCGCACTGGATGCAGCCTGGGACCTGTGCCGCGACTGGACGCTGGCCGAGCGCGAGCAGCTGCGGCTCGATGCGCCGAAATACGGCCTGCACACGCCGCTGCGCGGCCGGCCGCTGAAACACTATGCCGAGCAGATGGTGCAGATCGCCATGGGTGGCCTGAAGGCGCGGGCGCGCCTGTCGCCGGCCGGCGAGGACGAGACGCATTTCCTCGAGCCGCTGGTGCGGATCGTCGAAAGCGGCGAGACGCCGGCGGAAGCCCTGCTGAAACTCTATAACGGCCGCTGGAACAAATCGGTCGATCCGGCTTTCACCGAACTGGCTTACTGACGAGCCAGATCCGCAGGCGTTCCGCGTCATACAGCGTGCGGGGCAGGTCGGTGGCCAGCGCCGGCGGCGGCGCGGCAATCACCTGTCGCAGAGCCTTCAGGGCATCGCGGGCCTGCGGCCATTGCCCGGCTTCCGCCTGCGCCGCGATGGCGGCGAGCCGGCGCGACCAGTCTTCCAGCACGGCGCGGCTGCCGCGCATGTCTTGCTCAACGAACCGTTCGTGGATGAAGCCGATCTGGCCGCGGATCATCACCGTCATGCGCCCGGCCAGGGCCGGTTCCTCCTCGGCCAGCGGCACGCGCAGCGCATCGAGATAGCGCAGGAGGTCGGCCAGATCCTGCTGCAGCGTGACCGGTACCGGCACGGCCGCGGCCGGCTGCAGTTTCTCCTGGTAGGCAACGAGGGCATCCAGCAGCAGGGTATCGGGCTCCGCACCAGAAAATTCGGTGACGATCACGCGGCGGGTGAACTCGCGCAGCGAGGCCATGCGCAGGTCGTGGCCGAAACGCGCTTTCGTTTTCACGCCGCGCAGCGACGGGATTTCCAGCGGATTGTCGACGCCATCCTCGCCGCGCAGATTCCAGAAGGCATGGCTGACATCGATTCTGCCCGGCCTGTCGGACAGTCCCGGGATGAAGAAGGCCGTGGTGGCGAAGCCGTTGGCATGGCAGGCCTGGCAGGACAGCCCGGCCTTGCGCGCGGTGCCGCCCAGCACATCCGGGCTGCGGAAGGCCAGTCGGCCGAATTCGACGTAGAAATTCTGTTTCTCTTCACCGTCGAGCCGTTCCTCGGGATGCCGCGTCAGGCTCTCGACCGACAGGCTGCCGGGCGGCAGCCATTCCAGCGCGCCGGCCAGCGACTGCGCCTGTGCGGCAGCAGGCGACAACGCGGCCAGAAGCAGAGCGAGGACGCGCCCGCGCATCTCAGGACGGCAGGTCAGTCGTCGCGGTGATAAGGCAGGCCGTGATTCATCTCGCGCGACGGCTGTTCGCATTCGCAGTCGCCGACGATCTTGGCCGGCACGCCGGCGGCCGTGCAATGCGGCGGCACCGGGATCAGCACCACGCTGCCGGCGCCGATCTTGGCGCCTTCGCCGATCTCGACATTGCCGAGAATCTTGGCGCCGGCGCCGATCAGCACGCCGCGGCGGATTTTCGGATGACGATCGCCGGTTTCCTTGCCGGTGCCGCCGAGCGTGACATTCTGCAGCATCGACACATCGTCATCGACCACGGCAGTCTCGCCGATCACCACGCCGGTGCCGTGGTCGATCAGGATGCCGCGGCCGAATTTGGTCGCCGGGTTGATATCGACGGCGAAGGTTTCCGAGCTGCGGCTCTGCAGCAGGAAGGCCATCGTCTCGCGGCGCTGGTGCCACAGCCAGTGGGCGACGCGGTGCGCCTGGATCGCCTGGAAGCCCTTGAAGAACAGCAGGGGCTTCAGGAAGCTGCGGCAGGCCGGGTCGCGCTCGTTGACGGCGACGAGGTCGGCGCGCACGGCATGGCCGATATCGGGATCGGAGTCGAAAGCCTCCTCGATCACCTCGCGCAGGCCCAGTGCCGGCAGCTCGGTGCTGCCCAGCTTCTGCGCCAGAATATAGCTGAGCGCATCTTCCAGCCGCTCGTGATGCAGCACGGCGGAATGCGCCATGCTGCCGAGCAGCGGTTCCTGCTGGGCGGCGACGGCGGCTTCCTCGCGGATACGCTGCCAGACCGGATCGTGCTTGAGCAGATCGGGACTGTTGAGTTTCTTGCTGACATTGCTGGGCATGAGATTTTCCCCCTCGTTCCCAGAATTCCTAAGCGGCCCTGGCGGTGCCGCCGACCGTCAAACCTTCAATCAGCAGCGTCGGCTGGCCGACGCCGACCGGCACGCCCTGGCCCGACTTGCCGCAGGTGCCGATGCCGGTATCGAGCTGCAGGTCGTTGCCGACCGCCTTCACCTGCTTCAGCACCTCGGCGCCGGCGCCGATCAGCGTGGCGCCCTTGATCGGTGCGGCGACCTTGCCGTCCTCAACCATATAGGCCTCGGTGCAGGAGAAAACGAACTTGCCCGAAGTGATGTCGACCTGGCCGCCGCCGAAATTGACGGCATAGATGCCCTTTTTGACGCTGCCGAGAATCTCGGCCGGATCGCGGTCGCCGGCCAGCATGAAGGTGTTGGTCATGCGCGGCATCGGGTTGTGGGCGAAGGACTGGCGCCGGCCGTTGCCGGTCGACTTCACGCCCATCAGCCGGGCATTCATGCGGTCCTGCATCAGGCCTTTCAGGATGCCGTCTTCGATCAGCACGGTGTTTTCGGTTGGCGTGCCTTCGTCGTCGATGGTGAGCGACCCGCGCCGCCTGTCCATGGTGCCGTCATCCACGATGGTGACGCCCGGCGCCGCCACGCGCTGGCCCATCAGGCCGGCGAAGACCGAGGTCTTCTTGCGATTGAAGTCGCCTTCCAGGCCATGGCCGATCGCCTCATGCAGCAGGATGCCGGGCCAGCCGGGGCCAAGCACCACCGGCATCTCGCCGGCCGGGGCCGGCACGGAGTCGAGATTGACCAGCGCCTGGCGCAGGGCATCGTCGACCTCGGCCTGCCAGTGCGACGGATCGAAGAACTGCCTGTAGCCGACGCGGCCACCGGCGCCACGGCTGCCACTTTCCATGCGGTCGCCCTGGCCGGCAACGACCGAGACATTCAGACGCACCAGCGGGCGGATGTCTTCGACCAGCTTGCCGTCGGCGCGCAGGATGGCGACCGCCTGCCAGCTGCCGGCCAGCGAGACCGAGACCTGCTTGACGCGCGGATCCCGGGCACGGGCATAGGCATCGATCGCCTGCAGCAGTTCGACCTTCTGCTCGAAGGGAATTTCGTTCAGCGGATTGTCATCGCCATAGAGATGGCGGTTGGTCGCGGCCGGGCCGACGCTCATCTCGCCGCCATGGCCGGCGCGCACGGCACGCACCGTCGTGGCGGCACGCCGGATCGCCGCCTCGCTGAGCTCGGAGGCGTGGGCATAGCCGGTCTGCTCGCCGGAGACGGCGCGCAGGCCAAAGCCCTGCGTGGTGTCATAGGCGGCGGCCTTGAGCCGGCCATCGTCGAAGGTCAGACCTTCCGACTGGCTGTATTCCAGGAACAGCTCGCCATCATCGGCGCCGCTGAGCGCATCGCCGACAAGGCTGTCCAGCCGCGCGCGGTCGAGCCCGGCGCGGGTGAAAAACAGGTCCTGGGCAGTGGACGCACCGGTCATGACGAACCTCGCAACAAGCCTGAAAACACTGGGAAAATCGGGAAACCGCCCGTGGTCCCGGATTATATGGCGCCGCGGTTAAGAAAAATACAGCCCCCTGCCGCCTCCGGGAGCCTCAAATCGGCGTGCGCCGGCCGCCACGGCAGGCCGCTAATTGCGGCGACGGCGGTCACTCTGGCGGAGCAGTTCGCCCATGTCCTCGGGCGGCACCGGCCGGCTGATCAGATAGCCCTGCATTTCGCTGCAGCCGACGCCGCGCAGGAAATCGCGCTGGGCGGCGGTCTCCACGCCCTCGGCCACCACCGGCAGATCGAGACCGTTGGCCATACCGATCATGGCGCGGACCAGCGCGATGTCGCGGTCGTTGCCGGGCAGGTCGGCGATGAAGGCGCGGTCGAGCTTGATCTTGCGGATCGGCAGCCGCTGGATGTAGCTCAGGCTGGAATAGCCGGTGCCGAAATCGTCCAGGGCGGCATCGACGCCGATCTCGGCCAGCTCGCGGATCGCCTGCACGGTGGCTTCCATATTCTGGATCGCCGCCTGTTCGGTGATCTCGATGCCGATGAAGGAGACCATCTCGGGTTCCTCCTGTGCCATTTTGCGGAAATGCGCCGGCAGGTCGTCGCGGATGAACTGCTGGCCCGAGACGTTGACGAAGACGCGGCGCGGTTCGATGCCGGCGCGGCGCCAGGTGCGGATCTGTTCGGCGACGGTGGCGAAGACCCAGCGCGTGATCGGAATGATGCTGCCGGTTTCCTCGGCCAGCGGAATGAATTCCGACGGCGAGATGGCGCCGAGATCCGGGTGTTTCCAGCGCAGCAATGCCTCAATGGCGCAGATCGCGCCGGTGGCCGTCTCCACCACCGGCTGGTAGACGACATGGAATTCGCCGTTCTCCATGGCGGCATCGAGATTCATGGTCAGACGCAGGCGCCGTTCCGCGGCGCGGGTCATTTCCGGGCTGTAGAAGCGCGTCGAATCGCCGCCGGCCGAGCGCACCAGTTTCATCGCCAGTTCGGCCTTGGCCATGGCATCGCCGATCTTCTCGGCGGGATCGTCGACGATGGCGGCGCCCATGCTGACTTTCAGCGGCACCAAACGGCCATCGGCCGTGATCGGCTTGGTCAGATGCGCGTGTACCGCCTGCGCCAGGTTGAGCGCGTTGTTCAGATCGTTCACGCCGGCCAGCGCGGCGAACTGATCCGCGGCGATCCGTCCGATCAGCGCCTCGCGCGGCAGCACTTCGCCCAGCCGCTCGGCAATGCCCTTCAGCACCAGGTCGCCGATATGGTAGCCGAAGCCTTCGTTGATATCGCGGAAGCCGTCCATATCGAGATTGAACAGCACCCACAGTCCGCCATCGAGGCGATGCTGGGCGCCCAGCATGCGCTCGGTCTCCGCGATGAAACTGGCGCGATTGAGAATGCCGGTCAGCGGGTCGTTGCGGCTGGCGAATTCGGCGCGCAGTTCGACGTCGCGGCGGTCCGAAATGTCGCGGATCAGGCCGATGAAGGCCGGGCCGTCCTCGCCGGCATATTCACCGACGCTGATATGGATCGGGAAAATCTCGCCGGATTTCTTGCGCCCGAGCGTGTCGCGGCCGAGGCCGAGGATTTTCGCCCGCTTGGTGGTCAGGTAGTTGCGCACGTAGGAATCGTGACCGGAGCGGAACGGCTCGGGCATCAGCACCTTGACATTCTGTCCGTTCAGCTCGCCGGGCGCATAGCCGAAGATCACGGCGCAGGTATCGGTGGCACTGACGATATGACCCTGCCCGTCGATGGTGAGCATGCCCTCATTCATGGTCGAGAGCAGGTCGCGCAGCGTCTCGGCCATGTCGCTATCGCTGCGGCGCTGGATCGGCGGTTCAGGTTTGCGCGTCTGCACCGGCGGCGGGTGCGGTGCGGGTGCAGACGGCTCGGCCAGCGGCACCGGCGGCGTCCACTCCTGGTCGGCGTCAGACAGCAGGCGCCAGTTCGGGAAGGTCATCTGCGCCTGGGTGCCGCTGCCGACTGCGCTGCTCAGAGCCAGCGAGCCGCCATGCAGTTCCATCAGGCGCTTGCTGATCGACAGGCCGAGGCCGGTGCCGCCATGCTGACGCGCCACCTCGGCCTTGGCGAGCTGAAACGGCTCGAAAATATGCTCAAGCCGCTCGGATGTGATGCCGATACCGGTATCGATCACCGTCAGCGACGGCGTGCCATCAGGCAACTGGCGGAATACCACGTCGATGGTGCCGCCGCTGGGCGTGAATTTCACCGCATTGCCCAGCAGGTTGATCAGCACCTGCTTGATGACGCGTTCATCGGCGCGCAGCTGCGGCAGAATCTCGGGCGAAAGGTTGCGCAGCGTGATGCCGCCACGCTCGGCCTGCGGCCGCACCATGGTCAGCGCCGACTGGATTACGGTGGAGAGGTCGACGGCCTTTTCATCGAGCGCGTAATAGCCGGCCTCGATGCGCGACATGTCGAGAATGTCGCCGATCAGGGCGAGCAGGTGCGTGCCCGAGCCGTTGATGTCGCGCGCATAGTCGACATAGCGCGGCACACCGACCGAGCCGAACATCTGGTCGCGGATGATTTCGGAAAAACCGATGATGGCATTCAGCGGCGTGCGCAGCTCATGGCTCATATTGGCCAGGAACTGGCTCTTGGCGCGATTGGCTTCCTCGGCCTGGCGGAGCGCGGCCTCGATGCGGCGCTGCTGCCGGTACTGTTCGGTGATATCCCGGCCCGAGCCGCGATAGCCCATGAAGCGGCCGTTGGCATCGAAGACCGGCTTGCCGTTGATCTCGATCCATAACTCGTTCTCGTCGGTCAGCGAGCAGTAGCGGAAGCTGCGGAAGGGTTCGTGACGGTCAAGCTGGCGGCGATGCTCCTCCCAGAACAGGGTATCGGCCTCGTTGTCGCCCTGGGTGGCGACTTCCCAGCGGCAGCGGCCGAGGAACATGGCGCGCAGGGCCGAGGTCTGGGCGGAGGCGGAATCCGAAATCCAGGTGAAGCGGTGGTCGACGTCGGTTTCCCAGAACCAGTCCGAAGCCAGTTCGGCGAAATCGCGCAGTTTGTATTCGGCCACCTGCAGGGCGACCTGGTGCATCTTTTCCGGTGTGCTGGCCTCGGCGATCACCATCAGTCCGGTGACGTGACCATTATTGTCGTTCAGGGGGGCGACGGTCAGGCCCTGGCAGAGCCAGCCATTGGCCCAGCGGATCAGGGTATTACCGATCTGCCGGCGGCCTTCGCGCCGGGTCATGTCGAGCAGGTCGCGGACCTTGGTCACTTCGCCAAGCGCAAAACCGGCGGACAGGCCCTGGCCGGCCAGGGCCTCGGCATTCATCTCGGTGAGGGCAGCATAGGCAGTGTTGCAGGACACGTACCGATAGTCATCACCGGGACCGTACTCAACCGTAAATGCCGGCCGATCAAGCCAGTCGAGTATGTCCTGCGTCAGTTTCCGCTGGTTCGGATCGAGCATGCCCTAAGCCCCCGCAAGAGGGCAGCTTAGGGGGCCGGCCGGGACGGCGCAAGCGCAAGCCAAATCAATGCTTAAGGAGGCAGGTGAGGGGGGTGCGGGAGCGGAGCGACAAATCGTCGCACAAGGGCGCCAGACGGCGCCCGGCAGGCTGGGCGCGCGGCAAGCGGCAGTGTATGGTCCGGCCTCGAAAGTGTTTAGACTCCCAAGTCATTAAGCGAGGGTATTGAACGATGGGGTGGACTTCGTTTGCGGCCGTCCGCTGGGCCGCACGCCGTGTTTCGGCTTTGACCGCGGCTCTGGCCGTTCCCGGGCTGGCTTTGGCCGCCCTGATCTCCGGCACCGCTCCGTTCTCTGCGGCAATGGCCGCCGATAACGGTACCCCCGGCCTGCCGACGCCCTGGCACCTCGGCATGCAGCCGGCCGCCGGCCCGGTGGCTGTCGAGATGCACAATTTCCATGATCTGCTGATGTGGATCATCGTTTTGATCACGCTCTTCGTGCTGGCGCTGCTGATCTACGTGATGGTGCGCTTCCGCGCCTCGGCCAATCCGGTGCCGTCAAAGACCTCGCACAACACGCTGATCGAAGTGCTGTGGACCGTGGTGCCGATCCTGATCCTGATCGTGATCGCGGTGCCGTCGTTCAAGCTGCTGTATTTCGCCGACAAGACCGCCAAGCCGGAGCTGACCATAAAGGCAATCGGCAAGCAGTGGTACTGGTCCTACGAATACCCTGACAACGGCAACTTCACCTTCGACGCCACGATCATCCCTGAGAATGAAATCAAGCAGGGCCAGCATCGCCTGCTGGAAACCGACAATGTCGTGGTCGTGCCGGTCGAGACCAATGTCCGCCTGCTCATTACTGCTGCCGACGTCATTCACGCCTGGGCCATGCCGGCCTTCGGCGTGAAGAAGGACGCCGTGCCAGGCCGTACCAACGAGACCTGGTTCCGCGCCGAGCGTGAAGGCACCTATTACGGCCAGTGCTCCGAAATCTGCGGCGCCTATCACGGCTACATGCCGATCAAGGTGCAGGTGGTTTCCAAGGAGGCCTTCACCAAGTGGGCCGAGGAAGCCAAGCAGAAATTCGCCACTGTCGATGGTCCGTCGCCGCGTCTCGCTGACGCGCGCGCCGCCCAGTAACTGCAAGATCAGGAGTAGGGGAGCGCTATGGCTCAGACTCACGCCCACGCGGCCCATGACGGCCATCATCACGACGAGCATCACACGCCGACCGGTTGGCGTCGGTGGATGTATTCCACCAACCACAAGGATATCGGTACGCTGTATCTGATCTTCGCCGTGATCGCCGGTCTGATCGGCGGTCTGTTCTCGGTGCTGATGCGCGCCGAACTGATGAGCCCCGGTGACGGCATCCTGGGCGGCAACCATCACCTGTTCAACGTGCTGGTCACCGGCCATGGCCTGATCATGATCTTCTTCATGGTCATGCCGGCGATGATCGGCGGCTTCGGCAACTGGTTCGTGCCGCTGATGATCGGGGCGCCGGATATGGCCTTCCCGCGCATGAACAACATTTCCTTCTGGCTGCTGATTCCTTCCTTCGGCTGCCTGCTGCTCTCCACCATGGTGGAAGGCCCGGCCGGCGGTCTCGGCATGGGCGGCGGCTGGACCATCTATCCGCCGCTGTCGTCGGATGTCGGCCATCCCGGCCCCGCCGTCGGCTTCGCCATCCTGAGCCTGCATATCGCCGGCGCCTCGTCGATCCTGGGCGCGATCAACTTCATCACCACCATCTTCAACATGCGCGCGCCGGGCATGACCCTGCACAAGATGCCGCTGTTCGTCTGGTCGGTGCTGATCACCGCCTTCCTGCTGCTGCTGTCGCTGCCGGTTCTGGCCGGTGGCATCACCATGCTGCTGACCGACCGTTATTTCGGCACCGCCTTCTTCAAGCCCGAGGGCGGCGGCGACCCGATCCTGTTCCAGCATCTGTTCTGGTTCTTCGGCCATCCCGAAGTGTACATCCTGATCCTGCCCGGCTTCGGCATCATCAGCCAGATCATCTCGACCTTCTCGAAGAAGCCGGTGTTCGGCTACCTCGGCATGGCCTATGCCATGGTCGCCATCGGCGTGGTCGGTTTCGTGGTCTGGGCGCATCACATGTACACGGTGGGCCTGGACGTCGACACCCGCGCCTATTTCACCGCTGCCACCATGGTGATCGCGGTGCCGACCGGCGTGAAGATCTTCTCCTGGATCGCCACCATGTGGGGCGGTTCGATCCGCTTCACCGTGCCGATGCTGTTCGCCATCGGCTTCATCTTCCTGTTCACGGTCGGCGGCGTCACCGGCGTCGTGCTGGCCAATGCCGGTGTCGATACCTACCTGCACGATACCTATTACGTGGTGGCGCATTTCCACTACGTGCTGAGCCTCGGCGCCGTGTTCGCCATCTTTGCCGGCTTCTACTACTGGTTCGGCAAGATGTCGGGTTACGAGCTGAGCGAGACGGCCGGCCAGATTCATTTCTGGACCACCTTCATCGGCGTCAACCTGCTGTTCTTCCCGATGCACTTCCTCGGCCTGCAGGGCATGCCGCGCCGCATTCCGGATTATCCGGATGCCTTTGCCGGCTGGAACTATGTCGCCTCGATCGGCGCCTACATCGCCTTCGCCTCGACGCTGTTCTTCGTCGGCTCGGTGATCTACGCCTTCATCAAGAAGAAGAAGGTGGCGGACAATCCGTGGGGCGAAGGCGCCACCACGCTGGAATGGACGCTGTCCTCGCCGCCGCCGTTCCACCAGTATGAGAAGCTTCCGGTCATCAAGTAAGATCGGAACTCCAGCCCCGGGAGTTCATGCGTGTCTGACGCCAGTTTCATCGGACAGGTAAACGAGGCCGGCAATGCCGGCCTCGATGCCGCTTACGACAAGACCGGCGAAGCCCGCCCGGCCGACTATTTCGCGCTGCTGAAGCCGCGCGTGATGTCGCTGGTCGTGTTCACCGGCCTGGTCGGCATGGTTCTGGCGCCCGGGACTCTGCACCCGGTTCTGGCGATAACGGCGCTGCTCTGCATCGCCATCGGGGCCGGGGCCTCGGGCGCGATCAACATGTGGTACGACGCCGATATCGATGCGGTGATGACCCGCACGCAGGGCCGCCCGATTCCGCAGGGTCGCATCAGCCGCGACGAGGCACTCGGTTTCGGCTGCGTGCTGTCGGTCGGTTCGGTGCTGGTGATGGGCCTGGCGGTCAACTGGGTGGCGGCCGCCATCCTGGCGCTGACCATCGGCTTCTATGTCTTCATCTACACGATGTGGCTGAAGCGCCGCACGCCGCAGAATATCGTGATCGGCGGTGCCGCCGGCGCTTTCCCGCCGATGATCGGCTGGGCAGCCGTCACCGGCGATCTCTCGCTGCTGCCGATGCTGCTGTTTGCCATCATCTTCATGTGGACGCCGCCGCATTTCTGGGCGCTCGCGCTGTATCGCTCCGATGACTATGCCCGCGCCGGCGTGCCGATGCTGCCGGTGGTGGCCGGCGACCGCGAGACGCGGCGCCAGATCCTGCTCTACAGCCTGCTGCTGGTGCCGATCACCCTGAGCCCCTGGATACTGGGGCTTGCCGGCCCGCTCTATGGCAGCGCGACCGCTGTGCTCGGCGCGATTTTCCTCGGCCTCGCCGTCCGCATCTGGCGCGGCACCGGTGACCGGGCCGCCAAGCACATGTTCGCCTATTCGATCCTCTACCTGTTCCTGCTGTTCGCGCTGCTGCTGGCCGAACGCGGACTCGGCTGGGGGGCATGAACGCGATGCCGATGAACGACGAGCATAAGCGCCGCCGGGCGCGCAATATCGCATTGGCAGTGGTGCTGTTCGCGCTGGTCGTGCTGTTCTACTCCATCACCATCGTTCGCATGGGCGGAGGTGCGCATTGAGCGCCGATCTGCAGCGCAAGAACCGGCGGATCGCGCTGTATTGCACGACGACGGTTGCGGTGATGGTTGCCGGCGCCTTTGCCTCGGCGCCGCTCTACGACATGTTCTGCCGCGTCACCGGCTTTGCCGGCACGCCGCTGCGCGCCGCCCAGGCGCCGGGTGTGACTGATCCGGACGAAGCATTGGTAACCATACGCTTCAACGCCGATGTGGCGCCGGGCATGCCCTGGCAATTCCAGCCGGTGCAGCGCGAAGTGAAGGTGCGCCCGGGCGAGGAAACGCTGGCCTTTTACCGCGCCACCAATCCGACCGCGCGGACCGTGACAGGCACGGCAAGCTTCAACGTGACACCTGAAAAGGCCGGCCAGTATTTCAACAAGATCGCCTGCTTCTGCTTTACCGAGCAGCAGCTCGGCCCGGGCCAGACCGTCGATATGCCGGTTTCCTTCTTCGTCGATCCCGAAATTCTCAAGGATCCGAAAACCCGTGATGTCGTCGACATCACCCTGAGCTACACCTTCTTCCGCAAGGAAGATTCCACCCGTGTCTCCGACCGCGGCGGTGCCGCCCGGCCGGTCAACTAGAGTCCGTTAAAGGGGGTATCACCATGGCCAGTAGCGCCCGCAACCACGATTACCATCTCGTAGACCCCAGCCCGTGGCCGTTCATCGGCGCGATGGGCGCCTTCGCGCTCGCGATCGGTGCGGTCTATGCCTTCCATGGCCACAGCTATCTATGGACGCTGCCCGGCCTCGTGGTGGTGCTGTACACAATGGCCGCCTGGTGGGGCGACGTGATCAAGGAAGCCGAGCATGACGGCCACCATACGCCGGTGGTGCAGCTGCATCTGCGCTACGGCATGGTGATGTTCATCGCCTCCGAAGTGATGTTCTTCGTCGCCTGGTTCTGGGCCTATTTCGGCGCCGCGCTGTATCCGACCGAGGCGATCGGCCATCAGTGGCCCCCGGCAACCATCGAAACCTTCAATCCGTGGGAACTGCCCTTCGTCAACACGCTGATCCTGCTGCTGTCGGGCACCACGGTGACCTGGGCGCATCACGCGCTGCTGCATGGCGACCGCAAGGGCCTGGTGCAGGGCCTGACGCTGACGGTGATCCTCGGCGTGCTGTTCACCGCCTGCCAGGCGTTTGAATACAGCCATGCCGCCTTCGGTTTCACCGATGGTATCTATGCCTCGACCTTCTACATGGCGACCGGCTTCCACGGCTTCCATGTCATCATCGGCACGATCTTCCTGCTGGTCTGCCTGATCCGCGCCATGAAGGGCCATTTCAAGCCGGACCATCATTTCGGCTTCGAGGCGGCGGCCTGGTACTGGCATTTCGTCGACGTGGTCTGGCTCTTCCTGTTCACCGCCATCTACTGGTGGGGCTCGGGCACGCCGGCCGCCCATTAAGGTCTCCAGCGAT
>NZ_JAOZVR010000015.1 GCF_025869515.1 Ferrovibrio sp.
ATTAATCCACCCCCAAATTGCAACGCTTAAGAAGCGCGAGACGAACGAAACACCTTTAGTCGATTGGCTGACGCAGGAAGCGCAGCCAAGGAAACCGGCGCCACGTCGCGCGCCGCATCACGTACAAGCTCAATGCGAAAACCAACCATGACATCGAATGGCGAGCTCGACATGAATTCCAGATCACGCCCGACCTTCTGGTCGATCGGCGCCCCCAAAAAGAGGGCTTCGGCACGAAGCGTATAGCTACCCGTCGCCGACAGGCGCAAACGGATCCCGCGCAAGGGGCGCGCCTGACCGCGGGAACCAGCAAAAGCCCCGGCTGGCAACCAGCTGCCCCAACGGTCAGAACCTGCAGGCATCACTTGATATTCCAAAGCGGCGTCGCCCAAGAGCGCGGCGGGAATCACCAAGCCTTCAATCGGCGTCGGCGCTTGCGGCCCGCCAACCCACTCCCCCAGCGCCAAGGCGACATCGCCGCGATTGGACAGATGCGCAACCAATTGACCCGCTGAGGCCTGGCTAGGTGACGACAGCGGAGAAGCCAAGATCGCAGCAGTGGATTGGGACGATGGCACCTGCGCAGAACCGCCGAGCCGATCCAGCACAACGCTGCACCCGATGCCCCCGCCTGGGCGGGTCTCTTCGATAAGAACCTCTAACGCCCCCGGGGATTCTGCCGAGATCACCGTAAACTCGCCGACCCCGTTCAATTCGCCGGCAATGGAGCCGGGCACGGGCACGATGCGAATTGCGGAGTGCAGACCGCCCGCGACGGCGAAGCGCACACGCGGCGGCGACTGCGGAACGTCGCAGCTCGCATAACGCAGGATAAAAAGCCCCCGCCCAAACGAGATCGTGGCCTGCCGGCCGCTCACGTTACGATCCACGCGCCCACCTTGTAGAATGCCCCTCGGGGACAAATGCCCCTTCGTTAAGCTAAGCTTTTGCGCCGCACCAATGTCAAGAGATGTGCAGGCCTAAAATGCAGGCAGCCACTCAAAACATTGGCGTTGAGACCCGAGGCTCAGGATTTATCCCACATTTATGACCTTCTGACCACAGAACTCTCTGGCGTCATATCCCCTATCAAAATACCCTCTCAAATAGATTCAAGCAGCGACATGAATTGGGGTCTACATTTCGTGCTCATGTCGTAGCTTCTGATAATGATATCACGCGAAGCCCGCTGCATATTGTTCAGATCAACACGGCTCTGGAGCAGATCGCTCACTTTATCGGCGATCTCAACTGGTTCGAAGAACGACACCAGTCGCCCTCCATCACTCGAAACAACCTCCCGTACCGGCGCCGTATCCGACGCAACGACAGCACAGCCGGCGCTCATCGCCTCCAAAAGCGACCAGGACAACACAAAGGGATAGGTAAGATAAATGTGAACGGAGGACAGCTGAAGAAGGCTCAAATACCGCTCATAGGAAATCTGCCCGACGAAATGCACCCGCCTCGCGTCAACCTGCCCGGCAACCTCCGGCCAAAATCGTGCGCGCCAGCTGCGGAAGGGCGGCTCTACCGCCGCACCATAGGAAACCCCATCGCCACCGACGACGACCACTTGCACCTTCGGGCGCTTTTCGAGCAATCGGGGGAGAGCGCGCAAGAAGGAGTGAATGCCCCGCATCGGCTCCAGATTGCGCGCCACATAGGTGACGACCTCGTCCTTGACGGTCAGGACGTGGTCGGGCGCGAGGCGGAACATGGCTGCCGCACTCGGCGCCACCCGCCTCGTGTCGATCCCCTCGTGAATGACCTGAATTTTCGACTGAAATTCAACCGGATAGGTCGAGCGCTGCCAGTGGGTCGGGGACACGCCCACATCGGCATCGGCGAGGGCAAGCAGCTGGCTGGCGTTCTTGATGGTCAAAGAGACGCGCCCGTCGACGCCGTATTCGGGAAATTCGGGGTCGAAACCGACATCCTGGCCGCGGCTACGATAATAGAATTCGCTGTAGATGATGATCTTCGCCGGCGGAAAAACCTCCCGCAATGGCAAGGTCTCCCCCCAGCCGCTATGGGCGACGATGATGTCCGGCAGAAAACCTGCCGCCTTTAACCGGGCCGCCGCGTACAGCACCTGTTCGGCGCGGCGACACTCGCTGTCAAAACGACGGGCGAAGATATGCGCCGCTACGCCCTGTGGCGGTTCATATCGTTCCACCTGCACACCGCGTGGCACACTCGCCTCTTTCGTACAGATAGCGGCAATGCGGTGCCTCCCCGCGGCGAGCAGAGCGGCAACGACATGCCGGAACTGCGCGGGGAAATTATTATGGACGAACAATATATTCATCGGGAAGAGCGCTGCTATCCCACCAGTGCGATCGGGCTGTCACGCAGCAAGCCGTCCTGCGGCGTCCCCTCAAGGCAGGTTTGGGCAAGTGACAAATCTCCGGCCCGCACAAGCGCCAGTGCCCACAGATCATAGAAGCGCCCGGATATGACCCTGACCTCGGCGAAACCCACCTCAAGCAGCGCGTTGGCAATGAGTTCCGGGGTAAATCCCGTCCGATGAGCCATGAAGCTGTTGCCGGCTGCGATGGATTTTCGATGTCCGAAGATCATGTCGATCGGCGCGATCGGGCCGGCCGGGGACTGATAGGCCGTGAACTCACCTCCCTGATCGAGCAGGGCCTTGGCGACTTGCGCAAGATCGGGACAGGTGATGAGGGCGAAACCGTCCGGGCGGAGCACACGCACGAATTCGGCAAGCGCCAGCGGCACTTCATGCGCATAAAGATGCTCGATATTGTGCGACGACCAGATTGCATCGAGGCTGGCGGCCGCAAACTGGCTCAAATCCGTTGCCGAACTGACGATATCGGGATCAACAGCCGGATCGATATCGAGCCGAATCTCGCGCCAGTGCGCGGGGTCGAATCCGATATGGAGCCTTCCGCTCACACGCGGGCCAGCCCCGACATTGAGAACGGTCAAGCCTTCATCACGCGTCGCCGTCGCCCCGCGCTTGTCCAACGTCTCAATCGCCACCTAGCTGATCTCCATGGAAACGATATCGAGGCGCCTGATCGCGAGGAGGCCATGCCAGACTCGAATAGGGCGCACCATCAAGGCCAAGATTTGGATTGTAAAGCAGATCCTTGAGCAGGCGATCCCCCCACCGGGCGCGAAACCGCGCGAGCTGCAGCTGTTGAGCGGGCGCCAGCGCTGCCAGGTCGAGCGACATAGGACGCCGATCCAAAAAACGCAGATAGGGAGAAAGAACGATACGCTGACGGCGCTCCTGAAGCTTGAGGCACAGATCAACGTCGCGCAATCCGTCGGGATAGGCGCACTCGTCGAAGCCCCCGACGTGCTTGACAAGCGCCGTCCGGACAAGAGCGCACCGCATGGATATCGCAGCCACTTCATGGGCAACCAGGAGAAGGTCGCCATAGCTGGGCACCCCGGCGCGCGCACCCTCAAACAGCTCCGCGGCCGCATAGTCCGGGCCGAGAACATAGCCGGCCTGACCGACATGACCGTCGCTCGTCACCGTCACGAGACCGACCGCGGCGACATCCTCGGCCATTGCCCGCCCCGCCAATTCCGCCAGCCAGTCAGAGGACAAGGCGCTCACCTCGGCATCAAGCAGGAAAGCGAACTCCGTCTCAACCCGCTCCAAGCCGATATTGGCCAGACGGTGACGGTCAAAGGTGCCGCCACATTCGATGAACTCCACATCTTCCTCGCCAAATGCGGGAAAGGCCGAGCGCTCGGCATTGGTCGCGACGATCATGCGCGACTTGCCGGCCTGTTCATCGGCACGCAAGGATTGAATGCTGGCTTGAAGCGCGGCCTCATCGCCGTTGGAAAAAATGATGATCGTTGCAGCCATAGGCTCGGCATGGCGCCGCACCCTGAGCCGCGAATGTCGGCCGTTGACCCGCGGTTCAATTGCGTGGGCAATGCCGAGGCGATCAAGATGCGCGGCGACCGCCTGGGCTCGGCGCATCACCCCCTCGCCACGTTCGGCGCATCCGAGCGGCTCAGGCACGTGGACGATGGCGCTCCCTGACGGCTTCCCGCCGGCCTCTATGACGTGAAAGATCACATCGAAAAGGCTGGGCTCCTGCGAGACAAGGGCACGGGTCAATGCGCCTCGGCGCATGATGAAGAGCTCACCGAAATAGCCTTGCTCAAGGAGACGCTCATAGTCAAAGGCCGGTAGTGCCCACGGCTCCCGCACGCCAGGGGCCGTTCGACAATACAGATCAGGGTAGGCCAGATCTCCAAGCGGGGTCTGATCAAACACTGCCGCAAGGCGGCTCAGAGCGGCGGGTTCGAGTTCAACGCCACTGCATATGAACACGATAGAATCGCACTCGTCAGCCACCCCTTCGAGGAACTCAAGGATGTCCTCACGGCGAAAGCCAAACCCGTCTTCACTGGGAAGGGCTGCCGCGACCCACCCCGTCGCGCTCTGTCGTTCAAGGCTCGCCAATGTGGCCGCGAGCCGAGCCGGTTCGTCGCCGATGATGGCAATGGCAAGTTTGAAAGCAGGGCCATCGCCGCCGGCCGGCAACCAGGTCCGTGCCCAGAGCGCCCATTCGTCGAAGGGAACACTGGGCGGAAAGAGCCGCTGAAACAGCTCCAGTCGGGCAGTCCCCTCTTCCGGGCTCTCGCTCCCGCCCAGGGTGACTGAGAGCGTATCGGGGGCCGCAAAAAGCGGAACAGGGCTCCCGGCCAATTCCTCCCCACTCGCGGCATAGACATGAACCGATTTGGGCTTGCCGTCGGCAAGCGCACGCGGCAAGAGGATGTCAAAGGTGCGCACCGGATGATGCCCGTTGCCGCGCGTCACATGGGACCATCCATCCGCCCGGCCTTGATGGACCATATGACCGTCGCATACGCAGGAAATGGCCTGCGCGTCATCGTCGTCAACAACGAATCCGGTCAGCCTCAATCCGCCGCGCCAGCGAACCTCGCCGATCGCCGGGGGCAGAACGGCTATAGGACTGTCATTGGCAAGACGAGCCAGTGTCTTGTCAAGATTGGCGAGCCGGACCTCCCATAAGCGTGCCGACGCACCGACGGGAATTGCAAAGGAGAAGCCATAGCAGGCATCCCCTCGCCGCTCGCGCCAGAGCCGCTCGACGAACTCGTCCGCACGCAGCGTTGCGACGACTACCCCATCGAGAAGAATCTCGACCGTCAGCCGCCTTCCCATCTCGGTTGGCGCAAAGACATAACCCTCGATCGCACCTGAATGAGGAATCCATGCGTCGGAAAGGACTTCAATGTGCACGGTCATGTCATCCAGAAAACGCGATCAACTCAATCTCATGTACCAGGACGCGATATTGCGCGCACAAATGGCATCGGACCAGTCGGGCAAAAGCCGGCAATCACCACGCCGGCCGCGGAGAAGGCGGCCGGAAAAATCGACGAAGGCGCAAGGTATGGCACATTTGAGCAGAAGGTCATGCTCGGGCTCAGGCATCATGGTTCGATAGGGCAGGATCGCCGCCCGAACCTGATGCAGCCGCAGGCCCTCCTCCAGCTCCCAGTCTTCCCTATAGGGAACCGGCTCGACATTTCCCATACGCAAAAGCGGGGCGGTCTCGATCAACGGGCCGAACACGAGAAGGGACGGCGCCCCTCTTTCGCGTAAGGCGTGCGCGACGGCGCAGGCGAATTCGTGCGAGGCCCCTGTCCAGACAGGCATGAGCAACGCAGGGCGCACACCAGTCCAATGCAAGGTCGCCGCAGGATCGCCTTCCGCCTCCCACATCACACGCCGATTGCCTTCCGCCGCCTGCGCCGCAAAACGATAGGTCACCGTATTGAGCGCGCGAAGACGACGAACCTCGTCATCGACCGCTCCGCCGTGGGCCGCCAGCCTCGACGAATGAGCAAGGCGAGGCCCGGCCTTCACATTCGGCGTCGCCCTGATGCCTGGTCGGGTTGCGGTCATGGCGAGGAGGCTGCGCGATGACGGGCCGGCATCCAAAATGAGTAGGTCGGTCGCAATCTCCAATGTCGTCAGAATCTGCCCGACAACACCATGCGGATCGAGAGGCGTTGCCAGTTCAACGCGCTGCAGGCCCATAGCGCGCATGTAGCCTTCCAACGCGCCAGGCTCACCCTCAATGGAAAAGCGCACCGCGTCGGAACGCGCCGCCACTGATTCGTGAAAGCACACGACCGCCTCTTCGCCTTGCCGCTCGATCGTCATGATCCGCACTTTCAATCCCGCCTCCCGCAGCAGGCGGGCGCGAAAATCCAGGAGATGGCCAAGAGTGGAAATATCAGCGAGCAGAAGGACGTCCGTAGGCGCTGGAGGCAGAGCCCGCAAAATTCTGCGCCGCCACACGGCCAACGGATCTCGCGCGAGGTAGGCGGCAAATTCGAGCTTGTAACCGGGAAAGCGCGCTTCCAGCCGTCCCAGATTGCGGTGAACCAGCGCGAATTTATCGGCGCGGAATGAACGACTGCCCCAATGACCCACGACGATGCCAATCGCACAGACATTGCGGAAGCCGAGGCGCCGCGCCTTCAGGCAGAAATCGACATCCTCATAATATCCCCGCCCATAATCATCCGACAACCCGCCCAGACGCTGAATAAGTTCCGCCTTGATGAACAGACAAAATCCCACGCCATTGGGCATATCGACCACATTGAGCGCGCCACAGGTGGCGGCGGCCGCATCCCAGTGCGCTATATCACTCACCTCATGCATGAGGTTGTTCTGATTCTTCAATGGGAAGCTGCATTGCTCACCATTGTTCGACAATGGCGTCACCGTCCCAATATCGTCACTGCCATATGCCGAGGCACGCAAGCGCAAAAGCGCGCCCGCGGGAAGGACTGCATCGGAATTGAGTAGAACGACATCTTCGCCAGATCGACGATGACCAAGAGCGATATTTATTGATGACGAAAATCCAACATTTTTTGAGTTGGAAATCAGTTCAAAACGTTCCATTGCTTCATAGAAGAAAAGAAGATCATTCAGATCCCTATTCGGACTGGCATCGTTGACGATAATGACCCGCCAGGCGAAGGGCACGTCAATCTGGGCCAGCAGGCTCTCCAGGCATTGCCGCGTGGCGTCCACATCCTCAAAAGCCGGCACAATAACAAGAAGGGAACTTGCGGTCGGACTGGCGGGCCGCTGAGCCGGCGCGCCAGACGCAAACTGGCTGGAGACATAAGGACCCGCTTTTGCGATGCTGTCGCCTGCCGGATCTTCATGAAAGCTAACATGGCAGGGACCGCCAGCTCCCAGATAAACCGAAAGCTGCGCGGCATTGGCCTCTGCGGCCAACGGGTGGGCCGGATCGGGCAGGAGAGTAGTCCAGAGCGGCTCGCCCGCCTGATCAACACAGCAGGACAAAGGTTGTCCCAGACGCCAGTAGACCCACCCATGCAGCCAATCTCGCGAGCGGTGCAGGTCCATCTCAACACTGTTGACCTCAAGCAGGGTTTCCAGTGCGCGTCGGCGAAGGGCGAGAGGTGCCGTGGCCATCGTCAACAGGGGGCGGGCGGCACTCAGGCGGATTTCCTCCGCTGTATCCGCGAGGCTGAGGGCTAGGACGGAGAGCTCCCTCGGGTCCAGCTGGCGCGCGCGTTCACTCTCACGTTCAGCCAATTTGCTCTCGCCCAAGCGATATAACGCGGCCGAACGGAGCATGTGTTCGCGCGCACCTCTGCCAGCGCGATCATGGCCCAGCCGACAGTCGGCCAATTGGAGGGCCGCCTGGGCATCGCCTTGCGAAAGAGCCTGCACAATCTCCCGTGAAAGCGCGTCAGGCTCCGTGAAACGACGTGCCAAAATCATCCTCCTGGCCGTCGTGGCATCACGAAGGCCGATCCCCGACGTGATCGATCATTTGCCCGATGGTGAACATTCTTGCAAAGGCGGCCCCTCGCTTCAATCGACCATTGGCTCTGTCAGGGCGGAGACAGGCGACCTCACTATGGCGCCCGCGCGTGTCGCGTGTCGCGTCGCTCACCTCGAGCGGCGACCGACCGGGCCATTCCGGCTGCCCTATGGCGCCAGAGACGGCATTGATTGGACCGACCTGCAGAGAATCGTGACACCTTCTCTGTGTGCCTGTTCGAGAGGCTGGCGAAAGACCGGAAGGAAGGCGTGACCATCTCGGTGAGCCTTCCGATGGAGGGCTTCGCCCGCCGCCAATAGAGGACCGTCGTTCATCCCTCGATCGTCATCCGTCGATTCCACGGCAGCTTGTCGGGCGCGCCGCCTGAGCTTCCTGATAATCTGGAGCCGAGCATCACGGCGTCGAGCTTCGACGAGGGACCTGATAGTCGACTATCACTGCAGATATACGGAAATGTGCGGGTGAAGGAAGTTGGTGAGCTTGGAACCACGAGCGCATTCAGGAAGTAAACGCTTCTGAAGCACGACACCAGCCTCATCGGCTGAGCGTCTGACGAAAGTGTCCAGATTTTCCGGACTACAGGACACAGCTTCGGCGTTTTCCGAGCGGTGCGCATAGTTGTCGAGTGAATTAAACTTGAAATCTCTCCCAAGCGCATCGGAAAGCGCCAGGTAAGATGGCATTGCGCTAGCCGGACCGACAACGGAAACCGTGACTGTTGTAAACCTCGGCCCTAACAACAGGCCGATGCCTCCAAGGCTCGAAATGAAAAAGCACATCGCATATATCGGGAGATGTCGAACTGCCGTGCGGCTATTGACCACTGGCGCCTTTACCATGCGGTACATAAACCAACCAGCGCCGAGGAACAGCATCAGTCCAATGAGTTGAAGCACGTTGATCTAACCTCCCGGCCCATGTCCGGCGGGTACTCGATAGCGTTTACGGCGATGCCGGACAACTCCGAAGCGCCGCCCCGCTGAGCCCCTTCATAACCGGGTCCCGTCGGCTCCACAGCTTGCTCGTCATGAACCCGGCCCGACGTCTCATCTTACGCCGGCACGGCGCAGCGCCGCGTGCCAAGCCCAGCCTTCCACGACATTGTGGGGTCCGTCTATGCGCCCGCGATTTGCCTGGTGCGCCCGCGTCATACGGCCCGCGCCGGCGGCGAGGTGCTGCGCAGCCTGGTGCGGCACAGGGAGAGAGACGACGCACCCTCGGACGTGCCAGTGTGAGCTGCGCGTGGAGGGCTGCGCCAGTGCTGGCAAGACCCGTATCGGCGGCGCGGCTTGCTATCGACAGGTGAAGGGCTCACCATTATAGCAGGGATCGCCAATGAACCGCAGACTTTGGCCCTCGCCGCAGACTGACAAACGGCTTGGCGACCCCCTCCATGTTGTTCGACAAAGCGGCCGCCCGACGCCATCCATGCGCCCTCACTCACCCTTCCCCTCGCCGTCCCCTGAAATACCCGACCGCTCTAGCGGCGAACCGGAAGGCCCGTCATTGCGGGTGGAAGGTCATCTTGATCCGCTGAACCGCACAGCGATCACGGGCACCCTGACGGACCGGGCCGCGCCGGGCGCGTCTGTCCGCATTTTCCTGCGGATCGGCGATCATACCGTCGCGGAGACCCAAACACGCAACGGCTCCCTTGACGGCCGGCAGGTGCCGCCGGGCGACAATTTTCGCCTTTCGCTGACCTCACCTCATGTGCGGCGGCGGCTGAGCCGCGCAATGACCAATATGCTGGCCCTTCAGCCAAAAGTTGACGCCTATCTTCGTTGTCAGCTCACCGATGGCGAAACGATCGATCTCGTGCTTTTCGAGGATGACGAGATCGCCAGCGGCTGGGGCCAGTTGGGCTTTGATCGGCGCGACGGGCGCGATCTGTTCAGCGCCACTCCCAATATACCCGAGACCCGGTCGACGCCAAAAGTCGAGATCATCTGCTTTTACCTGCCGCAGTTTCATCCAATTAAGGAGAATGACCTATGGTGGGGACCCGGCTTTACCGAATGGACGAATGTGGCGCGGATGCAGAAGCAGTTTCCGAGCCACAATGCGCCGTGGTTGCCCGCGGATCTCGGATTTTATGACCTCCGGCTAACGGAGACACGGCGCAGCCAGGCCGAATTGGCAAAACAGTACGGAATTACCGGCTTCTGCTATTATGTCTATTGGTTTCAGGGTCGACGTCTGTTGGAGCGGCCGCTGCAATTAATGCTTGAAGACGGCGAACCCGATATGCCCTTCTGCATTTGCTGGGCGAATGAAAACTGGTCCCGTCGGTGGGATGGATCCGACGCCGACCTGCTTATCGGCCAACATCACTCGATCGATGCCGACAAGCGCTACATCGACGACATGGCGCCGCTGCTGGCCGATGAACGCTATATTCGTGTGAACGGCAAACTGCTGATCCTCATCTACCGGCCCGCGCTCATTCCTTCTCGGGCCCAGCTCTTCGATCACTGGAGACAGCGTGCCTATGAGAGGGGCCTTGGCGAGCTCTTAATATGCAACGTCATGACATTCGGCGAGTACGATCCCGCCCCACTCGGCTGCGACGCTGCCGTCGAATTCCCGCCCCACACGGCCTTTGCAAATGAGCTGCCGCGCGAGGCGATCGAGGCACCGGAGAGCTACAAGGGTACGGCCTATGACTATGCGGACGTCGTCCGCTCCGCGCTCGGGCGCAGCTTCGCCTACAACTATTTTCCTGGCGTCATGCCGCGATGGGACAACACGCCTCGAAAGGGCCCGAAGGGCAACGTTTTCGTGAATTCCTCGCCCGATCTGTTCGAGATCTGGCTCCGCGACGCTTGCCGCCGCGCGCTCACCCAGCCCTATGACCGCAAGCTGGTCTTCATAAACTCCTGGAACGAGTGGGCGGAAGGAGCACATCTTGAGCCAGATTCGATCCATGGCCGAGCTTATCTCGACGCGGTCCGTCGGGTCGCTTCCGGCACCTCGCCACTCACCAATTTTCTGAGAAACCCGGACGCGATAAATCTGCTCTCACGCGAAGAACTTGAGCGCGCACTGCGGCAGAGCCTGTTCTTCAATGAAACGTTGGGCAGCTTTATCCAATCGACACCGGCCGGTACCGCAAAAAATCGTCGGCTCCAACCCGGCCTACCGGACGAGCTTGAGAAAGCGACGTCGATTGAAGGATCGATGCTCATCATCGATGCCATCAACCACTCCGCCTCCCCGAAAGTGGCCGTCTCCCAGTCGACGCAGCTCATCGTCAAAGGCGTTTCCTTCGTTTCGTCGGACTTCGCTGCCCGGCACGGTCGCACCGGCATTTTGCTGCTGCGCTCGACGACATCCGACACAGGTGCTCATCATTTCGTCGATAGTTGGCAGGCGCGCGCCGACATCGCGTCCGAGTTCGCAGGAGCCTCGACCGACAATTTCTTCGGCTTCGAGTGTCGATGCGATTTGAACGACGTCCCCCTGGGTAGATATAAAATTCACCTGCTTGAATTTTGTGAGAACGGCCCTTGCCTGCTTGCATCAGATCATATTGTCGATATTGTGCGGTAATAATATGCGCGCAAGCATTGTCATTGCATCCTACAATCATGAGAAATATCTGACTTCTTGCTTGGAGTCGGTTTTTGCGCAGACTTTTGACGACATCGAAATCGTGCTTATTGACGACGGTTCAACTGACGACAGCTTTGGTATCGCCAGCGCCATTCTCTCACAGCCCCGTTATCGAGCCAGGTTCACGAGCATTATCGTCGAGGCCAATGCATTCAACCTCGGCGCCGCGGCCACATGGAATCGCGCTATAGCCCGAGCTTCCGGCGACCTTATTTTCCTGCTCAATTCCGACGATGCCTACAGCGTGACGCGCGTTGAAACCTTCGTCCAGCAATGGCGCCAGCGCGCAGTCTATTTCGGATTCTCCTACACAATCCCGATTGACGAGAATGGCCGCGAACCGGGCACGGCCGCAGCCGCCGACATCAAATATCGCCCGGCCCGCCTGCTACACCGAACTCCCGCCACATCCTGGCCCCTGCTGGAGTTCAACATCACCATCACCACCGGGAATTTCGTTTTCACAAAGCGACTTTTTGATGCCGTCGGAGGATTTTCCGACCTAAAATATTGCCATGATTGGAGTTTCGCACTTCGAGCGGCGACGCTCGTCGAACCTGACTTCCTCCAGAGCTCACATTATTTCTACCGACTCCATGCCACCAACAGCTTCCTGCAGCTTGCCGCACTGGCGGATGACGAGGCGGCGCAATGCTACCGGGACTATACTCGCCTGGCCATCCAACGCGCTCCGGCCAATCGCCTGTGCCTGTCGCCGCACAATCAAGGGCCGGCCTTTTGGGCCATAGCCGAACTTGCACCCAGCTTCCGTAACTGGCTATTGGGCCACTATCGTCCCTATCAGGCGCATCACCGTACGGTCACAGCCGGGCACCACACTACGGGTTTGCGCCTGCCTTGACGAACTGCGCTTCCGTCCCGCCAATCTCAGGATCCGTGCATAGATGGCCAATCCTTCCCGAGGGGAATATTTCCCCGCTATTGATATTTTGCGCGGGTTCGCCGCCTATTCGGTCATCATGTTGCACATCATCGCCCATACGAACTGGGTAGCATATCCGCAAACAGGACCGCTGTCCTGGTTTCGCTCGGGCAGCCTTGGTGTTGATCTTTTTTTCGTCATCAGTGGATTTGTCGTCTACTATAGCGCGCTAGATATTTTCCAACGGACTGGCCACCGGGCGTTTCTTGTTTCATTTTCTTTACGACGCTTTTTCCGGCTCTACCCACTCTATGCCCTTACCCTCGTTGCATCGATCTATATGTCGCAACGCTATCTTATCGACGCACCGAACTTGTGGGTTCACATCTTGACCCATTTAACTTTTATTCATTCCTTCAACACGGATTGGTTTAGTTCAATAAATGGTGTCAATTGGTCAATTGCTATCGAAGTTCACTTTTATTTTCTTATAGCCCTACTAATCGCACAACTAAGAAAGACTAACGGATTCATCCTTCTGCTGATGGCTCTGTTCATAGGGTGGACGTGGCGCTGGGCCTCCTGGCAGATCATTCCCGACAATGGCGATGAACTCTATTTATACCGCCTCTTTGTACTCTCAACCCAATTACCCGGCAGGCTCGATCAGTTCGCCATCGGCATGGTGATCGCTCAACTGGTGCGCTCGGCACCTTTCGCGCTCTGGCGCACAACCCGTTGGATGCTGCCGCTCAGCGCAGTTCTGACGACGCTGACGGTCTGCCTGTTCGTTTTTCCACAGGTCAACTTCTGGCCCTCGGGACAGATCGCCTTCATTTTTGGCCGCACCCTGACTGCGCTGGCCTTCGGCGCCGCGGTCTTCACCGCCTGCCAAATGCAATCGCCTCGATTCTTACGATTGAGCCGCCCGTTGCGCTATTGCGGAACAATCAGCTACGGCCTGTATTTGTGGCATCTCCCCTTCATCGTCATGCTGAAGTCCTCGGGACTCTCTCCCCTCGAAATCGCCGCTTTGACGCTTGCCGCGACCACACTGACGGCCGCCACGTCCTGGCACCTGTTCGAGAGGCCGCTCATTCGCGCCGGTCGGCGGCTCGAGTTGAAGCTTCTTCCTCTTCGCGCTTGATCACTCGATGGTGGACCACTGGACCAAATAGCAGCGTCTCATCCTCGTTTCGAACTCTTGAGGGATACTGGGGCCCTGGCTGAGTCATAAGCGTCGTCTGGAGCCGACCTCTCGGCATGAGGCGCGAAGGTTGATGTTCCCAGCCGAGAGAATCTGAGCGTACGACGATGTCAGAGCTTATGCTTAGATCGTAACCGTCCGGTGTGGCTTTCGATTACCCACATCTCCTGCGCGGGATTTGCGCCCGTTGAATCGTCTGTGATTCTGCCTGTGACGCCGAATCGCGGAGGCGTCACAGATGCGCGGAGCCACGGAAGCCAGCGGCGCAGGCTGGCATGGAGACGAAGTCGCCTCGGCGGGGCTACCGGACAAACGCCTGGCGCGCCGGCTGCGCCGCTTGCTTGATCAGATGTTGGCGGCGCCGGGCCAGCCAGTCCCGGCAGCGTGCGGCGATTGGGCAGCGACGAAGGCGGCGTATCGGTTTTTCGACAACCCGCGCGTCACCGAGCATGGCGTGCTGGCCGGCCATTTTGCAGCCACCGCCATACGCTGCGCGGCGAGCGAGGGACCGATCCTTATCCTGCAGGACACCAACCGAGTTCATCTACAGCCGCGCGCGGCCGGGCAAGATCGGCTTCACCAAGACCATCAACGCCGGACATTATAAGGCGGGTCAGCCCAATGTCGTGACCTTGTGCGGGGTGCTGATGCATTCGAGCCTGGCGGTAACCCTGAAGGGCACGCCGCTCGGGCTGACAGCGGCGAAGTTCTGGACACGCACGAAGTTCAAGGGAACGCTTGCACTCAGGCGCGGCTATGGACCTATGTTCGTGATGACCGTCCCTTCGCGGGTGGGGCGCCGCCCGCAGCCCTTTTCTTCTTCTCTCCCGACCGCGAGAAGGTCCATCCCAACCGGCACCTGGCCGGGTGGACGGGTATCCTGCAAGCCGACGCCTATGGCGGCTACAATGACCTCTATCGCGAGGGGCGCGAGCCCCGGCCCGTGACCAGTGCGCTGTGCTGGAGCCACGCCCGACGCAAGTTCTTTGAACTGGCCGATCTCGCCGCTGTCGCCCACAAGGGTAGGCCGGCCCATGCCCTATCGCCCGTGGCTATGCAGGCCGTAGAGCGCATGGACGCACTCTTCGCCATCGAGCGTGACATCAACGGTGTTACCGCGGCCGAGCGGCGGGACGTCCGTCAACGTCAGTCGCGCCCTCTGGTCGAGGAACTGCACGACTGGCTGCGAGCCGAACGGGCACAGATGTCGAAGCACAACCCCATCGCCAAGGCGATCAACTATATGTTCGAGAAGGAAGGGCGCTGGGAGGCCTTCACCAGCTTCCTCGATGACGGCCGCGTCTGCCTGACCAATAACGCCGCGGAACGCGCTCTGCGCGGCGTCGCTCTTGGCAGGAAGGCCTGGCTCTTCGCGGGATCGGAGCGAGGCGGCGAGCGAGCGGCCTTCATGTACAGCTTGATCATCACCGCAAAGCTCAACGATGTCGACCCCCAGGCCTGGCTCGCCGATGTTCTCGCGCGCATGCCAAACCTCACGGTCTCCCGCCTGCCGGAAATGCTGCCGTGGAACTGGACCGGGGGGCGGGTGCAGGAGCACCAGGCTGCGTGATGGCTCGCGATACCCGTCTCTACAGCCTGGCCCATGCCGCGGCGATGATCGGCGAAAACCCCGCCTTGGTTGAAGTCGTCGCCGCCAATCCCGACAACATCGACTATGGCGAGATGAGGCGGGTCTCTCCTCGACCAGTTCGCCCCATCCGAATGCGCAAACTACTTCAGAGCCGCAGGATATGAACCGGATTAATCCGGACGTGCTCTAGCTCCGCCCAGTGTCGTCAATGTCCATGCTTGCGACCGCAAGGCGGAACAGCCGGTGGCTCATAGCGCCGCTTTAGCGGCATCCTGTAGGTCGACGGCTATGGTGGTGACGACGCAGCGAGGTTCGCCTGGCCCTGTGCTGGTCCCATGTGCGGCGACGCTTCTATGAACTCGCCCACACCGGCCCCGCGCCGCCGCCTTGAAAAAGCGAGAGAGGACGGAGGTCGTGCCAGGCGCACCTGCCGCTCTGCCCTGACCGTCAGCCGACGTTGACCGCGAGCCGCGCCTCCCGGCTGCTCGCTCCTCGCAGGTGTGACGGGCATTGATGGCCCAACGAGGCAGTCAGACAAAACATGGGGCGAGCAATGGTGCCAAAGATGCGCGGTGAGTCCGAGCGCCACACAGCCTAGGGACCGTTCATCAGGCCACGGTCTGCTCATGATTTGGGCGTGCCCTCCCGTTCGCGATCAAGCTCCTTCAGATGCTCCAGGATGAATTTCAGCGTTCCAACGATAAGATCTGGATTCTGCTGCTCGATGGCTACATCGATACTGATTCTCTCAAGCGAGAGGACATGCCAGCGCTGCAGCTCTCTCTGACCCTGCTCAAGGCTGATATACCATCTCCGATGCAACCCCATACGCTCGGCCATCGCGGCCTGGCTGAGACCCCATTTTTGGCGGAGGTCCTTTAGAGCGACATTGTTCATCGTGACGATCTGCCCTCGTCTTTCTGGATACCTGCAATTTCAGCCCGGAGATCGGCCAACTCCTCGTCAAGTTCGATAATCTTGGCCCCCGATACCAAACTGTTCGTCACGAATCCGATGAAGAAGCCAATGCTCAACATGATGGCGGCAATGGCGAAATTTATGGTGGACATGATATTTACCCAGATGCAGGTGCTACCCTCGACGCATTCAGAGCCTGTCGCAATGCGCACGCCCCAGACAAGCTGCCGTCGGTACCTTGCAGCCCTTCTGGGGTCGCAATGCGCTCAATTACCTAGCGCGTGTCAAGCACGACCACGTTCGATCTCAATGACCATGCCAGCGGCCCGGAACCGTCCCGCCGCGGCGGTAGGCCGAGACAGTCGACACGATCGGCTTCCTGCTCACATCCATGACGAGCGCCGTTCCAGGATCAGCCACCGCTTAAGGACTCGGCAAACGCCGCCTTAGCGCGCGAGGGTCCCCACGTCGACGATAGTTCATAAGCAGATCGTAAATGGTCTCCGCGGTCGTGTGGGCGAACCTGGCAATCTCTTCGGCGCGCCAGCCCGCCTGCCATCGATCCAGAATCGCATCATGATCCAGGTTTCGACGGCTTTGGCCGGGCGATGCCAGCGCGCCTCTCAATTCAGCGCGGGGGTCGCCTCGCTCGCGCGCATTCTTGACGATCGTACGGATATAGCCTGCGCTTGTGCCGAACCGCACAGCAAGCTCACCGCTACGCTCACCCTGCTTCCACGCATCCAAGATTGCATCATGGTCATGGACAATCGCAAATGGTCTTGTTCTTTTATTCATCCGCATGTTCGCCGACAGATGAGAACGGCGCCGAGCCGCAGCGAGTAGGTCACAGCGGACGTTCCCAGTATGCCCGTCGGATATTCAGGACAGAAGCCTCGTTAATTGCGGGAGTCCAAGCGGCAATCGAATTGCCGGCAGCTGCCCGTTCAGCTTGCTGGTAGGGCACGGCATTCACCTGTTTGGCCACGGCGCTATCGCCTCGCTCGCGACAGGAACCACGGCGGCGTTGCCGCGGCCAGCGTGCGCCTTGACAGTTTCGCGCGATGAATGAGCCTACACTCACGGATCTTAGCGGCGAGGTGGGTTCCGCGGCGCGGCCGAAGTTGCGCTTCATCCAGATCCTGCCAAGCCCCGAGCAGCAAACCCGAACAAATTCGGAAAGCAAACTGAGACCCGGATGCCAATCGGTCCCAAGGGAAGGCGCGAACTGCGCAAAATGGCATTCCTGCACGGCGGCGGGCTTGTCTGCTCGCGATCGGGAGCTTCATCTATGTGTGGCTGCGCCTTGGATAGCATCTCGTTGCCTTGGATAAGGTGCGAGTAGCTTCCGTCCGGTCCGATACCCCAGACCTGCCCTAATAGAGGAGTCGTTGGCCGCGCCCGCGGCGCCAATTTCACCGCGCCACCCGGTCAGAGAACACATTCACCGGCATTGGACTTTGCATAGAATC
>NZ_JAOZVR010000016.1 GCF_025869515.1 Ferrovibrio sp.
GGGCCGCTTCCACGCTGGCATTCAATGCCAGCAGGTTGGTCTGGAAAGCGATCTCGTCGATCAAGCCGACAATATCACTGATCTTCTGGGCGCTGCCTTCGATCCGACTGACCGCAGCCACCGCATCGGCCACCACGCTGCCGCCCTTTTCGGCAGTATCGCGGGCCGCGACCGCAAGCTGATTGGCGGCCTGGGCATTATCGGCATTCTGTTTCACGGTGGTGGTGACTTCGTGCATTGAGGCAGCGGTTTCCTCGATGGCGGCCGCCTGCGCTTCGGTCCGCTGTGCCAGATCCTGGCTGCTGCCGGTGATTTCACCGGCGGCCGTCTTGACCGAATGCGTCGTGGAGGTCAGCCGGCCGGCAAAGTCGCGCAGCCGCGCCGCCATGCCATTGGCACTGTCTTTAAGCTGGCCGAATACGCCGTGATACTCGCCGCGCACACTGCGGGTCACATCACCCTCGGCCATGGCCCCCATGACTTCAGCGAGTTCGCCGGCCATGGTCTGCAGCGTTGCGGCCAGCCTGTTGAGTTCCTGGCTGGTGGAAAGGAAAAACCCGTCCTTGCCAGTTTCGTTGATACGGCCGGTAAGGTCGCCGCCAGCCACCTTGTTCACCAGGGCGGCGATTTCCTCGCCGGCGGCCTTTTCGCGCGTTTCGCGTTCGGTCCGCCGCAACTCCGCTTCCTCGCGCTGCTGCGCAATCTGCGTCTCGGCTTCCTCGCGGGCAATCATGCTGTCCTTGAATACCTGCACTGCCTTGGCCATTTCGCCGATCTCGTCGCGGCGTTCGCTGCCGGTGATGGCAATGCCGGTATTGCCGGTGGCCAGCGTGTTCATCACGCCGGTGATGCGGCTGATCGGCCGGGTCAGGGTGGCAATGACGATATAAAGTGCCAGCAGCACAGAAATGGCAATCGCCGCCACCGTGATGGTGATCAGCAGCGGGCGTTGGGCGTTGTAATACTCAGTCAGGCCGCTGCTGACCTCGATCACGCGCTCGGCATTACGTTTGGTGACGCCGTCGATCAGTTTGTTGACGGCCTGGCGGTTGGCACGATTGGCTTCGTTGTCACCATATTCGCGCGCCTGCTTGGTATCGACATCGGTGCCAAGCCGTGCCAGTTCGCGGCGGAACTGGATGAACTGGTTGATCTGCGCGATAAACAGCTTGGCTTCGTCAGTTGACGCCGCCTGCGGACCGATCAGGGTGGTCCAATCCTTGAGCACATTCTCCATCTCGGCGGTGAAACGCCGGATACCGGCGGCAAAGGGCTTGGCGGCATTGGTGTCCGCCGACATATAGACGCCCCGCGAGTCCATCACCACCGCATAGACCATGGCGTTCAGCCGTTCACCATACTGGGTCTGCTTGGCAATGCTCTCCATCACATTGGTCTGACGCTCGAAGCGGTCGAGGGAAATCACGCCCATCGTGCCGATGGCCGCCGCTGCGATCGCCAAGAGCGCAACGACAGCGAGCACCCGCGGGCCGATCTTGATATGAGAAGCGAATGACATGTGCGTCCCCTCCCCCGAAGCTGAGATTAAGCTGTTGCAGGTTGGCACAACGGCTTGATCTTGCTGAGGTTGATAAACGTACACCTGCGGAGGTTTCCGGGCGGGCGAAGCAGGCCACAACCGGGTACAATCCAATGTTCACATCTTAAAATTTAATTGTATGCGGATGATCTGGAACATGAATTCCGCAGGTACCGGCGAGACTCGGAAGCCCCGCCGGTCATCATCCGGCAGCGTATTAAGCCGCCGCCGAAATCGACGGTACGCCGCGATTGAACAGACGATTGACGTCGATCAAAGCCACCATACGCTCTTCGTGGGTGGCCAGGGCACTGAGGAAGGTGTGTTCCTCATCCGCCGCGGTAGCCGGCACCGGCTGCAGCGCCGAGGCATCCAGCGCAAGGATATCCGAGACCGTATCGACCAGCAGACCGACAGACTCGCTGCCGATCTCCACCACGATCACGACATTGGCGCTGGTCGGCTGGGTCACGCCACCGCCGAGGCGGACGCGCAGATCGAAGATTGGCACCACGGCACCGCGCAGGTTGATCACACCGCGCACGAAGGGCGGTGTATTGGGCAGCGGGGTCACGTCGGTCCAGGCGCGGATTTCGCGAACGCTGAGCAGGTCGAGGCCGTAATTCTGGTCGCCGATGGTGAAGGTCAGGACTTCCTGACTGCCGCCCATGACGGCGGCGCCGGCCTTGTCGGTCGTGGCGGGGACGGCGGTGGCGGCGGAAACGGTCGCTGGCATGGACATGGCGCTCACACTTTCTGTTGTCGCACGGGCTGTCGGTCTGCGGCAGCGGCGGAAATCGTCTGGTTAGAACGCCGCCCTTTGGTAACGAGGACGGCGTGTGCCCGGTGGGGGCGGAAAACTGCGGCTTATCCTTCGGTGATCGGGACCGGCAACCGGCTTGACCCGCCCGCTGCTTCAGGACTTCCGCGTCTAATGATTGGCAAAATTCCGGCCAAGCTGCAAACGGAATCCTAAAAATAGCCTCAAGGTTATCAAGACTTTAGCACCGGGCCGGCCAACCTCTACCAAGGCTTGTGGCAAAATCAGAAGCGCAACTCAACGAGTTGTGGTCCCCGGGTTTCCAGGGCCGCCGCGAAAGCCCGGCTGAAATCGCCCATCTCGTCGACGCTGACCGCCGCGACGCCATGGCCCTTGGCCAGAGCCACCCAGTCGGGGTCGGGCCGGTCGAGCGTCAGCATGTCGATGGCGCGCGGCCCGGGATTGGCGGCACCGACATTGGCCAGTTCGTTGCGCAGGATGGCATAGGAGCGGTTGGCGAAGATCACCATGGTGACGTTGAGCTGCTCGCGCGCCATCGTCCACAGCGCCTGTAGCGTATAGAAGGCACTGCCATCGCCGGTCAGTGCAACGATCTTGCGATCCGGTGCTGCAATCGCCGCACCGACGGCCACCGGCAGGCTGTAGCCGATCGAACCGCCCATATTGTTGAGCCAGTCATGCGGACCGGAGGCTTCTGCGGCGGCAAAAATGCCGCGGCCGGAGGTAACCGATTCATCCACCACCACGACGTTGTCGGGCAGAAGGGCGGAAATGGCGGCGGCGATCTTCTCGAAGCTCGGCGCGCCTTCGGGCAGGGCGGGCCTCAGCAGGCCCGGATTGTACGCCGGCACGGTCTTCGGTGCGCCGACCGCATCGGCCAGGCGCTCCAGCGCATCGATCAGGTCGCCCTCCACATCGAGCACCGGGGTGATGTTGCAGTCATCCGGCGTCAGGATACTGGGCTTGCCCGGATAGGCGAAGAAGGCGACCGGACGCTTGGCGCCGATCAGCGCGATCTCGCGCACATCCGCAAGATATTTCAGCGCCAGATCGACGACAAAGGGAATGCGGCCCACGCTGGGCAGCCCGCCGCCGCGCTCAATGCGCGCGCTGAAGCCATTATTCGACAGGCGACAGCCGGTGGCGGCCGCGATCCGAGCGGCCAGCAGCAGCCCCTGCCGCTGCAGCGCGATGCCGCCGAGGATCAGCATGCCTTTCGAGCCGGCTTTCTTCAGTGCGGCGGCCGCAGCCTTGACCTGGGTGTCATCGGCCCTGGCGCGCGGTGGCACGGGCAGCGGCCTGGCTTCACCCTGCGGCGCCTCGTTCCAGGCGGTATCCGCGGGCAGGATCAGGCTGGCGATCTGGCCGTTGTGACTGCGGGCTGCAGCCACGGCCTGAGCACCCAGGCCGGCAACCTCGCCAGCGGTGTTGGCACGGCCGATCCAGTGCGACACCGGACGGGCGATGCCTTCGATATCGGAGGTGAGCGGCGCATCATATTGCAGATGGTGCGTGGCGTGTTCGCCGATCACGTTCACCACCCCGGAACTGGCCTTGCGCGCGTTGTGCAGATTGGCAACGCCATTGGCGAGGCCGGGACCGAGATGCAGCAGCGTGGCGGCCGGTTTCTGTGCCAAGCGCCAGTAGCCATCGGCCGCACCGGTTACCACGCCTTCGAACAGGCCAAGCACACAGCGCACGCCGGGCACACGGTCGAGGGCCGCGACGAAATGCATCTCCGAAGTGCCGGGATTGGCGAAGCAGACATCGACGCCGGACGCGACAAAGGTTCTGACCAAGCTCTCGGCGCCATTCATGAAGCATCTCCCGTTTCGCGATCTGCGATCAAATCAGATCGTCAGCATGGGGAGCAAGTGCTTGAAAGACCAAAAATGTCGCGCGCGCGGCTCAGTCTGCTTTGAAAAATGCCACCAGCTCGGCCAAGCGTTGCGCTTCGCCGGCCAGCGCCTGGGCGGAGGCGGATGTTTGCTCAACGAGGGCACCGTTGCGCTGGGTCATCTCATCCATACTACCGACCGCCGTGTTCACCTGATCCAGCCCGGTGGCCTGCTCGCGGCTGGCCGCGGCAATCTCGGCCACGATGTCGCTCACCTTCTTGATGGCACTGACGATCTCCATCAGTGACACGCCGGTCTGATTCACCAGACTGGCACCGGTCTTGACCTGGGCATTCGATTCGGTGATCAGCGCCTTGATGTCCTTCGACGCATTGGCCGAGCGTTGCGCCAGCGCCCGCACCTCCTGCGCTACCACCGCAAAACCCTTGCCGGCCTCGCCCGCTCTTGCGGCTTCCACGCTGGCATTGAGCGCCAGCAGGTTGGTCTGGAAGGCGATCTCGTCGATCAGCCCCACGATGTCACTGATCTTCTGCGCGCTGGCCTCGATCTGGGTCACCGCGCTGACGGCATTCTTCACCACGCTGCCGCCTTTTTCTGCAGTATCGCGGGCGGCGACCGCCAGTTGATTGGCCGCCTGCGCATTGTCGGCATTCTGTTTCACCGTCGTGGTGATCTCATGCATCGAGGCTGCCGTTTCCTCGATGGAGGCCGCCTGCGATTCCGTGCGGCTGGCCAGATCCTGACTGCCGGAGGAAATCTCGCCAGACGCATCACGCACCGTTCGTGCGGTATCGTTCAGCCGATTGGCGATCTCGGTCAATTTCTCGGCCGTGCCGTTGGCATCGCTCTGAATGCGGGCGAACACGCCGGCAAAATCGCCGCGGATACGTCGTGACAAATCGCCATCGGCCATGCCGGCCAATACCGCACTGATCTGCTGTAATGAACGGTCGGTCACATCAAGCAGTCGATTGATGCCCTCGGCAATACGTCCAACGGCACCGTTCAGATTGGCGGCATCGATGCGATCTCCAAGATTGCCGCGCACCGCCGCATCGATGACTTTTGCCATCGAACGATCCAGTTCCTCCTCCTGCCGTGCACGCTCGGCCTCGTTGCGCTCACGTTCGGCCAGCTGCCCGGCCTGCGTCTGGCTGCGCTCAAGCTGCAGCGCCTGATTCTGCGCGATCTGCGCCTTGAACACATCAAGGCTGCGCGCAATATCGCCAACCTCGTCGCCACGTCCGAGGCTGGGAATTACAACATCCTGCCGTCCCGCAACCAAATCGGTGATGGTCGCGGTTATCTTTCGCAGCGGACGGCTGACCAGCAGCATCGTACCGAGCATCAACGCGACCATCAGCGCCGCCAGCAAGCCGCCACCGAGCAAGGCAGCGCGGCGGGAATCACGTGTGTAAGTGGCCTCGAGATTGGCCAGGCTGAGGGCCAGTGCCATAGTCCCGACATATTCCTTGTCGCGCCCGGCGACCACCGGCACGGCGACGATATAGTGCGTAGTGCCGATCACCGAAACCGGCTGACCGGCTTTCAGCGTCTGCAGCATGGCCGGCGAAATCAGGCTCGCCACCTCGCGGTTGGGCGGGAAAGCCTTGCTTTCGTATTCGAGAATGACCTTGTGACTGGCATCGAATACCGCCGCATTGGCGAGCGCTGACCCTTCGAACTGCGCCAGCCCCTCCAGCGCCGGCTGGATCGTCTCCGGCTTGCCCCAGCGCACACCGCCGGAAATTTGCTGCGCCACCAGCGTGGCCAGTTGCTGATTGCTGTTGCGGAAATCGGCAAGCGTCGCCTCCAGCCGCAATTTCAGCTGAAGAAACACCGTGCCGCCGACCATAACGCAAAGAATGACGGCGATGACCAGACCAAGCTTCACGGCCAGGCTCAGCCGCAGACTGCCCCGCTTGCCCATCATCCTGGCTGCCCCCATCATCGCATCTGCATTCTGCATGACCAGTTCCTTTTGCGATGAATGCTGATGGGCTTCACATCTCCATCAGCATTTCAACATCCAGGCCGACAGTGACCGCGCCGATCACGGCGCCGCCTGCCGGGTCGACAATCGAGATGCTGACCTGGGTCTGGAATTTCTGGGTCGATTCATCCTTGTCGACCTTGTCCACGAACACGGCCGCCGGGCCGACCGAGAATGTCTTCTGCCACTTGGCTTCATCGCCCTGCCAGTAGTCTGACGTCACATCGCTCTGGCCGACATTGAGCCCCTTGTTGTCCATGACGAAGATTTCGGTAACGAGACCCTTGCCCTCGGCTTCCTTCTTTTTCAGAAACGCCGAAAGCGGGTTGCCCATCACTTCATTGATCAGGGGTTTGGCAGAAGCCTTGGTTTCGGCGCGCCACTGCTTGTCGAGCGCATCGACCTTGTCCTGGGTCAGGCCGGCATGCTTGGCATTCTGTGCCTTGACCGCTTCGATCACGACAGGGTCTTTCATCCACTCACGCAGCGTTTTCTCCGCCCAGGCCTGGGCCTTGGGCGCATGCTTGTCCTGGGCCAGTACAGGCGCTGCGAATGCGACAGACAGTGCCGCGACGAGCGTGATGGCAATTATGCGGAATGCGGAATGCGGCTTCATTTTTCATCCCCCTGCTGTTGCTTCCTCGGATCGGTGCGATCCAGCGCGAATTGCAACTATTCGTATTCTGATTGTGCGCGGCTGGGACATTAATAAAGCGTAATGCGGCTAAATTGCCGGGCCGACGCTCAGTGTGCGGCACATAAATCCATCTGAAGATGTGGAGCCGCTTGGTAATAATGGACCATAGCGTGCAGCTTACTGCAACGCAGTTATCGCCCTGACAGCCGCGCTTCAGACGGTGGCGATAGGCGAGGCCGGCGAACCGACCGCACCGGTCAGGCGCAGTGGCGGTGCCGTGAGCAGGAAGCGGTTGCGCTGGTGCTGTTTCAGCCAGGCGGCCAGCTCCGAGAGATACCACAGCTCGCCCAGCGGCACGCCGAGCTTGAACAGGCAGTGTTCATGCAGCGGCAGCATGGCATGGCTGCCCTCCACGGCTTTGGCCGGCAGGCCTTCGACCGCATAGTTGTCGGCAATCAGGCAGCTGACTTTGGAATCGGTGATCCAGTTGCGCAATCTGGCATCGCGGCCATCCAGCACGGCGCAGGAATTTTCCAACCGGTGGTGATCAGGCTTGCGTCCCATGGACATCAGCACATCGCCAAAGCCGGTGTAGAAGCAGAGCATGTCACCCTGCTCGATACTGACCTTCTGCTTTTCCATCGCCGTCATCAGCAGGTCATAACCGATCCAGGTGCGCGTCTCGCCCACCTCGTCCTTCAGGTTGACCAGCACGCCACGGCCCTGCAGGCCATGCTTGGCGAAATTATGAATGCCAAGCGGCTCGGTGCCCTTGGACGGAAAGCGCTCCAGCCGCGGTTCGCCGACGCCGCGATCCTCGGCATCGGGAATATCGCTGCCGCCGCGCCAGCCATTGTAAAAGACCCGTTCGGGCTTGCCATCGCCATCGGCATCGAACATCGAGCCGATATGGGCGAAACTGTCCCATTGCGTGGAATACTGCAGATACAGCAGGGCTGCGTCGTCGCTTGAAACATCAGTCACTTTCGGATCGTACAACGACAGCGGCAGCGCCATGTTCGGCTTACCCTCGCGCACCACGGCAAAGAGTTGCGGCGGGAAGCGGCGCGGATTGAGCAGATTGCCGCCGGGATATTCGAGCGGCAGTGACAAACAGAAAGTGCGGCCTTCACGCACCTCGGCGACACCCTGCTTCACCTTCTCGGGCGTGATCCAGTTGACGCGGCCGATGCGGTCGTCGGCACCGAACTCGCCCCAGTTCGACCCGTCGGGCCGGTTCTTCCAGCGTTGCGTCATGCCAAGGCCCTTAAATGTGGATGGCCGGTCAGGACAAAGCCTGAGCCGGCCATGATTGAAGGAAAATTGCCGTCAGAAAGATAGTGTCACCGCAGCTCTCACGCTGTCTTCATGGCGAAGAGCGCGGCGGCCTAAGCCGCTGCCCGCTCGCGCATGGCGCCAACAGAGTAATTCTTCCAGCGCGCCTCGACCGCATCATGCAGGTCTTTCTGCTGGCCGAGCGCGAAAACGGTTTCGGCCACCAGGAACATCGGACCGATCAGTGCCTGCAGCAGATTGTCGGCAAGTGCGGGGCGCCGACCTTCGAAGACATGGCCGACAAGCTGGAATATCCAGCCGCCGACGAAGAAAGCAGCGAAGGCGATCCAGCCTACAGTGCCGCCCTGCATCGCCACCCATTCGGCGATCTGCAGCAGCCCGAAGGAAAACAACATCATCAGGCTGCCGATGCGGCGATCGAGCCAGATGTAAAACATGCCGGTGCCGAACCACAGCAGGCTGGCCAGGGTGATCACGGTTTCACCGCCCCAGAGTGTGAACAGCGTCACCCAGTGCAGCGGAATGAACAGCGCAAACACGATGGCCGGAATGCCGATGAAATGCGTGGCACGATTGCGCGCATCCCGGTGATAGGCCGAATACATCGCCATCTGCTCGACGAAGAACGGGTTCATGGCGGTTTCCTCCATTTTATCGAGTCGCCGAGTCGCGTCCGGCGCCCGGAAAACCCCTTTGCTGTGGATAACCCTAATCGCCCCTAAAGCATTGTCAATCGTGGTGTTTTCGAGCTTCCGCAAGGTCACCGGGAATATCATTGACTAATATATGGCGCCGCCTATTCTCGCGGCGTCGCTAGCAGTCTGGCGGGAGAGACGCGAAACCCGTTCTACACGGGGGCCCGCGCGCCGAAGGAGCAACCGCCCCGGAAACTCTCAGGCCAACGGACCGACCGGACTGGCGACACTCTGGAAAGCGGATCGGGAGTCCAACCCCGGTCCCACCGAAGGAGTAAGCAGTACAAAATACTGCGAATCTCTCAGGTTCCCGGACAGAGGGGGCGAACGGCGAAACCATCCGCCGGTTCGACTCTGACTCTGTCTGCAAGGGAACCTCGCTTGGGCGATACGGCCGAAAACCTCAAAATCACGCCGCTGAACGCGCTGCACAAAGAGCTGGGCGCGCGGATGGTGCCCTTTGCCGGCTATGAAATGCCGGTGCAGTATCCGGCGGGCATCCTGACCGAGCACAAGCACACCCGCGCCGCTGCAGGTCTCTTTGACGTATCCCACATGGGCCAGGTGCGCCTGACCGGAGGCGACCCGGCCAGGGCCTTGGAAGCTTTGGTGCCCGGCGATCTCGTGGCGCTGGATGTCGGCAAGATGCGCTACACGGTGTTCACCAACGACCAGGCCGGCATCCTGGACGACCTGATGGTGAACAAGCGCGACCGCGATCTGTTCGTCATCGTAAATGCCGCCTGCAAGACCGAAGACATCGCGCATATGCGCGCGCATCTCAAAGGCGTCGAGGTCGAATACCTGGAAGATCGCGCGCTGCTGGCGCTGCAGGGGCCGGTCGCCGTCGATGTGCTGTCGCGGTTGAATTCCGTGATGCCGGCGATGAGCTTCGGCATGGGCGCCACGCTGGCGCTCGGCAAATATGAGGCCTTTGTCACGCGTTCGGGATACACCGGCGAGGACGGTTTCGAGATTTCGCTGAAAGCCGATGAGGCCGAGGATTTCGCGCGCTGGCTGCTGGGTCAGCCGGAAGTAAAGCCGATCGGTCTCGGGGCGCGCGACTCTTTACGCCTTGAAGCCGGGCTCTGCCTCTACGGCCACGACATCGACACGTCTACGTCGCCCATCGAGGCCGGCCTGAACTGGACGATCTCCAAACGCCGCCGCGAAGACGGCGGTTTCCCCGGCGCCGCCATCGTTCAGAAACAGCTGAAAGACGGCGTCATGCGCAAGCGCGTCGGCATCCAGCCCGAGGGCCGCGCACCCGCCCGCGAAGGTACCGAAATCTTCAATGAGAAAAATGAGAAGATCGGCGTCATCACCTCGGGTGGTTTCGGTCCCAGTGTCGATGCCCCGGTCGCCATGGGCTATGTCGCCATCGAATACGCCAAGCCCGGCACGCCGCTTACTCTGATGGTGCGGGGCAAGGCCCTGCCGGCCAAGACCTGCACCCTTCCCTTCATCACCAAACGCTACGCCAAGTAAGGAGACGATCCATGACCACCCGCTACACCAAGGACCACGAGTGGATCCGTCTCGATGGCGATGTCGCCACCGTGGGCATTTCCGATTACGCCCAGAGCCAGTTGGGCGACGTTGTGTTCGTCGACCTGCCGGCACCGGGCAAAAAGGTGGATGCCGGCGCCGAAGTTGCCGTGGTTGAATCGGTGAAGGCGGCCAGCGAAGTCTACGCTCCGGCCGGCGGTGAAGTGGTGGAAGGCAACCAGGCCATCGTCGATGACCCCGCGCTGGTGAACCGCGCAGCGCAGACCGATGGCTGGTTCGTCAAGCTCAAGCTCAGCAACAAAGGCGAACTGGACGCCCTGATGGATCAGGTCGCCTACGACGCCTATCTCAAGACCCTCTAATCAGGAGCGCCTCCCCATGCGCTATCTCGGTCTGACCGAAGCCGACCGCGGCGAGATGCTGAACACCATCGGTGCCGGCGGTATCGACGCCCTGTTCAAGGACGTTCCTGCCGGTACACTGAACCCGCAGCTCGACCTGCCGCTGCACCAGGGCGAACTGGAAGTCGAGCGCGCTTTTGCTGCCATGGCGAAGAAGAATGTCTCGCCGATGGAGGTGCCGTTCTTCCTCGGCGCCGGCGCTTATCGCCACCATATCCCGGCTGCCGTGGATCACCTGATCCAGCGCTCGGAATTCCTCACCTCCTATACGCCGTATCAACCCGAGATCAGCCAGGGCACGCTGCAGTATCTGTTCGAGTTCCAGACCCAGGTGAGCATGATCACCGGCATGGAAGTGGCGAATGCCTCGATGTATGACGGCGCCACTTCGGCGGCCGAGGCCGTGCTGATGGCACAGCGCATCACCAAGCGCAGCAAGGCGGTGCTGTCGGGCGGCCTGCATCCGCATTACCGCGACACGGTCGCCACCCTGATGGACCAGACCGACCAGCCGCATGTGGCGGCCCCGGTCGATCTTGCCGGCAATGAAGACCTTGCGACCCTGATCGACGAGCAGACCGCCTGCGTGGTGGTGCAGAATCCGAATGTGTTCGGTCATCTGCGCGATCTCACCGGCCTCGCCCGCGCCTGCCAGGCCAAGGGCGCATTGCTGATTGTCGCTGTTACCGAGATCACTTCGCTCGGTCTGATCATGCCGCCGGGCGCCATGGGCGCCGATATCGTGGTGGCGGAAGGCCAGAGCATCGGCGTGCCGCTCAGTTTCGGCGGGCCCTATGTCGGTCTGTTTGCCACCCGTGAGAAATATGTGCGACAGATGCCAGGTCGCCTCTGTGGCGAGACCGTCGACCAGGATGGCCGGCGCGGCTTCGTGCTGACGCTGTCGGCCCGCGAGCAGCATATCCGCCGCGAAAAGGCGACATCGAATATCTGCACCAATTCGGGTCTCTGTGCACTGGCCTTCACCATCCATATGAGCCTGCTGGGCGAAGCCGGCCTGACCCGGCTGGCCGAGATCAACCATGGCAAGGCGGTACAGCTGGCCGAGAAGCTGAGCCAGATGAAGGGCGTCGCCATCGTGCCACAGGCCTTCTACAACGAATTCGCCATCACCCTGCCCAAGCCGGCAGCCGAGGTGGTGGAGAAGCTGGTGGAAAAGAAGATTCTCGGCGGCGTGCCGGCCTCGCGGTTATTCCCAGGCGATAAAAATTTGACAAATGTCCTGCTGATCGCCGTGACCGAAACCAATACTGAAGGCGACATGGACAAACTTGCCGCCGCCCTGAAGGAGGTGCTGTGATGCTGAACCGTCAGGGACGCCCGACCACGCCGCATGCGGCCGCCAACAGCGCCGTCACCGGCACCATCACCGGCAATCGCGGCCTGCAGATGGAAGAAGCGCTGATCTTCGAAATCGGCGAAGAGGGCCGCACCGGCGTTGATCTGCCAGATGCGCCGAAAGTGAAAGACCGCCTCGGCGGCCTGAAGCGCCAGGGCAGGATCGGCCTGCCGGGCCTGAGCGAGCCGCAGGTGGTGCGCCACTTCGTGCGCCTGAGCCAGAAGAACTATTCCATCGATGCCGGCCTGTATCCGCTCGGTTCCTGCACGATGAAGCACAATCCGCGCCTGAACGAGAAGATGGCCCGCCTGCCCGGACTGGGCGACATCCATCCGCTGCAGCCGGCCTCCACCGTGCAGGGCGCGCTGGAACTGATCGACCAACTGGCCGGCTGGCTCAAGACGCTGACCGGCATGCCGGCGGTGGCAATGTCGCCGGCGGCTGGCGCCCATGGCGAACTTTGCGGCCTGATGGCGATCCGCGCGGCGCTGAAGGCGCGCGGCGATGTGCGCAAGCGCATTCTCGCGCCTGAGTCTGCGCATGGCACCAACCCCGCCACCGCGGCACTCTGCGGCTATACCGTCGATCCGATCCCGGCCACCGCCGAGGGGCGCGTCGATCTCGATGCCCTGCAGGCCAAGCTGGGTCCGGATGTGGCGGCGATCATGCTGACCAACCCGAATACCTGCGGGTTGTTCGAGCGCGACATCAAGACGGTCGCCGACATGGTGCATGCCGCCGGCGCCTTCTTCTACTGCGACGGCGCCAACTTCAACGCCATCGTCGGCAAGGTACGGCCGGGCGACCTCGGCATCGACGCCATGCATATCAACCTGCACAAGACCTTCTCCACCCCGCATGGCGGCGGCGGCCCTGGCTCGGGCCCTGTCGTGCTGTCGGATGCGCTGAAGGATTTCGTGCCGGTGCCCTATGTGGTGCATGGCAGCGATGGCTATCGGCTGGTTGAAAGCGGCGACGCTAAAAGCTTCGGCCGCATGAAGGCCTTCAACGGCCAGATGGGCATGTTCATCCGGGCTCTGGCCTACATGATGAGCCATGGCGCCGATGGTCTGAAGCGGGTGGCGGAGGACAGCGTGCTGTCGGCCAACTATGTGATGGCCAGCCTCAAGGATGTGATGACCCCGAGCTTCGAGGGCCCCTGCATGCATGAAGCGCTGTTCGACGATCGCTTCCTCAAGGATACCGGCGTCACCACGCTGGATTTCGCCAAGGCGATGATCGACGAGGGCTATCATCCAATGACGGTGTATTTCCCGCTCGTCGTGCATGGCGCCATGCTGATCGAGCCGACCGAAAGCGAAAGCAAGGACAGCGTCGATGCCTTTGTGACCACTTTGCGCGGCCTGGCCGAGAAAGCGAAACAGGGCGATCAGGTCGCCTGGTTCCAGGCTGCACCGCAGCTTACGCCGCGTCGCCGCCTGGACGAAACCCGCGCCGCGCGGTCGCCCGTGCTGCGCTGGAAACCCGGCAGCAACGGTGCACCGATCGACAAGGCAGCCGCCGAGTAAAAAACCTCACGCTACAATGAAAAGCCCGGCCATAATTGCCGGGCTTTTTTATTTCCCACACATTAACGGGAGTGCTGATAATGCCGCAGAATAAAAAACAGGTAGAAATTTATACTCTGCAACTCTCTAAGGAAAAATTACTTAATAGCCCTAACGTTGAGCGTAATTTGTTTTTCCTGCTGGGCCACCTAGCAAACGACCTGCTTATACTAAACAGATTATTTTTGATAACCGCTCAAAGCACACATATTCGCGACGATAGCTTTGTAAAAAGATTTAATACGGCTCAGGCCCTACTAATCGGCAAGATCATTACGAGTAAGCTACATGAAGGTTGGGAATTAACAAAAAAACTCTACTTCATTAAAGAAGTATCTCAGAAATACGACAAGGTAATGCCAGAGCCCGGAAAGCAAGCTTTAAAAGCTCTAAAACGTTATTTTGGTAAAGCAAATATAGCTACATCAATTAGAAACGAGTTTGGATTTCATTATCCCATCAACCGCATTGATAAAACAATCAAGAATATAAACGAAAGCGAAGAACTACTTCTCTATCTATCCCCAGCAAGCTCAAATACGCTCTATTATGCATGCGATCTGATACCCAACCATGAAATGATCCATTCGATTGGTGAAGAGAATATGCAAAAATCCTATGATCGCTTGATTGATGAGACCGCAAAATGCGTGAAAAATTTCAACGATTTCATTCAGAATTATATGATCGCTTTTATAGAATCTAACGATGTCTTGGAGGGAGATGCTGGAGATCGTCCGACTATCACATACAAATCCGCTCCTAAACTAAAGCACTTTAAAATGCCGTCTGTGTTTGATCAGAGAGGGATGTAAAAAATTCCAATTCAGGCCACATGGCCGAAACGCAAACCGCCCGGTCAGCAATGTCCGGGCGGTTTTTCGTTTGGCGCGGGACTGTTACGCCGGCAGCGGCAGCATGATCTCGTAGCAGGCGCCGGGTCCGCCGCGGCGGATGTTGAAGGTGCCGGCCAGCTGCGCCACCAGGCCATGGATCAGTTTCATGCCGAGCCCCGTGGCCGCCTCGGGCTGGGCGGCTTCGGGCAGGCCGACGCCATCATCGCTGACGGTCAGATACAGCGCGCCATCTTCGCCCTTGCCGCAGGCAATCTCGATGACACCACCATCCTGCTGACCGGGATAGGCATGCTTGAGTGAGTTGAAAATGAATTCGTTGACGATCATGCCGGTCGCACTGGCGATCCGCGCCGGAACCCAGAGCGGATCGACATTCACCAGCAGGGCATGACGGTGATGATCGACCACAGCAGCAAAAATCTCGTCGCGCAGGCCGGTCAGATATTCTTCAAGTGCCACGATGCCGGTGCCGTCGCCGATCGACAGGCGTCGATGCAACTGGGCAATCAGACGCAACCGTTTGCTGGTGCGGGCCAGGGCGTCGCGGGCCTGAGCATCGACGGCTTGCTTTTGCTGCATGTTCAGCAGACTGCTGATCATCTGCAGGCTGTTGCCGATCCGGTGATCGGCTTCCCTGCGCAGCAGTTCAGACAGCTCGACTGATACCGATGGCGAATCCGTTGCGGAATCGCCGACCGGATGCGGCGGGAATAATAATGCGGGCCAGGTGCTCATCGCTGTGTCCTCTGCCCAGACCCTACGTCCATGTCCAGAATAATCCTAACGGTATTAAAGACTTAATCTGAGCATTGAACTCCTTAGGGGGCTTCAGCGTTTTCTACTCATAAGACGCAAAATGAGCGTCAAATAACTCTGCCCAATAACCCGGATGGTGAAAGGCCATGAACGATCAACAAGCCCGCGGCGAACGGCTGCAGATCATGCTGACGCCCGATGAATTGAAGGCGCTGGACGACTGGCGCTTCAACAAGCAGATGCCCAGCCGCGCTGCCGCTATCCGCGAACTACTGCGTCGCGGCCTCACCGGTGAAGGATTCGCTTTCGCCGACCGCCACACCAAGTCGAAGAACTTCGGCGTGATCGAAGGAGAATAGTCTGTTGCGAACTGCCATTTCCGCCGAACCCTCGGCGCCCGCGGATTTGAAATCCGCATGAATGATCCGAGCACGCTCTTCGATCAAATCGTTGCCAGACTGCAATGGATGCCGGACTGGATGATCAGTCTGATCATTCTGGCCCTGGCCCCGTTTCTGGCCAATCTTCTGCATCGTATTCTATTCCGCATGGTGACCCGATGGGTCAGCCATATGGACCTGTTCTGGCGGGCGCTGCTGGCGCGTACCGAGGGGCCGACACGTCTGGCTTTCCTGATCGTCGCCGTCAGTTTCGCCGCCAGCATCGCACCGCTACCCCCTGGATGGGGCGCCATCGTGCGACAGGTACTCTCGGTGGGATTCATCGCTCTGCTGGGCTGGATCGCGCTGACTGCTTTCCATGTCTGGATGGTGATGCATCTGCGCCGCTTCAAGCTGGACACCGAAGACAACCTTCTGGCGCGCAAGCATGTGACGCAGACCCGCATGCTTCAGCGCGTGGCGAATGTGCTGATCCTGGTGATCACCGCATCCATCGCGCTGATGACCTTTGACAGCGTGCGGCAATACGGCGTGTCGCTGCTGGCTTCGGCCGGTGCCGCCGGTATCATCGTCGGCCTCGCCCTGCAGCCGGTGCTGAAAAATCTGATTGCCGGCATCCAGCTGGCCATTACCCAGCCGATCCGCATAGATGATGCCCTGATCGTGGAGGGCGAATGGGGCAATGTGGAGGAAATCACCTCCACCTACGTGGTTGTAAGGCTGTGGGACTGGCGCCGCATGATCCTGCCGCTCAGCTATTTCATCGAAAAGCCGTTCCAGAACTGGACCCGCGAGAATGCCGACCTGATCGGCGTGGTGATGCTGTATCTGGATCACACCGCCCCGGTAGCTGAGATTCGCAGCAAGGCCGAGGAGATTGTGGGCGCCTCACCCAACTGGGACAAGCGTGTGATTGCCGTGCAGGTGACTGATTTCAAGCAGAGCACAATGGAAGTCCGCATCCTCGCCAGCGCCGGATCAGCCGGCCGCGCCTTCGACCTGCGCTGCGAAATCCGCGAGAAGATCATCGCCTTCCTGCAACAGAATCACGTCTATGCCCTGCCGCGCCTGCGCGCCGAATTGCCGACATTATCCGCTTGAAACATCATTACAGACTGTTGCAGGCAATCGCCGGACGCAAATCCGGCAAGAGCTGCCGATGCGGATTTGCCGGGCGGTCCGGAGCATCCGCCACTGCAATCTCCTGAAACAATATCTCTTCGTAAACTCAGCAACTTATTGGCACCGGACAATGGCATGCGACTTGATGCAGCTTTTTGCGGAGATATGGCAGCAGCCGTCGGCCGCATGCCACCTCCATATCCGCAATGACTTCGAAGGAGGTCCGTATGAGTAGCATTGGCGGTGTCGGTTCCGGCACCAATCCACTTCAGCAGGCCATGCGCCAGCTGTTTTCCAAAAGCGACGCCAATACCGATGGCAAACTGGATACCAGCGAGATCAGCTCCCTGCTCGACACGCTGCAGAGCGGTTCGTCCGACAGCAGCCTGACTTCGGACGGCATCGTCTCGGCTTTCGACACCGACGGCGACGGTGCCGTATCCGGCTCGGAATTCGATGCCGGATTCAAGAAGCTGGGCGAGCAGATGCACAGCACCATGCTGGCCATGCAGGAAAGCGGCCAGATGCCGTCGCCCCCACCGGGTCCGCCGCCCGGCATGTCGGGCGACAGCGCATCGGATGACGATGAGGATGATGACACCTCGACCGTTGCCACCCTGCTCGACCTGCTGCAGAGCTATAGCAGTGAGGAGACGGAGGATACCGCCTCCAGCAGCGACAGCACGACGACCACAACCGACACCCTGCTGCAGACCTTCCTTGGCCAGCTGGAGCAGTATGCCAGACAGCAGGATCGCCTGTCGGCATACCAGTCGCAGTATGGTAGCGGGGTATCTGTGTCGGCCTGACAGCCGACTGTCGCGAGACCCAAGGTCGATCCGCCCGGACAGAAGGCCTGGGCGGCATCGCACTAGATTTTCAGATTGGTATAGCTGGCATTGCCCAGTCCGGTGCCGATGGTCAGAGCAGCCCAGCGCCCGACATCGCGCATGCGCCAGACCTCGCTCAGACCCTGGACCACCGCGTCGTTATGCAGTGCGATGCTGATGCTGTGCCCGCCGATGCGCGGCAGGCGTTCAAAGAGTGCCTCTGTGAGGTTGAAATCCTCGCCTTCCCAATTGCCCGGCAGATTCTGCGCGCCGCGCTTGATCCAGCCGTCATCGGCAATCAGGCCGGGGCAACCGACCGCGATCACCGGCGCCAGCCGAAGTTTCTTCCTGGCTGCATATGCGGCCAGCTCGCGCATCATGCCTCCTAGATGGTCAATTGCTTCCTCGCGTCCCGGCCGTTCGTCACGATGCCGCCAGTGCAGCAGGCGCTCGACACGGGCGGTATCGCCCAGTCTATCCTTGCGGCGGATTGTCACGATACCGCAGCGCAGGTTGGTGCCACCGATATCGATGGCGAGAAAGCCATCGTGGTCGTGCATGACATCAGGTGCCAGCAGTTGCAGTCCGCCGATCAGGCCGGCCTCGTCGGGGTGGTGCGCCAGCGGCACCATTCCGACATCGAGATCGGCCTGCCGCAGCAGAATCGCCGAGCGCAGGATGGCGATCTCGCCCACCCGGCTGCGCCGCAACCCGCCGCCTACACCGATGCGCTGCACACCGCGCCATGTCTGCTGGCGCAGGAAACGCTGCGCCACGGCCGACAGGTTCTGCGCAAATTCCTCTATGGCACCCTGTACGATCGCGGCGGCGCCCAAGTCGTCGCCGGTGAGGATCCCATCGAGTTCAGCTTTCGACAGGTCGGCGTGCGGCGCCGTGTCCGCCTCAACCGCGTCGTCGGCCTCCTTGCGGATTTCGTCGAGCAGTCGGCGGAAGGCACGGCCACTGGCCTTATCGCCGATGAATCCCCCGGCGTCCCGCAGTTCGAGATTATAGCTGTCGACATGCACGGCCGGCAGGTCGGCGGCACCATGGTGCGGCAGCGCAGCCGGTTCGCCGGTGCGGCCGTTATTCCGTTTGATCTTCCTTGCAGAGTCTGCCGCCACATCGCCCTCTTGATCTGGAGGACGGACAGCGCCCTCGGCTGATCAACGTTCGGCACGTGCCAGCAGTGCCATAAGGAAATAGGCCAGGACGGCAAAGCCGAGACCGGGCAGCAGTATATTGCTGGCCACGAACCCCCAGTCGATCCCGCAGCCGGTGGGAATGCCACTGCCCCGGCTCATGTCGATGGGAATCAGGCCGCCGTTCGGTATTGGGTGGCACAGCCCCATCGGCTCGTAGCCATGGGTACGCAGCATCAGGATGGCATACAGCAGCACCGGCAAGCCAAGGCCGGCCACCAGGCTGGTCATGATACGGCCAGCCACGCTGCGGGGCCGGATCACTCTGGATAAACGCGGCAGCACATCTGTCTCCGAAAAGGACTGTCCTCGGGCTGGCTGCCTTCGAATAGCAGTCCCGGCGACCGGATGCCAGATGCGGCAGCTATCCGGCGGACAGTGCGATCCGCGCCCGGGTCACTGTACAGTCCCGGTCACCGGCGGCATCCACGGTCAGCCAGGCCGATTCCGTCGCCGCAGGCGGTTCCAGATGCTGCGCCTGCCACTGCACCACGGCTTCGTTGGCATCCGAGGCGTCGCCGCGCCGGCCGGCAACGCGCTGCGCCAGCACATCCAGCGGCGCCGTGAGCCAGAGGCCGGTGAAGCGTACCGCGCAAGTTTCCGCGACCCCGGCGACGCCGCGCCGTTCGTCAGGTCGGCCGAAAACCGCATCCAGGACGACGCTGTTGCCGTCCCGCAGCAGCAATGCCGCTCGGTGCAGCAAAGCCGCATAGGTGCGCTGGCTCGCCTCCGGCGTGTAGGTGTCGCGCGGCAGCGGCTGTGCCAGCGGCACGCCCAGCAGCTGCTTGCGCAACACGTCGCTACGCAGCAGCACGCCGCCCCAGGGATAGCCGCCCAGATCGGTCGCCAAGGCACGGGCCACGGTGGTCTTGCCGGTGCCGGAGAAGCCGCCAACGGCCGCCAGGCGGACACCGCTGGATTGCAGGGCCCGTTGCGCGAGGGCCAGATAGCGCGCTGCCTCGTCGCGGCCTGCCGGCGTCATCGCCGCGATATGGCAGCGGATCGCGGCACGGAGCGCGACATAGAGCGGCAGCAGGTCGAGACCGGCATAGTCGCCGCTGGCTTCCAGGTAACGGTTGAGCGCCAGATTGGCCAGGTCGGCGCGATCATGCTGCAGCAGGTCCATCAGCAGGAAGGCAAAATCGTAGAGCGTGTCGATCTCGGCGAAACCGTCATCGAATTCGAGGCAATCGAACAACACCGGCTTGCCATCGATCAGCGTGATATTGCGCAGATGCAGGTCGCCATGGGCATGGCGCATACGTCCGACGAAACGGCGCTGTGCCAGGCTGTCGCGCCGGCGGTTGCACTCGGCCGCCAGTGCGGTGTGAAAATCGGCCAGCGGCGCAGTCGGCAGGGCATCGGGGGCGAGCCGGTCGAAGGCGGCCCGGTTCAGTTCGATCGTGCGGGCAACGCTTGCCGCGGCGTCGACATCCACATGCGCGGCGCCGGCATGGAAGGCGGCGATGGTATCGGCCAGTGTTTCGACCAGCGCCGGCGTCAGGCAGTTCTGGGCGGCAAGCTCGTCGAACGTGGCTGCGGGCGGAAATCGCCGCATTTCGACCAGCCACTCCACCGGGTCGCCCTGTGCCGACAGGCTCAACCGGCCGGTGCTGTCACGGCAGACCGGGCGGCAGCCGAGATAGAGGGCCGGCGCTGTGCGGCGATTGAGCGCCACCTCGCGTTCGCAGGCGACGCGCCGCTGCTCCAGACTGCCGAAATCGACATAGGGCAACGTGACGGCCTTCTTCAGCTTCCAGGCCCGGTCACCGGTGAGGAAGACGCGCGAAATATGCGTCTCAATCACCTTGTCGGGCGGCGGATCGAACAGGTCTTCGATATCGGCAGGATTGGGCTCGGTCATGCCGGCAGTCTAACCCGCAGGTCGTGGCAGATGTTTGACCGAGCGCAAATGGCGCGATCTATTTGCCCTGCCGCTGCATCTGCCGGTCATGCCAGCGCGCCAGCAGCAGGGCCGCCAGGGCACCGACCAGGGCCATGAACATGTCGGACTGCGTATCCCACTCGTCGCCCTGGGTGCCGAGGAATTCATCCGCGCCCTGACCCAGGCTGAGCGCGGCCGCCCATTCGATCAGCTCATACATGGCGCTGATGGCGAGGCAGATGCAGACTGCCAGGAAACCGACCAGCCCCCGGCTGCCGATGCGGAACACACGGATCAGCAGTTCGCGCGCGATGATCGCCGGCACGAAGCCCTGGGCCAGATGGCCGATGCGGTCGTATGGATTGCGCTCCAGCTGCAGCCAGTCCTGCAGCCAGAAACCGAGCGGCACGCGGGCATAGGTATAGGCGCCGCCCAGCATCAGGATCAGGCCATGCAGGGCGATCAGCGCCATCGCCAGATCGCTGAAGCGGAAACGCTGCCGCGTGGCGAACAGGATCGGCCAGGCGATGATGGCGGGCAGGACCTCCATCAGCCAGGTGAGCCTGTCGTAGGGTGCGATGCCGCTCAGCACCAGTCCGACGGCCCAAGCCGCCGTCAGTAGCCAGAACATGCGACCGCTTATGCCGCCCCCCATCAAGCTGCCTGGGACCAGCTGCGGTCAACCAGCGCCACAATGGCGCGCATAATGGCGGTAAGGTCATAATCCTTCGGCGTGAAGACCCCGGCGATGCCGGCGGCTTTCAAGCGCGCCTCGTCCTCGGGCGGAATGATGCCGCCGACCACCACCGGCACCCCGCCGATGCCCTCGGCGCGCATGCGCTGCATCACCTCGGTCGCGAGTTCCACATGGCTGCCCGAGAGGATGGACAGGCCGACCAGATGCACGCCCTCTTCGAGGGCGGCGGCGACAATCTGCTCCGGCGTCAGGCGGATGCCCTCGTAGACCACTTCCATGCCGCAATCGCGCGCCTTCACGGCGATCTGCTCGGCGCCGTTGGAATGGCCGTCGAGACCCGGCTTGCCGACCAGCAGCTTGAGCGGACGGCCCAGCCGCCTGGCCACGGCCTTCACTTCCTCGCGTAGCTCGTCCATGCCGTCATTCGCCAGCGCGCCGCTGGCGGCCGAAACGCCGGTCGGCGCACGATATTCGCCGAATACCTTGCGCAGGATGGCAGCCCATTCGCCGGTGGTGACGCCGGCCTTGGCCGCAGCGATGCTCGGCTCCATGATATTGCGTCCCTCGCGCGCCGCAGCTTCCAGCCCGGTCAGTGCGGCATCGACAGCCTTCTGGTCGCGACTGGCACGCCACGCCTTCAGCCGCTCGATCTGCTCGGATTCGGCAGCCGGATCGACCGTCATGATCGCGCCACCCTCGGTGGCGACCAGCGGAGACGGCGCGCTTTCGGTGAACCTGTTGACGCCGACCACGGTGATCGCGCCGGTTTCGATGCCGCGCACGCGCGCGGTGTTGCTTTCCACCAGCGCCTGCTTGAGGTAGCCGCTCTCGACCGCCTGGATCGCGCCGCCCATATCCTCGATGCGCTTGAGCTCGGCACGCGCCGCCTGCTTCAGTTCCTCGACCTTGGCATCGATTGCGGGATTGCCATCGAACAGATCGCCGTATTCCAGCAGGTCGGTTTCATAGGCGACGATCTGCTGCAGGCGCAGCGACCATTGCTGGTCCCAGGGCCGCGGCAGGCCGAGCGCTTCGTTCCAGGCCGGCAACTGCACGGCGCGGGCACGGGCTTTCTTGGACAATACCACCGCCAGCATCTCGAGCAGGATGCGATAGACGTTGTTTTCCGGCTGCGGTTCGGTCAGGCCCAGCGAATTGACCTGCACGCCGTAGCGGAACATCAGGGCCTTGGGGTCGGTGACGCCATAGCGTTCGCGTCCGATCTCCTCCCAGAGATCGACGAAGGCGCGCATCTTGCAGATCTCGGTGACGAAGCGGATGCCGGCATTCACGAAGAAGCTGATACGGCCGAAAGCCTGGGCAAAATCCTCCGCTGGCACCTGGCCGCTGTCGCGCACCGCATCGAGGACTGCGATTGCCGTTGCCAATGCGTAAGCCAGTTCCTGCACCGGTGTGGCGCCGGCTTCCTGCAGGTGATAGCTGCAGACATTGGTGGGATTCCATTTCGGCAGCTCGCGATAGGTGAAGGCGATCACGTCGGTGATCAGCCGCATCGAGGCTGCCGGCGGATAGATATAGGTGCCGCGCGAGAGATATTCCTTGATGATGTCGTTCTGCACCGTGCCGTTCAGGTCGGCGCGCTTGGCGCCCTGTTCCTCGGCCACCGCGATATAGAGCGCCAGCAGCCAGGCGGCCGGGGCGTTGATGGTCATCGAGGTATTCATCTGCGCCAGCGGAATCTGGTGGAACAGCACCCGCATGTCGCCCAGATGGCTGACCGGCACGCCGACCTTGCCCACCTCGCCCCGCGCCAGCACATGGTCGCTGTCGTAGCCGGTCTGGGTCGGCAGGTCGAAGGCGACCGACAGGCCGGTCTGGCCGCGGCCCAGATTGGTCCGGTACAGCTCATTCGAGGCCGTGGCCGAACTGTGGCCTGAATAGGTGCGGAACAACCAGGGCTTTTCCGCGTTATTCTTTTCGCGGTTGCGAAGGCCAGTGGCCGTAGTACCATCAGTTGAGCGAGTCGCGGTCATAATTTTATTCCGTGTCAAGTTGACGTTAGGTCATTATATTTCCGGTTGCACGGCGTATTCGAAATATCATAACCTCTGCTGCATTGCAAAACGATCTTGCCATTTTTTCGCTTCTGCAAAAAGATGGTATCCGCTTTGCAATGCACCGTCTTAGGTGTCCGGCAAGGCTAATCCCGGCCTAACCGGCCCAACAAGCACAAACCTGCGTTCATAACGAACGTCGTACAGGGATAGCACAGGAGGAGTTTCGTCATGTCGAATGCGGGTGGATCCGTTGTCGCGCTGCCGACCGCCCAATTACAGGGGGGCCAGGCTCAGGCTGCCCAGGCCGCCGCTAAGGTTCAGGATGCGGCCGGCGCCCATAAAGACCTCTATGAGGTCGGTGAAATTCCGCCGCTCGGCCATGTGCCGAAGAATATGTATGGCTGGGTGATCCGGCGCGACCGCCACGGTCCGCCCGAGCAGTCGATGCAGCTCGAAGTCGTGCCCACCCCGGAAATCGATGCCGACGAGGTGCTGATTCTCGTGATGGCTGCCGGCGTGAACTACAACGGCGTCTGGGCCGGCCTCGGCGTGCCGATCTCGCCCTTCGACGTCCACAAGGCCCCGTTCCACATTGCCGGCTCGGATGCTGCCGGTATCGTCTACGCCGTCGGCCGCCGCGTGAAGCGCTGGAAGGTTGGTGACGAAGTCATCGTGCACTGCAACCAGGATGACGGCGACGACGAGGAGTGCAACGGCGGCGATCCGATGAACTCGCCCTCGCAGCGTATCTGGGGCTACGAGACGCCGGATGGCAGCTTTGCGCAGTTCGCCCGCGTGCAGTCGCGCCAGCTGATGCCGCGGCCGAAGCACCTGACCTGGGAAGAAAGCGCCTGCTATACACTGACGCTGGCGACCGCCTATCGCATGCTGTTCGGTCATCGCCCACATATCCTGCGGCCGGGCCACAATGTGCTGGTCTGGGGTGCCGCCGGCGGCCTGGGTTCGATGGCGATCCAGCTGATCGCGATCTCCGGCGCCAATGCCATCGGCGTGATCTCCGATCCGTCCAAGCGCGACTTCGTGATGAGCCTCGGCGCCAAGGGCGTGATCAACCGCAACGACTTCGATTGCTGGGGCCAGCTGCCGCCGGTGCTGGATGCCGAGAAATACGGCGCCTACATGAAGAAGTGCCGCGAATTCGGCAAGGCGATCTGGGAAGTCACCGGCAAGGGCAACGATGTCGATTTCGTCTTCGAACATCCGGGCGAGCAGACCTTCCCGGTCTCCTGCTTCGTGGTGAAGCGCGGCGGCATGGTGGTGTTCTGCGCCGGCACCACCGGTTTCAACCTTACCTTCGACGCGCGTTTCGTGTGGATGCGGCAAAAGCGCATCCAGGGCAGCCATTTCGCCAACCTGCTGCAGGCCAGCCAGGCCAACCAGCTGGTGATCGAACGTCGTCTCGATCCCTGCATGTCGGAAGTCTTCAGCTGGGCCGATATCCCGCGCGCCCATACCAAGATGTGGAAGAACCAGCATAAGCCCGGCAACATGGCGGTACTGGTCAGCGCCAAGACGCCTGGCCTGCGCACCATCGAGGATGCTATCGAAGCGGGCAACTCATAACGCCCCTCGATGCTGACCGGTTGGCGGGGGCAACCCCGCCAACCGCCTTTCAGGATTTAATTTCCACTCCGATTTTTTTGTCGAGAATGAGCCCCGCATGTCTGCTGCTCCCAAGCCCACTCCCATTTCTGATGTCCTGCTGATTGCCGATCTGCTACCGCTGTGTGGCAAGGCCCTGGAAGCCGCCGAACAGCTGCTTGGCCACGCCACCGCTGCCGTGGCGCAGCGGGTGCGCGGCATCGACGGCAATATCGACGGCGCGCGGCTGGAAGAAGAGCAGTTCGCCACCCATGGCCTGGCCTGGCTCGCTACCTATGTGGCAACGCTGAAGGAAAGCCTGCACTGGGCCGAGCGCCTGCAGGCCGAAGGCAAACTGCGTGAACTGGAACAGCTGATCCTGCAGGCCGGCTTCGGCGAATATCTCGCCCAGATGATGGGCGGCATCAGCATGAGCCAGGTGGAAATCTGCCGCCTGTCCGATCTCGGCGTCACTCCGGACGCGCAGCAGGCAATGCTGGTGCCGGCGGCGAAAACCCTGATCGGTGCCGGTAATACGCCGGCCGTGCGCAGCCGCATCGCCGAATTGGTCAAGGACGGGCTCGCGACCGGCGATTTCGGCGAGCTGGGCCTCGACGAGACCATGGCGATGGTGCGCGAGCAGTTCCGCCGCTTCGGCGAGGACAAGGTGGTGCCGTTTGCCCATGACTGGCATCGCAAGGACGAATTCATTCCGATGAGCGTGGTGGACGAGATGGCCGAACTCGGCGTCTTCGGCCTGACCATCCCGGAAGAATACGGCGGCCATGGCCTGGGCAAGACGGCGATGTGCGTCGTCTCCGAGGAACTCAGCCGCTGCTATATCGGCGTCGGCAGTCTCGGCACCCGCGCCGAGATCGCCGCCGAACTGATCCTGCGCGGCGGCACTGAAGAACAGCGCAAGCAGTGGTTGCCCAAGCTGGCTTCGGGCGAAATCCTGCCCACCGCCGTGTTCACCGAACCAAATACCGGCTCCGATCTCGGCTCTCTGCGTACGCGGGCGGTGAAGGACGGCGATGTCTACAAGGTGACCGGCAACAAAACCTGGATCACCCATGCGGCACGCACCGACCTGATGACCCTGCTGGCGCGCACCGATCCCAATGAGAAGGGCTATCGCGGTCTTTCCATGTTCCTGGCCGAAAAGCCGCGCGGCGACGATGCCAACCCCTTCCCTGCCGAAGGCATGACCGGTGGCGAGATCGAGGTGCTGGGCTATCGCGGCATGAAAGAATACGAGATCGGTTTCGACGGTTTCACCGTGAAGGCCGAGAACCTGCTGGGCCAGCGCGAGGGCCAGGGCTTCAAGCAGCTGATGGAGACCTTTGAGTCGGCCCGCATCCAGACCGGCGCCCGGGCACTCGGTGTGGCGCAATGCGCTATGGAGCTTGGCCTGAAATATGCGAACGAGCGCATCCAGTTCGGCAAACCGATCTACAGCTTCCCGCGCGTGCATGGCAAGATCGCCTGGATGGCGGTGGAAACCATGCTGGCGCGACAGCTCTGCTATTTTGCCGCGCGCGAGAAGGATCAGGGCCGGCGCTGCGACCTGGAGGCCGGTATGGCCAAGCTGCTGGCCGCCCGCATCGCCTGGGCCAATGCCGACAACGCCCTGCAAGTGCATGGCGGCAACGGCTATGCCGAGGAATATCCGATCAGCCGCGTGCTCTGCGACGCGCGCATCCTCAACATCTTCGAGGGTGCCGCCGAAATCCAGGCGCAGGTGATCGCGCGTCGCCTGCTGGAAACCCGCAACGGTTAGCCTCTGGGTCTAACGGCCTATGAAATCCGTGCTGGTCGGGTTGCTGCCGCAGACCAGCACGGCGACCTTCTCGCCCGGCTGCGGCACATAGCGGCCAGACAGCAATGCGGCAAAGGCCGCGGCGCCGCCAGGCTCGGCTACCAGCCGGAGCTTGTCCCAGAGCGCCGCCTGCGCTTCACTGATCGCGTTGTCAGCCACCAGCACGGATGCAGCGACATGCTTCTGCGCGATCGGAAACATCAGGCTGCCGATCATCTTCGGCGCCAGTGAGTCCGCGGCAATCCCGCCGGCCGGCGCCTCCACCGGCCTGCCGGCCTTGAGCGCCATATGCAGCGTCGGTGCCGCCTCCGGTTCTACAGCCACCACCTTCACCTTGCCGCTATACCACGCGGCGATGCCGCCGATCAGGCCGCCGCCGCCGACGGCCACCAGCAGGGTGTCGATTTCCGGCGCCTGCTGCTCCAGTTCGAGGCCGACGCTGCCTTGGCCGATCAGCGTTTCCGGCTGATCATAGGCATGAATCGCCATGGCGCCGCTCTGCGCCAGCCAGGCCTCACTGGCCGCCAGCGCATCGGCATAACGCTCCCCGCCCACCACCAGATCGGCGCCATAGCCGCGGATACGCGCGATCTTCATCGGTGCCGCGATGCTGGGCACGAAAATCTTGGCCGGCACCTTCAGCACCATGGCGGCATAGGCCACCGCCGCGCCGTGGTTGCCGCCCGAGGCCGCCACCACGCCAGCCGCCGGCACCGGACGCTGCAGTAGGCTGGTGAAGGCGCCACGCGGCTTGAACGAGCCGGAATGCTGCAGCAGTTCAAGCTTGAACTGCACCTCTGGTATCGGCAGGCCGAAATCGATGCCATTCACCGCAATCATTGGCGTGCGCCGTATGTAAGGTGCGATCCGCTCATAATTGGCGGCGATGGTGGCACGGTCGACGATTGGCTGGGTCATGGGCTCTGGGTGAAGGTGGGGCCGACAGGGGCGGGCGTGGAAACCGGCTTGACTATAATTAGGGAAATGGCTAATTGGCAATATGCCTTCCGGCGAAACATTTCACGCTCTCTTCCGGGCACTGGCCAGCGACCGCCGCCTGGCTATTCTGGACTGGCTGCGCAATCCCCGTGCGCATTTCCGCCCGCAGACGGACGGCGACCTAGTGAAGGACGGCGTCTGCGGCCTGCTGATCGCCGAGAAACTGGGGGTCAGCCAGCCAACCGCCAGCGAACATCTGAAAATCCTGCAGCAAGCCGGCCTGCTGCAGGGCAAGCGGATCAGGCAGTGGACCTTCTACCGCCGCGACGAAGCCGCCATCGCCAAGCTGAAGCAAGCTCTGCGCGATCTCTAGTCCGGCCGCCCGCCATCGAGAATCCGCATGATTGTCTGCATGGCAGACAGCAGATCGCGCTGTTCGCCTTCAACCAGCGGCCGCAACAGCTGAGCCACCTCGCGGCTGGCGGCACGATCCAGCGGTGCGAAGGTGGTCCGGCCGAGAGACGTCAGCCGCAGATGATATTCGCGCCGGTCATGCGGACTGGGCTCGCGCAGGAGCAGGCCATTGCGGCGGAAACGCTGCAGAATCCGGCTCAGATAACCAGCGTCGAGGCCTAGCCGCTGTCCGAGTGTACCGGCCGTGGTCGGTTGCCCATGCGCAAGCTCGAACAGCACCCGCACTTCCGTCAGCGAAAATTCGCTTTGCAACAGGCCATCATCCAGCGCACCGATACAGCGCGTGTAAAACCGGTTGAAACGCCGCACCGCGGCAATGCGCCCGACCTGCCGCCCCGTCATGCCGGCCGGCCGCGTTGCGACGCCGACCATGTCGCCAGCGCAAAGCCTGCAATGATCAGTACAATGCCCGCAATGTGGAAACTGCGCACCGGTTCGCCCAGCGTCAGCATCGCGAGGATGGCGGTAAAGACCGCGACCAGGTGGAACGATACGCCGGTCATCGTCGCCCCCAGCATGGCAACGCAGCGGTTCCATAGGATGAAGGCAAGCAGCGAGGCGAACAGGCCGATATAGAGCACGGCCGCCACGGAGGCCGGATCGAAAGGGATTGTCGCACCGGCGGCAAGCTCCCACAGCCAGAAGGGCAGTAGCACGAGCAGGCCTGAAACCATGGTCGCCGCAAGAAAAACGAAGGGATCGAGCGCTGCAGCACGACGGCGCAGCAATACCGAGTACAACGCGTAATTCAGAATCGCCAGCAGCACCAGCAGGTCGGCGCGCTCAAACCGCAACGCCAGCAGGGCTGCGACATCCCCCCGCGAAACGATCCAGCAGACACCCGCGAAAGACACCGCAATACCCAGCAGCGTGGGGCGTGATACCTTCTCGCGTCCCAGCAGAAAGGCAGCGACGGGAATCATCAACGGCAGGGTCGAGTTCAGGAACGCCACATTGACGGCCGGCACCGAGCGCAGGGCAACATAGGCCAGCGCATTGTAGCCCGCGATACCGAAACCGCCGCAGAGCAGGATCAGCCCGCGCTGGCGCCACAGCAGGGCGCGCTGGCGCCAGGCCTGTGCGGCAACGAAGGGCAACAGAAGCAACAGCGCCACCAGCCAGCGCCCGACCGCGAGCGTCACCGGCGGCATCGTCTCGGCCAGTCCTCGCCCGAGCACCAGGTTACCTGCCCAGAATGCCGGCGGCAGCCAGAGCAGCAGGTAAGGGCGCTGCCAGATCGCCTGCAGCCACCGGGTCATGTCTCAGGCCGGATCAAGGCCGAGCCGCAGACGCCGGTTATGCCGCCCCTTGTTGTCGATCTTGAGGATGCGCAGCTGACGCGAGGCCCCGGTCGAGGCCAGATGCGTGCCACCGCAGGCCTGGCGGTCGAGTCCTGCAATTTCGATGACACGGATCAGCCCGTCGCTGGTCGGCGGTGGCGCGACCGAGCGCGACCGCAGCAGGCCCTTCTCGTCATAGGCGTCATCGAGTGGCAGATAGCTTTCCCGCACCGGCAAGTCCTGACGGATGGCATCGTTGATCGCCGGTTCAAGCGCACGCAGCCGGTCGTTATCGGCATCAGGCAGATCGAAGTCAATTCGTGCCGTGGCATCGGCATTCATCTGTACCCCGGTGACCAGTGCGCCGTCGAAGGCCTGGAAGACCAGCGCATTGATGATGTGCAGATCGGTATGCAGCTCGCGCATGGTCTGCCGGAAAACCGGATCGACCTTGGCCTCCACCTCGCCGGTCAGCTCCACCGGCTGCGCCAGCCTGATCCACAGCCGGCCGTCGATGCTGTCGAACCCCGCCACCGCCACCGCCCCTTCGCTCCAGTGTAGCATGCCCTGGTCGGGTAACTGGCCGCCGCCGCCGGGATAGAAGGGCATCTCGGCCAGGCGCACGAGGCCCGGGCGGCTCTCCGCCACCGTACTGCGCAGCTCCATGACATCGGGATTCAGATGACAGAAATATCGTGACATTAACCACCTCATAGTCCTGGGGCGGACGATAGGCAGGCGATCAGCGGCATTCTTGGTGAAAATTGCGCGCGCGGAACTCCGCCGCCGCAGCTAGCCCGCCTGGGCCGCGACGAACTGCCGGGGCGTGATGCCGTAGATGCGGCGGAAGTGCCGGTTCAGCGCACTCTGGTCGAAGAAGCCGGCCGCCACGGCCGCTTCGGCAATCGGCAGGCCGACCCGCAGATGCCGCAGGACTGCCTTGAGCCGGATCTGGGTGAGATAGGCATGCGGTGTCAGGCCGGTGGCCTGGCGAAACAGCCGGATCAGCTGGAAGGAGCTGAGGTCGAAGGAGGCGCCCAGTTCGGTGAGAGTCAGCCGTTCGGTATGGCGCTCCTGCATTTCCGCAATCAGCCGGCGCAGCAGGTCCGGTATTCCGCCGGCATGCCGGGCCGGCTGGCGGCTGCCGTAACGGCCGCTCAGCAGGGCAAAACCCTGCGCGAGCAGCTCCTGCTGCCGGAACCGGTCGTCGTCCTGCTCGAGTGCGCAATGCAATTCATGGAAGATCGTCACCAGTTCCGGGTCGCGGAACAGGTTGGCGGTGAAATAACTCGGCCGGTCCAGGCCGGCCAGCCGGCCGGCCGCGGCGATGGCTGGGCTGTCCAGATATAATGAACGATAGCGCCAGCGCGGGCTCCGGGCCATCCGGCCGGAATGCGGCTCGCCGGGGTTGAACACCATCAGGGCTTCGGCCCGGGCCTCTTCGGTGCGGCCGCGGCTGGTGAATTCGGCGCCGCCGGCCTCGGTGACCGCCACCACCAGAGCGTCATGGCTGTGCGGGGCATAATCGTGCCGGGTGAAATCGGCATGCAGCAGGCTCAGGCCCGGCATATGTCGATCCTGCCAGTAATGGGCTGCATTTTTCGAATTTGCCTGCATGGGCCCTCCTGAACAGCTGCAGAATAGTGTCGCCTCGCCCAGGCCACCACAGGATTATCGCCATGCCGGCCCCGCCCTGCGGCCTTGGGTCGCGCCCGGATCGGACGGCGGTCGGGTTCTGGCTGTTGGATTGCCCCCCGCCGACCCTATATCCTCCAGTCATGCAGACCGTCATCAACATGCTGATCCCGGCCTTTGCCGTGGCCACCTTCCTGGTGCTGTGCGTGGGCATCTTTGCCCTGTTCCGCGGCGGCCGGTTCAACCGGTCCTATTCCAACCTGCTGATGCGCTGGCGCATCCTGCTGCAGTTCATCGCCATCATCCTGATCGGCATTGCCAGCTTCGCCTTCCGCAACTGAGGCCGCCTTGCATGGTTAAACTCGACCGAATCTATACGCGCGGCGGCGACAAGGGCATGACCTCGCTGGGCAATGGCGAACGGGTGCCCAAGCATGACCTGCGGGTCGAGGCCTATGGTGCGGTCGACGAAGCCAATGCAACCATCGGCCTGGTCCGCCTGCATACGGCTGGCGGCGATCTGGATGCCATGCTGTCGCGCATCCAGAACGATCTGTTCGATCTGGGGGCCGACCTTTCCACTCCGGAAGACGAAGATAACGATCCGCGCCGCCGGCCCGCCCTGCGGGTCACCCAGGTGCAGGTCGACCGGCTGGAAGCCGAGATCGATGCCCTGAATGCCCGGCTCAGCCCGCTGACCTCTTTTATATTGCCCGGCGGCAGTGCGGCAGCCGCCTATCTGCATCTGGCCCGCACCGTCGTACGCCGGGCCGAGCGGCTGGTGACAGCCCTGCAAGACGCCGAACGGCTGAATCCAGCCGCGCTCAGCTATATCAACCGGCTGTCCGACCATCTCTTCGTTGCCGCCCGCCACGCCAATCAGGATGGCACCGCCGACGTGCTCTGGGTGCCCGGCCTCAACCGCGGCTGAGCCCTGCAGGACCGGCCACACCCGGCAAATTCTGCCGCCACAGCCCCTGCAATGATGTGACACGGCAGAAGCTGCCGCGTTTACCGAATTCCGAAATATTATGAAATCCCCTGAAATAATAATGCGTTAGCCCAGGCGTCCGGAACTGGCACGACGCTTGCTCATATCCTGCCAAATCGGTTTCCAGCCAGGAGGCAGTGTTATGTCAATTAGTGGCGCTTTGCAGACTTCTATTACCGGCCTGAATGGTCAGTCGTCCGCCATCGGCTTCATTTCGGATAACGTCGCGAACGCGAGCACCATCGGCTACAAGAAAGTCGAATCGCGCTTTCAGACGCTGGTAACGCAATCCAGCGCCCAGGCAAACACCCACTCGCCGGGCGGTGTGCTCAACCAGCCATTCTTCGCCAACAATTCACAGGGCGCGATCCAGCAGGTGTCTTCCACCACCTCGATCGCCCTGGTCGGCGGCGGCTTCATGCCGGTGTCCAAGAAGAACGGTACGGACGGCACTACCGGCCTGCCGACCTTCGAGACCACCAGCTACTTCACCCGCGTCGGCGACTTCAACCAGAACAACGATGGCTTCCTGGTGAACTCGTCGGGCTACTACCTGCGCGGCTGGCCGATCGATCCGGTCACCGGCGTGGTCGACAGTTCGGCGACCGAAGAAGTGCGCGTGTCCAACCTGCTCGATGCGCCGGTAGCGACCAGCGTGGTGGATTACGCCGCCAACCTGCCGTCGAATGCGCAGAACGGTTCGGGCTCGCTTCCGGCCACCCTGCCGGCCAGCTCGATCCAGATCTTCGACGCACTGGGCAATGCCCGCACGCTTGATCTGACCTGGACCCGCACCGGCGGCAACACCTGGGAACTAAACGTTGGCGCCACAGGAGCCACCTCCACCTCCTTCGGCCCGGTCACCGTGGTCTTCGGCGGTTCGATTGCCGGCACCGACATCGCGCCGGGCACGATCGCCGCGCTGGGCGCCGCTGACGGCACGACCAGTTCGAACGGCCTGATCGGCTCTCTCGCTTCGGCAACCAACGACGACGCCTCGCTGAGCTTCAGTCTCAATTATGGCTCGGGTGGTCAGCAGATCCGCCTGGACCTGGGCTCCTATGGCAACTCGATCGGCACCACGCAGTATGCCGGCGACACCCTGACGCTGAACAATTTCCAGCAGAATGGTGTGCCGCAGGGTAACTTCAAGAACCTTGCAATCGACCAGGACGGTTTTGTTTCGGTCACCTTCGACAATGGTAACGTCAAGCAGTTCTACCAGATCCCGGTGGCCAAATTCCGCGATCCGACCGAACTCGACCGCGTTGCCGGTAACGCCTTCGTCGAAACCCCGAGCTCGGGCGCTGCGGTTCTGTCGCAGTCGGGTGCAAGCGGCGCTGGCGACTACGTCTCGGCCGCCATCGAAGGCTCGAATGTCGATATCGCGGAAGAGTTTTCCAAACTGATCGTCGCCCAGCGCACCTACTCGGCCAATGCCCGACTGATCACCGCTGCGGACGAACTGCTGCAGGAAACCATCAACATCCGCCGCTAAGCCTGACCTGACTGCCGGGCAGCCCACCGCCCGGCAGTCGACAGCCCCTCTGTAAAAAAGGTTTCTGTGTCATGTCTCTGAGCGCCGCCCTCAATACCGCCGTGATCGGTCTGCAGACGCTGCAGAGCCAGACGCGCGTCGCGGCGGGTAACGTCTCGAATGCGCAGAATCCGAACTACACCCGCAAGATCGCCACTCTCACCACACCGGTTGCAGAAGGCCTGCCGCAGGCCGCCCTGATTTCCAGCGTAGTTCGCGTCGCCGCTCCGGAAATCCAGCAGGATTACTACGAGGCCAATGCCGATTTCGGCCGCCTGCAACAGCAGTTGACCTATTCCAAGGAACTGGCCGAAGCGCTGGACGCGACCAATACGACCGGCGACCAGCCGGCCCTGCTGGCCATGATGACCCGCTTCGAGGATGCCTGGAAGCAGCTGGAAGCGACGCCGGAAAACAACGACCTGAAGAATCTGGTCGTGCAGCGCGGCAACGAATTGGCGACAGAAATTCGCCGTCTCAATGGTTTGCAGTCCGAATTGCAGAATCGTGCCCAGGCGAACCTGCAGAGGGATATCGAGGCGATCAACCAGTCGACGATCAAGATCGCCGAACTCAACGGCAAGATCGCCTCGCAGGCTGCCAGCGGTTCGCCGGTCGGCGACCTGCAGGATCTGCGCGATGCCGAGGTCGCCATCCTGTCCGACAAGGTCGGCGTGCGCGCCATTCTTAACGACCGTGGCGAGCTGTTTGTTTACACCGAAGGCGGCGTCCAGCTGGTTGGCTCCACCGCCCAGCAGTTCGACTATATTACGACCGCCAATCCGCCGACCCATCCGCAGGCCGGCATCTATCTGCAGGGATCGAGCACCGATGTCACCGGCGGCTTCCTGAATGGCTCCACGCGTGCCTCGATCGACTATCTGGATGTCACCGCGACCGCCCTTGCCACCAGCGATCCGAATATCGGTGCCCTGCCCAAGTTCTTCAACCAGCTGGACACATTTGCCGCCAACCTCGCCGATGTGGTGAACACTGCCTACGGCGGCGTCTTCTTCGATTTCAGTGGCGCCATCAGCACGCCGCCGGATGAAGCCGGTCTGATCGTTGTCGAAGCCGGTGTTATGGGTGATCCCAGCACGCTGGATTCAACAGTGGCCGGCACGGTTCAGCAGGCTATGCGCAACACCACGATGACCAATGCGCAGATCAATCGAACGACCGATCCGAACGGCCTGGTGATCGCCAATGTGAACATCTTCGGCGTCGCCAACGGCATCCTGGCTTATCAGGCCCGCGCCGCAGCCGATAATGAAATCCAGCGCGATTCATCCGAGCGCCTGCAAAACACGCTCGACCAGAAATACCGCAACCTGACCGGCGTGAATATCGACGATGAGCTTGCGCAATTGCAGGTTCTGCAGAACAATTATGCGGCATTGGCCAATGTGATGAACACGATCACGCAGATGTTCGACACACTCGTCAGCATCGGGAGGTAAATCATGGTTGCGCTTGTAGGAACCACCCAATACGCCACTCAGCTCGACGTGACCCGCAACATCCGGCTGCTGAACCTGCAGCTGAACAAGCAGAACCAGCAGCTGGCAGATGGCCGTTATGCCGACGGCCTGATCGGCGTGTCGCAGCGCGCCCAGGAACTGGGCTCCCTTAAGTCTGAAGTCGGCACCGTCAACAACTACAAGAGCGCGGTGCAGACGGCGCAGAACCGCACCAACCTTTACGCACTGACCATCGAAGAGCTCATCGATATCGCCACCGAGGCGCAGGATACGATGATCAAGAACCGCGATCCGTTCTTCGCGGCGACCTCTGCTCCCAACGTACAGGCCAATGTGCTGCTCGACCGCGTCGGCAGCCTGCTGCAGACCAAGGATGGTGACCGCTTCCTGTTTGCCGGCACCAATTATACCGACAATCCGATCAACGGCGCGATCTCGGGTCTGGCGACCGTCTATCCCGCCGGCGCGGTCCCCGGAATTGGCTTCAATACCTTCGTGCCGTTCACGGCTCCGGCAGCCTTCCCGGGTACAACGAACTACGCCACGGCCAATGACTTTTACGTCAACCCGACGGCCACCGCGCCGGGCACGTATGACGATTTCTACAATACCACCGGCACGACGCTGTATTCCGACGACAACGAGCAGATGAGCTACGGCGTTTCAGCGGCGGAAGATGGCTTCCAGACCATGATCGACTCGATCATCCGCTTCCGCGATGCCACCCAGGACATCGCGACCGATCCGAACAATTACCAGGCCCGCGTCGACGATGCGCGTGACCAGCTCAACACCGCGATCACCCAGCTGAAGACGATTGCTTCGCGCAACGGCTATAAGCAGCAGCAGATGAAGGAAGTGCAGGGGCGCCATGATCGCGCACTGGATGTCCTCAAGGTTCGTATCGGCGGCATCGAGAATATCGATATCGGCGAAGTTTCGGTTAACATCAAGAACCTGCAGACCACGCTGGAAGCCAGCTATGTGATCACCCGCGACAGTCTGCAGCTTTCGCTGGTCAACTACCTGCGTTAGTTCGCACTTTCTGGACGATTTTCCGGCCTGATGAAGCACTGGCGGGCTGCCCCGCCGGTTGCGATTCCACGTCCATCGCCTATATTCCGGGCCATAACACGGGCCCCGGACCATGGACATTCAACTTTACAATACGCTTACCCGCCAGAAGGAAGTCTTTTTGCCGCTCGATCCGCAGCGGGTGACCATGTATGTCTGCGGCCCCACCGTCTACAACTACGCCCATATCGGCAACGCCCGGCCGGCGGTGGTATTCGATATCCTGTACCGGCTGCTGCAGCGCAGTTTTCCGACCGTGGTTTATGCCCGTAACGTCACCGACGTGGACGACAAGATCAATCAGTCGGCCAGGGACCAGGGTGTGCCGATCAGCACCATCACCGACCGGTATCTGGCGGCCTATCATGCCGATATGGGCGCGCTCGGCGTGCTGCCGCCGACCATCGAACCGAAGGTGACCCAGCATATCGACGCCATTATCGCGATGATCGAGCGGTTGATCGCCAACGGCAATGCCTACGAGAAAGACGGCCAGGTGCTGTTCCATGTGCCGTCGTTTGCACAATACGGCCAGCTGTCGCGCCGTGACCGCGACGAGATGATTGCCGGCGCCCGGGTCGATGTCGCCCCGTACAAGCGCGACCCGGCCGACTTCACGCTGTGGAAACCCTCGACCGAGGACATGGTCGGCTGGGACAGCCCCTGGGGCCGCGGCCGGCCCGGCTGGCATATCGAATGCTCGGCGATGATCGAACGCAATTTCGGCACCGGCCCGATCGACATCCATGGCGGCGGACACGATCTGATTTTCCCGCACCATGAGAATGAAATCGCCCAGAGCACCTGCGCCCATAACGGCGCGCTGTTCTGCCGCACCTGGCTGCATAACGGCTTCGTCAACATCAACGCCGAGAAGATGTCGAAATCGCTCGGCAATGTGACGCTGGTGCATGATCTTCTGGAGCTTGCTCCGGGTGAGGCGCTGCGCCTGGTGCTGCTCTCGGCACATTATCGCCAGCCGCTCGACTGGACCGAGAATGCCGTGAAGGATGCGCGTGCCCAGCTCGACCGCCTGTATCGCGCACTGGACAGCCTGAAAGATGTCGAGGCCAGCAACAACGCCGTACCGGCCAGCTTCATGACCGCCCTGGCCGACGATCTCAACACGCCGAAGGCGCTGGCCGAACTGCACCAGATCGCCAATGCCGCCAACAAGGCCACGGATGCCGCCGAACGCGCCCGACTGAAGGGCGAACTGCTCGCCGCCGGCTGGCTGCTCGGCCTGCTGCAGCAGGATCCCACCGCCTGGCTCAAAGGCACCGGCGCCGCCGATGTGGATGCAGCCGCCATCGAGGCGCTGATCGCCGAACGCAAGGCGGCCCGCGCCCGCAAGGACTGGGCCGAGTCCGACCGTATCCGCGATGAGCTTGCCGGCCGCGGCATTCTGCTGGAAGACAAAGCCGGTGAAACCACCTGGCGGGTAGCATCATGAGTGAGCCCGATATCAAGGCCGTGCAGGAAGAGATCGTCGGGGATTTTGCGACATTCGACGACTGGATGGACCGCTATCGCTTCCTGATCGACCTTGGCCGCGCCCTGCCCGCCTATCCCGACGAGTTACGCACCGACGAATGGCGCGTGAAAGGCTGCATCAACCGCGCCTGGCTGCATGGCGAGGCGCGCGATGGCCGGGTATATTACCAGGCCAGCAGCGAGTCCGAGATCGTCGCCGGGTTGATCGCCCTGCTGCTCAAGGTCTATTCCGGCCGCAAGGCGCAGGAGATCGTCGACAATCCGCCGGACTTCCTGCAGCGCATCGGCGTGTGGGAAAATATCACGTCCAACCGCATCAACGGACTGAACGGCATGATCGCCCTGATCCAGTCGGTGGCAAAGGCCGAGCTGAAGGCTGCCTAGACAGGTTTTCTCGCCGCCTCGATCTGGTCGATCGCCTTTACCGCCGCCTCGAACGGCAACAGCACGGCATTATGGCGGGCCTTGTGCTCGCGCACCGGTACCAGCACTTCCAGGTCGCAGAAAGCGCCCCCGGCAAAATCCGGGCCCGGCGGCGCGCCGTTTTCCTTCAGCATGCTGCGCATCACGCCGACCAGCTGGCGCAGTGTGGCGGCATCCTGGCCGACGATATGCTGGCCCAGGATGCTGGCGGCGGCCTGGCCGAGCGCACAGGCCCGGACCTGCTGGCCATAGGCGGCCACCCGGCCGTCCGGGGCCAGGGTCAGGTCCACGGTAATCCGGCTGCCGCAAAGCGGGCTATGGTGCGTCACGGTCGCATCCGGGGCGGCCAGGCGCTCGGTTTGCCCGATATGTGCCGCAAAATTAAGGATTTTTTCGTTGTAGAGGGCATTCAGCATGGCGCGTAGGCTACTCCTCGGCCGGCTCGGCTTGAAGCACCGGCCACCCGACGATATATAACGGCCATTCTTTCAAGAGCAATCCGGCATCACGGGTCCCCCGTCCGGCCGGCAGGAGCAAAGCCCGTGTTCGCCAAACGCGTCTCGATTGAGCAGGTTGAGGAAGGCAAGGATCTGGCGCCGAAATTCGACGCCGATGGCCTGATTGCCTGTGTCACCACCGCCGCCGAAAGCGGCGAGGTACTGATGCTGGGCTATATGAATGCCGAAGCTCTGCAGAAAACCATCGAGACCGGCGAGGCGCATTATTACAGCCGCAGCCGCAAGGTGCTGTGGCACAAGGGCGCCACTTCGGGCCTCGTGCAGAAAGTGGTCGAAATGCGCATCGACGACGACCAGGATGCCGTCTGGCTGCGCGTGACGATTCCGGGCGATGCCTCCTGCCATGTGGGCTATCGCTCCTGCTTCTACCGTTCGGTGCCGACCGGCACACCGGCCGACAAGCCGGTGGAGCTGACCTTCGAGGAGAACGAAAAGATGTTCGATCCGAAGGACGTCTACGGCGACGCGCCCAATCCTACAATTTTGTAGGGCCGACGATTCTGTAATCCGCTAAAGCCCGAGCGCCTCGTAAGGATAGAAGCGTGCGGGCTGGCCCGGCTCCAGTCGCAGCAGGTCTTCCGGCAGTTCCAGCAGCCCGTCGGTGCGCGTCAGCGACGTGATCACCCCGGCACCGTCGACGGGGTATTTCTCCGCCCGCCAGCCGCCCTTGCCGTCATCCTGCAGCGAGACCCGCACCCATTCGCGGCGGTCGGATTTCTTCTTGTAGGAAAAACCGGCCGTGACCGGGAAGCTGCGCATCGGCTTGGGATATGCACCGTTCAGGCGCTGCAGCAGCGGGCGGGCGAAAAAACAGAATGTCAGCAGGGCAGCCACCGGATTGCCCGGCAGGCCGAAAAACGGTATCCGGCCGATCTGGCCGAGCGCGACCGGCCGGCCCGGCTTGATCGCCAGGCGCCAGAAATCCAGCCGGCCATGCGCCTCGATGGCGGCCTTCACATGATCCTCGTCGCCAGTCGACACGCCGCCGGAACTGACCACCGCATCATGCTCCCGGGCCGCCTGGGCAAAAACACCGGCCAGATGGTCACGGCGGTCGGGCTGGATGCCAAGATCGTTCACCTTGCAGCCGGCCGCCGTCAGCAAGGCGGCCAGCAATGGCCGGTTGGCGTCATAAATGCCGCCATCGGGCAAGGCGCTGCCGGCCTCATGCACTTCGTCGCCGGTGGAGACCAGGGCCACGCGCAGCGGCCGATGCACCGCCAGCATGGCATGGCCGCCGGCCGCGGCCAGCGCCAGGTCGGCGGCCGTCAGGATATTGCCGGCCTTGAGCACGGTCTCGCCCTGCCGCAGATCCTCACCAGCCAGCCGGCGATTGGCGCCACGCCTGATGCCGGGACGGATCACCACGACATCGCCATCACGCGCGCAGTCTTCCTGCATCATCACGGTATCGGGACCGCCCGTTTCGCCGAATGGCATGACGGCGCCGGTCAGCATGCGAACGGCCGTGCCGCGCGGTTGCGGCCCCTCGAAAGGATGGCCGGCCGCGGCACGACCGATCACCCGCAGATGCGTTTCGCCGTCTGCGGAAAGATCATCATGATAAACCGCATAGCCATCGACGGCCGAATTGTCGCGCGGCGGCACGGCAACCTTCGCCACCAGCGAGGTGGCAAGAATGCGATTGTGGCACAGCGCCAGCGGCAGGGTCTCCATGGCAGCAATGGGGACAAGACGCTGGGTCAGTTCGGCCAGTGCATCGTCCAGCCGCATGAGCGCCCCGCCATGGGCGAAGCAGTCGTCACTCAGCTGCGCCACGGCGCGCCTCGCCCCGTGTGGCGGCCGGCCGGCCCATCCACGCCACGATGAAATCCGCCACCTGCTGCGGCCGGTTGGTATCCAGCTGCGGCACACTCAGATTCGGCACCGGCGCATCGCTGGCCACCGCAATCACGGCGGTATCCTCGATCTGCAGCATCGGCTTGCCAACGGAGGCGCGCCAGACTTCGATCTTGGCATGGCTCGATTTCTTGAAGCCTTCGACCAGCACCAGATCGACCGGGCTGAGCCGGGCCAGCAGCTCATCCAGTGTCGGCTCCGGTGCGTCGCGATGCTCATGCATGATGGCATAGCGTTTCGCCGAACTGATCAGCACCTCGCTGGCGCCGGCCTCGCGGTGGCGATAGGAATCCTTGCCCGGCTGGTCGACATCGAAGTCGTGGTGCGCATGCTTGATCGTGGAGACCTTCACGCCGCGCGCCGTGAGCAGCGGGATCAGTTCGGCCAGCAGGGTGGTCTTGCCCGACCCGCTCCAGCCGGAAATGCCCAGTACTTTCATGCCGGCACCTTCATGACGGCTTCTTGCCGGCCGCCTTCAGTTCGGCGGCGGCACGTTCGGTCAGGTAATCGTCGGTGGTGCGCACATCGGGTCGCGGCGCGCCGGCATAGGGATCCAGCTTGGTCTCGCTCTGCACGATGATGCGGCAGTCGGCACACATGCGCATGCGGTCGGCAATATCGCCGCCCTTGCCATACATCCAGTGCTTGCCTTCCAGTTTGGCAATCACCTTCTCGATGGAAGATTTTGTGCCGAACGGCTTGGCGCAGCGGATGCAGTGGAAGGGTTCTTCTTCCTTGATCAGCCGCGGACGGCCTGAAGCCGTGGTGAAATTCACCCGCGGTTCCAGTGCAATCACCTTCTCCGGGCAGGTCGTCTTGCACAGCCCGCATTGCACGCAGGCATCTTCAGTGAAACTGAGACGCGGGGTTTCCGGATCGTCGCTCAGCGCGCCGGTCGGGCAGGACGACACGCAGGCCAGGCACAAGGTGCAGCCTTCGGCATCGATCTGCAGATTGCCGAAAGGCGCGCCCGGCGGCAGGGCCACTGTGTCGACCGGCTGCGGTGCAACCGCATGCAGGTGCCGGAATGCCATTCGCGCCAGATCGCGGTTGCGGCCCATCGGCAGATAGCTGGCGCCGCTCGGGCCTTCGCGCCGCGGCAGGGCGGCCAGTGCGCTGCCCAGCTGGTCCGGATCGTCGGCCTCAATCAGGCCGAGCCGCCCGCCTTCATACCCCAGGCCGACCAGCACGCTTTCAGCCAGCGCCATCTGCTGGCCGATACCGGCGACATCGTCGCTGCGCCTGGCCGGCGCCAGCAGGCGCAGATCGGCGGCGCCGTAGGAAAAGGCGGAAGCCAGGAAAGCGACATTGCATTCGCCGAGCGCATGTACGGCAAAAGGCAGTACCCGGGCCGGCAGGCCGTCGCCATGACGGGCCAGCGCATCGATCAGCGGCGCGCCGTGTTTGGCATCGTGCAGCAGCACAACGGCCTGGCGCCCGCCGGCTTCGCGGTAGGCCAGCAGCAGGGCGCGCAGCTGTTCGGTCAGTGTCGCCGGCGGCGGCAGGCTGTATTCGGCCGCGCCGGTGGGGCAGACTGCACCGCAATTGCCGCAGCCACCGCAGATAAAGGGGTCGATGGCGACATGATCGCCGGCCGGGGTGATCGCGCCGGTCGGGCAGACATCCAGGCAGCGCGTGCAGCCGGTCTTCTTCGAACGGCTGTGGGCGCAGATTTCGGCATGGTAGCTGACATAGATCGGCTTCTCGAAACTGCCGGTCAGGTCGCTGGCCTCGAACAGGGCCCGGTGCACTGCCGCCGGATCCTTCGGATCGGGGCGGAAATAGCCGTCGCGCTTTTCATGCGCCGGAAACAGCGGCGTGCCGCCGGTGAGGTCGATGATGATATCGCATTTCGAGCTGGCCCCGTTGCGGGCCGGGCTGAACACCAGGCTGCGGCGCGACGATGGCAGCGGCAACGCATAATTGTCGACCACCAGCTCGAAGGCGCCCAGATGGCCGCGCGCACCGGCGATATGGCCCTGCACGACGGGCAGGTCCATCAGTGGCGGCGCCGCGACGTCTTTCGGGCGATCCAGCATGACGGTGACATCCAGCCGGCTGCTGAGCTGGCGCGCGGCGGCAATCGCCACCTCGTCGCGGCCATAGATCAGCGCCACGCCTTCCGATTTCATAGTGACGACCGGCAGCGCCGGAGACGGCACCGCAGCCGCCGCAATCAGCGCCGCCATTTTCGGGGTGGCATCGCCCGCTTCGGCGGACCAGCCGGCGGTTTCACGAATGTTGACGTAAGTGACGGGCGTCTGGCTTTCCAGCTCTTCGCGCTGCTCGTCGAACAGCGGACTTTCCTGGGTGCAGGCCACCGTCAGGGGCTCGCCGGCCTTCAGCGCGGCCTGGAACACGCCGATCTCGGCGCGGCAGAGCTGGGTCGCGACCTCGCCTGCGACACTCGCGCCACATGCCTTCGCCAGCGCCTTGCCATCCAGCGGCATGGTGCCTTCGCAGTTGCACACCAGGACGCGTTTTCCGTCCAGCCGCATGACCCGTTTTCCACCCGACAATCTGGTAAACTCAACATCTGAAACTATAGTGTTGAGGCAACAGGAAAACCAGCCGGAGGGTCCGGGTGCGTATCGTCATTTGGCTGCTGATTCCCGGGCTGCTCGCCTGCGCCGGGGCGGCATCGGCGCAGGTCGCCAAACCCGAGGACCTGGAGCCGCCGAGCGTGGAGCGCGGCGCCGAATTATGGGGCAAATGCCGGGCCTGCCACACCATCGAGGCCAGAGGCCGCAATATCGTCGGCCCGCGTCTCCATGGCGTGTTCGGCCGCAAGGCCGGCAGCGTCGCCGACTACCGCTATTCCGAGGCGATGAAGACGTCGTCTGTGGTCTGGACGGAGCAGACGATGGACGCCTATCTGGCCGCCACCCAGGACTTCATGCCGGGCAACAAGATGTATGGCGGGCTGGCCATCGCCCAGGATCGGGTCGATCTGATCGCTTGGCTCAGACAGGCCTCGTCTCAATAGCCAAGCTCTTCCCATTGGTCTGCGAAATCCTATATAATTTAGTTGTATCAATACTTTGGAGGTCGCCCCATGAAAGCCTTCGTTTCCGGCCTGATCGCCGCCCTGGTTATTGCCATCGGCGCCGCCTTCATTCTGCAGACGGTCAACAAGCCCGCCGATGTCGCCTTCAGCACGGAAGGCGCACGCGTCACCCACGAGACGCATCAGAATTAAACCGGACTTCGCTGTTGCGGTTCAGGATTTCGGCGCGGGAATCAACGCGCCTGTTTCCAGCGACCAGACTTTGATCACCGTATCGTAGCCGCCCGACACGGCGCGCTTGCCGTCCGGCGTGAAGGCAACCGACCAGACCGGCTTTTCATGGCCGGCGAACTGCTTGAGCTGGCGACCCTCTTTCAGATCCCACAAACGCATCAGACGATCCCCGCCGCCCGACAACGCGTAGCGGCCATCTTTCGAAATCGCAATCGAGGTAATGAAGCTGCCATGGCCAGGCAGTCTGCCGCTTTCGCGTTGCGCGGCCAGGTCCCAGCGTTTGATCGCGCCATCGGTGCTGCCGGTGAAAGCGGTCTTGCCATCAGGCATCACAGCCACAGCATTCACGCTGGCCTGATGCCCGGTCATCACGGCAAGCTCCCTGCCGCTGGCGACCTCCCACAGGCGGACGGTCCGGTCGTAAGCCACCGAAACCAGCTGCTTGTCATCCATGGCAAAGGCAACCTGCATCACGTTGGCGTCGTGACCCTCGAAGCTGCGCTCCAGCGCATTGGTCGACAGGTTCCACAGCTTGACTGTGCGGTCCCAGCTGGCGGTTGCCAATCGGCGGCCATCGCGACTGAGCGCCATGCCGGCGATATTGTTGACATGGCCGGTGAGCCTGGCGATTTCCCTGCCGCTGTTCAGATCCCAACGGATCACCATGTGATCCCAGCTGGCCGATAGCGCGCTTTTGCCATCGGGCAGAAAGACCACGGCATTGACGCTGGCTGTGTGGCCGTCCAGCACCTTCAGCTCGCTCTGCCTGCCAAGATCCCAGAGCCGCACGGTGTAATCCCAGCTCGCCGAGAGCAGGCGTTTGCCATCGGCCGAAACCGCCACGGCATTGACCATGGCACCATGGCCGGTCATATCGGCCCTCGCCGCATCTGCCGGCAAACCGGTCGCCAGAGCAAGCGCGGCAATAGCCGCATAATGCCGCAACGTCATCCGCCGCATCCTGTGCAACTTTTCCATTCCGATGGCGTTTATCATGCCTGCATGCGCCTGCATTGCAAGCGCGCCTGCGCCCGGACCGGTCACAGCTGCGACGGCCACCGCCGCACCGTCACAGCCCGGCCACGTAAAAACCGCATCATATTGCTGCGCAGAAGCGTTCCGCCCTATATGAGGCGGGTATCCCAGACGACCAGCACATCATAAGGAGTGAATAATGAGCGCCCCCTTCACCATGAAGCCCCTGCCCTATGCCGATGACGCCCTGGATCCGGTGATTTCCGCCCAGACCATCGGCTTTCATTATGGCAAGCATCACACCACCTATCTCAATACCCTGAACAAGCTGATTGCCGACGAGCCGTCGCTTCAGGGCAAGAGCCTGGCCGAAATCGTCAGGGCCACACATGGCAAGCCGGACAGAACCGCGATCTTCAACAATGCCGGTCAGGTGTGGAATCACGATTTCTACTGGCAGAGCCTGTCGCCCAAGGGCGGCGGAAAACCGGGCGGCCGCATCGCCGAGATGATCAAGGACAGTTTCGGTGATTATGACAAGTTCAAGAGTGAATTCGCCAATACCGGCGTGACCCAGTTCGGTTCCGGCTGGGCGTGGCTTTGCCTGGAAGGCGGCAAGCTGGTGCTAAAGAAAACCGCGAATGCGGAAAACCCGCTGCATATGAATGGCGTGACGCCGCTGCTCACCCTCGATGTCTGGGAACACGCCTATTATCTGGATTACCAGAACAAGCGGCCCGACCATCTGAACGCCGCCATCGACAAACTGCTGAACTGGGAATTCGCCGAAAAGAATCTCGGCTGACGCAACCGGCACAAAAAGAAAGGGCGGTGGAAATCCACCGCCCTTTTCGTTTGGTTCGCCTGCCAGTCTAGTCGTCGCCCGCGCCACGCGCGGTAACGTCCTTGACCCACAGACTGTGATGCTCGCGCGCCCAGTTCACGTCGACCTGGCCGCTGCCCATCGCATCGAAAGCGCCCTCCATGCCGATGCTGCCGATATAGATATGGGCGAGGATCACCGCCACCATCAGGATGCCGGCAATGGCGTGGACCAGCTGCGCCAGCTGCATGCCGGCGATATCGGTGACGTAGAAAGGAAACATCAGCATATAGCCGCTGACTGCCAAGGCGGCGGCACCCAGCACAACCAGCCAGAAGATGATCTTCTGGCCACCGTTGAACTTGCCGGCCGGCGGATGCACACCTTTCTGCAGCAGCCCGCCACCCTGGCGAAACCACTCCATGTCGATGGCATTGAAGATGTTGTGGCGAATCCACAGCACCGCCATCAGCAGCACGCCCAGCACGAAGGGGAAGCTGAGGAAGTTATGCGCCAGCTTGCCGAAGGCGGTGAGCCCAGTGAAAGCCTCCGGACCCATCACAGGCAGCAGCAGACTGCGGCCGAACGAGATGTTGAGGCCGCTCAGCCCCAGGATGACGAAGCAGATCGCTGTCAGCCAGTGAGCAAAGCGTTCGATGCCCTTGAAGCGTTCGATGGTGCGGCCCGACATGCCATGCTCGATCTTGATACGGCCGCGGATCGCCAGGAAAGCGGCAAGCGCCACCACGGTGAGCACCAGCAGCCAGCCGCCGGCCGATTTGACCGGACCTTCCAGCGTCTGGCGCCAGTCGCGACCCTGCGGCTGGATCAGCACGCCTGACTTGGCATCGGGAATCGAAACACGACCGGTGACGGGCCCGCCCTTGAGCTGCAGCAACAGCGCAGCCTCGTCGGCCGGGGCCTGCTGCTGGGCCGAAGCCGGCGCAACGGAACCGAGGCTGAGCATGATACCAAAGGCGAGCGCAGCCCAGATCGTGCGCTTGATGTTGAAAAGGCGCATCTTGTGTCTCCCTTGAACTGCGATCAGGCCGCGGTGCCGGACTTGTAGGCCGTCGCCCAGCCCCAGGCACCGGAGCCATAGCCACGACGGCTGACGCGCTCCTTGTAAATCTGGGCGATCACATCGCCGTCGCCGGCGAGCAGTGCCTTGGTCGAGCACATCTCGGCGCAGAGCGGCAGCTTGCCTTCGGCCAGACGGTTGGCGCCGTATTTGGCATATTCTTCCTTGGTGTTGTCGGCTTCCGGACCGCCGGCGCAGAAAGTGCACTTGTCCATCTTGCCGCGGCTGCCGAAGTTGCCGACCTGCGGATACTGCGGCGCGCCGAACGGGCAGGCGTAGAAGCAGTAGCCGCAGCCGATGCACAGGTCCTTGGAATGCAGGACCACGCCTTCATCGGTCTTGTAGAAGCAGTCGACCGGGCAGACGGCCATGCAGGGTGCATCTTCGCAATGCATGCAGGCCATCGAGATGGAGCGTTCGCCCTTGGCGCCGTCATTCAGCGTGACGACGCGGCGGCGATTGATGCCCCACGGCACTTCATTTTCGTTCTTGCAGGCGGTGACGCAGGCGTTGCATTCGATGCAGCGCTCGGAGTCGCAGAGGAATTTCATGCGGGCCATGGTGTATCTCCCCTAACCTTCGCTCAGGCCGCTTCGATGCGGCAGAGCGTGGCCTTGTTCTCATGCATATGGGTGACCGGGTCGTAGCCGTAGGTGGTCACGCCGTTGACCGATTCACCGAGCACGATTGGATCGGCGCCCGGCGGATAGTTCTTGCGCTGGTCCACACCCTGCCAGAAGCCGGAGAAGTGGAACGGCATGAAGGCAACGCCTTTGCCGACGCGCGGCGTCACCATGGCTTTGACCCTGGCCTTGGCGTTGTTTTCCGGACCGTAGACCCAGACATTCTGGCCTTCCTTGATGCCAAGGCGGGCCGCGTCTTCCGGGTTGATCTCGACGAACATGTTCTGCTGCAACTCGGCCAGCCACTTGTTCGACCGGGTTTCTTCGCCACCGCCCTCGTATTCCACGAGACGACCGGAGGTGAGGATGATCGGGAAATCCTTGCTGACATCCTTGTCCTGGATGCTCTTGCCCAGATGCGGCAGACGATAATCGCGGCGGTCGGCCATCGCCGGATACTTGGCGACAAGGTCGCGCCGCGAGGTATAGATCGGCTCGCGATGCACCGGGATCGGATCGGGCAGACCGAAGGCATTGGCGCGCGCCTTGGCATTACCCATCGCCTGCACGCCATGCGCCATGGTGACGCGAATGATGCCGCAGCTCAGGTCGATCGCCCAGCCGACCGCATCCGGATTGTTGCCGCCGATCTTCTCGATCGTGGCGCGTTCCGCGTCGGTCAGCTCCTTGTCCCAGCCCATCTTCTTGAGCAGGCCATAGGTGAACTCGGGGTGGCCGTCCTGGATTTCCGAACCCAGCGGGTAGGACCCATCGGCCAGCAGCGACACGCCATTGCGCTCGACACCGAAACGGGCGCGGAAGGCGCCGCCGCCGTCTTTCACCGGCAGGTTGGTATTGTAAAGCACATGGGTGCCCGGATGTTTCATCTCCGGCGTGCCCCAACAGGGCCACGGCAGACCATAGAATTCGCCCTTGAGCGGGCCCTTGGTGGCGCGCAGCGACACGATGTCGAAGTCGCCCTGGTTCGCCATATGCTCCTTCAGGCGCTCCGGCGACTGGCCGGAATAGCCGATCGAGATGGTGCCCTTGTTGATCTCGCGCAGGATGTCTTCGACGTTCGGTTCGTCGCCCTCGTCGATCTTGATGTTCTTGAACAGCTCCTGCTCGAAACCGAGCTTCTTGGCCAGCTTGTACAGAATCCAGTGATCGGGCTTCGATTCGAAGACCGGCTTGACGATCTGTTCGCCCCACTGCAGCGAGCGATTCGAGGCGGTGCGTGAGCCGCGCGTCTCAAGCTGGGTGCAGGCCGGCAGCAGGTAGGTGCCGTTCTTGCGGTCCGGCAGGGCCGCGGCTGTGGTCGGATGCGGGTCGACCACGACCATCAGCTCGACCTTTTCCATGCCGGTGCGCATCTCGGGCATGCGCGGCACGGTGTTACCGCCATGGCCCCAGAAGAACATCGCCTTCACGTTGTCGGGCTGCTCCAAGTCCTTCTTGTCGATCATGACAGCATCGAACCAGCGGGTCGACGGGATGCCCTTGGTCTCCATGAACTTCTTGTCCTGGAAGCGGCTGAGCACCCAATTGTAGTCGACATCCCAGACGCGCGACCAATGCTTCCAGGCGCCTTCGACCAGGCCGTAATAGGCCGGCAGACTGGTGACGTCCAGGCCAAGATCCGTACAACCCTGAACATTGCAATGGCCGCGGAAGATGTTGGCACCGCCGCCTTCCACGCCGATGTTGCCGAGCGCGAGCTGCAGGATCGACAGCGCACGCACGTTGGCGGTGCCGACGGTATGCTGCGTCACGCCCATGCACCAGATCAGGGTGCCGGGCTTGTTCTTTGCCATCAGCTCGGCGACGCGCTTCATCTGCTCGCCGGGAACGCCGGTGACCTTCTCGGTCTCCTCCGGAGTCCACTTGGCGACTTCGGCGCGGATATCATCCATGCCGTAGACGCGCTGGCGGATGTATTCCTTGTCCTCCCAGCCGTTCTGGAAGATGTGCCAGAGCAGGCCCCAGATCACCGGGATATCGGTTCCGGGACGGATGCGCATGTATTCGGTGGCGTGCGCGGCCGTGCGCGTGAAGCGCGGATCGATCACCACCATCGGCGCGCGATTCTTTTCCTTGCCGCGCAGCACATGCTGCAGCGACACCGGATGCGCCTCGGCGGGGTTGCCGCCCATGATCACGATGCATTTCGAATTGTGAATGTCGTTATACGAATTGGTCATCGCGCCGTAGCCCCAGGTATTGGCTACGCCGGCGACAGTGGTCGAATGGCAGATACGCGCCTGGTGGTCGATATTGTTGGTGCCCCAGAAGGCGGCGAATTTGCGGAACAGGTAGCCGCCTTCGTTGGAGAATTTGGCCGAGCCGAGCCAGTAGGCCGATTCCGGACCGGACTTCTGGCGGATTTCCAGCAGCTTGTCGCCGATCTCGTTGATCGCGGTATCCCAGCTGATGCGGGTCCATTTCCCGTCGACCAGCTTCATCGGATATTTAAGGCGACGGTCGCCATGGGTGAGTTCGCGGATCGAGGCGCCCTTGGCGCAATGGGTGCCGAGATTGATCGGGCTGTCCCAGGTCGGTTCCTGCCCGACCCAGACACCGTTCTCGACTTCGGCGGTCACGGTGCAGCCGACCGAGCAATGGGTGCAGATATTCTTCTTCTTGACGAGATTGGCGCTCGATGAGGGCGCTGCTTTGGCAGTCTTGACCATTGCCGGCGTCAGCGCCGAAATGGCAGCCAGACCACCAGCAGCAAGACCCGAAGCCTTCAGAAAGCCACGGCGATCCATTGTCTGCAGGGCGGCGCCGGCCAGGATGCCGGACAGTTTGCCGCCGGCCTTCTGAGGCGCGGCGCCAGTGGTAGAGCTTTTCTTGATCAACATCGGGGCGTCTCCCTAAGACGGGACTTGGGAATGGGCTGGTCGCGGGCCTGAACGTGCCGGCTCAGAGCCGGTTGCTGTCGTAATAGCGCTTCACGTGCTCGGTTTCCTTGTAGCGCTGCTTCTTGCGGGTCTCGGCATTCTCGGCAGCCTCGGCGCTGGTCGGCGCAACGACAACGCCGGCCACGGCAGCCGCGGCAGCGCCCACGCCTGCGGTGCGCAGGAAACTGCGACGATCGAGGGCATCTTTCTTCTCAGCGGATTTGTCTTTGCTCATGGCGGGTCCCTCCGTACGCGTGTGTGCCGGCCGCTCAGGCGGCCATGGCAAAGGCCTGATTTTCGATGGTGACGAACAACCGGCCGGCTGTGCCGAGCGGTCGATAGAGTTTCGCGCTGGGCGCCAGTTCGAGATCGGTGAAGAACCGCTCGCCCCAGGGCGCCAAATGCTGGCGGAACAGGCGTTCCTGCGTCGCCAGCTCGGCCGGACCGCGGCCTTCGCCGCCGCGGATCAGCAGGGCCATCAATTCGCACAGCGCGCCCATATGGTCCTCGGGTTCGGCGACATGATCGGCCCGGGCATAACCCAGCTTCTCCATGTCGCCGCGCAGCTTGGCGAGCGGGCGTTCGTACAGAAAGCCGGTGCGGTAGAAAGAGGCATAGGGCACCAGTTCGCCGCGCGGCAGCCCGATGAACAGCGTGTCGTATTCGTCCTGGGCGCGTTCCAGCGAGGTGGTGCGGGCCGCTTCGGCCAGACTGGCGAGCGCCTGACCCATTGGGCTGCTGTCGCCCCTGAGCTGGGCCAGCGCGGTCAGCAGCGCAGTATCGGGACGGCGCGCCAGGCCGCGGCCGAGCAATGCGTAAATCTGGGCGCGCCAGAGGTCTTCCTCGGCAATCGCCGGCAACGCATCGGGCGCCTGGGCGTCGGGATAGAGGTCGGGGCGCAGAGCGTGGCGCGTCACCTGGCCGCCGGTGGCGGTCTCGATGGCCAGGACATACTCGCCCGGCACCCGCTCGGCCTTGTTCAGCCAGTGCCAGACATTGGCCTGCTTCACGCCGAGCAGCCGGGCCAGTTGCGTCTGGCCCCCTACAATTTCAATCGCGTTCGAGAGTGCGCTGGTCACGAATCCCTTCCTGCCGGCGTTAACTTACAAACTGATTTGTCGGGCGCCAATCAAAATCGGCATAACCTGCTGATATTTCAGGGTTTTTGCTGCACCTGCGAAATTTTGAGAGCGATTCTTATTCGCAGTTTATAAGGATTTTAAACTGGAGCAGCGATGTATTAACCGCTGGGCAACTACCTGTATTCCCTGAGAGTTCGACGACCGCCCATCATTCTGTAGCGTAAGGATTTGACCGGCATGCCGCATGACGCCCCGCTGATCACCATGCTGGCTCTCGCATTCGTGATTGCGTTTGCCTTCGGCATGATCGCGCAGCAGTTTCGGCTCTCGCCGCTGGTCGGCTACCTGCTGGCCGGCATTGCCGTGGGTCCGCACACACCGGGCTTCGTCGCCGACAGCGTGCTGGCGCAGCAGCTGGCCGAGATCGGCGTGATCCTGCTGATGTTCGGCGTCGGCCTGCATTTCTCGCCTGCCGACCTGATACGCGTGCGCTGGATCGCCATTCCCGGTGCGCTGGCGCAGATTGCCGTCGCCACCCTGCTCGGCTTCGGCATCGCGCAGCTGTTCGGCTGGGGCCTCGGCGGCGGCCTGGTCTTCGGGCTGGCGCTGTCGGTCGCCAGCACCGTGGTGCTGTTGCGGGCGCTCGAGGCGCGCGGCGAGGTCGACACTGACCAGGGCCGCATCGCGGTCGGCTGGCTGCTGGTCGAGGATATCCTGATGATCGTGGCGCTGCTGCTGCTGCCGGTTTTCGCCGATCTGCTGGGCGACCGCCCGAGCAGCAGCGACAGCAGCCTGGCGCTGACGCTCCTGATGACGGCAGTGAAAGTGGCGCTCTTTGCCGCACTGGCGCTGGTGGTCGGCAAACGCGCGATTCCCTGGCTGCTGCAACATGTCGCCGACACCGGTTCGCGCGAACTGTTCACGCTGGCGGTGCTGGCTTGCGCGCTCGGCATCGCCTTTGGCGCCGCCATGCTGTTCGACGTCTCGTTTGCGCTCGGCGCTTTCTTCGCCGGCGTGATCATGAACGAATCTGACCTCAGTCATGATGCCGCGCAGCGCTCGCTGCCGTTTCAGGATGCCTTCGCCGTATTGTTCTTCGTCTCGGTCGGCATGCTGTTCGAACCTGCCATCGTGTTCGAGGCGCCGCTCGCCCTGCTGGCGGTGGTACTGATCATCGTCCTGGGTAAATCGATTGCCGCCTTCCTGATCGTGCTGGCCTTCCGTCACCCGCTGACCACGGCGCTGACGGTCTCGGCCAGCCTGGCGCAGATCGGCGAATTCTCCTTCATCCTGGCCGGACTGGGCGTGTCCTTCGGGCTGCTGCCCGCGGAAGGCCGCGACCTGATCCTGGCCGGCGCGCTGCTGTCGATTGCGCTCAATCCGCTGCTGTTCCGCGCGCTGGAGCCGCTGGAAGACTGGCTGCGCGCACGGCCGGATCTGCTGCGTCGGCTCGGCGCCGACAAGGAGGACGGCAGGTCCTAGCTGGGCAATGCCCCGCCATGCCGGCGGCGCGACAGCGACACTGCCGGCTCAGCTTCAACCGGCGCAGCTTCGACTGCCGGCTCAGGCCGGGAGACCTGCGCCACGGGCCGCTCATCCGGAACCGGCAAGGCCTGCTGCGGCTCGGCCGCTGCCTCCGGAACCGCCGGCGGCTCGTCTTCCGGCTTCGGCTCCTGGCTGAATCCCGAAAAGACCTTCTGCGCCATCTTCACCACATCGTCGCCCGGCAGCAGGTCGCCATAGCCCGGCGCGGTGAAATCCCAGTTGTAGTCGACCAGTGGCTGGTAATTCACCACGCTGGGCTCGACCAGCCAAAGTTTGCGCAAAGCCGCGGCCTTCAGGGCCGGGGGCACGCCCTTGCGCAGGAACAGGCTGAAATCGCTTTCGGCTGTCAGGCTGTCGATCGGCGGCAGCGAAGCCAGATCGATTTCGGGTTCGGCCTCGGTTTCCACGGCAGGGACAGCGTCCGTTTCCGGCGCCTGTTCCTGGCGCCGGATCTCGGCCTTGCGGCGCGACCAGCGCGACAGGAAGCTGCCGGCTTCCGCGTCGGTCGGGTCGGGCTTGCTGCGGTCGTCGCTGCTCATTCGTCTTCCGGCACCTGTCGCAACGGATCGGATTCGTAAAGCCGCGTGCGCCGCGCCAGCGCTTCGGGGTCGGCGCGGTCACGCTTGCGCTTGTAATGCTCTTTCGTGGGCGGGTGGCGGCGCACGTAATCCTGCATCCATTCCAGGATCGCCGTCGGCATCGGCACGAAATCGACAATGTCGTCGCCGGTATCGTTATGGGCATGCGCTTCACCCGGGTCGACCGAAGCGCCGTACAGGGCAATGCCAGGTTCCACATCGCTGTTGCGCAGGAAGACCCAGACAGCGGGCTGCGCGCTTTCGATATTGTAGACGTAGGTCTCGCTTTCATGGCGATACAGCGCCAGTTCGGCATCGCCGGCATAGAACTGCACCCAGCCTTCGCCCTCGGCCAGCCTGGTCCAGGGCGCCGAGTCCGGTACGCCGGGCAGCACCTGCACCGGGCGCCAGCTGTAATCCTTCCAGGGATTGTCGAGCTTGCGACGCTCCAGGATCACACCGACGCGGCGGATTTCGGTTTCAGGCGGCAGGATATCGGTCATGTCCTAGCTTCCCGCATTCAGCGGCAGGTTGACCACCAGATTCTGCGGCTTCAGCCGAACCTTGCCATGGTGGTCCATCGCCATGCCGAGATAGACCGGGCGGCCGGCAATGCGTGGCAGCATCAGCGACGGATCGCGGAATTCCAGCCGGAACAGCGCCAGAATCTGGCGCATGTGATCCTCATCCACCGGCTTGCCTTCATACAGCGCATTCATGATGGCGCTGGAGGTCGTGTCCATGCCGACATGCCAGACCCAGCGTTCGTCGCGGATGGTCTGCACCGGCTGCACCTGCACGGCAGCGCCGGTCAGCCGTTCGACCCAGGCCTCGACCACGCGGGCAAAGGCATCCTGCCCGGTGCGGGTGAAACCGAAGTCGAGCACGAAATCGTGCCGATCGCTGCGCGACCAGTATCCGGCGGCGTTTTCCTTGGTCAGGATATCCATATCGACGCTGCGCAGCACCGTGCCGGCCTCGGCCACCAGCGCACCGAGCGACCCGAAACCGCCGCCGGCCGATAGCATCTCGACGGTTTCGTCGTCGGCCAGCAGGATGCGGCTGTCCTGGATCGTGGCCTTCTGCACGCGGAAGAACAGTTCGGCGGCGCGAACGCGGAAGGCATCGCGGCTGCCGTCCAGCAGGTCGCGCAGGATGGCGGCGGCCAGATGATCCATGAACATGGCCGGCACGGCCGGCGCCTTGGGCCGAAACAGGCCGACATAAGCCGCCTCCAGACTGCCGGCGCGGATCAGGTGGTCGCGGAAGCGCAGGAAGATGGTGTAATTCTCCTGCGCATCGGCATCGGCCAGCGCGCCGAGATCGGCGGCGGTCACACTGCGCAGCGGTTCGGCCAGCAAAGCGGCATGCAGGGCACGCTCGGCATCGCAGGCCTCGTCGGGCGGCGCCATTTCCGGCCGGCTGAGATAGGCACGGATGAAATCGCCGCTGACGCCCAGACGCCCATCGGCACCGCGATCGAGCAGGTCGTAGCCGCTGCTGATCCAGAAGGGTTCAGACATCGGGGGTGATCTCCCAGATCCTGGTATGCGGCTTGTCGCCCGGCGGCGGCACGATGCGGAACTGCTCGCGGATCGCATCGCCCTCGATGAAGCGGCTCAACGACAGCAGCGTGTTGATCGGGTGCTCGCAGAGCGAGGCTGTATAATCGATCTCTTCCCTGGCCGCAGCCTTCGCCGTGGCAAAGTCCGGCGCACCGTAATCCTGCTGCAGATGCCGCGCCAGCACCTCGATCACCGCGTCATACTCGTCGCGTTCGATGGTCGCCACCGTCACCAGAGTGGACCAGCCGAAACTCTCGAGGCCGAGAAAACCGTTGGCGAAAGCCTGGCGTTCCTGCCGGCTGAGCGTCTCCGGATCGGCATCGGCAAAGGCGAAGGTGCCCGGCACCGCCCATTCGCCGGGATCGGCGGCTTCGGGGAAAACACGCGTGTCGGACTCATCGAACCGGATGGTGCGCAGCAGTTTCATGACACGGCCTTCACGATCTCGGGCAACTGCCAGCTCGGCTGACGCAGACGGTCGCGCAGGGCATAAACCGTCTTGCCCGCGCCGGCCTCCAGCCAGGCATCGCCATTGGCTTCGATCTTCAGAGTCTTGTCGTCCAGATCGTGCAGCACCGCGCGACGCACCGGTTCGAAGCCTTCTTCCTGCCAGCGGTCGAGCCAATGCAGCAGATGGCGGGCAAAAGCCTCCACCAGCTGCGGCACGCTCACCTCGCCGCAACCTTCCTCATGCAGGTCGGTATAGTCCAGTTCGGTGCCCGGCATATCGTCGTCGCGGTCTGCCGCCATCTGCACGGTGATGCCCAGCACCAGCCAGTCGGGCACATCAATCATGCCCTCTTTCTCGACCAGCGGACCGTGCTCCAGCCGGATGCCGCCGACGCAGGCGGCATTCACCAGCAGGCGATCCGGCCAGCCGATGCCGGCCGGCGTCTCCGCCGGCGCCACGGCGGCCAGGCCGTCATGCAGGCCGAGCAGGCCGACATAGGCGAGCGTCAGCGCCGGCTGGATCGGATCGAGCGGGCGCAGCACCAGCGCCGCCTCGCAGCGATCCTGACGGTCGACCATCAGCATGAAGCCATCCTCGGCGCCATCCCGCGCCGCCTGACAGGCCGTGTCGAAGGCATCGGCAACACAGAGCTTCAATATGTAACCCGGCGGCAGGTCGGGCCATTCATCCGGCGTCATGCCGCATCTCCCAGCAAATTCAGCAGCCGTTCGGCCTCGGCGAGGTCTTCCGGGGCATTGGCGTTGAAAAACGGATCGACCGGCGCGGCCGGAAAGTCCACCTGCACCAGCCTATACCGCGCCGTCCAGCGGTCCACCTTGCGGATATCCTCCACCACCACGGCATGGCGCAGATCATCATGCAGCCGCACCGGCCACAGGCCGACGACCGGATAGGCCTGGCCGGCTGAAACCGCGCAGGCGAGATCGGCGCCGGCCTGCGCCCGCGCCTCGACCATGCGGGCGACCAGGTTGCGCGGCAGGAACGGTCCATCGCCCGGCACGGTGACGATGTCGGTGATATCGGGCCGGTTCGCCCGAGCCCAGGCCAGTCCCGCCAGCACGCCGGCCAGCGGACCGACGAAACCTTCGACCGCATCGCCGGCCACCGGCAGACCCCAGGGGGCGAAACGCGCCGGGTCGCCATTGGCATTGAGGATGATGCCATCCACCTGCGGCGCCAGGCGCTCGATGATGCGGTTCAGGATCGGCTTGCCGCCGAGCAGCTGCAGCCCCTTGTCGCCGCCGCCCATGCGACGGGCCAGCCCGCCAGCCAGCACCACGCCGAGAACGTTGCCAGACATGCTATGCCGCCTCGTCGTCGCGGCCGCCCTTGCGCTGGCTGCGGGCGTCTTCGTCGGCCACCGCGGCCGGATCGGCATCGAAATGCAGCCGTTCGGTGCCGGCCAGCGCCACGAAACGCCTGCCTTTGGCGCGGCCGATCAGGGTCATGCCGATCTGGCGGGCGAGTTGCACGCCCCAGGCGGTGAAGCCAGAACGGCTGATCAGGATCGGAATCCCCATCTGCGCCGTCTTGATCACCATCTCCGAGGTCAGCCGCCCGGTGGTATACATGCTCTTGCCTTTGGCAGTCAGGCCATGCACGCGCATATAACCGGCAATCTTGTCGATCGCATTATGGCGGCCAACATCCTCCATGTAGATCAGCGGGCGGTCATTCTCGCACAGCACGCAGCCATGGATGGCGCCGGCTTCGAGATACAGCGACGGCGTCAGGTTGATCTGCTTCGACAGGCTGTAGATCCACGAAGTGTTCAGCCTGGCATCGGGATCGAGCGACACGCTTTCCACCGCATCCATCATGTTGCCGAACACCGTGCCCTGGGCGCAGCCCGAGGTCTGGGTCTTTTTCTTCAGCCGCTCCTCATAATCGGTCTGGCGCGCGGTGCGCACCACGATGGTCTCGATCTCGGCATCGAAATCGATGGCGGTGACCTCGTCCTCGGGCAGCAGCATGCGCTGGTTGATCAGGTAGCCGAGCGCCAAGAAATCCGGATAGTCGCCGATCGTCATCATGGTGACGATCTCCTGTCCATTGAGAAACAGGGTGAGCGGACGCTCCACCGGCACCTTGGTCTCGACCGGACGGCCATCCTGGTCGATGCCCTGGACGGTCTCGGTCAGCGTCGGATCGAGCGGGTCGGGGTGGACGAGATAGTCGGGCTGCTGGCTCTTCATGCATCCCTATATAGGGCAGAACTCAGCCGGTGGCGATGTACTGCCGCAGCGCTTCGGCTTCCATCTGGGTGTCGGCGATCCGGCGCTTGACCACGTCACCGATGGAAATCATGCCGGTCAGCTTGCCGTTATCCACAACGGGCAGGTGGCGAATCCGGCGCTTGGTCATCAGGTGCATCACGTCTTCGATGGTGTCCTTGCTGGAACAGACCATCACGCTGCGGGTCATGATGGTATCGGCGCTCTGCTGCAGCAGATCGGTGCCGATCATCGCCAGGCCGCGCACGATATCGCGTTCCGACAGGATGCCGGCAATGCCGCCATCGGGCCGCAGCACCATCACTGCACCGATACCTTTGTCGGCCAGTTTCTGGCACACCACCTCGATGCCCTCGTCTGGCCTGACGCTGATCACGCCAGGCGTCTTGTCCCTGAGAATTGCCGCAACGGTCATGGTGGTTCCTCCTCTTTTATGCCCGGTCGCCGGAGCGCCGGACTTGTTCACGCTCGATCCGGTGACACAGCCTCCTGCAGATGCTGCAGCCGTGCGGCCGGTGCACGAACGCTGGGGTCTGGTCCGGCGATGCTGCAGAAAATCGATGGTGCGGGGATGGCCGCGCGGCATAGCACTGCCGGTAAAGAGCGGCCTGCGGCGACCGCGCGGCCGCTGCCGTCGATGTCGCGAGTCGTGGCGCCTGGAAGCGCAGACAGGCCCTTTGTCCCGGTGCTCATGCGGCCTCCCGGTTCCGGCGCCGTCGAGCCCGCCTGCGGCGGGGCCGGGCGGCACCTTGGCGACAGTGTCGGACAAGCCCGTCGCGATGACAAGACCGTTCGCGACGACCTGAAGGGACGGAATTAAGTGCTTGAACCGGCTTCCGCTTTGCCGCGCCCTGCCGGGCGGGTGGGAGCCTTGCGGGCGGGGAGCGGTTCGGTTAAGGTCCGCGCCGTTTTCGACCCCCGGCGACGGTTTGCACCTTTCGCCGGTTCCTCGCGGAGAGGTGCCAGAGTGGTCGATCGGGGCGGTCTCGAAAACCGTTGTGCGTGCAAGCGTACCGTGGGTTCGAATCCCACCCTCTCCGCCAAAAACTTCAATAACGTATTGAAATATATAGATTTTATATTAAAAGCCCTGCAATACCCACAATTCTACCCACAACATGTTGATCTCTAGCGGGTTGGCTTTACAAGCTTGCGACGGGAATTAGCCCCCCTAGCCCGTTCCTAATTTCTCAAAATTTCAAAAATATTAGCGTACCGCTAGTCGGGTCATTCCTCCGGGTTCCCAAACGGAATCAGGATCTGAGGCGCTTCAGTCAATGCGACTAACTTCACGCCATTCAATGGGCGGACGGTCGCGCGATTGGCCGGATCGAATATCAACCGCACCTCGTCCTGATAGCCATCCTCGAGACCGCTGACCAAAGCCAGGATGAAATCGTTGCCGCGTTCCTTAGCGCGCTCATATTCGGCGTTCGACATCTCGATCGAACTCTGCGGCGCACGGCCAGTCGCTTTCATTTCGACGAAGGTCTTCCAGTCTATCGCGCCATCGGCGCCGACTCCATGCCGGTTGCGGAAGTCAATTAGTAGTTCCTCCGCCGAGGTTTCCAGCGCCTGCGTCAGCAGCTCCCAGCCACGTTGTTCTAGATCGCGATCAGTGTAGGTCGTTGGCGCCGTGCGCGATCCGGGATGGGGTGGTTTTGGCGGAGGCGGCGTGTCGTGCAGCTTCGGCTTTGCTGGCGGTGGTGTCAGCTTCGGATCGCGCCCCGGCACCACCGTGGCGCCCAGAATAGGGCCAACGCTATTCTTAAGGGTTCGGGGCTTCACGGTGGGGCCTTTCCCACCGGGGGTGCTCACTGAGATTTTCTTCTTCGGGGCGGCGTTGATCTTTGCAGCTCGGCCTTCCATTGCCTCCACGTGCTCCTCGTCCGATGCCAGACGAATGGCTGCGGCCGTGGTCTCGCGCGCTTCCTGCCAAGCCACCACCCACTCGGCCTCAATGCCGCGGCGCAATGCATGCGGGAACAACGACGCGATCGCGTGACCGCCGTATTCACGCTTGGGCAGGGCCTCCTCCCAGACATGCAATTCGAGTGGATCAGGCACGATCAATGCTTGAAGCTGGATTGGAATTTTCCCCGCTGACAATTCCTCGTCCATTGCCCGAATAGCAATCGGACCGGAGTATACGAATAACGGAATCTCTCGCAGCGCATCCCAACTGATCGCCATGCGCTTGCGTACTTCTGGATTGTTGCGTGCTAGTTCATCGGAGAGATGATCGACCGCCTGCCGGAAATGCACTCGCATGCCGTCCCCACGATCCAAGGCTGTCTCGCGATCGTCCGCGACGACCAAGGTAGGCTCGCTGCGCGTCACCCCTGTGAAAACCACCAACGACGTTAACTCACGAAGGTCACAAGGCGGCATCCAGAATTTCTTGGCGGGCAAAGCCTTCGCCAATTGCGATCTAAGTTCGGATTCTTCAACCAGGAAAATGGGCCGCTCAGCCTCCCAACAATCGTCGCAGTACAGCGGCAGGACTTTCATCCGCTCACGGTGCCGCCGCTCCGCATTAGCCAGCAGGGGCTCCATATAGCGATATACGTCTATCAGGCGCGATGTGAGCCCAACATCATGCGCTTGCCCCGCGAGCGACTTTAGAAACATAAGGCAGTCATCAAGCGTAGGCTCACGCACATCCAAAGCAGACCAGAGGCTAGCCAAGGCTGGTCCGCCCGGCACAAAGCGCGAGCGGTTATGAAAGATATCCTTGCCGCGCATCAATTCATTTGGCCTGCGCCAAACATCGCCACCGATGTGAATAAGGCCCTGATTCTCCGTGAAAGCCTTGCGCAGATCCTGAATCATCATGTCGCCGATTCGCGTATTCCACGCGACCGTGCTGGGCACGTATCTCGCGAGGTTGCGGTAGATCGCCATGACCTGCGCGTCGTCGACGACGTCATCCCCATCGCACATACCACGCAGCAGCCTTACTAGATCGCTGACGCGCACCGACGTTACCAACCCCAGTGTCGCCGCGAAGTCCGCGCTAAAATCCCTCACATCAATGCCAACCGCGAACGCAGTGCTAGCATATAGCGTTTGCGTCTCTTGTGTCTTCACCACGGCTTCGTTCGGCTTCACCAACTCACCCTTGCCGACCGCCACCCACGGCATTTCACGCAAGTGGATCAGCCATTGTGCGGTGACAGGCGCCCTCGGATAAACGTAGACGCGCGCCTCGTGCTGCGAGGCGACCATCTTGCGGTCAGCGTAAGACCGCTCCCAAGCGCGGGCCACGGCCTTAAATAAAGCGGGGCTTCTCTCGCGCAGGTCCTTCTTAGAGAGCTTTTGGAATGCGGTTAGAACGCGTTCGAGATCCGGACTAATCCAATCGGTCGGCACTTGCTCGGCCTGGGCCGCACGGAGTTCCTGGCTCCGCGTCCCGCCACCCCAACGGACTAAGCCGGTTTTCTTCAATCGCGGTGCATTTTCCACGCCGAGTAAAGCGAAAAACTTACGCGCGCCCCGCGAGATGGTTCCATCAGCGCGTTTACGCTGCGCGCGAGTTGCACCTGTCTTCAGTTTCTCATCGTATCCGGCAGCGATCCAATGAATGCCCGGTACGGTACCAGCCGCCGTGGGCCAGTTTGGGAAATCACTATCCAACGTCTTGCATAGATAGGCTTCCGTCGGACACACCTTCTGCCTGTGCATCTTACCACGCCTATAAACGAAGCCATCCACCATCAGCGCCGCGCCTACGGCATGGCCGATCTCTTCCGCACGGCGATCGCTCAGCTCATCGAAGCGATTGCGAAGCTCGCGCAAGTCAGCATCCTCTATCTCTAGCGGCGTAGCCCCGAATCGCTCGGCAAAGGCCTCGAGTTCGGTCGATGCATCGACACTTGTTCGGAACGCTGCGTGCTTATTCAGCCAACGAATCGCAACATCACCATCCTTTTCGATACCGTATGCCGCATGCAAGCGATCGAGCAGGTTCCACCGCAATGAAAACATTGAAAGCTCTTCGCATAGAACGAGCGGTTTGTCCGTAGTGCCTAGGCGCTTGCAGGCCACGGCACTGCCTTTGTCCGTCAGCCAGAATGGAGTATCGAATAGCTCCTCATTGACGTGGGTCTCCACCAACACGCGCGCAGCCTTCACCCACCAACTTGGTCTCTTCGGTTGGAATACTGATTTCTTGAAGCCCTCAAGCAGTTCCGTCGTGCCAATAATAGTGCAGGCTCCGATTTGATCAAGCACGGCGCGCCACCTGCCACCCGCATCGCGAATGTCGCGCGGCAGAGCCCGCGATCCTTCAGCTAATGCCTCGATATCGGCGTCCATCAGAAGATCGCTTAGACCGGCATGTTCATAGGCGATGTTCGACAGGGCAACGTGCGCGCCTCCAATAAGGACGTCCGCATGGCCGCCAAGCCAAGCGCGCGCCGTGTCGAACGATTTCGTGAAGCCATTGCGCAGCCAACGGTCACCTTCGTTTCCGATGTACTCAACAGCCAGCGGCACAAACCGCCAGGCCTCCTTGGGCGCCTCCAGCATCAGGCCATGCGCGATCTCGCCAAGCACATCGCCACATCGCTCGATTAGCCAATTGTTCCAAGTGCTTTCGATCAAGGCTTCGCGCGTGGTGCTGGGGTCGAATTGCGCGTCGAGCGAAAATGACAGATCCACCGGAACACGCGTTTTAAAGCCGATATAAAGACTCCCCGCACCCGCCTCGCTTGGAACGGCGATGGAAATATTCGTCACCTCGGCGCGAGCCTTGTGAGCTGGATGCACATGACCCGGCACCGGCAAGGTCGCGCGCCACACGGTCCATGATGCCCCCCTTCTGCGTACCTCGCGTCTCGATAGCGCGGTGATGGAGGTGCGACCGCTAACTAGGGCAATGTTTTCCCACGCGCCGAAGCTCAGGATGCGGCCATCAAGGGTTGCGCCGGCGATATCACACCAGCGGAAACTCGAGACCCAGCTCAGAAAGATTAGGCCGTCTTCCTTCCACTCCGCGAACCAGGCTTTCAGCCCCTCCTCGCTGAAGTCCGATCTCAGGCGAATTACGATCATGGTATCGGTCGCGGGATCATAGAAGCCTGGCAGTGGCCCTTCCGCTGGCACAACTTGGATCGAAAGTTGATCCCCGGAAAAATGATACGGTGCCGAATGGACCGCGAGATCATCTGAGATTCGCCTGAGTGTCTTCAGGCCAATGCCAAACCGCCCGCGCTGATCGGTTCTGTTAGTCTTGGTCGTCACGAATGGTAGTGCCATGCCTAGCACGTGCTGGCAGGCTACCGGCTGACCATTATGCACGATCAATAGCTCGCGGCTGGCCTCCGTGTCACGCAAAGCGAAGCGCACTTCCGAGGCATGTAAATCATCCGCGTTTTGGATCACTTCCGTCAGCCCCTGAAATGGCTCAACGTTCAAATCCTCGGCGGCGGCAGCCGCGCCGCGCATCATCTTCTTCAAGGCACCAGGCGAAGATGCCAAAGCATTCGCCAATCCCGCGATCACGGCATCCGCAAATTCGGGCGTGCGCGTATCGATCAGATCATCAATACCCGGCTGATCGTCCCAGATCATCCGCGCGGCGCGTGCACCCAAATCGGCGTCACTCTCTGCCGCAATTTCCGACGGAGGAACCGTTAGTTCGTTCATAATTTAAGGGGCCTCAGATAGTATCCTTGCTTAAGAACCGTGAGGATTCTGGCATCTTTTGGCGCACTGGTCGCGAACATCGGAAATCCCAGGGGCAAACAAGGCAATACCAGATCGGGACAACCCTGCGTTTCTGCCTTATGAAGCCGGAATCGAAATCCCAATCTATGAACAGCGCGTCTAACGGCAAATTCAGGAGGAGTAGCCCTGCTTGCATACTCGACAATGAACACTCTTCTCAGAAATCTCATGAGCATCGACGGCACCCCTCCAACAGTGGAGAGCATCGCAAACTTGGGACGACATTTAATTGAAAGGTATACGAAAGATGCGGGCGTTTCGGCATATAGACCGGTGATGGCAAGCGTGTTCGGGCATTGCACCAGAAGCCAAACGTATAAGATATTTCAACTTCTCCCTCACAAAACTGAAAATGGCTTTGAGCAGCAATGTCGTGAGATTGATATTGAGAATGGCGACTTCCTGTTGATGGGAGATGACGCGGAAGCTTTGAGGCCCAGAATTATCGAACTCGCAGCGAAACAGAATCCTCGTTTTAGAGGTATAGAACCGAAGATCATTCTACAAAATCGCATCGTCGGCACTGAAGTGGGTACCGTGGGCGGCACTATTCAGGTTGGTATCGCAACTGCGAATTCCTTCAAAGTCTATGCAAGCGTATTTAATGGACAGCCGGGCGGTGGGGCGATGCAATATTTGGGTTTCTCTCTCGCGGAAGAAATCGAGCCGCAGCTCAATGGTTATTTCATTCGAATGGAAGGGCTGTTGTAGCCGACGCCGCCCACCTAATTAGAAAAGCCGAGTGATAATGTTCCATGTGCCAGTGCCGCATCCTGCTTAATCGCCAAGTCGATAATTAACCATTTCTCTCTATCTGTCTGATTCTGTTGACAAATTAGCCTGATTTGATATACTACTTATGCGGGTATTTTAAGCGAAAATGAGGCTAAAATGGCAGGCAAACAAGCCAAAATCTTAACAAGCGGCCAGTTGCGCCTGGCCGTGGCCGAAGCAGGCCGCAGCCGGCATGGCCGGCGCGATCAAGCCATGCTGCTGCTGTCGGTCAAAGCCGGGCTACGCGCCGGCGAGATCGCCGGCCTGACATGGCCAATGGTCGAGACCTCGGACGGGCATCTTGGCGACCGCATCGAGCTGCGAGACGGGATCGCCAAGATGGGCAGCGGTCGCACGATCCCGATGCACCCCGATCTGCGGCAGGTTCTGATGCGGCTGCGACGGCACCGTGGCCCGAGCGGGTATGTCATCGAATCCGAGCGCGGCGGGCCACTGCGGGCCAGCAGCGTGGTGAACTGGTTCAAAGCATTCTACGGCGAACTCGGCTTCGCTGGTTGCTCGTCCCATTCGGGGCGGCGGACTTTCATCACCCGGGCCGCCCGGCTGGTTCACAGGGTTCGAGGCAGCCTGCGGGATGTGCAGCAGTTGGCTGGGCATCGCTCAATCGAGCAGACCCAGCGGTATATCGACGGCGATAACCACGCCAAACGCCGCCTGGTGGCCTTGGTCTAATCAGTCATATGCGTAACTGGCCGGAAGATTCTGGCCAGGGTTAGTAACGGCAAGCCGGAACGAGCTGATCCGGTGTGAAGCCGCAGTTCCAATCAGCTCCCTCAATCGAAAATCTGGAGTGATGTCATGCGTGGACCAATTCGGTCGCCGCGGATCGCGGCCCTATGCGTGCTGGGTAAGCGCGCCCATAGAGTATTCGTCAACAAACCCAGGAGCGAACTGCTGATCGCAGCCGCAACTGCCATCGCGGAGGACACCGCATGGCAGAACCTGGATGCCATGCTGTTGCCCGGTGCCTATTTCCGGCTCTCCACATATATCGGGGACAAGAAACACCCCACCCGGATCAGGCTGCTCGCCAAGGAGTCCTTCATGCCTGCCGTGAGGCGGGCGGCGGCGAGCCTGGCCGATACCTCACCAGGTAGCCTTTTGGTCTTCGGAGCCGACTCAGCCTCGCCCCGACGCTGGGAGTTCGGCGACCAGCTTTGCATAGGTGTTGGCTCGGATGGGATCGCCGGTCTCGCCCGGAAGGTCATTCCGTCCAATCCCGACACCATCCACTGCAAGCGGGTCTATGTCCCCGCCCAATCGGACTATTCCTCGCCCCATCGCTTCGTGACCCTGCCGAGCGGCCACAAGGCAGTGCTCAATTCCTGTTTCGATATGTTCGGAATTTGCGACGACCCCGTCATGCTGAAAAAGCGCGGATCGCCGATCCGGGATTTATGGCTCCCGAATGGCAAATGCCCAAGGGTCGAGGAAGCTGGCTTCAAGCCACTCCGCGAACAGGCGCTCCAGGATTGGCAGGCCCTGCTCGATGAGCACCGTCCTACCCTCGCTCTCGCCGCCATCCATGCTTTCAAGCTGCCGGGGCGGGATGGCTATTGGCAACGGCATGGCCTGGCGGTGGCGTCTGCTGCGCTTCAAGGCGGTCTGGCTGTCGGGGCGGCGCATTTTGAAGAGAAGCTGCCCCAAGCCAACCAATCGCCCCTGGCAGCTATGAATGTACCCCGTGAGGCTTTGGCAGAGGGACCGAAACGAGGTCCGTATCGGTTACAGCCGCTCGCCGCCAAAACAATTCAGGTCGGAAATCAAACCGCCCTGCTGCGCCTCTACGGCGCTGAGTAACCCTCTCTAGTCCACCCAAAAACCCGGAAGTCTCCGCGCCCGCCTCGGCTGGCGCCTGCGCTCCCCTATTGCCCATCGCAACCGAGAAGGAGATCACATGATCGAGCGTCCTGTTCATATCCGCCGCATCGTCGACCACGGCAGCGTCGTATCGCTGCTGGGCCAATATGACGATGACGGAACTCCAGCCCGCATCACCGTGGATCACCGCCCATTTGTCCGGTTCTGGCAGGACTGGGCTTCGGCGGGGCATCCGCAGCCCGTGATGCACGATGCCGACGAAGCCACGCTCCGGTTTGAGTGAGGCCGCCATGAGCATCGAACCCAATATTGAAACAACGCCGGGCCTAGTCATCCGGGCAGTCTTGAGTATCAAAGACAAGGGGCAGTCTTTCCATATCCGGATCGAACCGCAGGGTGATTCGGTAAGTGTCGCATCGCTCTGTCGCCGGGCCTGCCTCTATGCCTGGTCGCTGCCGCAGTTTGAGGCAGGTGATTGGGCGGCGGCCTTTCTGGCAGCCGCCAAACCACAGAGGGCTGAAGACAGCCTCAGTGACGGAGCCCATTTCGCGCTTTGCAGTCATTGGTGGGACCAGGGCCAGCTCGATTTCCGGTATGAAGTTACAGCGGCAGAGGGTGAGTTGGTCATCAAGGCTTGGCGCAGAGATACCTCGGCTCCGGCATACCGGCTCTCACTCGCCTTCGTTGGAACACTCGAAGAATTCACTGCTTTCGCAGGACTTGAACCACCGGCTCCGGTCCAGCGGCGCTACCTGGCGCTTTTCCAGGGTCCGGAGACCGAGCTGTTCATTCTGGCCTTCGATGGCACCGCTGAAGAAGCCGACGAACTGGACAATCGCCTGGAGCGTGCGCGGCATTTGAAGCTGCTGGTCACGGGCCTGGTGATCTCGGCATTAGGTCCGATTTTTGACCTCGGTGCCGAGAGCATCCATCTCGCCCTGGATCAGCTTTTCAACCGCTTCCCGCCTCGGAGGCCATTTCCAGATCACGCGTCTGAGGCGCCCACCGGCCCACCACCTCTTTCAACGCCCCCGCCAAGCCTGCTGACACCACCTGCTGGCAGTGCAAAGGACGGTGCGTCATGAATTCATCTCGTAAAGGCATGGTCACCCTCGCCGAAGCCGCGCAGGTGGTGCTCGACCGCTGGAGCCGCGGTGACCTGGCCGCAGCGGTCCGAGAGCTGGATTCGGCGCTCCGGCAATATCGTCACGGCCAGGGCTCCGACCAACCGGCGCAGGATCAAGAGCGAGGCCATCATGACCGTGGATGACCTCGCTGAACTCCTGGAGGGCGTACCGCTCCGCGCCGAAATCCTGGTGTTGGCGCCGGACGACCGCAATACCGCTTACCGGATTATCAATGTTCGGGTCTCCAATCCTCGCGCCCAGCGTCACCGGCCAACTTTCCTCTACCTGGTGCTGGAGACGGAAGGCCACCCCGTCTCCCGACTGCGGCTGCTCCGCCGCCGTCCATTTCGTCCGTAGTCGCGCTTAACCCACCTTCAACGCCAATCCATCAGTGCCGCCTGGACCAACCACCCGGCCGCGCCACAGGAGACTCTTGCCCATGTCGAACACACCGACCGATCGCGAAGATTCGGCTGAACAGTCCCAGTGCATTGCCAAACTCAATGACGGCTTCCGCACAAGCGGCGGCATCGGGGGGCGATTTATGATGACTGCCGGCGTCCAGGCGCTCGACCCCATTCATGTGGCCGAACTATGTCGCCTGGTGATCCGGTTCGACGCGTTCACCGAGGACAATGATCCCTATGGCGAACATGACTTCGGGAGCATCGAATACAGCGGCCAAAAGTTTTTCTGGAAAATTGATGCCTACGATAAGTCGTTGGAGTTTGGCTCGCCAGATCCGACCGACCCGGCTGTCACGACCCGCGTGCTGACCCTCATGTTGGCGCAGGAATACTGAGCCGGCGTTAGCGCCTGGTTGCCGCTTCAGAAATCGCCCGCGTCAACTCGGCAATATCCGCCACTGTGACTGCGGCGTTTCCTTCCAACAGGATGCGGAATTTCTCGACCAGTTCGGCCCGGGCCTTCTGTTGGGCTGTTTGCTTCGGCACATCCGCCCAATCGAAAAGGTCGATAAAGCCGACCTTCAGTGCCTCGGCAATCTCGAACACCGTCGATAGACGTGTCGAGGAAAACCCGCGTTCGATGTTCGATACGGTATCGACGCTCTTCCCGATCATCTCGGCCAGGTCTTCCTGACTGAGCTTTCGCTCCTTACGGAGTGCCTTGATCCGGCGGCCCAACGCCTTTTGGCGGGCCTCGGCCGGGGTCGGTTTTTTACGTTTGTCCATGCCCGAATGTCGTTTCGGGCCGCTGCATTAACCACCGAAGGAAACTACGGAAATGAAGCTTGACCGGACACATACTACGAGGATAATTGCGACTACTTGGAGAGGAACCGCCAAAACCCGGTATTTCCCTCCGAATCGAGGCCCGCCGGAGACACAACCATCGGCACATAACCGCGCCGGACCACATCTTCCGTAACCACAGCCACCTACCGCCGAAAGAGGCATCCCATGACGAATCCCGATTCCGTCACCGCTCCCGCTTTGCCCGAATGGGGCAGCATTCCGATCTACCGCAAGCTCTGGCTGGTGGGGATCATCAACGCGCTTGGCGTCGCCCTCTCCTTCGTAAACGTCCTGGGCTCCCTGGCACTCCTGATACCGGGGTTGATCCTGCTCTGGATGGGGCCGGTCTATAAGCGGAAGAAAGGTGCCGTGGTTCTGCACCGTACCCGAGATAAGGTGACCTTCTGCATCATCCTGGTCATTGTTCTCGGCTGGAACTTGATGCGGCAGGGTGCTGGAGGTGAATTCAGCCTGACCTCCTCGCTTCCGACCTGCGAAAGCCGAACTGCTCAAAGCAGCCTGAAAGACGCGGTGAAGAATTCGCCGAAGGGCCGGCGTATGCAGCTCGAAATCCAAGAGATCGTCACGGCAGGCCCGACAAGCAAGCCCTGGCTCTGGAATAGCCAGGACGCCGTAGTGAAGGGGCCGGCTGGCGACGTGCAAATCTACCTGTGCGAAGCGGAAGTCATCACCAATGGCGGGAGGCAGCCCGTGCTCTATGGCATCTCTTGGGCCGACAAGGCCAAGGGGCGATGGGTTGTTGAGGCGCGGTTCTAGCCTGCGCTTGCTCAGTTTGCCTCATTAGATCGCCGATGCAGGATCCAGCTTAAACGAGGGGGAATCTTCATGAAAAGGCAGGCTTCGGCGATCACTACGCGATGTGCAACAGCGAGACTAACGCTGAAGTTCGCCAGGATGGTTACGATCGTATGTGCTATCTGTGTGGCAGTTCCGGCCAGTGTCGCTCAAGCACAAGACTGGTGGGCCAGTGTGTCGGGAGGTTTTCGCCGCGAAGCACCGGTGGCGCGGCTGCCGGCGGCGACGGCCCCTTCACACCTTTCTGCCGCTCCAGCGGATCAGAAATTAACGCATCGTGATCCAGCAATTGCCGCCGGCTTCGATGCCCTGCTGCGCCCTCGCTACACTCGCATAGTAATGATCTCAAAGGACCGCAACGTCATTTATGAGGGCTATGCAGAAAACTGGCTCAAGAAATCGACACCGCTTGGCCTTTCCATATCGAAAAGCCTGACAGCCCTGGCGGTGGGGAAAGCCCTGTGCAGCGGCGCGATATTCTCACTGCAACTCCGAACAGACGCGATCCTGCCCGCCCTGGCCGGCACATCCTGGGGCAATGCCACCATCGAGCAGATCCTGCTCATGCAAAGCGGCTCTGCCGAGGATGGCCCCGCGCACACAGGTTGGCAGACTGAACCGGTCGCGGTTGAGCATCGCGGGATATACAACGGCCGCATGACCAGAGATTTCATCGAAATGATGCGCCGGCATGATGCGCGGCAATTCAAGCCCGGCGAGAAATACAATTACAACAACTACGATACGCTGGTACTGGGCTTTCTGGTCGAGGCGGCAACCGGCCGCAAGTTCCCTGACTTTTTCAATGAGATGATTTGGCAGCCGGCCGGCCCCCAACAAGGTGGCGCTTGGATACAGAACAACTCGGGCCAGACCTCGACCTATAACGGCTTCAGCGCCACACCTGAAGACTGGCTGCGGATCGGCCATTTCGTCATTGAGTCGATGCGCAATCCAGACGACTGCTTTGCGCGCTACCTAATGACCGCTGCCAAGCAGATGCAGCGCACCCATATTCCGACTCGCTGCTACGGCTATCAGACTTGGAGCTGGTGCAACGAAGACAATTTTCTGTTTGTCGGCTATGGCGGGCAGTATCTCGTTATTACACCGAAACGAGGGGTCGTGATGTACGTCCACCAGGCCAGTAACACCAACGACGCCGCCATGATGGCGCTGTATCAGCGGGCTCTTAAGCTGCTCTAAGATTGGAGATACCCCAGGTCATGAAACCTTGGATGCTCCTGATCATCGCCTTGGCCCTTGTCAGCCCCCTCGCCTATGCCGATGAAGTTATGACCTTTGAGGGACAACCCCCGCCCAAACCGGCCGGAATATTCGGGACAGCCTGGACCATTTATGCGAACGGCGAGATCGACGACGATGTCGCCGAACGATTTCGGGGTTTTCTGAAGCAACACCGGATTCCGAAGGGGTCGAGCCTCGTCCTGAACTCTCCGGGCGGCGATATCCTGGCGAGCATGGAGCTTGGTCGCCTGATCCGCGAACACGCGCTCACTGTCCATATTGGCACCAGGGATTCTACCCGCATCATGAATCCCGGCTTCTGTCTCAGCGCCTGTGCCCTGGCCTATCTTGGCGGGCGATTCCGGTTCATCGCAGATAATTCGGCCTACGGGGTCCATCGTTTCTACCGGGTCGGCGACGGAGCGCAGAACGATGACGAGGCTCAGATCCTATCCGCCGCCATCGTCGCATATATCCGCGAAATGGGCGCCGATCCGGCACTGTTCTCCGAGATGGTCGCTGCAGGAAGCGACGATATGAATATGCTCAAAGAGGCAAAACTCCTGACCTATAAGGTCGTCAACAATGGCGTCCTGGACCCGAAATGGTCGATCGAGAGCATACCGGAAGGTCTATATCTCCGGGGTCAGCAGGAGACCATTCGCGGCATGGAGAAGATCATCTTCGGCTGTGACAAGGGCATCCTTCACTTGATGGGGATATTTAGCGGCAACAACGACACTCTCGGTGCGAGGGCCGCTTCCTTGGTCATCGATCAAGAACAAATCCGCCTGGAGAGCCGCCAGGTCAGCGCCCCACAAATAATCAACGGCTTGGAGAATGTGACGATCACTCTCGATGAGCGGCTTCTGTCGAGAATTAGCAAAGCAAAAACCATCGGTCTCATGCTGCAGTTCAGCTACGACGCCCCGACATTTGTTGGCATCCGGTCACTCGATTTTACAGGTGGTGCCGCCCTGCTGCCGGGCTTTGTCAAAAGCTGCCAGGTGCAATAGAGCAACAGTGCTTTGTCTCTAAAATAATTGAACCATAGTCACTAGTGCATTAGCCTGTGCATTGCTGCCGAACAGAAATTTCTGCAGGAACACCACACCTGGTAGAAATGATACTACCCGCTTTAGAGAATCTGCAGCACATCATTGCGCCACACTTCCGTCTTGGCTTTTCGGGTAGCGGGCAGCGAAACCTTCCGGACGGAGCTCAATATCCCCGAAGGCTACCTTGGCCCCGATCTCGAGGATCGGCCGGCTGTATCCATAAGCCTGCTTTCCAGTACCGTTCTGGAAAAAGCGTCCGTGAGGATCGACCATGACATAGGAACGCTCCATGTCCGCGTTATCCTCAATCGTCATCAAATGTTGGAAGGACCGATGACGGTCGACGAAGGCCCGAAATGCATTCGTATCGATGATCAAGGCATCGGACAGAACTGGGAGCACACGCATAATCTTCCAGCGATTAGGGCGGAGCCTGAGGATTAGATTCGACAGATTCTCGCCAGCATTCGCGGAGCTAACCACTGTATTGATCTTGACCACTATGTTGGGGTTAATGCTTCTCACTTGAGCAACAATGTCCATGGCGTCATCGCCGGACACGCTTGTTCCAGTCGGACCGACCCGACCGATGGTCCTGTTGGTCTCTTGATTGGGGGAATCAACTGAGATTCCGATCATGTCCAGGTGCTCGGCGGCCGCCACGATCACGTTGGGACGGCTACCGTTCGTGATCAAAGAGACGCGAAATCCCAGCGACTTTGCCTGGCCTGCAATCTCCGTCAGACGGCCTCCGAGTAAAGTGGGCTCACCGCCAGCAAGACTCAGCCTCACCCCGCGCCAATGCAGGTGCTCTCGCAACGGGGATGACGGATTCTCCGGGTCAAAAAAGCTGTAAAGCGATGACAGCAGACGGCCTGTCTCGCGCTTGTCCTTCCACAACTCTCTTTTGGAAGTTGCCCCCTCCCAGGCAGCAAAGCAGTAGCCGCACCGAAAGTTGCAAGGCTCGGTAACGTGCCAGTTAATAACCAATTCTTCAATTTCCGGGACAAAATGGTGCATTGGGCGGCCCTTTCTGCGGTTCGAGTTGTTTCACTCGACCACAGCCCCCTCCTGCCCCTCCACGAAACAAGCCGTACAGCGGCGAACTAGCCGGCGCCTGCGACCTGATTCTGTTGGTGTACGGCTCGTTTCGTTTCCAATTGCGACGACAAACGCCATACTGACCCGGATGGAAACATTTCGGGCACAGGCAATGGGAACTGTTCCTTCCTACGAGGCACTCCTTCTTGAGCTTCAGCAATCTTTCGGTCAGAGCCGCCTCCAAACGGTGCAGAAGCGTCGCTTTGCAGCCCGCGACAAACGGCTTTCCGAGCACAACGAACTGTTTGTTGAAATCCTCGGTGGAATTTTCGATGCCATCGACTACGAGCACGATCCCGAATTTCTGAACGACCTCAGCGTTTCCGCCGAGGAGATATTCCAATTCTATAGTGTCGTGGAGAACAATCTCCGCACCTACGGCGCCACCGACAGGCAAGTCGCGTGGCACCTTCTCAGCTACGTATTCGCACCGGGGTTCGCCCGCAAATATGCATTCTGGAGCTTGGTGGCATACGTCGCACCCGGTATGGCCGGAGGCGATCTCTGGTTCGTACCGCGCCCGTCTCCGTCAGACCCCACTCGCCTTCGCCTTCCCGTTCAAGTTGTTGTTGAGTGGTGGGAGGACCTGTTGAACTGTCGCCTCGAAGATATTTGGGATGCGAGTGATCATGATGAAGACGCACGTGATTGGATTCGAAACCTTCAATACTGGCGCGCCGGAAAACTTCCCCAACCTAATACAATTGAAACGGCCTTCGCTAAAATGCGTCGGTTCAAATATCTCGGGACATTTCGAGATGAAATTTCTACCTCACTAGAGACTAGGTATCAGAACGCCGTCTCCTTTGTGAAAGAGCATAAGGGTTTTGATGCCGCCAGGCTGATCCGCGAGATCCCATCGACACCATTTCAGGTATTCCAGGCCGGACTGACAGGGACAGCAGACGAGGGTCAAAAGGAGGCTTTCATCGCAGCTGTCACCGAACGTTGGGGAGAGCCGACTACTGCAACAGTCCGGCGCCGCTTCCTACTTGCCCGAGTCGTGCAAGACTGCCATATCCGACTTGCTGCTCTGATCTGCCCAAAAGTCGACCCCGATATTGCCGGCCCGGTGGCCAATAAGGTGATGCAGATTTGGGCTCTATTAGAGGAGACATACAGGCTCACTGTCGCAGCGCAGGTGGGGTGCCGAGCGGCAACAAAAAACTTTTGGACACTCGGCTTGATACGAATAACTTAAAAGAATATCGGGGAGTAAAAACCATCCAAAAGAAATTCAGTTAGCCACACGCCCGCCCTAAATCATCTGTCAGTATATTTTGCACAAAATGTACTTAGCGGGGACCGAACTGAATGTCATACTGAGATGGATTTTCCATTCTAGGGAAACGATAGCTAATATTTCTGCCGAAATTCTTGCATAGAGATTGTCGATGGCGAACCCCAACGCCAACCATTTTTAGGCCTCACGCGAATTGGCGACAAATGCTGTGGCCGGTCAATAGCTACTGATGGTTTCACGCGCCTTCTCACGAGTAGCTCTTTGATGTTATAGCCATTCAGGAGCACCCTTTCCAAACTCGTCGAGATGCCGATTTTCCTGACGGACTTCTGAGCTTTATCGGCACGAGCGAGGCCGCTGTCAAAGCCGCCTTGATCGGCAATGTCGCTCAGCTTCAATGGCATGGCAGTAAGGTCGTCGATCTTGTCGGCGATCGGATGAATCACCAGGCCTTCGCGCTGTATCTTACCGGTGATACATAGCAGCTGGGAGATTAGGACGGCATGGCGGTATTGTGGGAATACTTCCGGCCAGATCACGATGTCCCCTATCTCGGTTTCGTCTTCGCTGATGGCGAAGATTCCGCCGCACGTAGTGCTGGGTTGCTGTCTGAGCAGTATCAAGCCGCCAGCTTGATCGAGCGGTCTCGGGCAGGATTTGCTAGGCCATGGGCCTAGACGATACACAATGGCTTTAGCTGCGGACGCAACAGGGCGAGGGGTTTAAGAGTTGGGCTAATTCCCCGCTAATCCTGCACCACATGCTCGACAATGGTCCGGCTGGGTAAGCTGACGTCGGACTGAAGTCTGTTTCAACAACTGATAGATTATTGCTCTGCGCTGTGATGCTGCTGCCAAACTCGAACAGTACCGCCGGCTTCTTTCCCAGGGCCCGAATTGCAGAGTGGGCTTGGCGACGGTTGAGTTATTGGAGTTCAGCAACCATGTTGCAATTATGTTCCATTTGTTTGATATATCCCGCAAAGCAGCATGTTGATTTTTGTTCCATCGTTTGAAAGTGGCAAGATCAGGCGCTCAAAGTGCCAGTATGTTTGATCTCTGGCTAACAAAAAAACATGGTCACAGCGCGGGCGGCGATCAACGAGAACATCGCGAAAGTGGCTCTCGATTAATTCGGAAACCTCAGCGGTTTTGATGTCTTGCGGCGACTTTCCAGTTAGATATTCGCCGTGAATCTCATCCACGTTACTGCCCGAGAGCCGGAAGCGAAAATATGGCTCTCCCTCGAATACATCGATAAGAAAAATGTTAGGCAGTAAGTCATGGAAATCTAGTGGGTCAATGTCGGCACGGGAAGGGAATCTCCGCTCCCCGCGCTTAGTGTCCCAATATTCAAATAGCCGCAGCAAACTTGCTTTGCAGCGATGATGATTAACTGCTGAGCACCGCGCACAAAGCGTTGCTGTACCTGCTTCAAGGGGTGACATCGTTGATGCTTCTTGCTTTTATGCTGCGGCCAGCGAAACGTCTTCGAATTCTGGCGCGCGACCGCCAACCAGAAGGTCGAGGTCGAGCAGTGACACCATACGGGTATCTCGTGGCAGAAGTGCGGTGAGAAAGGCATTCTCCGCTGCCATGCCGGTTTGTGGCACCGGCTGAAGTTCGCCATTGGCGACAGACATGATGTCCGATACCGCATCGACAAGCAGGCCATAGAAACCCGCTGCCGCTTCGACCACAATTACCACATGGGTGGCGGTCGGCGTGCTGCGCTCGGCGCCGAGTCGGATGCGCAGATCGTAGATTGGTACGACCTGGCCCCGAAGATTTATGACACCGCGGACGGACGGTGGGCAGTTAGGCAGCGGATTCTCCACTGTCCAACCGCGGATCTCACGGACTGCCAGGATATCGATGCCATATTCCTGACCGGCAGCCGCAAAGGTGAGATATTCGCACACGGCATTGCCTGCGGTGCCAGCTTGGGAAGCGATGAGCGTGTCCATCAGAATTCTGCCCAGTTGCCGTCTTCGGTCTTGACCGCCGCATTGCCCTGCGCGGATGGAGTCTTCATCGCTGCGGCAGTTTTGACGACTGGTCGCTTATCGGCCACGACTTTCAGCGGTGAGCGCTGAGCTCCTGTCGAGGTGGCGCGCGGCGCAGAATAAGCCGCATTGCCCTGATCCTTTGTTTTGTATCGCTGCACCAGCTGTGCCAGTTCCTCAGCCTGGCCCGAGAGTGCCTGGGCCGAGGCCGAGGTCTCTTCCACCAGGGCGCCGTTGCGCTGGGTCATTTCATCCATACTGCCAACGGCCGTGTTGATCTGCTCCAGGCCGGTGGCCTGCTCGCGACTAGCGGCAGCAATCTCGGCGACGATATCCGACACTTTCTTGATCGCACCAACAATTTCGGTTAGCGAGCCGCCGGCTTGATTGACTAAGGTTGCCCCGGTCTTCACCTGGGTATTCGAGGCTTGGATCAGCGCCTTTATGTCTTTGCTAGCATTGGCCGAACGCTGGGCGAGCGCCCGCACCTCCTGTGCCACCACCGCAAAGCCCTTGCCTGCCTCGCCGGCTCTCGCGGCCTCCACGCTGGCATTCAGCGCCAGCAGGTTGGTCTGGAAGGCGATTTCGTCGATCAGGCCGATGATATCGCTGATCTTCTGTGCGCTCTCCTCGATCTGGTTCACTGCGGTGACCGCATTGGCCACGACACTGCCGCCCTTCTCGGCGGTGTCACGCGCCACGGTCGCTAGCTGGTTGGCTGCCTGGGCGTTGTCGGCATTCTGCTTCACCGTCATGGTAACCTCGTGCATTGAGGCGGCGGTTTCCTCAATCGAGGCCGCCTGGCTTTCCGTCCGGCTCGCCAGATCCTGGCTGCCGGTGGAAATCTCGGCTGATGCCGCCGCAATGGTTTCCGAGGCTTCACGGATACCGCCGATAATATCAGCCATTGCATCGACCAGATCGTTGACGCCGGTGCACAGCGAGCGGATTTCGCCGGCCCTGCCATCCAGATCGATCCGTTGGGTCAGGTCGTTCGCCTTGGTGGCATCGACCACCACCTGCACCTGCTGCACGGCGAGCTGGGTCATCTGTGCCAGTTTGGTCTGCGACGTGATGTCGGTGGCATATTTCACCACCTTATAAGGCCGGCCATTGGCATCCATGATCGGGTTGTAGCTGGCCTGAATCCAGACTTCCTTACCGCCCTTGCCGATGCGCTTGTACTGGTTGGCGTCGTATTCGCCACGGCCCAGCTTGGCCCAGAATTCACGATAGTCGGTACTTTCCCGATAGGTCGGCTCGACGAACATGCTGTGGTGTTTGCCTTTTACCTCGTCCAGCGTATAGCCGAGCGTATTCAAGAAATTCTCGTTGGCATGCAGGATTTTTCCAGTGAGATCGAATTCGATCACTGCCTGCGCCTTGTTGATCGCGGCGAGCTGGCCCTCGTAATTGGCCATCAGCATCTTCTGTTCGGTGACGTCGGTGGCGTACTTTACGACCTTATAAGGCTTGCCGCGCTTGTCGAAGATCGGGTTGTAACTGGCCTGAATCCAGACTTCCTTACCGCCTTTGCCGATGCGCTTGTATTGCGCGGCATCGTATTCGCCGCGGCCGAGCTTGTCCCAGAACGCCCTGTACTCAGCGCTGGCGCGATAGGCCGCATCGACGAACATGCTATGGTGCTGGCCCTTCACTTCATCCAGCGTGTAGCCCAACGCTTTGAGAAAATTCTCATTGGCATGCAGGATTTTCCCGGTGAGATCGAATTCGATCACCGCCTGGGCTTTGTTGATGGCATCGAACTGCGCTCGCAGATCACTAGTCGCTGACGCACTGGAAAACTGGAACATCTCGGCTCTCCTGTTCAGTCTCCGTCGGCAGGATGCCAATGGATTGGTATCTCATATATCTATTTGTGGTCGATTAAGAGGTAGTTAATTGATAATGCATGGTTGATTCGTATCGACTCGCTGTTCCGACTCAGCTTCCAGCAGAAGCCCCCAATCTGTGGCAGGCCTCCATACGAGCCGACGAGCAGGCAGGCCATGAAAAGAGCGCTATTAGCGATCATGGCCGTTTCCTCCGAACCAGGAATAATGTTTGAGGATTCAGGCTATCCGTGCGCCAGCAAAGGTCAGCGCTCATCTGCCCGCGATCCTCGGCTGTGCGGACACAGACGACACAGGCGGATGAATTACAGCCGCGTCACGACGTTACCCTTGATGAACTCGAACAGGCTCACGCCGGGCCGGAGACCTGCCTCCAGGATAATCAGGCGCTTGGCAATCCCTGGGGGGGCTTCCAGCTCAGGTTAAATTCCGATTATGGATGGTCACGCACCATTGCGTGGGAAGCGGTTTCCTCTGTTGAATAGCGCGGTACGACTTCCGAGTGATTATGCCCGATTCTAGCCCCCATCGTGTCTTCTTCCCTCCGGACCCCGGAAGTGTCAGGGCTATATCGACTACCATCGATATCCCGGCATCGGCTTTTCATGGCAGTTTCCAAAAAATATTACTGATCTATGCCGGAACCACGGTCTGCTTCCCCAGCATCACCTGTTTGCTACTGTGGCAGCAACTGCAGGATCACTGGGTCCTTGCCTGGTGGCTGCTGCACATGCTGGCCGTCGTCATCATTGTCATCGACTGGTATATCCGCCGTCAGCAGGGCGCCGCAGCGGCGCCGCGCTGGCAGGGCCCGGTCGACATCATGGTCGCCGGCTTTTCCGGTTTGGTCTGGGGTGCCGGCGCTCTCGGCATGCCGCAGATCGATACAGCCAGTCAGCTGTTGCTGGTGGCGGTGATCGCCGGCGTCATCGGCGGTTCGGCCCCGGCGCTGGCCCTGATGCCGGCGGCTGGTGCCGCCTTCATCGTCAACGTGGCTTGGCCCTATGCGGTATATTTCCTGACGCAAGGCAGCGTGATCGGTTATGGCATGGCCGCGCTGATCGTCGGATATGTTGGCGCGATGATCGTCGCCAACCGCGTACTGCACAGCATCATGGTGCGGAACTGGCGGCTGAGCAGTGAAAACACCGCGCTCTACGACCGCATCCGCAAGGCGCAGGACGAACTGCTCGACATCGCCGACAGCAGCGAAGCCTTCGTCTTTTTCGATCATGCCGGCCGGATGCTGCTCTGGAGCCGCCGCTTCCCCGCCCTGCTGGGCCTGGCCGAAAGCGACCTGAAGCGGCATGGCGCGCTGCAGCCGCTGCTCGAACGCGCCGGCCTGCCGCCCGACCTGACGACATCGCATGACGCCGTGGCGGATGATGCCGGGCGCCCCGTGCTGCCGATGCCGAATGGCGGCTGGGCTCGAGCCAGCCTGCGCGACCTGCCGCATGGCGACCGCGCCCTGTTCTTGGTCGACGTCACCGAGCAGCAACAGGCCAGCAGCCAGCTGCAGAGCCAGAATACCCGGTTGGAGGAACTGTTCCGCGAAGTCTCGTCGGCGCGCGACGCCGCCCTGCGCGCCAGCCAGGCGAAATCGACCTTCCTCGCCAATATGAGCCACGAACTGCGCACGCCGCTGAATGCCGTGATCGGTTTTTCTGACATCATCCGGCGCAAACTGTTCGGATCCGTCTCGCCAAAATACGATGAATATATCGACGACGTTTATAACAGCGGCTGTCATCTGCTCGGCATTATCGACGATATCCTCGACCTCGCTCGCATCGAGGCCAACCAGATCGTGGTGCAGGAAAGCCGGGTCGATCTGGCAGAAGAAATCGCCACCAGCATCCGCCTGGCCAGCCAACAATTCGGACCCGCTTCGGCAAGCATCACGGTTGCCGTGCCCGACGACCTGCCGGCGCTGCATGCCGATGCACGGCTGGTGCGCCAGATCCTGATCAACCTGGTCGGCAACGCCCTGAAATTCTCCCCCGGCGGCCTGCCGGTCGAGGTCGGCGCCAGGCTGGAGCCGGCCAGCAACGAGATCCAGCTCTGGGTGCGCGATTACGGCATCGGCATCGCCAAGCAGGACCAAGCCCGCATCTTCGATCCCTTCGAGCAGGCCGGAGCTCACCTGAGCCGCAATTTCGGTGGCGTCGGCCTCGGCCTGTCGCTGGTGCGCGCCTTCGTCGTGGCGCATCAGGGCCGCCTTGCCATCGACAGCGAACCCGGCAAGGGCACCCTCATCACCGCCAGCTTCCCCGCGACTAGGACAGTTAACATGAACGATCGAGGCGAAGATACCTCTCGATTTGCTCCAAGACGCGCACAATAGCCTTCACATCATGAACCGTTAGGCCGCTCAGCATCTCTGTTTCACGCTGCGCTGCGCTTGTCGCAATCTCTATATATATACCAAGCCCCGCTTCGGTAAGCTTGTTGATGCTACGCCGACCATCGATTGGATGAGATACAACAACAAGTCTCCTATGCCGATTTAGCCTGCGCAATGCACGACTAATTGACATTGCATCCAGACCCGTTCTTTCCGAAATCTCCTTATTCGACAATCCAGGTTCGGCCGCTAAAACAACCATGCAGCGCCATTCGGGTAGACTCAGGTCATACTGAGGGGCTATGCGCTCGATAAATGGCCTAGCAAGAAGATTGCCAATTAATAGAAGACGAAAAGCAACTGATTCGGTCAGATTAACGAGGGGCTTGGAGGCTGTATTTTTGTTCGATCTGGGCATTATCGCGAAATTCGTTCATCCGCGTGGGCTACGGCCCACTATTCGGTCAATTGAGGAAGAAAAGTCGAAACTTCGGGAACAAATACTACTGTCATCAGAACAAAGATCAAGGCAACCAGAAACGGCCTAAGTTCCCGAACCACCTCAACGACGGAGACCTGTGCTTGACGACCGCATAAATATATCAGGAAACCGATTGGGGGGAGAATCAGACCAATTGTGGTTGCCATAACGACTACAACACCAAAATGAACCAAATCAATATGAGCACCGATTGCTACCGGAACCAAAATTGGCACTAGTACCAATAATATTATGACAGGCTCAAGAACTGTGCCAAGCGCGAGTATGAGAGCGGCAACAATGAACAAAGTTACTTTGGGGTCTGTAGTGATCCCTGAAATCCATGACGACAATGCTCGCCCGAGACCGAAGCGCGCCGTAATCCATACAAAGATACCGGCGACTGAAGCGATCAAAAGAACCGATATTGCCTCAATGGCTGCCTGCCGAACGGCTAGCCACAATCCCCGAACAGTCAACTCTCGATAGACAAATAGACTGACGGCCGCCGCATACATAACTGCGACCGCGCCGAACTCAGTTGTCGTTGCCAGTCCTCCGACTTTCGCGAAAACGATTATCGCCGGCATACCAAGAGCGAGAAGTCCGTCTCGCCCAGTTGCCCAAACATGGCGCCAGCCGCGGAATGGTTCGGCGGGATAGGATCGCCTGCGTCCAATCCACCAAGTTGTGGCGAACAGGGCAATGCCCATCAAGAAACCAGGAACTATCCCTGCAATAAATAACTTTCCAACCGAAACCTGCGTCAGAAGGCCGAACAATACGAATGGAATTGATGGCGGAATGATTGGACCGATTGTTGCCGCTGCAGCCGTAACGGCTGCGGCATACCCGCCTGAATATCCCTGCTGCTTCATAGCCGGCACCAAGATAGAGCCAATAGCCGCCGCATCGGCTACGGCTGATCCTGATACGCCGGCCATCCCCACGTTTGCAACAACATTCACATGCCCGAGGCCGCCACGAATGTGGCCAACCAATGCATGCGCAAAGTTCAACAGTCGTCTACTCATGCCACCAGCATTCATGATTGCGCCAGCTAGGAAGAAAAATGGTATGGCGGCAAAAGAATAACTATCAAGACCGTTAACGAAACTCTGAGCGAAAATAAAATCCGGCATCACATTCGGATAAAGCAAATAGACCAATAAACCGGCGATCGCCATGGCGAAAAACACTGGCCAGCCAATGGCCATTCCACTCAGCATCCCAGATATGAGGACCGATAGCGGCCAAATCATATGATTTCATCTTTGCATAATAAGTTGATGCAGCCAGCCGAAGCTAGAAGGCCGCCGCCGGCCATAATTGGCACATATTTAACAGAGCTATCAAAAGGCAGGCTTCCCATTTCGATGCCGCTGAATGCCCCCATCGCAGTCTGCGCAGAGAATGCCAGCCCCATTCCTCCAAAAATTACAGCGACATCAGCGGTGTGTTGCAGAATCGCTTGCGTCCGTGTCGACAGTCGGTCCGTCAAAACAGTTACTGCGATATGCCCTCGCGTCATCCAGAGCAAAGCCGATCCTAGCCAAGTCGCCATAAGAAGAAGCAGGATCGAGACATCTTCAACCCAAGGAAGAGATGTAACGAAAGTATACCGCAGTAGCATTTGCATCAACGCAAGCCATACGACAGACAGAACCAACATCCCGACAACGGTGCCGAATGATGTAACCAGCATCATGCGGACACGCCGCATCAATACAACTCGGGTGACAGAGCTCATTTGATTTTTGCAATCCGCTGACCGAGGCCGGCCGCGAATGCTTTTCCATCCTGCTCTTGCAGAAGTCTTTCCCCCGCATTCCGGAAGCCGGAAAGATCAACGGTGACAATCTCCATGCCTTTGCTTCTCGCTTTTTCCATTGCTTCCGTCATTTCCCGTGCCAAGCTCGCATTTTGGTCTGCTTCGGTTCGCAGACATGCCTCCCGTAACCACTGCTGCTGATTGCCCGACAGCTTCGAGAAAGTCTTGCCGTTCATCCAGAGCGCAATGCCAGACTGCATATAGTCAATCGGCATATAATACTTCTGTACTTCCGTGTATCCGGCCGCGACAACGTCGATGATCCCATTGTCTTGGCCATCAACTAGACCGGTCTGTAGAGCGTTATACAGTTCAGCCGCCTTTACAGGCGTCGGGCTAGCCCCAAAGGCTTCGAAGGCGCGAATGAAGGCTGGCGTTTCGGGTACCCGTATTTTTAGCCCTCTCATATCAGAGACGGAGCGGACTGGGGTCGCGCGCGTCGTCAAAGCCCGCGGGGGACGATCCCCCAGATAGCCGAGATAGACTAATCCTTCCGCATTCTCGACGACTTGCGCCATTTCACGGAATAAGTCGCTCTTCAAATAGGAGCGCCAATGCGCCTGGTCTCGTATGGCGTATGGGATAGAGAGAACGGAAAAGTCCTTCGCGGATTTGAGGAATAGGACTGCAGAAAAATCGATCAGTTGAATATCGACGCTGCCCGCTCGCACCTGCCCCCAAAGCTCACCGATCGAGCCGAGTTGTCCAGCCGGATACACCTCAACATTCATTGTTCTGTTCGAGAGTTGTGCTAGGTGATGCTCGAAGCGTATAGCTGCCGCCTGAAATGAGCTGGTAGGCGGAGCGACATGCGCAATTCTCAGTGTCTGCGCGCACAAGTCCGTAGCGATCAGCGCCAACAAGGCCACTGACAATATCAGCATCTTCTTCATGATTCCTCCCTTGATTCAGGTTGTTGTCCCGATAACATTTTTCTGCTTCGCATTTTTAATAACATTTGTTATTGTTTTGACAAGCAGTTTTTTGCGAACGGAAACGACATGAACCTTCAAATTCTCATTCCTCGTATTCGCGATGGAGTCGCGATTGTTCAAAAAAGCGAACTACGATGGGTCGAATCCGCTCGTCCCGGTCAACGTCTAGCCGCCGTTTATGGTGACGAGGTGACAGGCCGATTTCTGGGGATGGTGGAATTTGATGCCATGGCTACGACAGGCCTTCATCAGCACCTAGATGTCGCGCACAGTTACTTTTTGGACGGTGGTCTAACGGACTACCAGGGCTCAGTCCAGACAGGGGACTACGGCCTCAATCTCGCCGGAGCCACGCATGAAGCGATTGCCTATCGCCGCACGCTAACGGCATCCCGCCTTGATGGATCTGTCCTATTCGATGATGATTCGACGCGGGCGCCAACCGTTCATACCGGCGCTATGCGTGGCAAAATTCAGGTCGCCAACTCCGATATCTTACCGGATCGCAATATCAATCTTGATTCCCTGCCTTGGGAAACTACCGGACAAAAGCTCGTCCGGCGGCGCCTGATTTTTGACTACTTTCTAACTCCTCACAACCGAAGAGCGGTATGCCTCCAGCTCCTCCCCGGAGCACAGATCCACCCATTTTTGTGCAAGGGCATGGTCGACATTTTTGTGATAGGTGGCGCCGTCTTAATTAATCAAAATCTCGTATCTGTTGGCGGATTCGCAGTACTGGCTCCAGAAGCCGTACTGCAGATAAGCACCTCATACGGTGCCCTGCTGATTGCTTGGGCTGACGGGCCTTCCCAATGGCTTGAAAGCGAAGAGCCAGACTTATTCGGTTTCTGACCTTGGGGCCGTTAAGATTAATCTAGGATCAGTACTCAATTGAGATTTTGTGATTCAAGCCGGTCAAGAGGCTTGGTTTATGACGATACTATTCTGGCTCAGTGCCTGCCACCGACAGCCCTCGCGCAGCCGATGCACGATACCACTGATCGCCCGAAGGCCGTGAACCCGGCGCGGACTGGTATGAACCTGTGGCAATGGTGGCGTTATCGCCGCCCATTGCGGGCCACTCCAAGAGAGACAGCGAGTCGATAACCATTCGGGTGACCTCGAAGGTAGAGTTGTACGTGCGGGTAATATCCTTCGCACAAACCTTCACCATGTTTAAGCCGATGCTGGTATGGGAACAACTACCCATCTCGTCCAGAAGAGCCTAAGAATCCACAAAGTTAAACCGAATGCAAATCATAACATTTGCAAGTGCCGAGATCCGCCGGTTCAAAGCCACTGATGCCCAAAATCAATCATCGCCATACACGATTAAATGCTAACTCGTAAAAGTTGGCATCACCGTTCCGATGGTGATGAAAAGTGCGGGAGAAGAAATCTAGAATGCGATCAATGACACTGCGGGCCTTTGCCTGGTTGATCTTCTGCGGTCTGACGCTGGTACTGATCGTCGTTCTCGGAAACACCCTGGCCGAGAGCAGCCGTCGGCTCGCCTTTGCCGAGCGCAGCGTCGATTTCGATAAAGCCGTGAATGCCCTTCTGATCGCAGTCGAACAACTGAGTGTGGAGCGCGGCCTGACGCAGATGGCACTCCTAGCAACGGCAGCAGCATCTGCCGATACCACAGCCGCCATCGCGCAGCCTCGCGGCCGCGCCAGCGCCAGAATGGCCGAGGCGATGGCAGCCGTCGCCACTCTATCCTTCGATAGTCGCGATGCGTTGCTGGCCGCCGTCCGGCAGTCGGCCGAGGAAATTCAGCCGTTGCGAAATCAGGCCGATGCCGCGCTCAAGCTGCCGCGCAGCGAACGCCCGGATGCCTTGCTCCAGCGCTGATATCCGGCGGCAACCACAGGTGTGCTGCGCATGCAAACTTTATGGCAGGGAATCTCTTCGGAAGCCTCCACGCAGGATGCGTTTATCGCCTTGATGACGGAAACAAAATATCTGGCCGGCGCAATGCGGGAATACACCGGACATGAACGCGCGGCGCTCGGTGCGGCCGTAGCTGGAACCACCCCGTTCGATAGCAAGAAGCAGCAGGTATCATTCGACCAGCAGACACGCGTCGATTTCGCCTGGAAGCGCATTCAGCAGCTGAACGGCGGCAACGACGCCCCGCCAGAACTGCGAACCGCAATCACCGCAGGCAAGACGGCTTTTTTCGATACTTACGCCAAGACACGTAATACTGTCGCCGCCAAGGCCGCTGCCGGCGAATTGACCGGGATGCAGCCGCGCGACTGGTCGGCCACATCGAATCCCGCCCTGCAGATTTTTGTTGATATCCATGGTGCAGCCATTCTCGCCAGCAATCGGTATGTCAACGAACTGATCGCCGCGGCGCACTGGCGGCAGGGCATTTCCATTGCCGTTCTCATCCTGACGGTCGCCATCGCGGCCGCCGGACTTGTCGTTCTATCGATCCGATATTTGCGTCCCTTGCATCTGCTCACCGAGCGCACGGCCCGGCTCACCGCAGGTGATCTCAGCACCGAGGTGTCTGCCGGTAAGCGCGACGATGAAATCGGTCGCCTGGCCAAGGCCCTCACGGCCTTCCGCGCCAATGCGGAAGAGCGCGATCGGCTTGCCGCCGATATTGCCGCCGAACGAATGGCGGCTGAACGGCTCTACGCGGAACAGAGTGCCCGGGAAGCCGCTGCCGGCGCCAAGATTTCCGGCCTGGTCAGTAAGATCGCAGCCGGCGATCTGGATGGCCGCATCGATGAAAATGGCAAGGACGGTTTCTTTCTTGCCACCGGTCGCGAACTCAATCGTCTGGTGGTGATGCTGCAGGGCATGGCGCAAGAAATGACCGATGTCATGGGCTCCTTCGCCGATGGCGACCTGTCACGGCGCGTACGCGGCGATTACCACGGGGTATTCAGGACATTAAAAGACAACGTCAACACCACCAGCGAAAAACTGGCTGACACCATGCAAAGCATGGCACGTGCCACAAGTGCGGTAAACGATTCCTCGGCCGAAATCTCTTCGGGCAGCCAGGATCTGGCCAGCCGCACGGAATCGCCGGCGGCGAGCATCAAAGACACGGCCACCTCGATGCATGAGATCACCACGACGGTGAAGCAGAATGCCGACAACGCGCAGGCGGCCAATCAACTGGCCGTCGCCGCGCGCGACACCGCCGAAAAGGGCGGTAGCGTGGTGAGCGACGCGGTCACTGCGGTGACGCAGATCAAGGAGAGCGCCCGCAAGATCAGTGATATCGTCGGCCCAATCGACGAAATCGCTTTCCAGACGAATCTTCTCGCGCTCAATGCCAGTGTCGAAGCCGCGCGTGCTGGTTAGGCTGGCAAGGGCTTTTGCGGTGGTGGTGCAGGAAGTGCGCGCGCTGGCGCAGCGTTCGGCCAATACATCGAAGGACATCAAGGAGCTGATCACGGAATCCAATGCGCAGGTCAAGACCGGCGCCAGCCTGGTCGGCCGCACCGGTCAGTCGCTGACCGAGATCTTCACGGCGATCAAGAAGGTGTCGGATATCGTGGCCGAGATCGCCGCCGCCAGCCGCGAACAGGCCGCCGGTCTGGAACAGGTCAACGCCACGGTCGACAGCATGGACGAGATGACCCAGCGCAACGGTGCCCTGGTGGAGGAAACCTCGGCCTCGGCCTTGGCCCAGGCCCTGGCTGACCACGCGACTGAACTCGCCCGTCTGGTCGGTTTCTTCCGCTTAGATTGATCGGCGGATGCGATTGGGTAGTGCTGGCGTGGCATTTGTTGCTGCCCAAGAGAAGCGTTGTGTTCAACGGAATTTCTGCTTGATTAGGGTAATAATTGCGTAAGATTTCTTTCATCGATGAAGCGCTGGAATGATTGTGGCTCGATCTGTTTCTGAGCTTTTATGGTGACATTTGTTGTGTCGCCAAACTATAGAGGAGAATGATTTGCAGGGGCCCAGCATCATTGCTGCAGTAGAGAAATCTATCGCATTGGGATTTGACGGCCTCATTCGTATATCGCTGAGTGACGAAATGATATTCAGCCCGAACCAGGCTGAACTTTGGAGCGCTATGATTGAAGAATTGCTTTTGGTTTTATTTAACCTTTCTTCCGCGCGAATAACGATGGAGATCGGATATCCTGTGGCTTCTGAGGATTTACATGAAGCACTAGTATCTCATTTTGATAATGCACTATTGCCTTTTGGAGATAACGGCATTGAGTTAGCAAATTTGGCAAAGCATACGCCGCTCCCAAGACTCGTTCTCTTCGGGACAATATTGAGTGAGATTTGTAAAACGGCATCATGGTTGGCTGAAAGAGAAATTTCAGTTGATGCCAATCTCAAAGTGCACGCTGTTTTGCAGAATGCCAATTTCCTGGGCCAAACCGTTGTTAGGATGTCAGAAACTTTTCTATAGAATTATTTCCACACCAAAACTGATCGAAGAATAATCTCTCTTCATTGAAGTGGCCTGAATAGGGTGCATGAATATGACGGTCAACGGATACAAACGCCGCTGATGCCAGCTAAGATCTGTTGCAGCTCAGCGAATTCATCACATGTCCACAAGTGATAAGAGCTGACTAATGCACTTGTAGGGTGTGAACGAACAGGTTTTGGTCAATGAAACTACCCTGCCGACCCTGGCGCGTGGATCGGGCAAGATGAAGATGGCCTGGTAAGACGTACCTGAACGATGATCCTCCCCGTGGCAGTAGCAATCCGCCGATAGTGGCATACCATTTTGGGGAGAGCCGCGGCGGCTCCTGAGTTTGCCGTCATCTGGCCGACATCGGCGGGCTGCTGCAGGTCGAGGCTATGCTGACTACTTTACTCTTATCGCGCCTGACAAGGCGGGCGGTTCGCTGACGCTTGCGACATGCTGGAGCCATCTGTGCCGATACTTTTATATGTTGCACGATGCCGGCATCTCAACCATCGCCAAGACGGTCATCCGCATGGCTAGGCTCTAGACGATCGAGGCGGAGATCCGTGACTGCAGCCGGCCGAGCGTCAGTGGATCTGCGAAGGATAGCACGAAGCTGGCTGAGACGACCCGGTATGGCCCTTACCCGGGTCGAGGTCTTCAACCGCTACCTCGATGGCGGTCGAATTGAGCTCGACAACAACACGGTCGAACGCGCGATCCTGCCGCTGACCATCATGCACAAAAACCCACTTTTTGCAGGATCCGACGGCGGGGGCCTCACCTGGACGACCATCGCAACACTGCTCGCCACCCGTCGCCTCAATGACATCAATCCGCATGCCTGGCTGCCCCAGACGCTGGAACGCATCGCCCAGAGCTAACTACAGCACCTACTGGACGAACTGCTGCCCTAGAATTACCAGGCAAATTGACGTCGCCACCGCCAAAAACCTCCGCACCACCTGATCACCTGCCCTCGATCCGCACGTCAACTGCCTCGGCTGGACGCTTATCGGGGATCGACTGCGCCGGTCACTGAGACGGCACCCCTAGAATCTAGCGGTTAGTAGAATAGACCTCAAACTAGATACGGGGTATTTTTACTTTTAGAGAGTAAAATGCAGCGTATTGAGTCGTCCGACCGGCAACACAGGTTCGCGGACAGCGAGATCATTGTCAGGAAGACTGACCTCAAAGGGTGGGTTGCCTACGTCAATGACATTTTCTGCCGGACCCGCCTCTACGAGGAAGGGAATGTGCAGAGCCAACCGCATAGCAGTGAGTGGTATTCCGATTTGTCGCGTACAGTGTTCCATTTGCTCCGGCAGCGCATTCAGGGTAGTGCACAGGGTGGCGCAGAAACCTTCGCTCATGTGAAGAACATGGCGAGGAACGGCTTTAATTATTGGGTGCCGCCCCATGTCACGCCGAGCCATGGCCTGCAGGGCAGAGTCGTAAGTTTCCATTCCAAACAGGCGCAGCAGTCGGCCAGCGTCGTCGGCTTTTCCCATCTCCCCAGTTCCCAAGCGTTATGCTCGGTTTAACCGCCCCCACCCGTTTTTCATTCTGTGCCCGATGCTCCGATCAGCGCCGCCAGCACTGCGGCAGCAACCTACTACGGCTCTATGATTATTGGGATGGCAAGCGTGGTACGCGAGCGTTTCCGGCGCGGCGAGATATCGATCCGATTGAATTAGGCGGTCTTTTACCGCATGTCTTTCTGATCGACGTGCTGCTGTCGGCGCCTTATTTTCGCTATCGCTTGGCTGGCACTGGCGTCGATAAAATCCACGGCCAATCCCTGACCGGGAAAACGCCGAGCGATATCCGCACCCCCGAAATCGCCGCAGGAGTTGAGGCTCAGTATAGCCAGGTGGTGGCCGATCGCCGACCGCGCTGCGATCATGTGATGTTGCTGGCCGCCGACCAATCCTTCTGGCATTACGAACGCCTAATTCTGCCGCTCTCCGATGATGGTGCGACCATCAATATGCTTTTCTGTGGCATCTATGAGACCTGACGCCGGGTACCGGCCGTGAGGCGTAAGTGAATATCATGGTCTCGTATATGTCGATTATGTATTTATCTAGCATATTCGCAGCCCCTTTAGACGGACTACAGCAATGCAGCACTTGGGTTATCTGATCGGCGGGGTATGCGCTGCACCTCAACTGAGATGATCGAAGTTACTTGTGATGGGCCAGGAGTTCTACCAGCCAGGAGCTAAGCTGAAAATCTACTGATGAGGGTTCTGCTGATTGCCAATCTAGATATTCGCACGGATCAAATTTGGCCTACCTATAGACCGTGATCTGCGGTCTTCAAGAGATACTAATTTAAACTTGGCTCACCCATTGTGATGGCAGCTTCTGCATTAAGCATCATGGAGGCCTCAATCTGGGATCGGCTTTATCTCCTGACCTAGGGGCAGTTCAAATCGTAGTTGCCAAGTACCTCAAGGGCCGCTTTACGATCAGGCAGAAATTGCCGTGGGGATCACCGCCAAAGAGAATGAGTGCATTGGTTGGCGGGATAGAAGCTCACACTGCCTTAGTCGGGGACGACGACAATGCCTTCCATGTCCGGTGAAATCCCACCTGGAATATTGGCGATGGTGCAAAAGACCTCATCCTCATCGAGCCATGGACTGGTAGGAAGCGGACGTCCCATTGTACGAGCGACGGCAATACAGAATTCGTTGCTCGCAATTCGACGAGCCGACGGCTCATCACGTGCGAATACAGTGCAGCGTGACTTGTGAGTGCTCGTACTCCAGTTCGGACTGGTCAGGTCCACAGGGCGTAGCGTGAAGGCTTCAAGCGAGGTTGTCATGGGAATCGGGCTCCAGCTTAATTTTACCCAACTCTGGCTTGGCCGTCGATGTCAGTTTGGGGTGCCGTCTTCAAGGTCACTTACGACTCGCAGGCTCCGCAAGACTCGGGGAAAACGCTCCAAGGCCTTCTTTTAGAAGTTGTTTCGGCAAAACAACAGGGGGCGGCCTGCGGTCGGTCAGGGCGCTGTGATACTGACTTTCCATCACCGCAGCCACCTCGGCAATCTTGATATCGCGCGGCGACTTGCCGATCAGATTCTGGCCCATGAATCTCGCCGACACCTGTGCCAGACAAGGCGATACCGGAAATATGGGCGCCTAATTCAACACATCACTGAGAAAGATATTTGGCAGAAAGTCGCGGATCTCGGCTGGATCAAGATCGGCGCGGGCTGGAAACGACTTTAGCCCGCACTTTTCTACCTAGCAATTATGTCCGTGCGTAAACTAACCAATGCATCGCTACTCAACCATCGGTAGATTCTTTCCGATCGGACTATTCATCATTGTCGACAAAAGTGTTACCATTATTATTCGACCTAGTTAGATATTGAATTAATATGCAGCGGCGTCATGACCAAAGCCCCTAAAAGTATGAAACCTCCAGCCGGACCTAGCGCCGATGTCCTACAACTATTGCGCGATCGCATCGCATCGCAGGAACTAGCGCCTGGCAGCAAGCTGCGGGAGAACGATCTTGCCGAGGAATTCAATGTCTCGCGGGCTCGCATCCGCGAGATATTCAGTACACTCGAACAACGCGGCCTGATCGAGCGTATCCCCAATCGCGGTGCTGTAGTGATGCGCCTAGAACCGAAACAGGTTTTCGAAATCTACGATGTGCGTGAAGTGCTAGAGGGTGCTGCCGTTAGGCGCGCAACCGCAAATACGAAGCCGGGCTCATGGAACAACATGCTGGAAAAGTTCGGTGATCGGGCGGAGGAGATGATCCGCGGTGGAGACCTCGAAACCTATGCCGAGCTGATCGGCACATTCCGGCGCGAGATCATCATCCATTGCGACAGCCCGATCCTGACTTCGATGCTGGATTCGTTGTTTGAGCGCACCGGCTTTCTGGTGCGCCGACTAATCCTTGTGCCCGGTCGTGCGCTCGAAGGCCTACAGGAACATCGCGGTGTCCTCACCGCCATGAACGAGGGCCGCGCTGACGATGCCGAACAGCTGAAACGGGCCAACATCCGGAATGCGCGGGAATGCTTTAGGCGCTACCAGAAGCTGGTACTCTAGGCGGCCGCCTTCTGCATCTCGAGCACCTCGGCCACCAAGCCAGTATGCACCGCGCCAGCCCGGAACGCCGGAAAGGCCAGAACCGCACGTAGCAGCGGAATATTTGTCTTCACACCCTCAATCCGACTCGCCGCCAGTGCAGCGTCGAGCCGCTCAATCGCTTGCTCGCGATCCGCGCCATGGGCGATCACTTTGGCAATCATTGGATCATAATATGGCGTGATCGTATTGCCCTCTGCATAGCCTGTCTCGATGCGAATGCCGGTGCCCGTGGCTAGGCGGAAAACCGTCAGCGGACCCGGCGATGGCAGGAACCGTACCGGGTCCTCGGCATAAATCCGCGCCTGAATGGCATGGCCGCGCGGTTCCGGCATCACCGGGATAACATCGCTCAATGGCTCGCCGGCAGCCAGGCGGATCTGGCAGCGCACCAAGTCGAGGCCAGTGATTTCTTCAGTCACCGCATGCTCCACCTGCAGTCGTGTATTTACTTCGAGGAAGCCGAAGCCAGATGCTTCAGTGTGAAGCGTTTCCACCGTGCCGATGGTGTCATAGCCCATATCCGCCATGATCCTCGCCACCTGATTGGCCATACTGCGCGTCACCACTTGCGCCAGGCCAGGTGCCGGCGCCTCTTCGATCACTTTCTGATGCCGACGCTGCACTGAGCAGTCGCGCTCAAAGACATGAGCAGTGTTACCAGCACGGTCGGCTAGAATCTGGAATTCCACATGGCGCGGTCGCAACAGAAGTTTTTCCAGATAGACATCGGCAACCCCGAAGCTGCGCGTGGCCATGGAACGGGCCCGCTCGACCGCCGCAAGCAATTCCGCCTCGTCTGTCGCTGCCAGCATGCCAATGCCACCGCCGCCACCGGCCGGCTTTACCATCACTGGATAGCCAATCGCAGCAGCAGCAGCAGTGATTTCAGCTGCCGTTGTGCCCAGTACAGGACTACTCGGACCTACCGGCATACCATGCGCTGCCATCAAATCGCGCGCACGCGCTTTGTGGCCCATGGCATCGATATGCCGTGGCGACGGGCCGATGAAAATTGCGCCCGCAGCTTCCACCTTGGAAGCGAAATCGGCATTCTCAGACAGGAAACCATAGCCCGGGTGTAGTGCATCAGCGCCGGTATCCCGCATCACTTCAAGCAACGCCTCCTGATTGAGATAGCTCTGGTGCGGTGGCGAGCCGCCGATCGGCACGGCCTGGTCGGCCATAGCGAGATAGGACAAAGCGGCATCGGCCTCAGAGTATACCGCCACGGTCTGCAAGCCCATCGCCTTGGCAGCGCGGATAACTCGGGTGGCCGCAGCGCCGCGATTGGCAACGAGCAGCTTGGTGATCGAACGCGGTATCATGACCGTTCCTTTCTTTAGAGGTCAATGTTCAACTAGAAATACTAGTGCGGTTCCGGCTGCCGCTACGACAATGGCCAGCAGCGATAGAGCTGCAACCAGAAGCAGCGACGGGCCGCCGTAACGCAGCAAGGCCAGCGGCGAGGTCCGCAAGCCCATGGCGGCGATAGCCGCCAACAGGCAGAAGCGCGACAGATTGTCGAACGGACGGCGCAGATCTGGCGGCAACAGACCTAGTGCCGAGAGACCGAGCAATAGCAGGAAAAACAACAAAAATAGTGGCGGGCGGATGATTCGATGTTCGCCTTCCCCACGCGAGGCAATGCCGACCAACAGAACCAACGGAGCCAGCCATGCGACGCGAATAAGCTTGGTGATCGTGGCGACATCGCCGGATTCCACTCCGAGCATGTAGCCAGCACCGACTGCCTGAGCGACATCATGAATGCTGGCGCCGATAATCAACCCGGCCAGACGCGGCGACACGCCTAGCAACACCAAGATGGACGGAAAGGCCAGCATCAGCAGCGCGCCCGCCAGCGACACTCCAGCCACGGCGCCGATGGTAGCCTGCTCACGGCGCGGCGATGGCGGCAGTATGGCC